>NZ_JBHSMT010000008.1:461463-569557 GCF_042654985.1 Paraherbaspirillum soli | reverse complement strand
TTTGTGACCTGCGCCTGCACGCCGATCACGAGGGGCCGACCCTCATCTTCAATAAAGCATCGCAGCGGCCGATACTTCGGCTTTTGCGTTCTTGACACACAGCGGCAGACGGTAGGGTTAGCAGACCGGTGCAAGAAGGAAAACCGGCAGCCCGAAGGCTCCCCACCGCCGCCACCCATGGAGGGCGTACGAAGGTGGCACAAACCGCCCTGGGGCGGTCTGTGACTTCTTGCAAACTCAGGCTGCTAAACCTCATCCCTGCCTGTTTAACAGGGACGGAAGCGACTATAGACGCTATCTAACGCCATGGCAATTATTGGCGTCCCGCTATTTTTGGATAGGTCGCCGGTAGGGCGGATGAGCGCAGCGTTATCCGCCGTTGGACGTGCAACATGTAATGGAGTTTGGACCGCATGCGGCGGAAGGCGCTGCGCTTTTCCGCCCTACTTGCTAAGGCAATTATTGGCGTCCTGCTATTTCTGGATATGTCGTTGGTAGGGCGGATGAGCGCAGCGTTATCCGCCGTTGGACGTGCAACATGAAATGGAGTTTGGGCCGCATGCGGCGGAAGGCGCTACGCTTTTCCGCCCTACTTTTGCGAGATCAGCCAATCGGAGAGGATTTGCAGCAGTTGCACCGGCTGCTCCAGCGGCGTCATATGGCCGCAATTTTCGACCACGACCAGGCTGGCATCGGCAATCCGCTCGGCCATTTGCTCAGCCTCTTCGACGCTGCGCAGCTGGTCGTTGCGGCTGGCGACGATCAGCGTCGGGCACTGGATTTTATGCAGGGCGGCGTAACCGTCGCTGCGTACCGCCGACAATTGCCGGATGAAGACTTGCTTACCATTGCGCAGCGCCATCGCCTGGATGCGGTCGAGCAAGGCCTGATCGTCGGCGCGCCCGGGATGCACCGACGAGGCCAGCGTGCGGCGGGTCAAGCCCTTGAACGGCATGCGCCCGGCAAGCTCGATCTGCGCCTGGTTGCGCGCAATTTCCTCAGCGCTTTGGCCGCGGGCCGAGGTATTCAGCAGGGCCAGCGCTATGACCCGCTGCGGTGCTTGGCGCATGATTTCCTGGGCCACATAACCGCCCATCGAAAAGCCGATCAGTACGAAACGCGGCGGCGCGTGTTGCTGCACCCGGGTAGCCATGGCGGCGATAGAGTCGTCCTGGCCCAGATCGCCGAAATGCAGCCGCCCCAGTTGCGACAGGCCGTCACGCATGTCGTCCCACAGGGTTTGATCCAGCATGAAACCCGGCAGCAGCAACAGCTCATGTGACGCGGCGTGCATTTTCAATCCGACGTGGTGTTACTTGGATGGCGCGGCGATACCTTGCTCGACCACCAGGTCCAGGGTCCATTTGACTGAACTGGCATCAGCCGGCGGATTGGCGATCTGCTCTTCCAGGATCCGCAGCCGATAGTCGTGGCCCGGCGTGAATGCGAAGCCATTGATGTCGCCATACCAGAGCTGCCAAGGATCTTCCTTGCGTTCGCGAATCTGGAAACAGGTGGTTTGCATGACGCCGGCGCTACAGGGGGCCTTTTGCGGGGCGACATAGATGAACTTGATTTTGGCGTCGGCACTCGGCTTGTCGCGTGCCTGGAAAACCAGGGTCTGGCCGTCGATCGCTTGCATTTCCAGCTGCGAGCCGGCGATGCGGTAGTGGTTGACCGCCATCAGCTGTTCGAGGAAATCGGCTTCGAATTGCTGCGCTTGTTGCGGGCACGCCATGCGCGTGGTGACCGCTTCGGTAATCGTCAATTGTCCAGGCGCGCGCACCGAGTAAGGCGCGGCAAACTGATTGCAGCCGGCACGGCCGCTGACCCGGCCACGTTCCTTCTCGCGCACGAAGTTGAGGATCACCGGCTTGCCGTTGGTGGCTTGCGGCAGTTGATGGCCGGTCCAGCTGGTCAGCTCCCAGCGCGATGCCAGCAATAGCGGATCGTCGCCGCTTGGTTTCTGGCCGGCGCCGGCACAGGCGGCCAGCGTGATGCAGGCGGCGCCGGCGATGGCCAGGCTACGGCGAGCGCCAGCAGGGATTAGCGATGAAATAAACGTCATGTGGGTTCCGTGTGGTTAATTGACGAACTAGTGGGCACCTCTAAAAACCTACTGCGCGACCCAATCTCGGGGCTGCGATGCTCGCCGTACCTCCGTACGGCTGTGCTTCTCGCCCCGACCTTGGGCCGCTCGCTACGGTTTTTCGTGGTGCCCTAGTGTTGCAGTTTATTGCAAGTGAATCCGCAAGGCATCCAGCAATGTATGGCATGCCGCATCGGTGCCGACCGTGATGCGCAGGAATTGCGCAATGCGCTCGCTGCTGAAGTGACGCACGATGATGCCGTCGCTGCGCAGGGTGGCGGCCAGCTGCGCGGCATCGTGCCGCGGATGGCGCGCAAACACGAAGTTGGCGGCCGACGGCAGCACCTCGAAACCCAATGCCTGCAGACCGGCAACCAAGGTGTTGCGGCTGGCAATCACCGCCTGCCGGGTTTGCTCGAAATGCGCCTGGTCCTGGATAGACGCGGTGGCGCCGACGATCGCCATGCGATCCAGCGGATACGAATTGAAACTGTTTTTGACCCGCTCCAGCGCCGTGATCAAGTCCGGCTGGCCGATCGCAAAGCCGACCCGCAAGCCGGCCAGCGAACGCGATTTGGACAGCGTCTGCACCACCAGCAGGTTCGGGTAGCGCGCCACCAGCGGGATCGCACTGTCGCCGCCGAAATCGACATAAGCCTCATCCACGATCACCACGCTGTCGGGCTGTGCCGCCGCCAGCCGTTCGACTTCCGCCAGCGGCAGCAGGCAACCGGTGGGCGCGTTCGGATTGGGGAAAATGATGCCGCCATTTGCTCCGGCAGTCAGGTAATCGTCGACCCGCAGCGTAAAGTCGGCGGCCAGCGGAATGGTCCGATAGGCAACTTGATACAGACTGCAATAGGTCGGATAGAAGCTGTAGGTAATGTCCGGGAACAGAATCGGCGCATCGTGTTGCAGCAGCGCCTGGAACGCATGCGCCAGCACTTCGTCGGAGCCATTGCCGACAAACACGTGGGCCGGCGTGATGCCGTGCTGCGCGTGGTACTCGGCGATCGCCAACTTCAGCGGCTCGGCGTCCGGATTCGGATACAGCCGCAAGCTGTCGCCGACTTCACGGGCGATCGCGGCCAGCGCCAGCGGCGACGGGCCATACGGGTTTTCGTTGGTATTGAGCTTGACCAGCTTGCTGAGCTTGGGCTGCTCGCCGGGGGTGTAGGGCGTCAGGCGGCTGACGATCGGGCTCCAGTATTTGCTCATGGGAAGTCGCTAAAGAGGGTGGGAGACAGGGATCATGTGCATCTTTGCATCGGCGCATGCACGAACAGGCCATATGTTAGCAAACCGGAGACCGCTAAAGTTTTGGTTTGGCTTGATGCTTGCAATTTACGCATCAGAATACTCTCAAAATAATTCCAGATAGCGCTGATATTTCTATCAAGCATCTTCTCGCATAATACTTAGAGATTAACGAATGAAAATGGCTCTCATTTTCGCTGTCTGAACGTTCGCGCCAAGAACACCTCTAAAGCCGTAGCAAACGGCCCCAAGCCGAGGCAAGCATCGCGGGTCCGAAAGCGGTGCTACCGATGAATCCCGCCGTGCTTGATGTGCTGCATATCGTCAACCTGGAGATAATCATGAAACGTGTCGTTGTTATTGATGATCATCCAGCAATATTGCTGGCTATCAAATACTTGATGGAAAAAGATGGCGAATATGTGATTGTCGCGCAAGCAAAAGATGGCGAAGACGGCCTGCAGAAGATTCGTCAACACTCACCTGATCTGTTGATTATCGATTTGGGCTTGCCGAAACTGGACGGCATCGCCTTGATCGAGGCGGTGCGCAAGCTTGATCCCGACGTCCGCATACTGGTGTTATCCGGACAGCAGGAGTCCCTGTTCGTGTCCAGGACGCTGCAAGCCGGAGCCAATAGTTATGTCAGCAAACAGCAGGACTTGAGCGAGATGTTGAATGCCGCCAAAGCCATCATGGCGGGATTCAATTGCTTTCCATCCACGCCGGAGATCAGCGACGGCGAGCGGATCCGCGACAGCCTGTCGAAACGGGAATTATCGGTACTCAAGCTGTTGGCGCTGGGCTATTCCAACAAAAAGATCGGCGCCGAATTATGCATCAGCAGCAAGACGGTCAGCAGCCATAAAGTGCATCTGTACGAAAAGCTCAACGTCAAGACCCGAAGCGTCGTCTCTTTGGCCGATTTTGCCAAAGCTCATCAATTGATTCCTTGAAATCCGCAGCCCTGACGTCGCTCTTTGCACTACGCCGCCGTCAGCAGGGCTGGGTTTTCCAGCGTGCGATTGACCGTGTCCAGCGCCGCACGCAACTGCTCGTAATGACCTTGGGATTGGAGCGGATCGCTTGCCAGCGCTTGTTCCAGCGCAATACAGGCTGCAATCAGCGAGCTCGCATCGATCAGTTGCGCACCCCCTTTGATTTTGTGGGCCAGTTGCGCTGCTTTGACAGCGTCTTCTGCGCGCATCGCGGCTGCCAGTTCTTCGGCATCGGACAGGTTGGCGGCGAGCAGGGTTTTTAGAAATATACTGCCCATTTCCTGATCTCCGTCCGAAAATCGATGGATCGCCGAGCGGATGCCGCTGCGAAGTGCGATGTCGTGGTCGACCTCGATCTCCGGCTTCGATCGCGCATCGTTGAATCGCAGGCCGGCTTCCCCATGCCTGGTTAATGCGCGCTGCAATTGCTCAAGGGCGACCGGTTTTATCAGGCACTCATCCATGCCGGCCTCGGACGCCAACGCCAACACCTCCTGCCGTGCATCTGCGGTATAGCCGATGATCAAACAGCGGCCCTGCGGTCCCGATTCGCGCCTGCGAATCTCCTTGACCAGCGTGAAGCCGTCCATCTCCGGCATCGAGCAGTCGGTGATCATCAGATCGAAGACATGTTTTGCATGGACTTCAAGCGCTTGCGCGCCACTTTCCGCGGACATTGATCGGATGCCGAGGAACGACAGCTGACGGCTCAGCAGTAAGCGATTGGCGGGATGATCGTCAACCACCAGCGCTATCTTCAGTTTTTTCTGATAGACATGCAGGTTCAGATAATTCAAGGTCGCAACATTCTGCAAGATGGCGTCCACCTTGCCATCTCTGAGCCAATCGAGCAGTGTGAGTGTGCCAGCTGCAGTCACGACCTGCATCCGTGCGCGTATATCCGGGTCTTTGATGGTGTCGAGAGCGGGGGAGCCGGCGACAATGCCGTAGCGCACTGTGGAATCGAACAAACCGCCCAGGGCCTGCTGGTAAGATAGAGCCCCCCCCCCGATTCACACACCAGATTCACACACTGACCAGGTTCGTGTAATTCCATTTCCGCAACAGGAGCTGTCCTTGAATATCTTTGCAATTGATCACCTCACTTCCATCTGGAATTTTTTACTGCAATCGTCGGTGAAATACAGCATCAATGCCGTGCTGGCGATCGTGATCCTGATATTCGGCTGGTGGCTGTCGTCGCTGCTCGCCAACGGCTTGAAGCGCATCATGGTGCGCGCCGATATCGATGCCACCTTGCGCCCGGTAGTGCGCAGCATCGTGCTGTGGATGGTGCGGCTGGTGACGCTGATTGCAGTGCTTGGGCAATTCGGCGTGCAGACCGCCAGCATCGTCGCCATCCTGGGCGCGGCAGGTCTGGCGATTGGCCTGGCGTTGCAGGGCACTTTGCAAAACATTGCAGCCGGCATGATGCTGCTGTTCCTGCGGCCGTTCCAGGTCGGCGAATATATCTCCAACGGCAGCGTTGAAGGGACCGTCAACGAAATCGGCCTGTTCGCGACCAAACTGACCAAGGCCGACGGCATCTGCCTGTTTGTGCCGAACAACCAGCTGTGGAACAGCGCGCTGACCAACTTTAGCCGCCACACCACGCGCCGCATGGATATTCCGGCCGGCATCAGCTACCACGACGATCCGGCGGTAGCGATCCGCGCCTTGCAGGCCATGCTGGCGACCGACGCCAGGATTTTGCCAACTCCGGAGCCGCTGGTGGTGGTCACAGATCATGCCGATAGCGCAATCATGCTGAACATCCGGGTATGGGCCACGACCGCCGATTTCTGGGCGGTGCGCTGGGATATCTGTCAAAAGCTGAGAGCCACGCTAGAGAGCGCCGGCTGCTCGATGCCGTTCCCGACGCGTCATTTGCATATCATGCGGGACCCGGAGTCCGAGGCGGCGTGATCCATGTGATATGGCACGGCATCTGAAAAGACCCTCGCGCGCAATAAATTTCCTAACGGCAATGGTGTCCTGCGCAACAAGCAATCAGTGAGTACACTCCTACGTAGCGTAAGAGCACTCTGTTGCCCTTATGCATAAATTACAATTGATTTTTTTACCAACTTTCCAGTAAAGTGCATGTGCTCGGCCGCGCATCCGCAATCAGGGAGGTGATTTGGTGTGTGACCGACGTAGATTGAATCACAACAACCACTAATCAATCAGGAGATCTATGTTTACTCATAAACTGCAAATACGAAGCGTCAGTTCTTACGCATTGATGATGTTCAGCGCGCTGCTGCTGGCGACTTCATCGGCGCATGCACAAGACGCTCAGGCCAAACTCCCCAATGTGATGATCCTGGCGACCGGCGGCACGATTGCCGGCACCGGCGCCGACACCACCACCACCGTCGGTTATACCTCGGCTACCGTGGGCGTCGACAAACTGATCGCCGCCGTGCCGGAACTGAAAAAAGTGGCCAACGTCAAGGGCGAACAAGTGTTCCAGATCGCCAGCGAAAGCATGACCAACGACCACTGGCTGAAACTGGCCAAGCGCGTCAATACCTTGCTGGCGCAGCCTGACGTGGATGGCATCGTGATCACCCACGGCACCGACACCATCGAAGAAACCGCCTACTTCCTCGACCTCACCGTCAAGAGCCGCAAGCCGGTGGTGATCGTCGGCGCGATGCGTCCTTCGACCGCGCTGTCGGCAGACGGTCCGATCAACCTCTACAACGCCGTGCTGCTGGCCGGTAGCGAGGATGCAAAAGGCAAGGGCGTGCTGGTAGCGTTGAACGACCAGATCAATGCCGCGCGCGAAGTCACCAAGACCAACACCTCCACCACCGACACTTTCAAATCGCCGGAACTCGGCATGCTCGGCTACATGCAAGACAACCGGCCGCACTTCTATCGCCAGTCGACCCGCAAGAATACGGCCGATACCGAATTCGACATCAGCAAGCTGGATGTGCTGCCGCAAGTCGACATCATCTACGGTTATGCCAACATGAACCGGGCCGCGCTGGACGCGCAAGTCAAGGCCGGCGCCAAGGGCATTGTTCAGGCCGGTGTCGGCGACGGCAGCATTGCCGCGCAAATGAAAGAGCCATTGATGCAAGCGCGTAAAAAAGGCGTGATCATCGTCCGCTCCAGCCGCGTCGGCCAAGGCATTGTGGCGCGCAACGGTGAAGCCAACGACGATGCGCTGGACTTCGTGGCGTCCGATACGCTGAACGCGCAGAAAGCACGCATCCTGTTGATGCTGGCGCTGACCAAAACCAACGACACCAAAGAAATCCAACGGATGTTTTATACCTATTGATCGTGTCGTCGCGATGCAAGGCGATTGATACGCTTTGCATGGTGTAAATAACAAGAAGCCAGCTAAATCAAAGTCTGTGATTTAGCTGGCTTTTGTGTTTTTGCTTGTTGGGCGCAGATGCATGCCAGCAAGTCAACTAGCGCCAAGAGTCGGACATTAATCCCGTTGTCTATGGCATGATTTGCGCTATCGCATCAGGGCACCTCGAAAAACCTACTGCGCGTCCCAATCTCAGGGCTGCGATGCTCGCCACGGTTTTTTTGAGGCGCCCGTCAGATATTTTTTTCAACTCATCACCATTCAAAGATCATTCCCCATGGCAGAAGAATTCGAAGTCCCCAGCCCGCACGAACACCATCTGGAAGAAGTCGCCGAGCGCGCGCATGAGAGCCGCGACAATTTCGCCGGCAAAATCGCCGTGATGACCGCGATCATGGCGACCATCGGCGCTTTGTTCAGCTATCAGGCCGGCTCCACCGAAAGCGAAGCCGCGATGAACAAGAACAACGCGGCCATCAAGAAGACCGAAGCAGCCAATCAATGGAATTATTACCAGGCCAAATCGAGCCGGCAAAACCTGTCGGAACTGGCGACCCACATCCCCGGCGTCGACGCCGCGCATTACGGCGCCGAAGCGCAACGCTACAAGGCGGAAAAAGAGGTAGTGCAGAAGAAGGCCGAAGCGCTCGAAGAAGAAGCCAAGGCATGGGATGAAAAATCAGAGTTAGTGTTGCATCAACATCACCGCTGGGCACAGGCCATGACCGCGATCCAGATCGCCATTTCACTGGCGGCGATCACGCTGTTGACGCGCAAGGAATGGCTGAAGAAGGTGGCTTACGGTGCAGCCGGGGCAAGCGTGGTGCTGGGAACACTGGCCTGGTTGCATATCTGATGACAAATCAAATCATTTGGTAGGGTGGAAAAGCGCAGCGTCTTCCACCGAAATGCCCCCAAATCCACCGCAGGCGCCGCGGCATCCTATGCCGCGACCGCCCTCAGCCCGTGCAGCCACTGCCTGACCAGCTGCAGCTGCGGCTCATGCTGGCGCGCCTCGTCGCACACCACGTAGTAACTGCCGGCATCCAGCACCGGGCCGAACGGCTGCACCAACGCACCGCTGCGCAGTTCGGCGTCAATCAGCGCCAAACCCATCATGGCCACGCCCTGACCGGCCAAGGTGGCCTGGATGGCGTGGCTGCCGTCCGAAAAGAACAGGCCGGCCGCGGCATCCAGTTTTTCCAGTGCAGGCAGCTGCGCCTGCTTGGCCCAACGCTGCCAAGTGGCGGGATTGCGGAAGCTCTTCTGCCATGCGAAATGAATCAAAGGGTGGCGCGGCAAATCGGCGGCATCCTTGAGCTTGAGCGCCGGACTACAGACCGGGGCGAAATTTTCTTGCATCAAATGCTCCGCCGCCAAGCCCGGCCATTTGCCGGCGCCGTAACGGATCGCCAGGTCGGCCTCCCTGGCCGCCAAATCCACCGCCTCATCCGACGCATGAATGCGCAAATCCAATCCCGGGCATGCGGCGCGGAAGCTCGCCACATGCGGCACCAGCCAACGCGCCGCCAGCACCAGCGTCACCGACAAGGTCACGACTTGCCGGAGCTGTCCGGCGCGGATCCGCGCCACGCCTTGTTCAAATGCGTCGAACCCCTCCCGCAACGCCGGGTACAGGATATGGCCCTGCGCGGTCAATACCAGCCGCCGCGGCAGGCGTTCGAATAATTTGGCCTGCAACGCCTCCTCCAGCTGCCGCAATTGATGGCTGACGGCAGTCGCGGTGACCGACAGTTCGGCGGCGGCATGCTTGACGCTCATATGGCGGGCAGTGGCTTCGAAAGCCCTCAAGGCGAGTAGGGGAGGCAGGCGCTGGCTCATGGCGGTGTCGGTGTCCGGTGATGGCGGTGGCTAATCGTATGACTTCAAATCTGCTTAAGAAAGCGCTAGCGAGCCGAATGGACTGGCCCGCGGCGAGGAAATTATGCATGAGTTTTGCTCAGCTATATGCGGCGATATTTGTCGTTTGTCGCCATTCCTCGGCACGGCTACAGTGAACATAGCTTCTCGGCAGCAAAAAATTTTCCGACTCTTTTTGAAAGGCATAGTATGGCTCATCTATTGCATATCGATTCCAGCGCCCGCCCCGGACGCTCCGGCAGCGACGCCCACGGCTCGCACACGCGTCGCCTGAGCCACCATTTTGTCCAGCGCTGGCTGGCGCAACACCCGGCCGACACGGTTGCCTACCGCGACGTCGGCCTAACCCCGCCGGCACCGGTCACGGGCGCCTGGATCCACAGCGCCTTCACCCCCGTCGACGCGCGCGAAGACTGGATGCGCGACACGCTGGCGGAAAGCGATGCGCTGGTAGCCGAATTGATCGCGGCGGACGTGATCGTGATCGGCGCCCCGATGTACAACTTCGGCATGCCGGCGCAGCTGAAAGCCTATATAGACAATATCGTGCGGGTCGGGCTGACCTTCGGCTTCGACCGCAACCGCAGCGCTGAACCGTATTGGCCGATGCTGACCGACAAGCCCAGACAGGTGGTGGTGCTGACGGCGCGCGGCGGTTACAGCTACGACGGCGAGCTGGCGCACCTGAACCATGTCGAACCGGCACTGCGCGCGCCGTTGAATTACCTGGGGCTTAGCGACTTTCACTCGGCGGCGATCGAGTACGACGAGTTCGGCGATGCCAGGCTGGCGGCATCGATCAGCCGCGCCGAACAGCAAGTGGATGCGCTGGTGGAAAAATTAGGCGGCACCGTCGAGGCGCGGATCGAGGTCGCCGCGTAGTCAAGACGCCAAGGATGCATGTCCGAAAGCGGCTAGACGGTGCTGGCGGCGAGGCGTATAAATGCGCCATGAACACTCCACACTCCACTCCCGCACCGCTCAGCGACGTCAGCTGCTATCGGGCACTGGCGGCCAGGGATAGCCGCTTCGATGGCGTCTTTTTTGTCGGCATCAAGACCACCGGCATCTACTGCCGGCCGATCTGTACCGCCAAGACCGCACGCGCATCTTCATGTACTTTTTATGCCAGCGCGGCCGCCGCCGAGGCGGCCGGATTTCGTCCTTGCCTGCGCTGCCGACCGGAGTTGGCGCCCTATGCCTTGCAGCAGAATCTGGCCTACGCGGTATGGCAGCGGATTGCCGCCGGCGCACTGAATCACCGCGACGAGCAAGACAGCGGCGACCTGGAGCAGCTGGCGCAGGAAGTCGGATTGTCGTCGCGCCAGTTGCGGCGGGTGTTGGTGCAGCACTTTGGCGTGACGCCGATCGAGCTGGCGCAAACCCAGCGCCTGCTGTTCGCCAAAAAACTTCTGCAAGAAACGGCATTGCCGATGGCGGTGCTGGCCGACGCCGCAGGCTTTGGCAGCGTGCGCCGCTTCAACGCGCTGTTTAGTGAGCGCTACGGGATGGCGCCGACGGCGGTGCGGCGGCAATTGAAAGCCAGTGCCGCGCAGGAGGCGGATAACGTGACGGTCCGGCTGGCTTATCGACCGCCGTTTGCCTGGGAAACCATGCTGCGCTATTTGCAGCGGCGTCTGATCGGCGGCGTCGAAGCGGTGCAACTTGAGCAAGAACAATCGGCTTATATGCGCAGCGTGCGCATCGATGGCGTCAGCGGCTGGTTGCGCGTGACGCACCTGCCGCCGCAGCAGCAACTCGAAGTGCATGTGGCGCCGAGTCTGACGCCCAGCCTGATGCCGCTGCTGTCGCGGCTGCGCATGCAGTTTGACCTGGACGCCAACCCGGCCTTGATCGCACAACACTTGCAGCAAGACCCGTTGCTGGCGCAATTGCTGGACGCGCATGCAGGGATACGGATACCCGGGGCGTTTGACGCCTTTGAATTGGCGGTGCGCGCCGTGCTGGGACAGCAGGTCAGCGTAGCGGGGGCCACCACGGTGGCCGGGCGGCTGGCGCAGCGTTTCGGTACGCCGTGCGCGACGCCGTTCGCAGCGGTGAGTCATCACTTCCCCGCCGCCGAGCAGTTGGCCGAAGTGTCTGCGCTTGAGCTGGCCACCATCGGGTTGCCGAAAACGCGGGCGCAAACGATTCTGAATCTGGCGCGTTTTGCGGCCCAAGGACATTTGCAAATGAAACCCGGCGTCACGCTGCAAGAGGCGGTCGCGCAGTTGAAAACCGTGGCCGGCATCGGCGACTGGACCGCGCAATACATCGCTTTGCGGGCGCTGCGTTTTCCGGATGCGTTCCCGGCCGGCGATCTTGGCTTGCAGAAGGCGGTGGTGCCCGGCACTCGCCTGAGCGAGCGCCAACTAGCGGCCCATGCTGCGCCGTGGGCACCGTGGCGCGGATATGCGGCGCTGCTTTTGTGGCATTCACTAGGATGAAAACCAGGATGAAATCATGATCTATTTCAGCGAACACGACAGCCCGCTCGGCAAGCTGTTGCTGGCAGCAACCGAGGCCGGCATCAGCGGCGTTTATTTTGAAGAGCATCGCCATTTCAAAGGCAAGGACGACGGCTGGCAATATGCGCCGGAGCATCCGCATTTGATGCGGGCGGCACAGCAGCTTGACGAATATTTCGCCGGCCGCAGGCGGCAATTCGACTTGCCGCTGGACTTGCATGGCACCGAATTTCAACAGGCGGTGTGGCGCGGCTTGCTGGACATCGGGTTCGGACAGACCAGCACTTATACCCAGCATGCCGGACACTGTGGCAAGACCAACGCGGTGCGTGCGGTCGGCACCGCGATAGGCCGCAATCCGCTCTCTATCATCGTTCCCTGCCATCGCGTGCTGGGCATGTCGGGAGCGTTAACCGGCTTTGCCGGCGGCCTGGAACGCAAGGCGTATTTGCTGAGGCATGAACAAGCCATCAAATGACAAAAGCCGCCTCGAAGGCGGCTTTTGTCATTTTCAATAATGCGCTTGCTTACTTACTTGCTTGGTTACGCAGCCTTACGCTTTGCAACCACTTTTTTGACCGCCGGTTTTTTGACCGCTGGCTTCTTGGCCGCCGGTTTCGCTTTCACGCTGGTCTCGCTGGCTTCGGTCTCAGCGTCTTCAACAGCGGCGGCTTTGGCCTTGCCTTTGGCCGGGGCCTTGGCTTTGCGCTCTTCGAACTCGAAACTGACCTTGCCATCCTTGCCCTTGACCAGGAAGGCCTTGAACGGGCGTCGGGTGCGCTGTGAAATAAAGCCCGGCAGCAAATCGGTTTTACCGTCGTTGAGCAGCTTGACCATCTGCTCCGGCAAGATCTCTTGTTGCAGGATCACGCGGCCGCTGCGGAAATCGCAGCCCTTCGGTTTGGCGACCGCCTTTTCGCAGACGTAGGCCAGTCCCATCTCGTATACCGGGCTGGCGCATTTCGGGCACGGGCCGAGTGCGGTCTGGCCGGTGAAATCGACGCCTTCGCCGTCTTCGCCTTCGCCTTCGTTCTGGCCGAAGTCGAACTCAAGCTTGAAGTTCTTGATCTCTTCGTCGCGGCTGATTTTGAGGATGGCGGCAAACGGCCGTCCCATCTTGGAGCGGAAACCTTGCAGCGGACCGATGGTGCGGTTGGTCAGCAATTCTTCCACTTCCGGGATTTCAAACTGACGGCTGCCCGGCGTTTTGCTCATCGAGAATTCGCACTTGGTGCAAGCGAAGCGGCGGTAGTTTTCCTTGACCACGCCGCCGCAATTCGGGCACGGCGCGAGCAAGGTCGCGTAGTCGCCGGGGATGGTGTCGTTGTCGTATTCCTTGGCGCGCTTGACGATGATCTGGGTCATCTGGGCGATTTCGCGCATGAATTCTTCGCGGCTGATTTTGCCGCGTTCCATCTGCGCCAGCTTGTGTTCCCACTCGCCGGTCAGTTCGGGTTCGGTCAGTTCATCGACGCCCAGGCCGTGCAGCAAGGTCATCAGCTGGAATGCCTTGGCGGTCGGCATCATTTCGCGGCCTTCGCGCAGCAGGTATTTTTCGTTCAGCAAGCCTTCGATGATCGCCGCCCGCGTTGCCGGCGTGCCGAGGCCCTTGCCGGCCATCGCTTCGCGCAACTCACCGTCGTCGACCAGCTTGCCGGCGCCTTCCATCGCCGACAGCAGCGTTGCTTCGCTGTAGCGCGCGGGCGGTTTGGTGACCAGGCCATTGGCGCTGATCTTGTCGGTCTTGACCTTCTCGTCCTTGGCCACGGCGACCAGCGTGCCGCTGTTTTCCGGGTCCTTGTCGTCGGCGGCTTCCTTGCCCGCAGTCTTCCCGTATATGGCCAGCCAACCGGCATTGGTCATCACTTTGCCTTCGGTCTTGAACTGATGGCCGGAGACTTCGGTAAAGCGGGTGGTGACCTGGAATTCCGCGGCCGGGAAAAACACCGCCATGAAGCGGCGCGTCACCAGGTCGTACAGTTTCTGTTCCGGCTCCGACAGGTTCTTCGGCGCTTGCGTGGTCGGGATGATCGCAAAGTGATCGCTGATCTTGGTGTTGTCGAAAATCCGCTTGTTCGGCTTGACCCAGCCCTTGTTCAGGATCTGCGCGGCGAACTGTTGGTAGTTGTGGTTCTCCGATACCGTCTCCAGCGCCTGCTTGACGGTGCCCAGATAATCTTCCGGCAGATGGCGCGAGTCGGTCCGCGGATAGGTCAGCACCTTGTGCTTTTCGTACAAGGCTTGCGCCAGGCCGAGCGTGTTCTTGGCGGAGAAGCCGAAGCGCGAGTTGGCTTCGCGCTGCAGGCTGGTCAAATCGAACAGGGCCGGCGCCATTTGCGTGGCCGGCTTCGATTCTTCAGTGACGTTGCCGAGCTTGCCGCGGCAGGCGGCCACGATCGATTCGGCGGCGGCCTTGCTCCACAGGCGTTCGGCGCGCTTTTCGGGATCGGTTTCATCTTTCTTGAAGGCGTTGTCCAGCCAGCGGCCTTCGTAAACACCGGCGGCGCAGACGAACTCGGCGCGCACTTCCCAGTAATCGCGCGGCACGAATTTTTTGATCTTTTCTTCGCGCTCGACCACGATCGAGAGGGTCGGCGTTTGCACCCGGCCGACGGTAGTCAAATAGAAACCGCCTTCTTTCGAATTGAAGGCGGTCATCGCGCGCGTGCCGTTGATGCCGATCAGCCAATCCGCCTCGCTGCGGCAGCGGGCGGCATCGGCCAGCGGCAGCATATCCTGGTCGTCGCGCAAATGGGCGAAGCCATCGCGGATCGCACCCGGCGTCATCGACTGCAGCCACAGTCGTTTGATCGGCTGCTTGGCTTTCGCATATTGCGCGATCAGGCGGAAAATCAGCTCCCCTTCGCGCCCGGCGTCACAGGCGTTGATCAGGGCGGTGACGTCTTTGCGCTTGATCAGCTTGTTGAGCACCTTGAGGCGCGATTCGGTCTTGGCGATCGGATTCAGCGCGAAGTGAGGCGGAATCATCGGCAAATGGGTGAAGGTCCATTTGCCGCGCTTGACGTCGTATTCTTCGGGGACCGCGATTTCCAGCAGGTGACCGACGGCCGAAGACAGCACGTATTCGTCGGACTCAAAGTACTCATCGTGCTTGGTGAAGCCGCCGAGGGTCTTCGCGATGTCGTTCGCGACGGAGGGTTTCTCGGCGATGATGAGGGTCTTGCTCATAGTTTTGTCTCGAAAGTAGCGCGCGTTTTCAGCGCATTTTTTGCTTTTGCACGCGATTTCAGGCGGCATCAAAGGGGTGGCTTGCGACTGCCAAATAACAACTATTTTACAAATATAGCGGTCGGCAATTCACATCGCGGCTAATGATAAGCGGGTTGTTGGAAAATTCGCAAGCACAGCAAGCGTTGGCGTTGCGCAATGCTGGCGTTGACGGTGCGCAATAATAGCGTGGAGGCGGTTAATGCAAAAGACGCGGCTCCGAATCATCGTCTTCGTCCAGAAACAACTCGTCGAACATCAATCCATCCGGTTCCTTGCCTTGGCTCCATAACACCATCAGCACGATGACCTTGAGCTTATCCAGCGGCACCGGCGTCTCGCTGACCGTCAATGCGCGTCCGATGACGATCTCGCGCTGGACCGGGTTGAGCATCTTGGCCAATTCCAGGAACTGGATAAAGCCGATCGCCGCCGTCCCCAGCACGTCGATTTCTTGCTGGGCGTAAATGCGGATGCCGGCGGAAAACGTTGTTTGCTGCGGATATTGGTCGGCAAATTCGCAATTGGTTTCCGCCAGGTCGGTCAGCCAGCCGAGCGCTTTGGAAATTTCATCCTCTTCAAAACCAATCGCCGACAGCTTCTTGACCAAAGCCTCCGGTTCAGGGCAGGCATCGGGCCGGTAATAAGTTTCATACAGATAAACAAGGACTTCGAACATGGTTCTACTGTGTCGCTTTGGTAAAAATAAGGCTAATAAGTGTGGGGTAGGCACCAGCATAGTACGTTTCGGCGCCAATAAATATCGCCAAGTATCGCAGGATTTGACAAATGCTGCCCATGATGCAAAAACAACAACAGTTAATTCCCGCTAGCCCAGCCGCCGATAGACCCCGCCCGGCAGTACCTCGACCAGCCCTTCCAGCTCCAATACCAGCAGTTGCGCGTTCAGAGTTGCCACATCGACCCCGCTGCGCGCCGCCAGCAGGTCCAGACTGACAGGATCGTAGCCTAGCGCTTTCAACAGCTTTTCTTTATCGTCATCCGCGGCATTTTCAGCAGGACTTTCAACACTCTTCGCCAGCTTGGATGGTCCGCGCGGGGCCGGCGCTGCGCCAAAAGACCCGAGCTCTTCCAACACGTCCTGCGCCGATTCCACCAGCTTTGCGCCTTGCTTGATGAGCTGATGGCAGCCTTTGGACAGCGGCGAATGGATGGAGCCGGGGATCGCGAACACGTCGCGCCCCTGTTCGGCCGCCATCCGGGCGGTAATCAAGGATCCGGATTGGGCCGCCGCTTCGACCACCAGCACGCCACGAGCAAGGCCGGAAATAATCCGGTTGCGGCGCGGGAAATTGGCTGCGATACCCGGCGTACCAAGTGAGTATTCGCTAACGATACAGCCCGCTTCCGCTATCTGATGTGCCAGACTGCGATTGCGGGCCGGGTAGACGATGTCGGCCCCGGTGCCGATCACCGCCACCGTGCTGCCGGCCTCGACGGCGCCGGCCGCGCCACGCAAAGCACCGTGGTGGGCGGCGGCGTCTATCCCCAGCGCCATCCCGGAGATGATGGTCAAGCCGCGCTGGCTCAGGATCTCGGCAAAGCGGTCGGCATTGGCAATGCCCTGGGCGGTAGCGTTGCGGCTGCCGACCACGGCAAGCGACGGCCGCGTCAACAACTCGGCGCGTCCTTTCACATACAGCATCAGGGGGGGATCGGCGATATCCAGCAGCGCTTGCGGATAGCCGCTGTCGGCTAGCGTAAATAACTGGTTGCCGGGTTGCTGGAGCCATTCCAGGGTGCGTTCTATCAGCGCCTGGGTGGTCTCGGAAAGCGGTGCCAGCAGTGCGTAGGCGATGCGTTCCGGCACCACCTTGTGCAAAGCTGAAAAAGACGTTTCAAAGATATTTGCCGGCAGACCGAACGCCGCCAGCAGGCGGCGCGCGGTTTCCAAGCCGACGCCAGCGGTCTCCGCCAGCCGCAGCCAAGCGGCCAGTTCGTCTGGCGCATGGTGCTGCGTCAACCGCGGCCCGCCATTGGCATCGACGCCCTTATTCCGGCGATTTGGCGAGGTCGCCAATATCGACAGTATTTTTCACTTCCATGATCAAGCCATACGAAATATGGTTGAACACGCGGAAGATAAACAGGGTGCCGTATTCTTCGTCAGGCAGCTTGATCATCTTTTTACGGTCGGAAGGATCGGCAATGGTTTTACCGAAACGCGACAGTTGCAGCACCGTGCCGACATCGATATTGTCGGCTTTGCCCTGATTGATGGACACAATCTGGTTCTGCGCCGCTGCGGCCACGCCGCCATAAATCGACACGACACGGGCGTTGACTTCGCCGGTAGGTGCGTGCGGCACGTAGTTCAGGATCGGTGCAACCGGTGTCGGCAGGATGCGGTCGCCCGATTGCATTTCCTGTTTCGTTTCGACCACGGTAAAGGTATGCGCCTCGCCTTCGGTTTTACCGCGGCGATCCAGTTTCAGCGTGCCGAGATACAGGGCTTCGTTAGCGATGACCTTGCCGGTGACCGGATCCTTCAGTTGCGTGCCGGGGCGGAATACCTGGAACGAGGTGGCCTCTTTCAGATCGCCGACCACATACGCCTTGTCGCCTTGGCCCAGGCTGATGCGGCCATCCTGCGGCGCCACGATATGCGGCGCATCTTTCAATTCTTCATCTTCGATGATCAACGGTTGCGACAGGAAAGGACCGATCGCATCGGCCGGAATCGCGGTGATCGCATCGTTGCCCATGCCCTGCACCCGCATATGCGGCGACAGCTTGACTACGCCGCCGGTACCGCCGGTTGAGTTGCCCAGGCGCAAACGGCCGGAAGCGCGGTCGAAATAAACGATCTGGCCTGGATAAATCCAGTGCGGATTGCGAATCTCTTCTTTATTCAGGCCCCACACCTGTGGCCAGCACCATGCATGTTGCAGAAATTTCCCGGAAATTCCCCACAAAGTATCGCCGCGGACGACAACATGCTGGTCCGGAGCGTTAGGCAAAAATTCACAGCGTGTCGGCGTGGCCGCCTGTGCGGTAGCCATTGGCAAAGTGCCAAATCCGGCCGTTAAAGCAAGAAGGAGTGCAGCTGTGCTAAACTTTTTCATATTGTTTCCGGTGATAGTGCGTTGAATTGGTGCTGGTATCGAAAGCAAAAAACTTGCCAAAGTGAATCAAATTCTGCCTACAAACGATTGAACTAGCAAGAGAAAACCACTTCCACCCCGCCTAACTGTCTCGCAAAAGTCGTATGTCCTTACTCAATATCCTGCGTTATCCCGATGCTCGCCTGCATAAAATTGCCAAGCCGGTGACAAATTTTGACACCCGCCTGAAGAAATTGATCGCCGATATGGCGGAAACCATGTACGACGCGCCCGGGGTCGGCTTGGCCGCGACCCAGGTCGACGTGCACGAACAATTGGTGGTCATCGACACCTCCGACGCCGGCACCGACCTGCGCGTGTTCATCAATCCGGAAGTCATCTGGGCCAGCGAAGAAAAGCAGGTCTACGACGAAGGCTGCCTGTCCGTGCCCGGCGTCTACGACGGCGTCGAACGCCCGGCGCGAGTCAAGGTGCGGGCGCTGGATGCCGACGGCAAGCCGTTCGAAGTCGAGGCCGACGGCTTGCTGGCGGTGTGCATCCAGCATGAGATGGACCATTTGAAAGGCAAGGTATTCGTCGAATACCTGTCGCCGCTGAAGCGCAACCGGATCAAATCCAAAATGCTCAAGGAAGAACGCGAGCAGAAACGCGACAAGCAATACGCAAGATAAAATCAATCGCGGCGCATCGCAATTTGCTGCGCGCCGCTGTCCCGAGCCTCCCCTCCGGCGTTGTATTATTTGCAAATAAAAAGCAAATGGGGGGCGGTGATGCGGACAGACATTCGTTCCAAAACGGTATCCAACGCGATTGCCCGGGAAATAAAAACGGTCGCGGAACGCTGCGGCATAGGGCCGGCGGAATTTAGCCGGCTGACCGGGATACAAGCCCATGAGCTGGCTGAAACCGGCGCCCGCATTGCCGGCGGCAAGCATTTGAAAATGTTGCGCCTGATGGACCGGCTGGCTTACGTTCCGCAGCTTGACAGCGATAGCCTGCAAGACCTTTTCCCTTTCTTCCCCGATTTCGCCGCGCTCGCCGCCTGCAGCAGGAATGGGCGCGATGCGCTGAATAACTACATTAGTTACCGCTATGCGATCGGCGAGCTGGACTTTGTATCGCTGCGTCATGCGCCGGACCGGATAGAAATTGACTACATCAACGAAGGCGAAGGCGAGCCGCCACGCTCGGCAGCCAGCGCTTTGGGGAATTTCCTGATTGTCGCGAAAATCATCCGCCACTATCTGCCTCGGGCTGGACATCGCATCCAGATTGATTTGCAAGGCCGTCTTGCAACGCCGCCGCACGTGATCGAAAGCCGGATCGACGCACAGGTCCGGTTTCAGCAAATGCACAATCGCCTGCTTTGCATCAGCGCCGACCTGGACGCGCCGTATGCCTCGTTCAACCAGATGCTGAACCGCTATGTGCACGGCAAACTCGAGGCCGAGCGCCGGCGCAGCATGCTGCGCGAGACGTTCTCGGCCCAGGCCGAAAGCGCCATACTCGGCCTGCTGCGCTGCTCCGCGCCGGAAGCCGGGACCGACGATATGCTGGCCATGCTATGCCAGCAATTCCACATTTCGCGCTGGACCGTATTGCGCCGCCTGAAACACGAAAACAGCTCGTTCGAATCGCTGCTGAGCCGGGTAAGAAGCATCGAAACCCGACGCCTGCTCGAAGAAACCCAGCTGTCAATCGGTGAAATCAGCGACCGTATCGGCTTTGCTTCTCCAAGCTCCTTGTCGCGCTTCTTCAAAGCGCAGTGGGGCGTGTCCCCGACTCAGCACCGCGCCAAGCTGCGTGGTTAATTTACAGCTTGAGCCCGCCCTTCAATGCATTGCCGTCGCGTGAAGAGGTGCCGACATAGAGCGTGTAGTCGCCGCTCCGCACTTGCCATTTTTTCCCGACCACATCCCAGATCGCCAGGCGCTCGTTGTCGATGACCAGCGTCAGCTGTTTGCTTTCCCCTGGCGCCAGTTGCACCTTTTGCCAGCCGACCAGACGCTGCGGCGGTTCGCCTGCGCTGAGCGGCAGCTGCGCATAGATTTGCGCGACCTCGGCGCCGGCACGGGCACCGGTGTTCTTCAGCGTGAAGCTGACTGTCGGATTGCCGCCGGCATCGTTCGCAATCTGCAGATTGGAATAGGCAAACGTGGTGTACGACAAACCATGGCCGAAGGCAAACAGCGGCGCAATCTGCATCGCGTCATACCAGCGATAGCCCATCTTCAAGCCTTCACTATAAGTGACGTTCAGATCGGTGGCCGAGATTTGCTTTTGCGGCAGGTCGCTATCGCTGACCGGAAAACTCAACGGCAGTTTGCCGGACGGATTGACGTCGCCGAATAAGACATCGGCAATCGCGGCGCCGCCCTGGATCCCCGGATACCAGGCCGCCAGTACCGCCGATACGCCGGCCAGCCAGGGCATGGTCACCGCAGTGCCGTTCTCCAGCACCACCACGGTACGCTTGTTGCGCGCCGCCACGGCGCTGATCAAGGCATTCTGGTCATAGGTTTGATTCGCCGGATCGCTGGCAACGCCCGGCAAACTCAGCGACGGCAGGTCCATGTGCTCGCTGGTGAACTGGGTCGCAAAGATCAACGCCACGTCGGCATTTTGTGCGGCATTGGCGGCAGCTGCGGCATCATTGCCATCGAAATACGTCACGCTCGCATTCGGCATTTTTGCCCTGATCGCGGCGAGCGGAGCGGATTTGAAATACGCGGCGCAAGCGCTCATCAAATTTTCCGGCGGCAGTTTGGCGGACGGCTGCGCACAGGGGACCGGATTGCCCACTTGCGTCAACGAACCGCCGGAGCCGCCGCCCGTCAACACCCCGGCGTCGGCATGCCCGCCAATCACCACCACGGATTTCACTGCGGCCGCATCCAGCGGCAAAGCGCCGACGCTGGCACCGGCCGGCGCATCGTTTTTCAGCAACACCATGCCCTGCGCCGCCACCTGCCGGGCCAATGCGTTGCCGCTCGCGCCATCAATCGTGCCGCCGCTGCGGGGCGGCGCATCCATGATCCCGATCCGGTACAAGGTGCGCAATCTGCGAAACACCATATCGTCCAGCCGCGCCATCGGCACCGATCCGTTTTGTATCGCCGCTTTCAAACGCTGATTGAAGTAAGTCGGGAGCCCCAAGGCGCCCACCGCATCGTCGCTCGAACCGGGCTGTTCTTCATCCAGGCCGGCGTTGGCGGCACGCACCGTATCGGTGACGGCAAAGATCCAATCCGACTGCACCACGCCTTTGAAGCCCCATTCGTTTTTCAATACCGTTGTCATCAGGTAGGGATTTTCGCAAGCCTTGATGCCGTTGACCAGGTTGTAGGCGCACATCACGTTTCCCGGCTGACCGTCTTTCACGCCCACTTCAAAAGCGCGCAGATACAGCTCGCGCATGGTTCTTTCATCAACGATGGAATTGGATGTGAAGCGGTTGGTTTCCTGATTGTTCAAGGCCAGATGCTTGATCGTCGAAATCACCTTCTGCTGCTGCGTGCCTATCGTGCGTTGCGCCGACAGCGTACCGGCCAGCAGTGGGTCCTCACCCATGTATTCAAAGGTTCTGCCGTTGCGCGGCTCGCGCGCCAGATTGACGCCGGCGCCCAGCCCTTCGGCAAAGCCGAGGGCCCGCAGTTCGGTACCGATCAACGCCCCGTATTGCCGCGCCAAATCGCCATCCCAGCTGGCGGCCAGGGCCAGCGGTGCAGGCATCGCGGTGGCGCCGGCATTGACGACATTGACGCCGCTGGAAGCATCCGCCGTGCTGAAGTCGGGAATGCCGAGCCGCTCGATGCCGGGAATAAATCCGGCGCCGCCTGCAATCGGCGATGTATACATGCCGACGCCGTGCACCATCTGGATTTTTTCATCCAACGTCATTTGCGCCAACAGCGACTGGGCGCGCCGATTCGCGACTGCATCTGCTGAAAACGCCGACGCTGCATTGCCGCCGCCATCGCCGCATGCGGCCAGCAATCCGGCGGCACACGCGGCAATCAATAAGGAAAAGTATCTGCGCTGCATTGCTTGTCTCCTCGATATAGGGATGCTTGTTGAAAAAGCAAATCCACTATACGGCGGCCCCGCTGCCGCTCATGACACCGCAAGGTGCAACTTTTGACTTATGGGTGCAAGCCGGGAAAAATAATCGGACACTAGCCCCCACATCAAAACCGATTAGTTCCGTAATACAATCCCGCCATGAAAATCATCTTTGCCGGTACTCCCGAATTCGCCGCCGTCGCGCTCAAGGCGCTGCACGACGCCGGCCATCAAATCCCGCTGGTGCTGACCCAGCCCGACCGACCCGCAGGACGCGGCATGCAGCTACAGGCATCGCCGGTCAAGCAATTTGCGCAAGCCCATCAGATCCCGGTGGCGCAGCCTGTATCGCTGCGGCTGGACGGCAAATATCCGGAGGTTGCCAAGGAGGCCCACGCGCTGCTGCAGGCGACGCCGCACGACGTCATGGTGGTGGCTGCCTACGGCTTGATTCTGCCGCTCAGCGTATTGACCATCCCGCCGCATGGCTGCCTGAACATCCATGGTTCGCTGTTGCCGCGTTGGCGCGGCGCGGCGCCCATCCATCGGGCGATTGAAGCCGGCGATAGCGAGACCGGCATCACCATCATGCAAATGGATCAGGGGCTCGATACCGGGCCGATGTTGTTGATCGAAAAACTGGCGATCGACGCCGGCGACAGCACCGGCACCTTGCATGACAAGATGGCGCAACTGGGTGGGAAAATGATCGTCGAGGCGCTGCGCTTGCTGGAGCAAAATGCGTTGCCGTCGACGCCGCAACCGGAAGCCGGCGTCACTTACGCGGCCAAGATCAGCAAGGAAGAAGCGGCGCTCGATTTCAGCCTGCCGGCCGAGGTCCTGGAACGCAAGATTCGCGCCTTCAATCCCTTCCCCGGCGCCTTCGCGCCGTTCGCCGGCATCCATTTGAAACTATGGCAGGCGCAAGCGGTAAGCGCGGTTGGCACGCACGCAGCCGGCACCGTCATCAGCGCCGATCCGCACGATGGCGTCATCGTCGCCTGCGGCAGCGGCGCGTTGCGCTTTACCGAGCTGCAAAAGCCGGGAGGGAAACGACTGCCGGCTGCCGAGTTCCTGAAGGCGTTTCCGATGCAGGGCGGACGCTTCGATTGATGCGACGCCGGCCCGCATTGAGACGATGCGCCCGGCGATCGACAGCCGGACTAGGCGGTCGCCCACTGTAGCGCCGCCTGCACGTGCAGCGCCGTGGTGTCGAAAGTCGGCAGCGCCGAGTCCTCCGGCTTGATCAGCAACATGATTTCGGTGCAGCCCAGGACGACGCCTTGCGCGCCTTGTTCTTTGAAGCCCTGAATCACGCGCTGAAATTCCGCGCGCGATGCGTCGTTGATCCGACCGTGACAAAGCTCGTCGTAAATGACCGAATGAACGAGCGCGCGGTCAGCCTCTTCCGGCACCAGCACCTGCAATCCATGCATCGCCTCCAGCCGCCCGCGATAAAAATCCTGCTCCATCGTAAAGCGCGTGCCCAGCAAGCCAACCCGGCTCAAGCCGGCGCGCTTGATCGCCGCCGCCGTCGGATCGGCGATGTGCAGCACGGGGATCGCTACCGCCTGTTCAATCGCCGGCCAGACCTTGTGCATGGTGTTGGTGCACAGGATGATGCAGTCGGCACCGCCGGCAGCCAGCTGGCGCGCGGCGTCCGCCATGTGCTCGGCCAGCGCGTCCCAGCGGCCCTGATGCTGCAGCTGTTCGATGTCGTGGAAATTCACTGTCAGCATCAGGCTGCGGGCATTGTGGTGGCCGCCCAATAGCGCCTTGCTGCCTTGGTTCAACAAGCGGTAATACTCGACCGACGACTCCCAGCTCATGCCGCCTATCATGCCTATCGTCCGCATGCCGTCTGTATCCGTGCTCATGGTTGGTTCCTTATCAAGTCGGATGCCGATTGTGTCATTCGATTAAGATGCCGGCCAAGGACACTTGCACAGTTTTATACCGGGCCAGTTACGGTCAATTGTTGAAAGCCGAGCCAGCTATCGCCGGCAGCCAAGGCGACCGGACGTGCAACGGCGGCGGCCTCGATACACACAAAATGTTGATAGCCATCCGCCGGTAAATCGGCGATGGCGGCGCTGCCGCCGACCCAGGGATTCCACACCACCGCATCGGCAAAGCCGCCTTGGGCGACAACGATGGCGTGACCCGGTTGCTGCAGCGTGAGCGGCTGATCGACTTGAAAATAAACCCGATCGATCTCGGCCGAAATCCGCAGTTCCGCTTCATCCACGACCTTGATCCGGCGCTGGTCGAGAGCGTCGCGGTATTGATGTCCTTGCAGTCCCAGAATGGCCGACTGCGCGACCTGCGCCTGCAAATAGGTATGCAGCGCGCAGGTGAACTGGAATGGCTGGTCGCCGCGGTTCGTCACCGACAGCTCGGCATGCAGCGTGCGGCCGCCAAATGAGAGGCGCAGTTCCAGCGCAAACGCATGCGGAAACAGCTTCCTGGTTTCGGCATCGTCGCTCAAGCCAAGACGCAGCATGCCTGCGCCGTCCGCCAATACCGAGGACTCCAGCAAGGTCCATTCGCGCACGCGGGCGAAGCCGTGTTTAGGCAGCGCTCCTTCACCGGCAAATTGCGGAAAAATCACCGGCATGCCGCCGCGAATGGCGGCATCGCTGCGCCATGTGTTCAGCGCGCTGAGGAACAGATGCTCGGCGCCGTCCGCGGTGCGCCACGAACAAAGATGGCCACCGTGCAGCGCGACCTTCACTTGCGCACCGTCGGCGGCGGTGGCGACTATCAGGTCGGCCGGCAAATCATGGTCTGCGGCTTGCGACGCCTGTGCTTGCTGCTTACTCTCCGACATATGCCTACCCTCCGTCAAATATCGCCATAAGATGCCGTGCTATCGCTGCACGATAATCGGCGCGGCAACAGCATGCAGCCGCACTTGTTGCAGGACTTGATCGGCCGCCGAGCGGCTGCTGTAGGGACCGGCGTAAAGGCGATATACGCCGTTCACCGCAATGCTGTCGAGCGAACCGACCACGCCGGACAGCTCACGCATCAGTCGTTCGCGGGCGCTGTCGGCATTGCTATGTTGGGAGTAGGCGCCGAACTGCAGGTAGAAACCGTTCGCAGTCGCACTGGCACTGTCCGCCGGAGCAGACGCAGTCGATTCGGCGCTCAACAAAGGTTGCGACACCAAAGCCGGCATGGTCACCGGCTCAGCCGCCACCACCGGCGGGACATTGTCCGCGACCTTGACCGGAGCAACTTGGCTGATCGTCGCAGATGGACCAGTCTGGTTTTTCATCGCGAGGATATCGGCCGGCAGCAAACGCTCCACCTCCAGCTCGCCGCTGCCATGCCCCAGATAACCCAGCTTCAGCGCCGCCGTATAGGACAGGTCGATGATGCGGCTCGAGTGGAATGGTCCGCGGTCGTTGACCCGCACGATGACCTGGGCGCCGGTCTTCAGATTGGTCACGCGGGCGTAGGACGGGATCGGCAGGGTTGGATGGGCGGCGGTCATTTTGTACATGTCGTACAACTCGCCGGAAGAGGTTTTTTGCTGGTGGAATTTCTTGCCGTACCAGCTGCCAATGCCGCGCTGCTTGAACGGCCGGTCGTCGGTCAACGGCGTATACGTCTTGCCGAACACCACATACGGCTTGTTGCCGGTGCGCGAATAGGGCTCGACATTCGGTATCGCGTCGGGCACGTCAAGCAAGCCTTCCGGCGTGACGTCGCCCGGACCGTCATCCTTGTAATAAGCGCCGCGGCCGGAACCGGCTGGCGGCAATACCGGCCCGCTGCGCTTGCCGGTGGAAGTCGATTTTGCGGCCGGAGCCTCGGTTGCCGGCGGCGCTTTCGGTGTTGTGCCGCAAGCGGCCAGAATCAGCAGCGGCGCCAGAGCGCTCAGATGACGCGTGAGCCGATAGCGGCGATGGATGGGGTTACAACAAGGCATGCGCGCTCCTAGAGCCTATAAATCGGGTGTGCGGATGGACCGCATTGTTGCAGAACAAGTTCAATCGCTAGCCTGTTCCAAATCTGCGGTCGTCGTAGGGCGGATGAGCGCAGCGTTATCCGCCGTTTTGGATGTGCCGCATGTGTTTGATGCATCCAAGGCGGAAGGCGCTGCGCTTTTCCGCCCTACAGGTTCTTTGTGATGCCAGAACCCAAGCAATTGCCATTCCAGTACGCGGTGCGCACGATCAAGACTGGATCAACTTGCGGTGGCGCTGGATGCTCATCAGGATGCCGGCACCCAAGCCCAGGGTGACCAGCGCCGTGCCGCCGTAACTCATGAACGGCAACGGCACGCCGACCACCGGCAGGATGCCGCTGACCATGCCCATGTTGACGAAGGCATAGGTAAAGAAGATCAAGGTGATGGAGCCGGCCAGCAAGCGCGTGAACATGGTCGGCGCATTGACCGCGATCATCATGCCGCGGCCGATCAGCAGCAGGTACAGGAACAGCAGCACGCCGTTCCCGATCAAGCCGAATTCTTCCGAGAACACGGCGAAGATAAAGTCGGTGGTGCGTTCCGGAATAAATTCCAGGTGGGCCTGAGTTCCTTTCAGCCAGCCTTTGCCGAAAATGCCGCCGGAGCCGACCGCGATGGTGGATTGGATAATATGAAAGCCCTTGCCGAGCGGGTCCGAGGTGGGGTCGATCAGCATCATCACGCGCTGCCGCTGATAGTCATGCAATACCGACCACAACACCGGCAGGCTGGCGCCGGCCGCCAGCGCCAGACCGAGCAGCACCCGCCACGACAGCCCGGCCAGGAAGATCACATAAAAGCCGGCCGCCAGCACCAGCGTGCCGGTGCCCAGATCCGGCTGGCGGATGATCAGGCCGACCGGCACCACCAGCAGCAGCGCCGCCAGCAAATAGTCGCGCCAGGTGATCATCCCTTCGCGCTTCTGGAAGTACCAGGCCAGCATCAGCGGCATCGCGATTTTCATGATTTCCGAAGGCTGGATCACCATGCCGACGTTGATCCAGCGGCGCGAACCTTTTTTGACGATGCCGAACAGGGCGACCGCGATCAACAGCGTCACTCCTATCGTATAAATCGGCACCGCAAACCGCATCAAGGTCTGCGGCGGAACGTTGGCGGCCACCCACATGATCACGAACGCCACCAGGATATTGCGCAGCTGGTCCTCGACCCGGCCCGGAAAGTCGATCCCGGCCGAATACAAAGTGACGATGCCGACCGCCAATATCAAAAAAATAATCAGCGACAGTGCGCCGTCAAATACCGCAATATGCGATTTGATCCTGCGCCACCAGGCATGTTTGTCAGTCAGGGTCATGGTCTTGTTCTAAATAGCGGGCTGGGCATATGACACATCATTCCCGATTGCCCGGGCTTTCTTCGCCGTCTTTATAAGCTTCTTCCGAGGCGTCGCCCGGTTTCACGTCGACTTCCGGCGGCGCGCCGTCCGCCGCTACCGCGGCTGCCAACGCTGCCGCTGCTTTGGCGCTGTCGCCGGGACGCTTGCCGAGCAAATAATAATCCAACGCCTTGCGCACGATAGGCGCTGCCGCGGCCGCCCCGAAGCCGCCGTTTTCGACAATCACGGCAATCGCGATGCGCGGCTTGTCGACCGGCGCGAAAGCGGTGTACCAGGCGTGATCATGCATGCGCGCGTTCAGTTTTTTGGCGTCGTACTTCTCGCCTTGCTTGATCGACACTACCTGGGCGGTGCCGGTCTTGCCGCCCGATTCATAACCGGCGCCGGCAAATACCTTGGACGAGGTGCCGCCTATCGTGACGCCGACCATCGCGTGCTTGATGAAGTCGATATTTTCCTGCTTCAACGGAATCCGGTAGCTTTCCTTCGGCACGGTCTGGGTGTGCTTGTTGGTGACGCCGTCTTCGATGATCTTGACCAGGTGCGGCTTCATCACCACGCCGTTGTTGACCAGGGTCGCCACCGCATGCGCCAGTTGCAGCGGCGTAAAGGAATTGAAGCCTTGGCCGATGCCGAGCGAAATAGTATCGCCGCCGACCCATTTCTGCGCCGCTGCGCGTTTGAAATATTTACGCTTCCAATCAGTCGACGGCAGGATGCCGCGCTGCTCGTGCTCGAGATCGATGCCGGTCAGCTGACCGAAGCCGAATGGTTTCATGAAATCGTGAATCGTATCCGGCCCCATATCGTTGGCCAGCATGTAGTAATAGGTATCGCACGATTCGACGATCGACTTGTACATGTCGACCCGGCCATGGCCTCCCACCTTGTCGTCGCGGAAACGGTGACCGCCCAGCATGAAGAAGCCGACGTCGTTGATCGCGTAACCCGGCGTGCGCTTGCCCAGTTCCAGCGCCGCCAGCGCCATGAACGGCTTGTAGGTCGAGCCGGGCGCATAGGTGCCGTTCATCGGCCGGTTGATCAGCGGATGATCGGGCGAGTTGTTCAAGTCGTCCCAGCTTTGCTGATCGATGCCTTCGACAAACAGGTTGGGATCGAACGACGGCTGCGACACATACGCCAGCACATCGCCGGTAGAGGGCTCGATCGCCACCAGCGCGCCGCGGTTGTCGCCGAAAGCCTCTTCGATCACTTTCTGCAACTCGATGTCGATCGACAGAATCAGGTTATTGCCCGGCGTCGGCGGCACCCGCGACATGCTGCGTACCGCCCGCCCGCTGGCGGCGACTTCGATTTCTTCGTAACCGGTATTGCCGTGCAACTGCTCTTCGTAACTTTTTTCGAGGCCGTCCTTGCCGAGATAACTGGTGCCCTTGTAGTTGGCCGCATCGTCGCTGTCCTCGATGCGGTCGGCATCTTTCTGATTCATGCGGCCGATGTAGCCAATCACATGGGCGGCCACCTCGCCCAGCGGATACTGGCGGAACAAGCGCGCCTGCACGTCGATCCCCGGAAAACGAAAGCGTTGCGCAGTGAAGCGCGCCACTTCTTCATCGGTCAGGCGGGTGCGTATCGGCAGGCTGGCGAAGCTCTTGGAGTCATCCAGCAATTTCTTGAAGCGGCGCCTATCCTTGGGCGTGATGCTGACCACCTGCGCCAGGTCGTCGATCACGCTCTCCAGGTTGCCCTTGATCTTGGAGCGGGTGATTTCAAGCGTATAGGCAGAATAATTTCGCGCCAGCACGACGCCGTTGCGGTCCTTGATCAGGCCGCGGTTCGGCACCACCGGCACCAGCGAAATCCGGTTGTCCTCGGCCTGCGCCGCATAGGCATCGTGGCGCACCACCTGGACCCATACGAAGCGCGCCACCAGCAGCCCAAAACAGAGCAGTACGAAAGCGAAGACGGCGGTGATCCGCAGCCGGAAGTTTCGCAATTCACGTTCGGTGTTTTTAAATTCGGTCATCGGTATTGAAGCGTCGGGCAGCAGCGCGGTATCGGCCAGCGTCGCGCAGCTGCGACCGGTTTTTTAGAAGAGCATCAGGAATGCTCATTAAATCGGGCGATTGTCATCGCGATTGATGGCTCGCCGCTGCGGCGCCAACAACAGCCAGGCAACGACCGGCCATAGCGCGGCGCAGATAAAACTCTCGCTGAAATACAGCCAGCCGGGAAATTTTCCGCTGATCACCATCCGGATCAGCAACTGTATCAACTGCGCCAGCAGCATCAACGGCAGGATGTACAAAGCCTGCACGCCGACCGGGAACCACAGCACCCGGCGATGGATCATGATCGCAAAATACGACAGCAGGGTATACGCCAGCGCGTTCTGCCCGAGCAGCGTGGCCTCATGCACGTCCATCAGCAAACCCATGCAGAAAGCAATCCCGATGCCGATCTTGCGCGGCTGATGGATGCTCCAGAACACCAGCACCAAGGCCACGAAATCCGGCACGCCGGGCAATTGTCCCCACGGCAGCAGGTTCAGCAAAAAAGCCAGCGCCAAGGTCATGGCGATGAACAACGGGTTGGCCGGCAGCAGAATGTAATGAGGCCGAATCATCGAACACTCCCTTTAGGATCTCTGCGCGCAGATTCGGGGTTGGCATCTTTCACGATTTCTTTCGGTTTGTCGCGGCTGCTGTCGGTCAGGCGGCGCTTGCTCAATGCATCGGCTTTGCTGTTGGCGGTAACCGGCTCGGCATCCGGCCTTGGAGTCGGATTCGGGTTGACCAGCAGGATCAGCAATTGGGTGTGACGGTCGATGCCGGCAATCGGTTCGCATACGATGTGGGCAAACGCATCGGCCGACTTGGTTTCAACCTGCACCACCTTGGCCACCGACAAACCGGCCGGATAGACGCCGTCGATGCCCGAGGTCACCAGCTGGTCGCCTTTCTGAATATCGGCATTGGACGACATGAAACGCAAATCCAGGAACCCGGATTGGCCGCGCCCGTAAGCGACGCTGCGCAAGCCGTTGCGCAACACCTGCACCGGGATCGCCTGATCCTTGTCGGTCAGCAAAGTCACTTCAGAAGTAAATGGGAAAACGCGCGTGACCTGGCCCACGATGCCGGCATCGTCGATCACCGGTTGGCCGGTCGCGACGCCTTGCTGCGAGCCGCGATCCATGATCACTTTGCGGGCGAACTGATCGCGCGCGTCGTACAGGATTTCGCTCATCACCGACGGCACCGGAACCCGTTGTTGGGCGCCCAGCAATTTGCGCAATTGGGCGTTTTCGGCCGCCAGCTGCTGCGCTTGCTGCAATTGCTGCGCGCGCGCGCCTTGCTGGCTGCGCAAGGTTTGCATTTCTTTTTCCACGGCCGACAACGAAGAAAAATAATCCAGCAGTTTGAAAGCCGCATCGCGCGGCGCCAGGGCCACGACCTGCAACGGGTAAAGCACGGTGCCTACCGCCTGGCGCAACAAGGCCAGAGCATGCAAGCGCGAGTCGGCCATCAACAACGTCAGTGCCAGCAGCGTGCATATCACCGCCTTGGCGCGCGCCGAGGCGCCTTGCTTGAAGAGAGGAGGTGGACTGTATTCCATCAGTAGCGGACAGATTGCGATTAATCAGTGACGGACAGCGCTAACAAGCATGGCGCGGTCCGGCAGTCAGCTGGCGGGGATGTCTTGCGCGCACACGGCAACGGACCGCAAGCCGCCTCGCCCCGAACCGGCATCCAACCTCAAAGCCGGAACGAAGAGGTGGACCGCGCATGACATCAACGATTTTATTCGTAGGAAAAAATCGAACCCAGCTTGTCCATCCGCTCCAGCGCCATGCCGGAACCGCGCACCACGCAGGTCAATGGATCTTCGGCAACGATCACCGGCAATCCGGTTTCTTCCATCAGCAGGCGATCCAGATCGCGCAGCAACGCGCCGCCGCCGGTCAGCATCATGCCTTTTTCGGCGATGTCGGCGCCCAGCTCGGGCGGCGTTTGTTCCAGCGCGTTCTTGACGGCGGAAACGATATTGTTGAGCGGATCGGTCAGCGCTTCCAGGATTTCATTGCTGGAGATGGTGAACGAGCGCGGAATCCCTTCCGACAGGTTGCGTCCCTTGACTTCCATTTCGCGCACTTCCGAACCTGGGAAAGCGGAGCCGATGGCTTTCTTGATCGCTTCCGCGGTTTGTTCGCCGATCAGCATGCCGTAGTTGCGGCGAATGTAGTTGACGATCGCTTCGTCGAATTTGTCGCCGCCGACCCGGACCGAGCCTTTGTACACCATGCCGCCCAGCGAGATGATGCCGACTTCAGTCGTGCCGCCGCCGATATCGACCACCATCGAACCGGTCGCATCGGACACCGGCAAGCCGGCGCCGATCGCGGCGGCCATCGGTTCTTCGATCAGGAACACCTGGGAAGCGCCGGCGCCCAGTGCCGATTCGCGAATCGCGCGGCGCTCGACCTGGGTCGAACCGCAGGGAACGCAGATGATGATGCGCGGGGAAGGTTTGAACAGCTTGGTGTCGTGCACCATGCGGATGAACTGCTTGAGCATTTGCTCGGTGACGGTGAAGTCGGCAATCACGCCGTCCTTCATCGGCCGAATCGCTTCGATGTTGCCGGGCACCTTGCCCAGCATCTGCTTGGCTTCCTTGCCGACTGCCTGAATTGTCTTCTTGCCGTTAGGACCGCCTTGTTGGCGGATGGCGACGACCGATGGCTCATCCAGGACAATACCTTGATCGCGCACATAAATCAGCGTATTCGCGGTACCCAGGTCGATCGCCAGGTCATTCGAAAAATAACTGCGTAAAAATCCAAACATGAATTGTTCCAATGCGCAACAATGGTGCGCTTAAACGTTTTTTAGGGGGTGTCTTGTGTCTGCGCGCGGCGACCACCGGGCGACCACTAACGACCTACTACGCGACTCAATCTCGGGGCTGTGATGCTCGCCGTACCTCCGTACGGCTGTGCTTCTCGCCCCGACCTTGGGCCGCTCGCTACGGTTTTAGTGGTGCCCTTCTGTAACCTGCCGCATGGACGCAACATTCTACCTTATAATTTGCCTCGAACTAGCGCGTAAAGCGCTCAAAATGCTTGCTTTTTACAAAGTTTTCAGACATTTTCTTTCGCCTCAAACACACTTTTTAACAACACTTGCAGCCGCGCATCATCGCGCGATCCAAAATCATGTCACTAGTCCTTTCCGACGTTAAGCGTATTGCCAATCTGGCACAACTTGAGCTCACCGAAGACCAGGCCGCGTCCACCCTGGAAAAACTGAACGGAATTTTTTCCCTGGTTGAACAGATGCGCGCGGTCGACACCACCGGCATCGAGCCGCTCAGCCACCCGATTGCCGCACTTCAGCATGACCTGTCGCTGCGCCTGCGCGACGACCTCGTGACCGAACCGAACCGCCGCGACGACTATCAGCAAGTGGCGCCGGCGACTGCGGATGGCTTGTATCTGGTGCCGAAAGTAATCGAATAATTGCGAATCTTAATAATTGCGGGACAGAGTTTAAGAGCCACCGTAGCGTGGCGAATTACTCTGTCCCCAACTGATCAGATCAAACGTTTAAATTGCAATGAAAAGCATTAGTGGGAAAGAGCGCAAGAGCAGCCGAAGCGCAGCGAATTACTTGCCCCCATCAAATAAAATCAGCAAATCCTAAAACAACCCCATGCACACCAAAACCCTCAAGCAGCTATCGACGCTGCTACACGAAAAAAAGATCTCCGCAGTAGAACTAGCGACCCTGTACCTCGCCCGCATCCAGCAAAGCGACCTGAACGCATTCCTGCATGTCGATCCGGCGCTAACGCTGCAACAAGCGCAGGCAGCCGATCAGCGCCTGGCGCAAAACGACAGCACGCCGTTAACCGGGATCCCGATCGCGCATAAGGACATTTTCGTCACGCGCGACTGGCGTTCGACAGCGGGTTCCAGGATGCTGGAAAATTACGTCAGCCCGTTCGATGCCAGCGTGGTGGAGCACTTCAATGCGGCCGGTACGGTGACCTTAGGCAAATTGAATTGCGATGAGTTCGCAATGGGATCTTCCAACGAAAACTCCTACTTCGGCGCCGTCAAAAATCCATGGGACAAGAGCGCGATTCCAGGCGGCTCGTCCGGCGGTTCGGCCGCTGCGGTCGCCGCCCGCCTGACGCCGGCAGCCACCGCCACCGACACCGGCGGCTCGATCCGTCAACCGGCCTCGCTGTGCGGCGTGACCGGCATCAAGCCGACCTACGGCAGTGTTTCGCGCTTCGGCATGATCGCGTTTGCGTCCTCGCTGGATCAGGCCGGACCGATTGCGCAAACAGCGGAAGATTGCGCGTTGTTATTGAATGCGATGACCGGTTTCGACCCGCGCGATTCGACCAGCCTGGAGCGCAACAAGGAAGATTTCGCGCGCGACCTGAACAATGATCTGAAAGGCTTGCGGATCGGCATTCCACGCGAATATTTCAGCGACGGTTTGGCTCCGGACGTAGAGCAGGCAGTGCGCGCAGCATTGCGCGAATACGAAAAACTGGGCGCCACGCTGGTCGATATCTCGCTGCCGAAAACCGAATTGTCGATCCCTGTTTATTACGTGATCGCACCGGCCGAAGCCTCGTCCAACCTGAGCCGTTTCGACGGCGTCCGCTACGGCCATCGCGCCGCCGATTACAAAGATCTGTCGGACATGTACAAGAAGTCGCGGGCGGAAGGATTCGGCGAGGAAGTCAAGCGCCGCATTCTGGTCGGAGCCTATGTGCTGTCGCACGGCTATTACGACGCCTACTATCTGCAAGCGCAAAAAATCCGCCGCCTGATCGCGCAGGATTTCCAGAATGCGCTGACCGGTCCGAACCGCCAATGCGACGTCATCATGGGACCGGTATCGCCGACCGTGGCGTGGGATCTGGGCGCCAAGGCGGACGATCCGGTAGCCAACTACCTGGCCGACATTTACACGCTGTCGACCAGTTTGGCCGGCCTGCCCGGCATGTCGATTCCATGCGGCTTCGGACAGGGCGAAAAGAACGCCCGGCGTCCGGTCGGCCTGCAAATCATCGGCAATTATTTTGAAGAAGCCAAACTGTTGAACGTTGCGCACCAGTACCAGCGCGTCACCGACTGGCATCTGCGCACGCCCGATTAAAAACATACGACCCGCAAGATATTAAAAACGGTACGAATAAAGTAAGTGAGGAAACTATGCAATGGGAAGTCGTGATCGGTCTGGAAACGCATACGCAGCTTTCGACCCAGTCAAAAATTTTTAGCGGCGCGTCGACGCAATTCGGCGCCGCCCCCAACACCCAGGCCAGCCCGGTCGACCTGGCCTTGCCTGGCGTGCTGCCGGTGCTTAATCGCGCCGCGGTCGAACGCGCCATCCAGTTTGGCCTGGCGGTCAATGCGACGATTGCGCCGCGCTCGGTGTTTGCGCGCAAAAATTATTTCTATCCGGACCTTCCGAAGGGCTATCAGATCAGCCAGTTTGAAATCCCGGTAGTGCAGGGCGGCAAGGTCGCCTTCATGCTGGAAAAAAATGGCGAGAGCGAACTCAAGACGGTGCAGCTGACGCGTGCCCACCTGGAAGAAGACGCCGGCAAATCGCTGCATGAAGACTATCAGGGCATGAGCGGGATCGACCTCAACCGGGCCGGTACGCCGCTGCTGGAAATCGTCACCGAACCCGACATGCGCAGCGCGGCCGAAGCGGTCGCCTACGCCAAATCGCTGCACTCGCTGGTGACGTGGCTCGGCATTTGCGACGGCAACATGCAAGAAGGATCGTTCCGTTGCGACGCCAACGTCTCGGTGCGTCCGGTCGGGCAAAAGGAATACGGCACCCGCTGCGAGATCAAGAATCTGAACTCGTTCCGCTTCCTGGAAGAAGCCATCAACTACGAAGTCCGGCGCCAGATCGAATTGATCGAAGACGGCGGCACGGTGCGCCAGGAAACACGCTTGTACGACCCCGATAAAAAAGAAACCCGTTCGATGCGGAGCAAGGAAGATTCGCAGGATTATCGCTACTTCCCGGACCCGGATCTGCCGCCGCTGGTGATCGCGCAGGAATGGATTGAACGAGTCAGGGCCGCGATGCCGGAACTGCCGGGCGCGATGCGCGAACGTTTCATCCGCGATTTTGCGCTGTCGGAATACGACGCCGCGGTGCTGACGCAATCGAAAGCGATGGCCAATTATTTTGAAGCGGTGGTCGCCAAGGCCGGCAAGGAACAAGCCAAACCCGCAGCAAACTGGCTGATGGGCGATCTGTCGTCGGCACTCAATCGCGAAAACGTGGATGTTGCCGCAGCGCCAGTCAGCGCTGCCCAATTGGCATTGCTGCTGCAACGGATTGCCGACGGCACGGTGTCCAACAAGATCGCCAAGGAAGTATTCGGCGCGATGTGGGAAGCCAAGTCGCAGCAAGAAAATCTGGCCGACGAGATCATCGAGAGCAAAGGCTTGAAGCAGATTTCCGACAGCGGCGCGCTGGAAAAAATCATCGACGAAGTATTGGCCGCCAACGCCAAATCAGTCGAGGAATTCCGCGCCGGCAAGGAAAAAGCCTTCAACTCCCTGATCGGCCAAGCGATGAAGGCCACCAAGGGCAAAGCCAATCCGGCACAACTGACCGAACTGCTGAAGCAAAAATTGACTGCTTGAGGATGTAAAAAAGCGGCGGCTGGCGAAAGTGCCGGCCACCGCTTCAGGCAAGAATCCGATGTAATTACCTGCCTATTTCCCGCCTACTGAGCGGCTGACGCAGAAACCGTCAACTCCCTAAAGCGCTTTAAGGTCTCGTCAAATCTGGCATTGATGCGGCCCAGTTCGGCCTGATGATCGACCATGTTCTTCCTGGAACGCTCGATGGTGCGGTTGGCATCATCCATCTTGCTGCGCAATTCGAACGGCAAGGTTTTTCTGTGCTTGTAAAACTCCGCCTCGGTATTGGCCGCCGCTAACTGACTCTGCGCATCTTCGATAGAGACCTGATCCTGTTTGATCAGATCCTGTGACAACTGCAGGTAGTAGTGGCGTGATGCCGCAATATCGCTCTCGCTGCGATAGCGTGCCAACAAAGCACGATCCTGCTGCCGCTTCTGTTCTTCCGCTGCCGCTTCGATCCGGCGCTGTTCGTCCACTATCAGCTGCTGACGTTTTTGCTCGGGGGTCAGCGGCGCCGGGATTTCACGCTTCAGCACGCCGGCTTTGCTTAATTCGACAACCTTGCGATCGGCGCATTCCGGCATCGCATGATCGGCAGTAATTGTGCGGCCCGCGGCATCTTTGCAGGTAAAAATCTGGGCGTCGGCAAGCAATGGCAGCAAGCCCGCGGAACAGAAGAACAGGCAGCGCAAAAGCGTTGCAGAAAAAGTTGTTGTCTTGCGATTCATTCCAGTCATCCACGACATAAGTCAACACACGTGCGCGAATGCGGCCGGCCCGTGTGTTGCATCAAGCGGAAAAATTATGCGACGCCGTAGCGTTCGCGGTAGGCCGCGACGGCCGCTGTGTATTGCGCCAGTTCAGGATTGGCGCCGGCGCCGGAAATGTACTCCAGCAAGTCGCTCAGGTTGCCGATCGAAATCACCGGCATGCCGTACGCTTGCGTCACTTCCTGCACCGCCGAATTGGCCGACAACGCGCCATCCTTGCCGGATCTCTCCATCCGATCGAGCGCGATCAGGACGCCGCAAGGCGTAGCGCCCGCAGCGCGAATCATCTCGACCGATTCCCGCACCGAAGTACCGGCTGAAATCACGTCGTCGATGATCAGCACCCGTCCCTGCAATGCGGCGCCGACTATCGTGCCGCCCTCGCCATGGTCCTTGGCTTCCTTGCGGTTGTAGGCGAACGGCACATTGCGTCCTTGGGCCGCCAGCGCCACCGCGGTCGCGGAGGCCAGCGTGATGCCCTTGTAGGCAGGGCCGAACAGCATGTCAAATTGCAAACCCGAGTCGATCAAGGTGCGCGCGTAGAATTGCGCCAACTGCCCCAACGCCGCACCCTCGTTAAACAGGCCGGCATTGAAGAAATAAGGCGAGGTGCGCCCGGCCTTGGTCACGAATTCGCCAAATCGCAGCACGCCGGCCTTGACCGCAAATTCAATAAATTCTTGACGTAAATTGTTCAAAATACATTCCAGATGGTTGAGGTTGACAAATTTTGTCGCTACTTGAATCATAAAAGCGACGCCAAACCGCCATTTTAAATGGAGTTCATCTGATCCTGATCGATAGCAGCAAACATCGTGCCCACGGATGGTAGCACTTGGCTAATATTGGATGCAATTGGCGACCAGCCGAACCGCAACCGGCGCTGCCGAATCGGTTATCCTAGCGCCCTTGAATTACAAGCACGCGCCTCATCCTTCAACGCTTTTTTCATACTGACCAACCATGCCAAGAATCATTTCCGCCAATCTCAACGGTATCCGCTCCGCGGCAAAAAAAGGCTTTTTCGAATGGCTCGCCAAGCAGTCCGCCGACTTCGTCTGCGTCCAGGAGCTGAAGGCGCAAGCGGAAGACATGACGCCGCAAATGCTGGCGCCGGACGGTTATGTCGGGCATTTCCACTATGCCGAGAAAAAGGGTTATTCCGGCGTCGGCCTGTACAGCAAACGCTCCCCGAATGCGGTCCGGATCGGTTTCGGCAATCCGGAATTCGATGCGGAAGGACGCTATGTCGAATGCGATTTCGGCGATCTGACGGTGATCTCGCTGTACTGCCCGTCCGGCTCGTCGAGCGAAGAACGGCAACTGGCCAAGTTCCGCTTCATGGAAGCCTTCCTGCCGCACTTACAGGAACTCAAGGCGAGCGGCCGTGAAGTCGTGATTTGCGGCGACTGGAATATCGCGCACCAGGAAATCGACCTGAAAAACTGGAAGGGCAACAAGAAGAATTCCGGCTTCCTGCCGGAAGAGCGCGCCTGGCTGACGCAACTGTTTGATGAAGTCGGCCTGGTCGACGTCTTCCGCAAAATCGACCAGCGCGATGAGCAATACACCTGGTGGAGCAATCGCGGTCAAGCCTGGGCCAAGAACGTCGGGTGGCGCATCGACTACCACATCACCACCCCCGGCATCGCCGCCAGCGCGCATGCGGTCGGGATTTACAAGGATGAGCGGTTCTCGGACCACGCGCCGCTGACCATCGACTACGCGTAGGGCGGAGCGCTGCGTCGGAAGACGCTGCGCTTTTCCGACCTACATCGGCGCCCCTTCCACAAACACCTTCAGCTCCCCTTCGCCAAACTTGGTCCACACCTCGTTGGTCGTCAATGGCTCGGTCACGATCACCGCAACCCGGTCCTGCGGGGTCGTGACCTGCGAAAAATCGACGCTGAGATCCTCGTCCGACAGCCGCGCTTCGGCGAACGGGAACTGGCGCACGATGTAATACAGATTGGTCGAGCAATGCGCGAACAGCGCCGAGCCGTCCGACAGCATCATATTGAAGGTCCCGAAGGACGCAATCTCGGAGGTCAGCTCTTGCAGCGCGGCGGTCAGCTCGGCGCTGTCCGGCCGCGTATCGCCGAAGCGATGCCGCAGCTGCTGCAACAAATAGCAGAACGCCAATTCGCTATCGGTATTGCCGACCGGCCTGAACGGCCCGTTCAGGCGCGGCGCAAATTCCTTCAGGTCGCCGTTATGCGCGAACACCCAATAGCGGCCCCACAACTCGCGCACGAACGGATGGCAATTTTGCAGCGCCACCTGCCCTTGGGTGGCCTTGCGGATATGCGCGATGACGTTTTTCGATTTGATCGGACAGCGCCGGATCAGCTCCGCTACCGGCGATGCGACCGCGGCCTGGTAATCGACGAAATGACGCACCCCGGCGCCTTCAAAGAAAGCAATCCCCCAGCCGTCGCTGTGATGATCGGTCTGGCCGCCGCGGGTGGCAAAGCCGGTAAAGCTGAACACAATGTCGGTCGGCACATTGCAATTCATTCCAAGTAGCTGACACATAATCCTGAGCCAAAAATTAGAAAAGGGAGATACGGAAACTAGTATCGGCTATGGCCCGAATCGGACCGCTTCCGTACCGCTATTCCTGGGACGAACCACCACCGTGCCCGCCATCTTGTCGTGCCAGCCCTGCTTTTTCTTGTCGAACCCAACCCAGACAAGGCCGAGACCGAAAGGAATCGTCGCCACGATGTAGCCCAGATACCTGACGATGTACTGCGTCAACGTTGGCGGCCCACCGGTTTTGTCATCGACAATCGTGGCTGAAATGGCCATCTTCCCTGGCGTTGCCTGTTTTTTACTCCAGAACGCAATGTAAAACAGTGCCGGCAACGCATAGGCAAGAAAATAATCGGATGACCAGGCAGCAAGAAAGTCGAATTCCGGATTTGCCCTGCCATAAATTGCAAACGTCAGCGGAAACAGCACCACCATCAACACTATCGTGTCGATCAGCGACGCCCCCACCCTTAGCCAGAATCCCACGTATTCAAGTTCTGCAGATTGATCGCTGTTCATCATTTACCGGTCCTGGTTACTAGATCATTAAAAGCGTTCACATCCAATCCGTAAGCGCGGCTTGTGTACTTGGCAGGGTACTCAATTTCGTACTCAGTTGCGTACTTTACCAGCCGCCAAAAAGATCCGACGGAAGAATTTGAATAGGGCCAGCTTCGACATTCGCCAGCCGCGGCCGATTCTGATAGCGTTGCGCTTTTATTCGTTGCGGAGCTTCGCATCATGGATCAACTGGCAACGATGCGCGCGTTCCGGCGCGTGGTGGAAACCGGCAGTTTCACCGCTGCCGCGGCCGAACTCAACCAATCGCACACCATCGTCTCGCGCCAGGTGCGGCAACTGGAGTTGCAACTCGGCGCGCAACTGCTCAATCGCACCACGCGCCGTTTTGCGCTGACGGAAGCGGGGCAGGAGTATTACGAACGCTGCCGGCACATCATCGATCAGGTGGACGATGCGGCACACGCAGTCTCGGCGCATCAGGCGCGTCCGTCCGGGCAGCTACGGATCAATGCGCCGATGGCGTTCGGCACGCTGGAGCTGGCGCAATGGCTGCCGTCATTCATCATCGCCAATCCGCAACTCAAGGTGGATCTGGTCTGCGACGACCGGCTGGTTGATTTGATTGAAGAAGGTTTCGACGTCGCGCTGCGGCTAACGCATGCGCTGCCCGATTCGACCCTGGTGGCGAAGCGGCTGGCGGCAAGCGACATGCTGCTGGTGGCCTCGCCGGACTATCTGCAACGGCACGGCATCCCGCAAACGCCCGCCGATCTGGCGCAGCACAACTGCCTAACTTATACGCTGGCGCAAAAGCCCGGCGAATTCCACTTCCGCGCCGCCGACGGCACTGTGCACAGCGCCACCGTGCGCGGCAATCTGCAAGCCAATACCGGGATTGCGCTGCGCTCGGCGGCGCTGGCCGGGCTGGGCATCGCCGCCTCCGGGTCATTCATCGTGCATGAAGATTTGCGGCGCGGCGACCTGGTTCAGGTACTGCCGGATTTCACGCTGAGGCCGCGCGAACTGTATGTGCTGTATCCGCAAAACCGGCATTTATCGCCGAAGGTGAGGGCGTTTGTCGATTTTGCGGTGGAGTGGTACAGCACGCCGAGATGGGCGTGACTGGATTTAATGCAAACGGAAGTGGCCCAAGCCGAATATGCCGATAACGCCGATGGCGATCAAATAGAACGCAACAATATAGTTCAAGAGCTTCGGCATGACCAGGATCAGGACGCCGGCGATCAGCGAGACAAGCGGTACGACGGAGAGGTGAATATTCATGAGTGCTTTTTTAATAGTTGATGACAGATATCGAACATGTACGTATTTACTCTTGCTTTCCAGTGACAAGATTGTAAGTAATGTTTGGATTTAAGCCGGTTGGAACGGTAAGGATGCCGAAAATTGGTGGAAGGAAAAGTGCTTTTGCACGCAAGACAGGTCGCAGCTTTCCTTCCTGCAAAGTTTTGCCATCTTTCTCAACACGATATTGAATGCCTTTCTCCGGCGGCACACCCATTGAGTCCCAGCCGAATGCTGGAGTATCGACCATTCCGGTACTTGTCACTTGAACGGGTTCAGGCCGACCTCCGAGATAGAGCGTGCTTCCTTCCGGTATAACGAAATGCCCTTGCGTTGAGCAGGCAGTTAGCATGACTACCATGCTGCCGACCAAAAACGTTTGGACGAGTTTTTTGTTCATGATGAGGTACGACCCATTAAATTTTGACGGTGAATGAAGCAGCGACAGAACGACGAAAAAAAGCAGAAAATTCTGCCCGACTAAGGACGTTCTGTACAGCTTTCTGACGACTGACCATTAAAATTGCAGGTGTAACCTTTGTTCACCCAGATCCACCCTTCCCCAAACAGCATATTGCAGGGCGATTCCACAAGATCGCTGCCAAGCCTATCAAAGGCTAAGGCGGAAAAGATTTCACCGAGTTTTTTCAAAGGATTGAATTATGTTCGTCACCAACGGCCGGTTCTCCGTGCTGATTGAACCGAAAGGATGGGAGTTTGAGGCAGCTGACGCCGTCTCGTTGCTGGGGGCGGCGCAACTTGCCGACATCAGTTTGCCGAGTTCTTGCAGAAATGGCACCTGCCGAACCTGTATGTGCCGCCTGATCAGCGGCCGAATCCGGCACAACATCGAGTGGCCCGGGCTCAGTGCGGAAGAAAAGAAAGAAGGATTTATTCTGCCCTGCGTCGCCTATCCGGAATCGGACCTGATTATTGATGAGCCCAGAGCCGCTCGTCGCGTGCCATCGAATATTCCCGGCAAACCTTAGACCTGCTTGAGATCAGTCGCGAACGACCTCAAGCAGGTTTCAGCATCGCCATCAGACCAGCGGCGGATTTTGCAGACGCGCCACCACCGCCCGCTGTTGCTGCGTCAGCCCGCCATAACCATAAGCTGCGGCCCGCACATCGTGCACGTGGACGTAACTTTCATGATGCAGCTGGCCCAGCAAGTCGCCCATTGCCTGGAATACCGCCTCGATATAGCGCGCCTTTTCTTCGGCGGTATTGGTTTCATCGGTAATGCGGATATCGAGGAAGAAACTGGTCTTGTTTTGCGCCGCCAGCGACGGCCCGCCGACAAACCAGTGTTCGGCATCGACATGCGAAATCGCGATCGATGTCACTTCCGGCTTCTTGTGCAAAATCTCCGCAGTCAGGCGCGACAGGGTGGCGGCGACCTTGGCCGAAACGGCGCGGTCCGGTGCGGTGGATAACAGTACGGTCAGGATAGGCATGATCAGCTTTCGATAGTCAGTTCAAGAATGGCGTCGGTAGTGCGGATTTCTGCAACCACGTCCGACAGCCCGGTCAGCACCGCCCGATGCAAATCCTTGTGATTGATCACGCTGCCGTCCCATACGTCGAGATCGCGGGCGGCGGCGGCATCGCTGGCGATGATGTTTTGGTACCCGTGCACCACGCCATCGAAGGCGGTCGCGGCAACGCAATTGTTGGTCATCAGGCCGCTGATGATCAGCTTCTTGATCCCGCGTGCCTGCAGTTGCTGGTGCAGATCGGTGCTGGCGAACGAGCTTGCGTACAGTTTGCGTACCACCGTGTGATGCGGCGCTTGATGCAGGTCCGCATGAATTTCGGCCATCACGCTGTCTTGCGTAAACAGCATCCTGGTCAGCGGGCTCCACTGCTGGATATGGAATACCGGCATGCCGTGACGGTCGGCCAGCGCAATCAGGCGATTGGCATTGCGCACCACAGCCAGACCGTCCGGAATCGGCAACTTGCCGCTGAAATATTCGTTCTGGACATCAATCACCACCACCGCAGTCGTCTTCGGATCCAGATGCGTGCTGGCGGCAATGCCGACGATGGTGCGGATGGTTGGGTTGTTGGGCAGGCTGGCGGTCGCGGTATTCATATGGGCTCCTGTGGTGATTGGTGAGTTGGAGACCGCAGTTTAGGCGGAGCGGCAACGCATTGACAGCCGCCCGGCGACACATGATTTGTGCTGGGATTGCACAAATCGCTGATCGCCTTTAATCGACCAAGGGTAACGGGCTGGGCGGCTTGATCTCTTCCAGACACACCATGGACCGCACCCCGGCCACTCCGGGCACCTGCATCAGGCGATCGGTCAAAAACGCCGACAGCGATTTCAAATCGCTGGCAGCCACTTTCAGCAGGTAATCGAAATCGCCGGAAATGGTGTAGCACTCGAGGATTTCCGGGAACAGGCGGATCGCCTTTTCCAGTTTGCGCACTTGCGTGAATTGCTCGCGTGCGATGTTCAGGCTGACGAAGGCGACCACCCCGAGCCCTATCGAGGCCGGCTCCACTTGCGCCGAATAGCCGCGGATGATGCCTTCCTTTTCCAGCCGCTGGACCCGCCGGTAGCACTGCGGCGGCGACAAATTGACCTGCTCCGACAGCTCGACGTTGGAAGCGCGCCCGCTGACCTGCAAGGTCCGCAGCAGAATTCGATCAAATTTATCCAGTTTTTCCACAATAAACTCCATTGATGCACGATTCGTTCATATTCTATTGAATCGGCGAGCAATTATGCACAAATATTTCCACAGCTTATGAGTATCATGAGGGAATCTTCCGACTTACCAAGACACGCCTATCGCCATACTCATCTACCGGAGCCCACCATGAAAAACCCAGCAATTACCCTCGAGGACCGCTATTGTGCGCACAACTACCAGCCGCTGCCGGTAGTTCTCAGCAGCGGCCAAGGCATCTGGCTCCGGGATCAGGACGGCAAACGCTACATGGACATGATGTCGGCTTATTCGGCAGTCAGCTTCGGCCACAGCCACCCGGCGCTAGTTGCTGCGCTGACCAAGCAGGCAGGGCAGTTGGCAGTCACTTCGCGCGCGTTTTATACCGACCAGTTGGGACCGTTTTTACAATTGCTGTGTGAAATGACCGGCATGCCCAAAGCGTTGCCGATGAACAGCGGCGCCGAAGCGGTCGAAACGGCGATCAAGGCCGCCCGCAAATGGGGCTACAAGGTCAAGGGCATCGCCGATCAAAGTGCAGAAATCATCGTCTGCCGCGGCAACTTTGCCGGCCGCACCACCACCATCGTCGGCTTTTCGTCGGAACCGCAATACCGCGACGGCTTCGGGCCGTTTGCCGGCGGCTTCGTGAGCGTGCCGTTCGGCGATGCCGATGCACTGGAAAAAGCGATCACGCCGAATACCGCCGCATTCCTGGTCGAGCCGATCCAGGGTGAAGCCGGCATCATCGTGCCGCCCGAAGGCTATCTGAAAAAATGCCGCGAAATCTGCGACCGTCACAACGTGCTGCTGATCTGCGATGAGGTGCAAACCGGGCTGGGCCGCACCGGCCGCCTGCTAGCCAGCGAGCATGACGGCATCAAGCCGGACGGCCTGATCCTCGGCAAGGCGCTCGGCGGCGGCCTGCTGGCAGTCTCCGCATTCCTGGCGCGGGAAGATCTGATGGCCGTTTTTGCCCCCGGCGATCATGGCAGCACCTTCGGCGGCAACCCGCTGGCGGCAGCGGTCGGCCAAGCCGCGCTGCGCCTGCTGCGCGATGAAAAACTGGCCGATACCGCGCAACGCCTGGGCGAGCGCATGCTGGCCGGCTTGCGCGCAATCCAGCATCCGGCGATCCGCGCCATACGCGGCAGGGGCTTGCTGATCGGGATGGATCTGGACCCCGCCGTTATCACCGCCCGCGAATTTTGCGAGCGCCTGATGCAACAAGGCATCCTGACCAAGGATACGCATGACACCGTGGTGCGCTTTGCACCGCCGCTGATCATCACCGCCGACGAAATCGATGCCGCCCTGACCACCATCAGGCACGTATTCGAGACTTTATCCACCGCCGTTCCACTGACCGAAAAGAGCTACGCATGAGCGACAACCTGCTGGACCATACCGCCGACAATGGCAAGGACACATTCCTGATGTGCCCTCCCGATCATTTCGAAGTTTCCTATGTTATCAATCCGTGGATGGCTGGCAATATCGCGCAAGGCAATCACAGCATTGCGATGAGGCAATGGCTAGCGTTGGTGGAAGCCATCGCCAAAGTGGCCGACGTCAAATTGATGCCAGCCATGCCTGGTGTCCCGGATCTGGTGTTTACCGCCAACGCCGGCGTGGTGCTGGGCAATAAAGTCGTGCTGTCGCGCTTCCGCCATGTCGAACGCCAGGCCGAAGAAGTCTACTTTGACGCCGCCTTCAAGGAGCAAGGCTTCGAAGTGCTGACCGTGCCGCCGGAACTGCCGTTCGAAGGCGCCGGCGACGCCCTGATGGACCGCACTGAAAACCTGCTGTGGTTCGGTCACGGCCATCGTTCCGATGCGGCCTGCGCCGCGCAGCTGGAAGAGTTGCTGGACATCGAAGTGCAGCCGCTGAAGCTGGTCGACGAGCGCTTCTACCATCTGGATACCTGCTTTTGCCCGCTGGCAGGCGGTTACCTGATGTATTTCCCGGAAGCGTTCGACGCTGCTTCGCAGGCGAAGATTGCGGCGCGGGTGCCGGCTGACAAGCGGATCGTGGTCGGCAGCGAAGACGCCTTGCATTTCGCTTGCAACACCGTCAACTCCGGCCGTCATATTTTCCTGAACCAAGCCTCCGACGCACTGGTCACCGAATTGCAAGCCCGCGGTTTTGTTGTGCATCAAACACCGCTGACCGAATTCCTGAAGGCCGGCGGCGCCGCAAAATGCCTGACCTTGAAGTTGAACGAACCGCAACAAACAGTGTTATCGGAACCCCACGAGGAGCGCGTCGCGGCCTACGCAAGCCATTGATTTAACGTATAATTTCTGGCTTCTCCCTGGCAAGTAACCCGGCGCAATCCGCGACCGGGTTTTTTGCATTTCTACTGACCAGAGTACGCCAATGACGCCGCACGCCCCAGCTTCGACCTCCGCCACCGAAACCCGACTGCGCGAACTGCTCGCGCAGCGCATCCTGATCCTGGATGGCGCGATGGGCACCATGATCCAGCAATACAAGCTGACCGAAGAAGACTATCGCGGCGGCCCCAACGGCCGTTTCATCGACTTCACCGGCCCCGGCCGCGAGCTGTTCGTCAAAGGCAACAACGAGCTGCTGTCGCTGACCCAGCCGCACATCATCAGCGCCATCCATGAGCAATACCTGGCGGCCGGCGCCGATCTGATCGAAAGCAATACCTTCGGCGCCACCACCGTGGCCCAGGACGACTACCACATGGCGCACCTGGCCTATGAGATGAACGTCGCCTCGGCCCGGCTGGCGCGTGCCGCCTGCGACAAATACTCGACCCCGGACAAGCCGCGCTTCGTCGCCGGCGCGCTGGGACCGACGCCGAAGACCGCTTCGATTTCACCCGACGTCAACGACCCGGCGGCGCGCAATGTCACCTTCGACCAACTGGTCGCGGCCTACCTGGAACAAACCCGCGGCCTGGTCGAAGGCGGCGCCGACGTGCTGCTGGTCGAGACCATCTTCGACACCCTCAATTGCAAGGCGGCGCTGTTCGCCATCGACACCTTTTTCGAAGAGTCCGGCCTGCGTTTGCCGATCATGATTTCCGGCACCGTCACCGATGCCTCCGGCCGCATCCTGTCGGGCCAGACCGTGCCCGCTTTCTGGAACTCGGTGCGCCACGCCAAGCCGCTGACGGTCGGCCTCAACTGCGCGCTGGGCGCTGCGCTGATGCGGCCCTACGCCGAAGAACTGGCCACCATCGCCGACACCTTCGTCTGCATTTATCCGAACGCCGGCCTGCCCAACCCGATGAGCGATACCGGCTTCGACGAAACGCCCGATGTGACCTCGTCGCTGCTGAAAGATTTCGCCGAAAGCGGCTTCGTCAACATCGCAGGCGGCTGCTGCGGCACCACGCCGGCGCACATCAAGGCGATTGCCGACACCGTCGCCAGCATCGCCCCGCGCCGCGTGCCGGAAGCGACGCACGCGATGCGCCTGTCCGGCCTGGAACCGTTCACCATCGACGACAGCTCGCTGTTCGTCAACGTCGGCGAGCGCACCAACGTCACCGGCTCCAAAGCGTTCGCGCGCCTGATCCTCAACGAGCAATACGACGAAGCGCTGGCGGTCGCCCGCCAGCAGGTCGAAAACGGCGCCCAGATCATCGACATCAACATGGATGAAGCGATGCTGGATTCGGTCGCGGCCATGACCCGCTTCCTGAACCTGATCGCGTCCGAGCCGGACATCGCCCGCGTGCCGCTGATGATCGACTCGTCCAAATGGTCGGTGATCGAAGCCGGTCTCAAATGCGTGCAGGGCAAGGCCGTCGTCAATTCGATTTCGATGAAAGAGGGCGAGCCGGAATTCCTGCGCCAGGCCAAATTGTGCCGCCGCTACGGCGCCGCCGTGATCGTCATGGCCTTCGATGAAAAAGGCCAGGCCGACACCTTCGAACGCAAGATCGAAATCTGCGCCCGCGCCTACAAACTGCTGGTGGAGCAGATCGGCTTCCCGCCGGAAGACATCATTTTCGATCCCAACATTTTTGCGATTGCAACCGGCATCGAAGAGCACAACAACTACGCAGTCGATTTCATCAACGCCACGCGCTGGATTCGCGAGCATCTGCCGTACGCCAAGATCAGCGGCGGCGTCTCCAACGTCAGCTTCAGCTTCCGCGGCAACGACCCGGCGCGGGAAGCGATCCACACCGTGTTCCTGTATCACGCGATCAAGGCCGGCATGACGATGGGCATCGTCAACGCCGGCATGATGGGCGTGTACGACAACCTGCCGGCCGAATTGCGCGAGCGGGTCGAAGACGTGGTGCTCAATCGTCGTGAAGACGCAACCGAACGCATGATCGACATCGCCGCCACGCTGAAGGCCGGCGACAAGAAAGAAGAAGCGACGCTGGAATGGCGCAACGGCACCGTCCAGCAACGGCTGGCGCACGCGCTGGTGCAAGGCATCACGCAATGGATCGTGGAAGATACCGAAGAAGCGCGGCAGCAATTGCTGGGCAACGGCGGGCGGCCGATTCACGTGATCGAAGGGCCGCTGATGGATGGCATGAACATCGTCGGCGACCTGTTCGGCCAGGGCAAAATGTTCCTGCCGCAAGTGGTCAAATCGGCGCGCGTGATGAAGCAGGCGGTAGCCCACCTGATCCCCTACATCGAAGAAGAAAAACGCCTGCACGAAGAACTGACCGGGATCGCCGCCAAACCCAAGGGCAAGATCGTCATCGCGACAGTCAAGGGCGACGTCCACGACATCGGCAAGAACATCGTCTCGGTGGTCCTGCAATGCAATAACTTTGAAGTGGTCAACATGGGCGTGATGGTGCCCTGCTCAGAAATCCTGGCCATGGCCAAGGCCGAGAACGCCGACATCATCGGCCTCAGCGGCCTGATCACGCCGTCGCTGGAAGAGATGGCCCACGTCGCCAAGGAAATGCAGCGCGATCCGTATTTCCGCAGCGTCAAAATGCCGCTGCTGATCGGCGGCGCCACCACCAGCCGCGCCCACACCGCGGTCAAGATCGCGCCCAATTACGAAGGCCCGGTGGTCTACGTGCCGGACGCCTCGCGCTCGGTATCGGTGGCGCAATCGCTGCTAACGCCGGAACAGCGCGAGCAATACATCGAAGAAATCGCGGTCGACTACGAACGCATCCGCGAACAGCACGCCAACAAAAAAGCCGTGCCGCTGCTGACCCTGGCCGCCGCCCGCGAAAACCGCGCCCACCTCAGCTTTGCGCCGGTCAAGCCGAAGTTCATCGGCCGCCGGGTTTTCAAGAACGTCGATCTGGCGACCTTGGCGCGTTACATCGACTGGGGCCCGTTCTTCCAGACCTGGGACCTGGCCGGCCCTTATCCCGCCATCCTGACCGACGAAGTGGTCGGTGAAGCGGCCAGCAAGGTATTCGAAGAAGGCCAGGCGCTGCTGAAGAAAATCTGCGACGGCCGCTGGCTGACCGCCAACGGCGTGGTCGCGCTGATGCCGGCCAACAGCGTCAACGACGACGACATCGAAATTTATACCGACGAGACCCGCAGCCAGGTCGCGTTCACCTACTACGGCGTGCGCCAGCAAACCGTCAAGCCGGTGATCGACGGCATCGCCCGCCCGAATCAATGCCTGGCCGATTTCATCGCGCCCAAATCGTCCGGCATCGCCGACTACATCGGCTTGTTCGCGGTCACCAGCGGCATCGGCATCGAGAAATACGAACAGCGCTTCGAAGCCGCCAACGACGACTACTCATCGATCATGCTGAAGTCACTGGCCGACCGTCTGGCCGAAGCGTTCGCCGAATACCTGCATGAAAGAGTGCGCAAGGATCTGTGGGGCTACGCCCCGCACGAAGACTTGTCGAACGAAGCGCTGATCAAGGAAAGCTACAGCGGCATCCGCCCCGCACCCGGCTACCCGGCCTGCCCGGAACACACAGTCAAGGCCGACATGTTCAAGCTCTTGCAATGCGACGAAATCGGCATGCAAGTCACCGAATCGTTCGCCATGTTCCCCGGCGCGGCGGTATCCGGCTTCTACATGGCGCATCCCGAGTCGAAGTATTTTGTCGTCGGCAAAATCGGCGACGACCAGGTCAGCGACATGGCGGCACGGCGCAACGTGCCCAAGGAAGAAGTCGAGCGCTGGCTGGCGCCGAATTTGTAAAAAGAAGTAGGGCGGAAAAGCGCAGCGCCTTCCGCCGTTGGATGCGCCACCTGCGTTCGATGCATCCAAAACGGCGGATAACGCTACGCTCATCCGCCCTACTTCTTGCGCGTTTTCTTGCTCTCTTCAAATTGCTCGCGCATCACATCGAACAGGTTGTGCCTGTCGTCGGCCAGGTCGATGATGGCCTGCACCAAGTCATGCGTCATCTTGTTGTCTTTGGAAATCTCGCGCAGCGGCCGCAACAGCCGCCGCACTTCTTCCAGGCAGATCATGCCCAGGCGTGCGGCTTCGAGCGCTTCATCGAGGTAATCGGGACAGATAATTTTTTTGTCGGGCGTGATAGCGAAGGTCATGCGGGCTCCTGTGTGGTGAGGTTAATCGAGCCGCGCTGCCAAAACGGGAGGGCGGCGAAAAGCAAGGTTGACAGACCGGCCCTGGTAACAACCCGTTCCACCGGCAGCCCGAAGGCTCCCCGCCATCGCCGCCCGGAGAGGGCAGAGATAGGAACGGACGCACAGACCGCATGGCGCGGTCCGTACATACCAGGAGGCAGGCTGTCAAACCAGGTCCCTTCTTTATTCAGGGACGGGAGCGACTATAGACCTTCTTTAGCATTACGGCAACAAGCATGCCGTATCCAAGGTCTCGGTTCTCTGAGCATCAACGTCGCACCACATAGCGACAGAAAATTCACCGTACAACTTCTAGAATTTTCTTATATACAAGATTTTATCGACGGTCAGAATGAGTACCTTCACTCACAAAAGAAGAGGCTCAGATGACTCAGGACATGTTTCTCAAAATCGCTGGCATCAACGGCGAAGCACAGGATGCAAAACACCGGGACGAAATCGAGATTCATAGCTGGTCTTGGAATATGAGCCAACAATCAAACATGCATTCAGGCTCAGGTGGTGGATCGGGGAAAGCTACGGTGGGAGATCTGACTTTCTTTCACAAACTTGATCGTGCCAGTCCAAATCTGATGAAGTACTGCTTGGCTGGCAAACATATTAGCGAAGCAGTTCTTATTTCAAGGAAGGCAGGCGGAAGTCCGCTCGAATTTCATAAAATCACGATGAGCGACGTGATTGTATCCAGCGTGTCGTTGAACGCAAACGGAGACGCAGGAGGTATGGAAACCGTAAGTCTGTCATTCTCAAAAGTCGCACAAGAATATGTCGTGCAAAATGCGCAAGGCGGCAGCGGCGGTTCTGTCATCGCATCCTTCGACATCAAAGCCAACAGAGAAACATAAAATGGCTGATGAAAAAGCACGGTATAGCTATGCGGTCAAAGCGTCCGAAACGGTCAATATCGCTTTCCCGGTGGCCGCGAACATAGCGTGGGATGGTTATTGGCGCGCTGCCTATGAAAAAGCAAATGCAGTTATCCAGAAACAAGCCAACGAGTTTGTGCGTCGTGGGAATATCACTCTGGAAGAAGCGCGCAATCTTGTGGAAGTTCAGCGCAACGGACTGGTTATTGAGATGCGCAAACCGCTAAGCCCGTTCGGCCGGTTCTATTCTGAAACACTCAAGCCATCCAACAGACTGCCAACCTTGGAGAGCCTTCTCGCAAAGAAAGGGAGCATCCAGGCCGTCCTGGTCAGTACCGGCAAAACCCGCGCCGTAACGAACCGCATCGCCTTCATTAGTCGTACAGCCGGTTCGGCCGGTATCGTCCTGGAGATAGTCGCCATTGCCGTAGTCATTGAACAAACTCCCGAAAAACAAAAGGCGCAGGTGACAGCCGAACAGATCAGTGGTGCGGTAGGTGGCTTGTCTGGTGGAACATACGGAATGTGGCGCGGTGCTGTCGCTGGTGCCGCATGGGCAGGTACGTGGGCTTCGCCGACTCTTGCAATCCCGGTGATTGGCGAAATTACGGAGGGAAGCGCGATTATTCTCGGTGGCATCATAGGCGGACTATTTTTTAGCTGGCTCGGACACGAAGCGGGTCATACGGCAGCGCATCATGTCTGGAAACTATTACCGATCCAATGGACGCAATGATTCAATTTTTGAGCAAGATTAAACGTGCACTCATCCCTTCCGGAACAGAGAGCATCAGTCGATTGCCATCGCGCCGTCTTGCGGGAAATTGCCGCTTTACTGCTAGCGATAACGGCGTATTGCTACACGACGAATCAAGCGATTATTCCAGATTGGTTAAATGGGACGAAATTGGGGAGATCGTTGTGATTCGCGTTGAGCGGTGGGTCGGGGATACCTTGCTGCTTGTTTTCGAATTACGTGAGGGCGGCACATTCCAGGTGCCCGAAGATCATCCAGACTGGAAATCACTTGGTAACGCCATATGTCGCCATCTGCCCAATGCCAAACAGCCTGACATGTGGTTTCTGGAGGCCGTCTCCTCAAAGGTCGGCTCTGTCCAGATTTATCCTCAACCCATTTGATGTCGCGTCCAATCAGGACATATCCATCACGCCAATCAGAGGCGTCTCGCCACTGACGATATAAACTGATCCGCCGCAGCCCCCGGCAAATACCGGCGCGTTGGTGTAACATGGCATCCCTTGTTTCCGGCCGTAAAAAACACTGCACGCGCCGCCAAAGAAATCTCTTCCTGCGCAATTCCAAAGCACCATTCATGACAAACACACCTGATTCTTCCAGCCCGGAGAAATTATTGCCGGGCTGGCTTGTATTACTCGGCGCATTGATCGCCATCGGTCCGCTGTCGATCGATATGTATCTGCCGAGCTTTCCTACCATCGCGCAGCAATTCGGGGTCGGCAGCAATCTGGTGCAACTGACCCTGGCGGCTTTTCTGGTCGGGCTGGCGGCCGGGCAAATGTTGTACGGCCCGGTCAGCGACCGGTTCGGCCGCAAGCCGCCGCTGTATGTCGGCATGGGGCTGTATCTGTTGGGCTCGCTGGCTTGCATGCTGTCGCAAGACGTTTTCATGCTGATTTTTTTCCGCTTCGTGCAGGGCTTGGGCGGCTGTGCCGGGATGGTGATCAGCCGTGCGGTGATCCGCGACCGGCTGGGCGTCACCGGTTCGGCCCGCGCATTTTCATTGGTGATGCTGGTGATGGGGGTGGCGCCTATCCTGGCGCCGCTGATCGGCGGCGGCGTGCTCAAGCTGTGGGGCTGGCGCGTGATTTTCGGCGCGCTGGCGGCTTTCGGCCTGCTGTGCTTGCTGGCGATCCATTACACGATGCAGGAAACGCTGGACCGCAATAAAGCAGCGCCGCTGCATATGGGCCATGTGTTGAAGCAATACGGCCGGCTATTGCTGGACCGCCAGTTCGTTGCGTACACCCTGGTCGGCGGCTTGATCCAGGGCGGCATGTTTGCCTACATCACCGGTTCCTCGTTTGTGCTGATCGAGCTGCATGGCATCAAACCGGAAAATTTCGGCTGGGTGTTCGGCACCAATGCTTTCGGCTTGATTGCAGCGTCGCAGATCAATGCCCGGCTGGTCGGCCAATACTCGCTCGATGCCATCCTCGGCCGCGCGCTGTGGCTGCCGGCCGGCTTAAGTCTGGCAGTGGCCTTGCTGGTGGCCGGCGGCATCAATCATCTGGCGATCCTGTTGGTCGGATTCTTTTGCTTCCTCGCCAGCTACGGCTTTATCAGTCCGAATGCGTCGGCGATCGCGCTGTCGCAACAAGGCAAGCAGGCCGGCACCGCATCGGCCTTGATGGGCACCTTGCAATTGGCGCTCGGCTTTTTGACCGGCGTCAGCATGAGTTTGTGGCACGATGGCAGTGCGTTGCCGTTGATGACGGTGATGGCGGTGTGCGGCGTCGGAGCCTTGCTGGTGCATCGCTTCATCGCCCGGCCGGAACATGCGCGGCTGACGCAAACGGCGGCCAAACCCGCGCAACAATAAGCACCGCATCTCTCTCTTTTTTAGCTGGAATTCGTCATGCAAGCAGGTATGTTTTACGCCGCCACCGCCTATATTCTGTGGGGCATTTTTCCGTTGTACTTCAAGGCGCTGCACGAGATCCCGCCGGTCGATATCGTGATGCACCGGATGATTTGGTCGTTCCTGTTTTTGCTGGCGGTACTGGCGGTGCGCAAGCAATGGGCCTGGGTCGGCCCGTTGCTGCGCCAACCGCGCGTGATCGGCGGCTTTGCTTTTAGCGCGCTGCTGCTGGCGGCCAACTGGCTGACGTATATCTGGGCGGTCAACAATGACCATATCGTCGATGCCAGCTTGGGCTATTTCATCAGCCCGCTGGTCAGCGTGGCGCTGGGCTATGTGTTTTTGCGCGAACGGCCAGGACTGATGCAATGGCTGTCGATCTTGCTAGCGGCTGCCGGCGTGATGTGGCTGACTTGGCACACCGGCCGCTTTCCGTGGGTGGCGCTGACCTTGGCGGCCAGTTTCGGCGGCTACGGTTTGTTGCGCAAGACCGCCAGCCTCGGCGCGCTACATGGCTTGGTGCTGGAGACGGCGCTGGTGCTGCCGCTGTCGCTGGCGTATCTGGCCGTCACCACCGTGCAGGGACATAACAGTTTTATCGAGGCATCCACGTCGTCGCAATGGCTGCTGGCTGCCGCCGGTCCGATCACGTCGATCCCGTTGCTGCTGTTCGCGGCCGGCGCCCGCCGCATTCCATTGTCGCTGGTCGGCTTGCTGCAGTACATCACGCCGACCTTGCAATTGCTGCTGGGCGTCTGGCTGTATAACGAACCGCTGGACGGCGCCAAGCTGACCGGCTTCATCGTGATCTGGAGCGCATTGGCGCTGTATTCCGCGGATGGCTTGTGGCGCACTTGGAAGCGCGGCACGGTTGCAGGCTGACGCCGCCACTTCGGTTATCCTTGGCAGTCGGTTTTATTCCATTCATTTTTACTTAACTCAACTATTTTCCATGGCCCAATACGTCTACACAATGAACAAGGTCGGCAAGATCGTGCCGCCCAAACGTCAGATTCTGAAAGATATCTCGCTGTCGTTTTTCCCTGGCGCCAAGATCGGCGTGCTGGGCCTGAACGGCTCCGGCAAATCGACACTGCTGAAAATCATGGCCGGCATCGATAAAGACATCCAGGGCGATGCGGTGCCGATGCCGGGATTGAACATCGGCTACCTGCCGCAAGAGCCGCAGCTGGACCCGGAGCAAACCGTGCGCCAGGCAGTCGAAGGCGGCCTGGGCGAAGCGTTCGAAGCGCGCGCAAAGCTGGATGCGGTGTATGCCGCGTATGCCGAGCCGGACGCCGACTTCGACGCGCTGGCCGCGGAACAAGGCCGGCTGGAAGCAATCATCTCCACCGTCGACGGCGGCAACCTGGAATTGCAATTGGAAATGGCGGCCGACGCATTGCGCCTGCCGCCATGGGACGCCAAGATCGGCGTCTTGTCCGGCGGTGAAAAGCGCCGCGTCGCGCTGTGCCGCCTGCTGCTGTCCAAGCCCGACATGCTGCTGCTGGACGAGCCGACCAACCATCTGGATGCCGAATCGGTCGAGTGGCTGGAACAGTTTCTGCAACGCTTCCCCGGCACCGTGGTCGGCATCACCCATGATCGCTACTTCCTGGATAACGCCGCCGAGTGGATCCTGGAACTGGACCGCGGCCACGGCATCCCGTGGAAGGGCAATTACAGTTCGTGGCTGGAACAAAAGGGCAACCGCCTGAAGCAGGAAGAAGCGACCGAATCGTCGCGCCAGAAAACCATCGCCAAGGAATTGGAATGGGTGCGCCAGAATCCGAAAGGCCGCCAAGCCAAGAGCAAGGCCCGTCTGGCGCGCTTCAATGAATTGAGCGAACACGAATACCAGAAGCGCAACGAAACCCAGGAAATCTTCATCCCGGTCGCCGAGCGCCTGGGCAATGAAGTGATCGAGTTCGTCAACGTCTCGAAATCGTTCGGCGACCGGATGCTGATCGACAACCTGAGCTTCCGCATCCCGGCCGGCGCGATCGTCGGCATCATCGGCCCCAACGGCGCCGGTAAATCGACCTTGTTCAAAATGATCACCGGCAAGGAACAGCCGGACAGCGGCCAAGTCGTGATCGGCCAGACCGCCAAAGTGTCTATCGTCGATCAGTCGCGCGACGCGCTGCAGGACGGTCAAACCGTGTTCCAGGACGTGTCCGGCGGCGCCGACATCCTGACCGTGGGACGCTTCGAAATGTCGTCGCGCGCCTATCTGGGCCGCTTCAACTTCAAGGGCGGCGACCAGCAAAAAATCGTCGGCAACCTGTCCGGCGGCGAACGCGGCCGCCTGCATCTGGCCAAGACCCTGCTACAAGGCGGCAACGTGCTGCTGCTGGATGAACCGTCCAACGACCTCGACGTCGAAACCCTGCGCGCGCTGGAAGATGCGTTGCTGGAATTCGCCGGCAGCGTGATGGTGATCAGCCACGACCGCTGGTTCCTGGACCGCATCGCGACCCATATCCTGGCGTTCGAGGGCGACTCGCAAGTGTCGTTCTTCGACGGCAATTATCAGGAATATGAAGCAGACAAGCGCAAGCGCCTGGGTGAAGAGGGCGCCAAGCCTAAGCGGATTCGCTACAAGCCTGTGACGCGTTGATGAGGAAGTTGTAGGGCGGAAAAGCGCAGCGTCTTCCGCCGTTTTGGATGCATCACACGCCTGTGAGGCATCCGACGGCGGATAACGCTTCGCTCATCCGCCCTACATTGCAGGCAGCAAACTACCCGCCAACATATTCCCGGTAATAACGATTGCCCAAACTGGTCAGCACCTCGTAGCCAATGGTTCCGGCCAGTTCGGCCACCGCATCGACCGGATGTTGCGCGCAAATCAAATCGACCGCGGCACCGGCATATAGGCGTTCCGCCGCAATCGCGCTGACGTCGAGCGTGATCGAATCCATCGAGATGGTGCCCACCATCGGCACCGCAACACCGTCAATAAACGCCACGCCGCGATGACTCATGCTGCGCAGCCAGCCGTCCGCATAGCCGACCGAGACGGTGGCGATCCGGCGTTGTTCGCTGGCGCTGTAACGGCTGCCGTAGCCAACATGGTCGCCGCGCTCGATGAGGCGGGTTTGCAGGATTCGCCCCTGCAACGAGGCCACCGGCTGCAGCGGATTGGCGGCGCCGGCCACCGGTGCAATGCCGTATAGCGCGGCACCGGGACGCACCAGATCGAACTGGAAGTCGGGCCCCAGGAAAATCCCGGAAGAATTCGCCAGGCTGGCGGCAACGTTCGGCAGCCGCTGACGCAGCGCGTTGAAGCGCGCCAGTTGCGTGCCGTTCATCGGATGATCCTGATGCTCGGCGCAGGCCAGATGACTCATCACATAGAGCAACTGGATGCTCTTCATGAATGCGGAATTGTCCAGCCAAGCCTCCACTTCCACAGGCGACAACCCCATGCGCGACATGCCGGTATCGACCTGGACGATGGCGGGCAGTGCTTGGCCCATTTCCAGCGCCAACGCATGCCAGGCCTGGATTTGTTGCAGCGAATTGAGCACCGGGATCAGCTGGTGGACGATGCATTCCTTTTCTGCGCCGGGCGGCACCCCATGCAGCACGAAAATTTCAGCCGGCGGCGGCAGGTGCGGACGCAGCGCAATCGCTTCATCCAGATGGGCGACAAAGAAATGGCGGCAACCTTCGGCCGCCAATGCCGGTGCGACCCGGTCGGCGCCCAGACCGTAGGCGTTGGCTTTGAGGACGGCGGCGCAGGCCGCGCTGCCGGCTTGTTGACGCAGCAGGCGGTAGTTGGCGCGCAGCGCGTTCAAGTCGATCGTCAGGACGGCGCCGGCGTGAGATTTTTGTGGATGCATGGTGCTCGTTTATTTATGCGTAGGGCGGATGAGCGTAGCGTTATCCGCCGCGGGTGTTTGACACGCATTTAGAACGGCGGATAACGCTGCGCTCATCCGCCCTACTTAATGGACTCAGGCGTAGACCGGACGCGCTGCCTGACTATTCTGTTTGGAGTATCGAGCAACCGCCAGATCGTCCGATGCAATCGCCGGACGCCGTCCGGAAATCAGGTCGGACAGCAATTGCGCCGAACCGCAGGACATGGTCCAGCCGAGCGTGCCGTGACCGGTGTTGAGGAACAGGTTGCGGATGCGGGTGGCGCCGACGATAGGCGTGCCGTCCGGCGTCATCGGCCGCAAGCCGGTCCAGAAGCTGGCGGCGGCGCTGTCGCCGGCACCGGGGAACAGGTCGTTGACCACCATTTCCAGGGTGGCGCGGCGTTTCGGCTTGAGGGTCTTGTCGAAGCCGACGATCTCGGCCATGCCGCCGACCCGGATCCGGTTGTCGAAGCGCGTGATGGCGATCTTGTAGGTTTCGTCGAGGATGGTCGAGACCGGCGCCTTGTCGGCATCGGTGATCGGCACGGTGATCGAATAGCCCTTCAGCGGGTACACCGGGATATCCACCAGCGAGCCCAGGAAGCCGGTCGAATAAGCGCCCAGCGCCACCACGTAGCTATCGGCTTGCAGATATTCGGAGCCGCACTGGACACCAGCGATCTCGCCGTTGGCCAGGGTCAGGCCGTCGATTTGCAGGTTGTAGCGGAAGCGCACGCCGAGTTCTTCAGCCATCTTCGCCAGCCGCGTGGTGAACATCTGGCAGTCGCCGGTTTCATCGTTCGGCAGCCGCAGTGCGCCGCTCAGTTTGTGCTTGACCGCGGCTAGTGCCGGTTCGGCGCTGGCCAGTTGATCGGGACTCAGCAGCTCGAACGGGACGCCGCTGTCTTTCAGTACCTGGATGTCTTTGGCCGCATCGTCCAGTTGTTGCTGGGTGCGGAACACTTGCATCGTGCCTTGCTGCCGGCCTTCGTAGGCAATCCCGGTATCGGCGCGCAGGGTCTTGAGGCAATCGCGGCTGTATTCGGCCAGCCGCACCATGCGCTCCTTGTTGATCGCATAACGGGCCGAGGTGCAGTTGCGCAGCATTTGCCACATCCAGCGCATCTGGAACAAGGTGCCGTCCGGCGTGATCGACAGCGGCGCGTGTTCTTGCAGCATCCATTTCAGCGCTTTCAGCGGAATCCCGGGGGCCGCCCAAGGCGAAGCGTAGCCGGGAGAAATCTGGCCGGCGTTGGCGAAACTGGTTTCTTCCGCCGGCCCCGGCTGCCGATCGATGACCGTCACTTCATGCCCGGCGCGGGCCAAATAATAAGCGCTGGTGACGCCGACGACACCGCTGCCAAGAATAAGCACCCGCATGGTAAGACTCCGAATTAAGATATTTCTGATTACAGGAAATAGCGCTATCCTAGTTGCTATTCTGCAGCGTTTGTTCATGTATATATTCACAAATTCAGTAATTAATACTAAAAATATCTCGGAAATCAGTCATGAGAATCCATAAGGAATCGACCCGCAGCCTGGACAAGCTGGACCGCCATATTCTGCGCTTGTTGCAACAGGACGGCCGGATGTCGATGAAGGATCTGGGCGAGCAGGTGGGACTGTCGATCACGCCCTGCATCGAACGGGTCAAGCGGATGGAGCGCGACGGCGTGATCGACGGTTATTACGCCCGCATCAACCCGGCCGCGGTCGGCGCCAAGCTGCTGGTGTTCGTCGAAATCACGCTCAACCAGAAATCGGCGAATGCGTTCGAACAGTTCCGGCGTGAAGTGCTGCGCATCCCGGAAGTGCTGGAGTGCCACTTGGTCTCGGGCGATTTCGACTACCTGATCAAGGCCAGGATCCGTGAAATGGCCGAGTACCGCAAACTGCTGGGAGACATGCTGCTGCAACTGCCGGGGGCGGCGCAGTCGAAGAGCTATGTGGTGATGGAGGAGATCAAGGAGACGCTGGCGTTGTCGATGGAGGGGAATTAGACGATATCCGCCGAAGAAAAGTAGGGCGGAAAAGCGTAGCCCTTGCAGGGCGCGTATCCGCTTGCAAGCGGATACCGTTCCGCAGGCAGATGGCATGCCATCTGAAACCCCTGCTACACCCTTCCGCCGTTTTGGATGCGTCAAACACTTGTGGCACATCCAGCGGCGGATAACGCTGCGCTCATCCGCCCTACAGTGTCTATGCGGCGTGCGCCAACTCAGCCATTGGTTGTATCTCTTGCATGATTTTTTGCCAAACTTCGGCCTCGGTAATTTTCAAATCATAAGTTTGCTGAAGGTTTAACCAAGACTGCGCATCGCCGCCGAAGTAGCGCGCCAGCCGCAGGGCCGTGTCGGGCGTGATGCCGCGCCGCTCCAGCACGATGTCGTTGATGCGTCCGGGCGGGACATGCAGGGCTTTGGACAGCGCGTTGGCGCTGATGCCAAGCGGCTTCAGAAAGTCCTCGCGCAGGATTTCTCCGGGGTGAATCGGGCGCATGCCGTTGTTGAACTTGCTCATGTTTTACTCCTAGTGGTAATCCACAATTTCGACTTGCTCCGGGCCTTCGTCGGTCCAGACAAAACACAGCCGCCATTGTCCGTTGATACGAATACTGTGCTGACCGTTACGGTCGCCCGCCAATTGTTCCAGGCGATTGCCAGGCGGCGAGCGCAGAAAGTCCAGCGTCGCCGCACTGTCTAGTTGCTGCAATTTGCGCTCGGCTACTGAGGCGATATTGGCAAAACGGGCGACTTTCTTACCTTCATACAGTTTCTGGGTGTCAGCGCAGGAGAAGGATTGAATCATCGCTAGAGTATATGCCGCTTATCGGTAAGCGGCAAACCTCAAATCTTCCCATCCCGAAAATCCTGCATCGCCTGTTCCACCTGCTCGCGGGTATTCATCACAAACGGTCCCCATTGAGCAATCGGCTCATTCAGCGGCTTGCCGGCAATCAGCAGGAAGCGACTGTCGCCCTGTGCCTGCACCGTCACACCGGCGGCATCGGCGCTATTGCTCAAAATCGCCATCCGGCCCGCCGGTGCCAGCCGTGCATCTTCACCAACTTTCAGGCCGCCTTCGAATACGTACAGGAAGGCGTTGTGGCCGGCCGGGATAGGCAAGTCCAGCTGTTGGCCGGCTGCCAGCCGGACATCCAGGTACAGCGGCTCGGTGCTGGGCTTTTGCACTGCGCCCGTGGTGCCGAAGGCGGAACCGGCGATGACCCGTACTTGCACTCCCGCCTGCGGCGACACTTCAGGAATCTCGGCCGACGGTATGTCGCGATAGCTCGGCGTCGCCATCTTGTCCTTGCCGGGCAAGTTGACCCATAGCTGGAAACCGCTCATCAAACCGTTTTCCTGCTCGGGCATTTCGGAGTGCACCAGGCCGCGGCCGGTGGTCATCCATTGCACCCCGCCCGGTTGCAACAGGCCCTCATGGCCGGCGTTGTCGCGATGGCGCATGCGGCCGGCCAGCATGTAGGTGACGGTTTCGAAGCCGCGGTGCGGGTGGTTCGGGAAACCAGCCAGATAGTCGTCCGGCCGATCCGAGTGGAACGCATCCAGCATCAGGAACGGGTCTAGCCGATGTTGCAGATCGTGGGTCAATACCCGCACCAGGCTGACGCCGGCGCCGTCCGTGGTCGGGATGCCTGTGACCAGGCGTTCGAGCTGGCGATTGAAGTTTGTAGCTGTCATGATGCCGCTCCTTAAATTGTGTTCGATTTAGCTGGTTGGCCCGCACTCACTTCAAGCGCGGCCACCATCAACAGCGCTCCGATCAGCGCGATGTTTTTCAGGAAATGGGTGAGCTGGCCTTGCATGCTGGTGGCGTCCGCGGCCCAGAAGCGATGCGCGGTCAAGGTCGCGGCGACGGTGAACAGCGCCACCAGCACGGCTGCCGGACGCACCTGCCAGCCGCTCGCGATGGCCAGGCCGCCGCCGATTTCAACCGCGATCGTGGCGATCACGGCCAGCATGGCAAACGGTACGCCGAGGCCGGCCATCCAGCCGACCGTGGCGGTGAAGGCGGTGAGCTTGAGGATGCCGGAGACGATAAACAAGGAGGCGAGCAGGGCGCGGCCGGAACGATACAGTGTTGGAGAGATGATCATGATATTTCCAATATAAAAAGAGTTGTGAAGTAGTCTTGCAGACTGCTCGATAAGTGATGCAGCCAGTGACGACAGATTAGCGCTGTCTTTATCCACAAAAAACTGACTATCTTTTTATAATCACTATCTAAATATTAGATAATGTTGAGCATCATGAATATCGAACGACTATCCCTGGACCAATTGCGGGTGTTTGCCCAGGTGGCCGACAGCGGCAGCTTTCTGGCCGCGGCACGGGCCCTGGCGCGGGCGCAATCGGCCGTCAGCTACGCCGTCACGACCCTGGAAAACCAGCTCGGTGTGGCGTTGTTCGACCGCAGCCAATACCGGCCGCAATTGAGCGAGGCCGGCAAGGAATTGTTGCGCGATGCGCGTCAGGTGCTGGACCAGGTCGATGCGTTGCAAGCGCGCGCCAGCGCCTATGCTCAGGGTCAGGAGCTGGAGATCACGCTGGCGCTCGACGTGTTCTTCCCGACCGCGGCGCTGGTCGGCTTGCTGCAAGGCTTTCGCGCCGCTTTTCCGGGTGTCACGGTGCGGCTGGAAATCGAGGCGCTGGGCGCGGTGGCCGAGCGGGTGCTGGACGGCGAGGCGATGCTGGGCATACTCGGCACCTTGCCGATCGTGCCCGCCCATCTGTTGCACATCAGTTTGCCGACTGTGCTGCTGGTGGGGGTGGCCGCACCGTCGCATCCGCTGGCGCAAGTCACAGGCCGGGTGCCCGAGCGGCTGCTGGCGCAGCAGGTGCAACTGGTGTTGAGCGACCGCAGCGCGCTGACCGCGAACCAGGATTTTTCGGTGCACTCGTCGCTGTCCTGGCGCATGAGCGACCTCGGCACCAAGCACGCGCTGCTGCGCGCCGGCCTCGGTTGGGGTTATATGCCGCGGCATGTGGTGGCGGACGATCTGGCGGCGGGGCGGCTGGTGACTATCCGGACCGGCGCGCATCCGCCGGCAGGGCTTGCATTGCCGATGCAATGTATTTATCGTCCCGACCACCGGGTCGGCCCGGCATTGAGCTGGTGGCTGGATGCGCTGGCGCAATTGACCAGCTTCGATCCGGCGTAGGTTGCGGTTGAGCCGAAGGCGAAGCCCAACGTTTAGTCATGATTAAAGAAATGTCGGGCTTTGCAACCCAAGCAATTGTTCTCCTTGAAAGCCATGAAAAGAAAAAACCTCCCCGAGCAATTTTTGATGCTGCTGTATCTCGGCCGCTGGCTGCTGTTGGCGTCTATCGTCGGCGCGCTGGCGGGAGCGGCGTCGGCCGCCTTGCTGGCCGCGCTGGACTGGGCCGGCGACACCCGCAGCGCGCATCGCTGGCTGCTGTGGCTGTTGCCGCTGGCCGGCTTTGCGGTCGGACTGATTTATCACTTGCTGGGCAAGTCGGTCGAGGGCGGCAACAATCTGCTGATCGATGAAATCCACGATCCGAAAAAGATTGTGCCGAAGCGCATGGCGCCGCTGATTTTTATCGGCACCGTGATGACCCATTTGTTCGGCGGTTCTGCCGGGCGCGAGGGAACGGCAGTGCAGATGGGCGGCGCGCTGGCGGATTTTGTGACGCGGGTGGCCGGATTGAAGCAGGACGACAGGCGCATTTTGCTGATGGCCGGGATCAGCGCCGGCTTTGCTTCGGTGTTCGGAACGCCGCTGGCGGGCGCGGTGTTCGGGCTGGAAGTATTGGCCATCGGTCGGCTGCGTTACGACGCGATTCTGCCGTGCTTTGTCGCCGCGATCATCAGCGACCAGCTGCCGGCTTTGCTCGGCGTGCACCATACCCATTACGCGGTGCCGTTGGTGCCGCACTTCAGCCTGGGCATCTTCGGCGCGACCGTGCTGGCCGGGATCGTGTTCGGCCTGGCCGGGATGGTGTTTGCGCAAGCGACCCATGGTTTGTCGCGCGGATTCAAGCGCTGGATTGCCTGGCCGCCGTTGCGGCCGCTGATCGGCGGCGCGGTGGTGGTGGCGCTGGCGCTGCTGCCGGCCACCGACAAATATCTTGGATTGGGCATTCCGACCATCGTCGAGGCGTTCCAGCAGCCGCTGCCGGCGTATGACTTCGCCGCCAAAATCGTGTTCACGGTGATCACCTTGGCGTCCGGTTTCAAGGGCGGCGAAGTGACGCCGCTGTTCTATATCGGGGCGACCTTGGGCAACGCCTTGAGTTATGTACTGGCGCTGCCGTTGCCGCTGCTGGCCGGGCTCGGATTCGTGGCGGTATTTGCCGGCGCGGCCAATACACCGATCGCCTCGGCCATCATGGCGATCGAACTGTTCGGCCCCGAAATCGGCCCGCTGGCCGCGATCGCCTGCGTCGTCAGCTACCTGTTCTCCGGTCATACCGGGATTTATCATGCGCAGCGGATAGGGCATTCGAAACGGCTGCCGCTGCCCGAGGGCATGCGGCTGTCCGAGATTGCGGTGTTTCGTAAAAAGCAGGGTGAGGCTGCGGACAAAAAGGATGACGGTGCAAATTAGTGGACTTGCGGCACTGCTTCCGCGCTGCCGACTTTGGCCGGACTGGTCGGGCGCAGCCGGATCGAGTTGACGATGCTGTCGAATAGTTTGATGGCATCGTCGTCACTCAGAGCAGAGCGACGGGCTTGCCCGTTCAACGGCGTCCCGCTTGCGAACTGCACAACGAGATCAGGCGACAAGACATGATCTTTCGTTCCCGCGGCCTCCCACATGAAGGAATGCTGCTGCTCGAAGCTTCCATCGGCCGGCATCAACTCCAGAATTTCTTCACCTTGACGGCCGTTAGCTTGATGCACGCCGCGGCGCAAGGTTTTTATTTTCCCCGCCAGCGCTGCCGGTGCCGGATGGCTATCGACACGCTGCAACAGCGATTCCTCGCCAGCTTTACTGACGGTTGACGTGATCACGGTAATGGCCAGATCGGGCCAGCGCGCAAAGCGAAAATCAATAGCCGCGTCCTCATCTTGAGTGTGACTTGCGTCATCTGCGACGAATCCGTTTTCAAAGCAAAACCCGGGTTCCGATGGAATTTCGTCCGGCTGACGGACGCGCAAGTGAGGGAGTAGATCACGCTGAACAGGATTTAAGACCTTGCTGCGGAATACATCTTCGCCGACCAAAGAATTTTTGTATTTCAGCGAAAACAAGCGGTCATGATCCAGTTTATAGGCCTCAAAACCATAGTCCTTAGCGCCAAACATATTCTCGAAGGTCACTAATATCCGACCGCTCGGCCCTATGCCATGCGCTTCTTTTAACGATCTGGCTTCATCCGGATCGATTGCCTTGAGCGCCGCCTCGCGCTTATCCATGCGTGCTTCGAAATCTTTCGCGTCGATCTTGCTTACTTCGGATTCGATCCGGCCAAACATGTATTTATTGGTCTGGCCGTTGATCTCGGCTTCTTTCGGCATATCCACCAGGAAGCGACCTACACAGTAGGTTTTTGTGTCGCTCGTCACAGGTTCTTTGGCGTAGGCGCTCAGGAGGCCGAAGCCGGCGAGGATAGCGAAGGCAACTCGGGCGAGTCGCGGGCGGAAGCGGGTCATGTTTCTCCTTTACTTGGTGGTGGGCACTAAGGCGCCCTGAATAATTTCGCCAAGACAATACAGGAGTTTTCCAAGCACATTGCTAACTTTGTTGCTCTCGTCGTAACCAACGCCTTTCAAGCTGAGGAGATGTGGCGTTTGCGCAAAACGTCCGGGCCGTGCTCAGCCAAATTTCCTGACCGCATCCAGCGCCAACCCGGCGCCGATGCTGCCGAACAAATCGCCCTCGACCGCCTTGGCCGCCGGCACCAGCGCCGCGATTTTCTGGCGCAGCAGACCGACGCCGCTGGAGCCGCCGGTAAAGAACACCGTATCGACCTGGGCCGCCGTGACGCCGGCGTCGCGCAGCAAATTGGCGACCGTGTCTTCCACCGAAGTCACCAGATGCCCGATGCTGCTGTTGAATTGCTCGCGATGCAGGCCCAGTGTCTGGCCGGGAGCGATGCGGTCCAGGCTCAGTTCCACCGACTCGGCATCGGACAGGCCGATCTTGCCTTGCTCCACCTGCAACGCCAGCCAGTGACCGGCGCGCTGTTCGACCAGATCCAGCAGGCGGCCGAATTTGTCGCGCTCGACGGTATCCCGATGCACGTCCTTCAATTGCAGCCATGCTTTGCGGGTGTAAATCTGGTTGATCGTGTGCCAAGTTGCCAGGTTGAAGTAGTAGCTGGACGGCACTTCGCTATTGTTCAGCAGGCGGCTACCCAGGCCCAGCATCGGCATCACGCTCGACAGACTCAGGTATTTATCGAAATCGGTGCCGCCGATATGGACCCCGCCGGTCGCCAGGATATCGTCGCGGCGCTCGCTTTTATGCGCCCGTTCCGGCGCCAGCCGCACCAGCGAAAAGTCGGAAGTCCCGCCGCCGATGTCGGCGATCAGCACCAGTTCTTCGCGCTCGATCCCGGATTCGTAATCGAACGCCGCGGCGATCGGTTCGTACTGGAAAGCAATATCTTTGAAGCCGACCGAACGCGCGATTTCTTCCAGCGTGTCTTGCGCGCGTTGGTCGGCAGTCGGATTGTCATCGACGAAAAAGACTGGACGGCCCAGCACCACGCTGGAGAATTCCTGGCCAGCAACCCGTTCCGAACGATTTTTCAATTCGCCGATGAAATGCGTCAGCAGGCTGCGAAACGGCAAAGCGCGGCCGCCGACTTCGGTTTGGGCATCGATCAGACTGGAGCCGAGCAGGCTTTTCAGCGAGCGCATCAAGCGCCCTTCATACCCGGCCAGATAACCGGCCAGCGCGGCCCGGCCGAAGCTGAACGCCTCGTCCTCGGCGTTATAGAACACCACCGACGGCAAAGTGACCTTGCCGTCTTCCAGCTGAAGCAAGGCAGCATGCCCAGGCCGGCTCCAGCCGACGGTGGAATTTGACGTACCAAAATCGACGCCGCAAGCTTTTGACATGCCAACCTCACAAATGAAAAAAGGCCGGCAATGGTATACCAAACCGGGGGTAAAAGGTGGGCGGTCGTGACTATGCCATTGGGCAACTTGACTTGCCTGTTTTCAATAGCGCTTACGTAAAAATGGCGAGGAGTAGGGCGGATGAGCGCAGCGTTATCCGCCGCTTGATGCACCACATGTGGTTGACACGTCCGAAACGGCGGAAGACGCTACGCTTTTCCGCCCTACGCGGCTGATTTTCAATTTGGCTTGCGCAAAAATGGCGGGGAGTAGAGTGGATGAGCGCAGCGTTATCCACCGCTTGATGCACCGCATATGGTTGACGCGTCCGAAACGGCGGAAGGCGCTGCGCTTTTCCGCCCTACGCGGCTGTTTTCAATTTGGCTTGCGCAAAAATGGGAGGAGTAGGGCGGATGAGCGCAGCGTTATCCGCCGCTTGATGCACCACATATGGTTGACGCGTCCGAAACGGCGGAAGACGCTGCGCTTTTCCGCCCTACGCGGCTGCTTTCAACTTGACGCCAGCAATCCTTCCCAGCTCAATCCAAATTTCGCCAGGTATTTCTTAAGCCTATCCGCATCATTCGGTTTGGCCTTGCTGCCGCGCGATGCCGCAAACAATTTGCGCCCCGCATCCGACAGCGATCTGGACTGGCGGCAAACGCCGATCACCGATTTCAATTGCATCGCATCGAATAAATCCATCTGCGCGATGTCGGTATCGCCGAGAATGGCTTCCAGGTCCACCTCGTCCGGCTCGCCCGACGGCGACGAATAATGCTGCCACAAGCGCTTCAGGCGGCCGGTCTCGTCGGCCACAATCGCATCGGTGATGCGGCCGGCGTCGGCCAGCGTCGCCATCCGCGTCACCGCCGCGGATAGATCGCGGAAATTGCCTATCCATAGCGCCTCGGACGACATCGCAAAGCGCATGAAGCGGTCGCGCGCTTCTTTATTGAAGCGCACCATCTGGCCGTTATCGGCGCTGAACTGGGCCAGCAGGTAATCCAGGTTGGGCTCGATATCCTCCGGACGTGCTCCCAATCCCGGCAGCTCATACGTCCACAAGTTGATGCGTGCAAACAAGTCTTCGCGGAAGCGGCCGCTCACCACCTCCCTGGATAGATCGCGGTTGGTGCCCGCCATCAATTGAAAATCGCTCTGGACTTCATGGTCGCCGCCCATCGGCAGGAAGCGTTTTTCCTCGATCGCTTTCAGCAGCATCGCTTGTTCGTCCAGCCCCAGTTCGCCGATTTCATCCAGGAAAAGCAGCCCCTTGTGCGCGGTGCGCAGCAGGCCGGGGCGGTCCGATGCGGCACCGGTGAATGCGCCCTTGATGTGGCCGAACAAGGTCGAGCCGGCGCCGTCGCCTTGCAAGGTGGCGCAATTCAATTCGACAAATTTGCCGTCCAGTTGATGCCGCGCTTTCTTCAGTTCGAACACGCGCCGGGCCAAGAAGGATTTGCCGGCGCCGGTCGGTCCCATCAGCAAAATCGGCGCCCTGGATTTGATCGCGACCCGCTCGATCTCGTCGATCATCGTGTTGAAGCGGGCATTGCGGGTGGCGATGCCGGACTTGAGGAAGGCCACGCCCTCCTGCTGCTCGCGCGAGAAGCGCTGCGCGATCTGGTCGTATTTCGACAAGTCGAGATCGATCAGCGCATAAGTGCCGGGATCGCCGACCGTCTGCCGCCGCGATGGCGACGATTGCAGCAAGCGGCCGGGGAAGTAGTGCGCCTCGGTCATCAGGAACATGCAGATTTGCACCACGTGCGAGCCGGTCGTGATGTGGATCCAGTATTCCTCGTTATCGGTATCGAAGGGGTAGCTGCGAGCGAAGTCGAACAGGCTGCCGTAGACGTCTTCGAAATCCCAGGGATCGACAATCGGCAGTTGATGCGGCACCACCTCGGTCTCGGGCGACACCGCGCCGATATCCGCCGTCACCTGGTTGACCAGCGCTTCATGCCTGCCGCTATACAGCAGCTCCAGCCGCTCCACCACCATCTCGTCGTGCTGGGTCAGGGCGACGGTCGGACGCCACCTTTCCCAACGGTTGCTGCCTGTGCCGCGATCCAGTTGAGTGCCGACAAACCCGATGACGACGATGCGTTTCTTTCGCATATTTTGTATAAGTTTTTATCTAAAAAGATAATTTATCACAAAACACAGTTTATTCGAATCATCACCGGCAATGCCGTAAAAAATAATAATCTCAATTAAATCAATGCCTTATGCATTCTCATCCGAGATTGACCGATGCTGGCACGGCGGTTGCAATAGAGGAGCTACCAGCAAGACAAATACGAGGATAAACATGGCGCAGCAGCAGAAGGCAAACGCTGGTTGGATAATTAGCGTAGGCGAGGCAAGGAAGATCGGCAGCGGGAGCAAGACCAGGCCCTCAATCAATTACCTCATCACATCACGCAATGCCCATACTGTCGCGCAATGGCATTTCTCTGCAACGGCAGGCAGGACCGCAGATGCGCATCCAGCCCCTCAGACCGAGCGAGTCTGGCGCAAGGTCCTGGCCATCGTTGCCGGCATTTGATCGCGTACTTGTCATCGCCCATTTTTAAAAGTGAAAATCATGAAACACGAAGAATTTGATGTAATGAACGTTGAAGGCGGAAGCCATATCAAGATGTGGACCAAAGGCGTCCCGGTCGAAGACAGCGCCAAGCGCCAATTGGCCAACACCGCAAAACTGCCGTTCATCTACAAACATATCGCGGTGATGCCGGACGTCCATCTCGGTAAAGGTTCGACCATCGGCAGCGTCATCCCGACGCTGGGCGCGATCATCCCGGCTGCGGTCGGAGTCGATATCGGCTGCGGCATGATGGCCGCAAAAACAACCTTGAACGCCAACGATCTGCCGGATAACCTGGAACCTTTGCGGCGCGCCATCGAGAGAGCGATTCCGCATGGAATGACACCGAAGACGCGCGGCTTCAAAGGACGCGACAAGGGATCATGGGAAACGCCGCCGTCGGCAGTCGATGCGGCCTGGGCGCAACTCAAGGACGGGTTCGATGCGATTGCGCAAAAGACGCCGCGGCTGAAAAACACCAACAACTATCGTCATTTGGGAACCCTGGGTTCGGGCAACCACTTCATCGAGGTGTGCCTGGATGAAGCCAACTGCGTCTGGTTCATGCTGCACTCGGGATCGCGCGGCGTCGGCAACGCGATCGGAACCCACTTCATTGAATTGGCGAAGCAGGATATGCGCACCCATTTCATCAATTTGCCGGATCAGGATCTGGCGTATTTGCCGGAAGGGACCCAGCACTATGACGACTACGTGGAAGCGGTGAGCTGGGCGCAGAAGTTCGCTCGCATGAATCGCGAAGTGATGATGACCAACCTGATCGCAGCGGTGCGCACCGTGATTACCAAGCCGTTCGAAACGCACGTGGAAGCGGTAAATTGCCACCACAATTACGTGCAAAAAGAAACGCACTTCGGCAAGGATGTGCTGATCACGCGTAAAGGCGCGGTGTCGGCGCGGGCCGGAGAACTGGGGATCATTCCGGGTTCGATGGGCGCCAAAAGCTTCATCGTGCGCGGTAAAGGCAACCCTGAAAGTTTCAATAGCTGCAGCCACGGCGCAGGACGCACGATGAGCCGTACCGAGGCCAAGAAACGTTTCACGATTGCCGATCAGGTCCACGCCACCGAAGGCGTCGAATGCCGCAAAGATGCCGACGTGATCGACGAAATCCCGATGGCCTATAAGGACATCGATGCCGTGATGCATGCGCAACGCGACCTGGTCGAAGTGGTGCATACCTTGAAGCAGGTGGTGTGCGTCAAGGGTTGAAAACGTAAAGACGTAAAGACGTAGGGCGGATGAGCGTAGCGTTATCCGCCGTTGGATGTCTCACAGGTGTGTGATGCATCCAGAACGGCGGAAGACGCTGCGCTTTTCCGCCCTACTCACTAAAAACAACAACAGAATACGAAAAGAAAACATGATCGAATTAGATGGATCAACCGGCGAAGGCGGCGGCCAGATTCTGCGCACTGCGCTGACCCTGGCCATGATTACCGGCCAGCCGTTCCGCATCGCCAATATCCGCGCCAACCGTCCCAAGCCCGGCCTGATGCGCCAGCATCTGGTGGCGGTCCAGGCCGCTGCGCAGATTTGCAATGCGGATCTGCGCGACACCGCAGTCGGCGCGCAAACGCTGGAATTTGTGCCGAACCAGATCACCGGCGGCGACTACCAATTTGCGATCGGCACCGCCGGCAGTTGCACGCTGGTGCTGCAAACGCTGCTGCCTGCCTTGCTGTATGCGCAGCAGCCGTCAGTGATCAAGATCACCGGCGGCACGCATAACGCGATGGCGCCGCCGGCGCAATTTCTGCAGCGCGCCTATGGCAGGGTATTGGCCGACATGGGCGCCACGCTGGATATCCAGTTGAACCGCTTCGGCTTTTATCCGGCCGGCGGCGGCGAGATCGTCGCCAGCGTCCAGCCTTGCCGGCAACTGCGGCCGCTTGAATTGATGACGCGTGGCGAACGCACCTCGGGCTATGCCGAAAGCTTTATCGCCGGCGTGCCGCTGCATGTCGCGCAGCGCGAACTGGAATGCGTCGGCACCAGCATGGGCTGGGACGAGCCGCAGCTGAAGATACGCGGCCTGTCGCCGGATCAAGGCCCCGGCAATGTCTTGCTGGTGACCCTGGAGCATCAGCATGTGACCGATGTGTTTTGTGCGTTCGGCGAAAAGATGGTGCGCTCCGAGTCGGTGGCGAAGAGCGTGATTTCGCAGGTGCGCCAGTACATCACTTCCGGCGCTGCGGTCGGCGAACACCTGGCCGATCAAATCATGCTGCCGCTGGCGCTGGCCGGCGGCGGCGGATTCACCAGCAGCCGCATGTCCAGGCACGCACTGACCAACGCCGGCGTGATAGAAAAATTTCTGCCGGTGAGATTTGCGATGAACGAGAAGGACGGCTTGCACACTTGCGTCATTACTCAAAAATAGCCATCGCAAGCGCCGGACCCGCCGTCTAAAAAACGCAACAGTGGCGCACGTCGATTTGCAAATTAATTGACAGGCCGCAACTGCGTGCCGCAGAATCCGCTCTCATTGAATTTGCGCATTAACTTTGCGCAACAATTTTATCAACCCATTTTTTCAGGAAAGGAACGACTATGCCGCGCATGGCTATCAACAACTCGCAACACGCATAGCCCCGCGCATGGCTGCTCGGGGCAATCGGCAAAGTTCAACACTTGCCGACCCGAGCCGGTCGTTCCAATCAAGAACCCCGGTGAGGAAACTCGCCGGGGTTTTTTGCTTTACGGGCGCGACATCGAACGCGCTTGAGCGACCACCCCGGCATAACAAACAATAAGAAAGAACACGTTATGCCCATCAAACAAACGCTGCACAAGGGCCGGGTCCCAGTGCATATTTTTACCGACGATATCGACCACAGCGCGCTGCAGCAGCTGTTGAATATCGCCAATCTGCCTATCGTTTTCCCCCACGTCGCGGCGATGCCGGATGTCCACGCCGGAATCGGCGCCACCGTCGGCAGCGTGATCCCGACCCGTTCGGCCATCATTCCGGCGGCGGTCGGAGTCGATATCGGTTGCGGCATGAACGCGGTGCGCACCACGCTCACCGCCAGTCAATTGCCGGACAATCTGGCACGCTTGCGCAGCGCCATCGAGGCTGCGATTCCGGTCGGTTTCGAGCAGCATGAATGGAACAAGGTGCGCGGCTCCGCGCATGCCCGGGTCGGCCGTCCGCTCAACGACCGGCTCGACCGTATCGTCGCCAGGCATGGCGGCATCATGAAGATGCAGCACAAATTCACGCAGACCTGGATCTGCCAAATCGGCACGCTCGGCGGCGGCAATCACTTCATCGAAATCTGCCTGGATGAAGAACAACGGGTGTGGATCATGCTGCATTCCGGCTCGCGCGGGATTGGCAATGTGATCGGGCGCTATTTCATTTCGGCGGCACGCAAGGATATGGCGCGCCACAAAATCAATTTACCGGATAAGGATCTGTCCTACTTCAGCGAAGGATCGGAGCTGTTCGACGACTATGTCGATGCAGTCGAATGGGCGCAGGACTACGCGCTGATCAACCGCCGCGAAATGATGCGGCGCGTGGTGGAAGTGCTGGCCCAGCAGCTGCCGCCATTCAAGCTGGACGGCGAGGCGATCAACTGTCATCACAACTATGTGTCACGCGAAACCCATGGCAGCGAGCGGCTGTTCGTCACGCGCAAAGGAGCGATCTCGGCACGCGAAGGCGAGCTTGGCATCATCCCCGGCAGCATGGGCGCCAAGAGCTATATCGTGCGCGGCAAAGGCAATCCCGAATCGTTTTGTTCCTGCTCGCACGGCGCCGGCCGGCGCATGAGCCGGAGCGAAGCCAAGCGGCGCTTTGACCGCTTCGACCTGGCCGAGCAGACGCTCGGCATCGAATGCCGCAAGGACGGCGGCGTGGTGGATGAAATTCCGGCGGCCTACAAAGACATCGACCAGGTCATGGCCAACCAGAGCGATCTGGTGGAGGTGGTGCATACCTTGCACCAGGTTGTTTGCGTGAAAGGATAAGAGATGAAGATCACGATCAAACTACCCAAGCCGCGCAATCCGCTGGTGGCGGCAGCCAAGCTGCGTCAGGCCGGCCGCCATGACTCTTTTAACCCGGCACGCCGCGAGCGGCGCCTGCAGAAGCAAAATCTGCAGCTGCTGCTGTCGGGACGTGGCAGGAAAGACGATCCGGATGCGTGACGATAGGTGCGCATAGTCGAACCATCTGTTGCCGGGATGTGACGGGCGAATTAACTCTACCTCTTGGCCTGAGTAAACACTGGGCCCCATAACGGATGGCCCTTTTCTCCAGGCGCCAGATCGAAAGCCGGGTCCAGCTTCAGCGCTTTTTGAAACTGCTGCTTGCACAGCTGTTTTCTGGAAGTCACGCAATAACTGAAAGCCATGTATTTCAATGCTTCGGTCTGGGTGGATTTGCCTGCCGACCAGATTTCCGGGGCATTCGACAAGCGCTTGATCGCGGCGTTGTAGCTGCCCTTGTTGTACAAGGAAATGCCGTCGTTCAAGGCGGCCGGCGGTGCGCTCGGTTCGGGGGTAACGAAAGCCACGACCTGCTGCAAAATGGTCGGCTCCGGCTCGGTCGCCGCCGCTGGTTTCGGGTGCTCAAAGGTCTTGCAACCGCCAAGCAACATGGCCGCGGCAATCATCCCGGCGCAGCTGATACGGTAAAAGGTCACTGTCATTGCTTGCTATTGGCTGTACTAATTCTTGGAAGGAGAAAAATCGTAGCTGATGTTACGCGTTTTTTTCTTCGAGACGTCAATTTCCGTGACGTGATCAGGGAAATTTGGATTGACGACTTTGATCCGGTGTTTTCCTTCCGGCAAAACCAATTTTTTCAGAGGAGGGCTGACGCCTTTCAAAACCCCGTCAACCATTACGTTGCCCCACGGTTTGATGGTCAGCGTCACGGTCCCGGTGGCGTTGGCGGTCTTGGCATTGCCGGCAGCAGCGGCGGGCGCTGGTGTCGCATTTGCGCCACTGCTGGTCGCGGCTTTTTCGCGGTCCGCTTTGGTCTGCATGGCAAGCAAACTGGCGCGCGCCTGTTCCACATGCTGTCCCGCCGGATATTTCTGGATGAACTGCTCAAACTCTTGCGGGGTCGCGTTCGGATTGTCCTTCAGCACTTCCCAAGTGAAGGATTCGTCATCCGGTACCGGTGCTGCGCTTGCTGCGCCGGTCGAGGGCGCTGATGAAACAGGCGCGGGCGAGGGTGCGGGCACAGGTGCTGGCGTCACTGCGTGCGCCGGCGAATGTGCCGCAACCACGCTGGCAGCGGCGACCGGCGCGGGCCGGTGCTTGAATAAAAAATACCCGCTCGCGCCGAGTACGCACAAGCCGGCTACGGCTGCGATCCACAATGCCGGCGAACGCTTCGGTTTTTCCGGCTGCTTCGACTTCCTGGAATCCTGCCGCAAACGTTTGCCGTCCGGCGTTTTCGTTGATGCCGAAGCGCGCGGCTTGTCGCTGCCGTCGCGCTCCTTGCGGCTTCTGGATTCCGGCAATCTTGGCATGCCGGTGCTGCTGTCCGGCGTCGGCATCGGCACCGACAGTTCCAGATCCAGCAGTTTGCGGAATTCTTCGATCGACTGCGGGCGATCTTCGGGTTTGAGCGACAAGCCCATGTCGATCGCCGCCAGGAATTCCTTGCTGAAACCGCTGTGGCCGCCGTCTTGCAGACGCTTGATCGGATCATTGACCATGCGCGCCACGGAGGTCGGCGGCGACATTTTCATGATGGCGAAATAGACCACCGCCGACAGCGAATAAATGTCGGTCCACGGCCCTTGCTTCATGGTCGAATCGTCGGCGTATTGCTCGATCGGCGCGTAACCGGGTTTCAGGATGACCGTCAGCGAAGAATGGGTCATGTCGCCGATGATTTGGCGCGCCGCGCCGAAGTCCAGCAATACCGCTTCGCCGTTCTTCTGGATCATGATGTTGTCCGGCGAGATGTCGCGATGCAGGATCTGCACGCGGTACATGGCGTCGAGCGCTTCCAGCATCGGCTTCAACATGCTCTTGAGCCAGGCTTCGGTGACCTGCGCCGGATTATTGTTGACCACGCTCTTGAGGGTGCGGCCTTCGTAATACCGCATCGCCATGTAGCCGGTATTGTTTTGCTGCCAATAACGGTAAACCTTGATCAGCGCGGGATGGTCGAATTGCGCCAACAGGCGCGCTTCGTTGATGAAGCTTTTCAAGCCGATGGTGAAAGTTTCCTGGTGACGCTGCGAGCGCACCACCACCCTTTTATCCGGACCGCGGCCGGCAAATGCGCCCGGCATATATTCCTTGATCGCCACCGTGCGCCGCAGCGATCGGTCGAAAGCAAAATACACGATGCCGAATCCGCCTTCGCCAATCACGCCCATGATTTCAAAATCGGCCAGACGTGTTCCTCTAGGAAGACAGTTTTCGATCACTGTTTCCGATGTTTCGTCCGGACCAATCGGGTTGGCCGCGCTGGCGTTTCGTATATTCAAAATCGGCTCGACATTCGTAATATTGTTTTTCAGTGCCTGGAGCCTGCTGGTGCTCGTTGATCGTGCTGGTTAAGTTAACGTTGCCGTACTGGAATCTGTTGACAAGTAAATGGTGAACGCCGTGCAGTCATCGCGCGGGGTCTTCGAAGCACCGCCGTTTTTTTCCACAATCGCGTGCATGCCGGTCAACCATGCCTTGGCGGAATCCGCCGCCGCAGCGGCACTTTCCATTTCGCTCTCATCTATCCATTCCCAAAAGCCGTCGGTGCAAATCAGGAAAGAGTCGCCCGCCTGCACTGGCTCCGGCAGCTGGGTCACCTCGGCAATGCCGTCGCCGGCGACGCCGACCGCCGCGCACAGGATGCTGCGCTGAGGATGGGTGCGCAGCTGTTCGGGCTGGCAATGTCCGGCATCGACGCATTGCTGCACCAGGCTGTGGTCCTTGGTGACGCGGTGCACTTTGCCGCCGCGAAAATGATAGACGCGAGTATCGCCCATATGGGCCCATAACACCGAACGATTTTTGCGGTCGATCAATAGCGCCGCCACCGTCGCGCTCATGTCTTTCAGCCGCGGCTCTTCAGACTGGCGCCGTACCAGTTTGATAACGGCAAAATCTATATAGGCTTGAAGGGCGCGCGGACTGAAAGTCGCCTCTTGCTGAAACCGGTCGAGCACCGCCTTGACCACGATGTTCGACGCAATTTCTCCGCCTTCCTGTCCACCGACGCCGTCCGACACGACAAAGCAGGCCAGATCGTCCTGGCGCGCGCTGGCCAGCGCGTCCTGATTCGATTGCCGCCCGCCGACATTGGTCAGCTGCGAAGAAGTCAGGACCAGAGCGTTGCCGGACGATGGGGTATCAGCCATTCTGTTTCTTTACCTGTTCGACTTTTTTCTCATAGGCTTGCAAAAACGCTTTGCCGAACAGGGACTGGAACTCATCCTGCGCCGCCTCGTCGATTTTCTGGAAGCGCGCAACATAGGCATCCCACAGCTTGGCTTTTCGATTGGCCGGCAGCAGCGAAGCGACAAACCCGCTTTGCTGCACTTTTCGTTCCAGCGCATCAGGGTTAAACAGATGCAGGACCTCGTTCATATTGCCGCGCATGCCGGACACCACGCCGTGCTGGTGCGCATGCAAATCCTGGTACACGTCTTCCATCGCCTCGGTCGCGCCCATGAAGCCGGGCATTTTCTTGCGCAGCATCTGGGTCAGCACCACCTTGCTGTCCTGAAAAAATTTCACCGGATTATTATTCCGGACCACGACCTTGGTCACATCCGCATTCGCCTCGCGCTTGACCAATGCCCGCGCAGCGTTCAGGTCGATCGTGCCTTGCACTGCGGTTGCCAATAACTTGCCGACGGTTTCCATCACTTCCGTGGTCAGTCCGGCCGTCAGCGCTCCGGCCGGGAGGCTTGCGCCTTTCAGGAAAGCATGGGTCAGCGCCTGGACGTCGGCGCTTGCTTCGACCGTCTCCGGCACGGCGTCCGCTTCGCCGCTGTCGGCCACAGGGGCCGGATGAGCGGCCGCATTGGGCGCGGACGGCGCAGCGTTGGCTGCCGCCAATTCCAGGTGCAATTGCGCCAGCGCCGATTGCGCAATGGCGGCCTGTCTGGCGTCCGGCTCAGCGGGCAAGCGGTTGGCGCCAAGCGCTGAATTGATCGGGTCGTTGGCAGGCTGATTGGTCATATTTACGTTTTCTTTCATTAAGCTCAGGTGCGCATCGGCGCGCAATAAATAAAGTCCGATTTGAATTTGGTCGCCGCTTTGCAGCTCGTATTCACGTTCGGCATCGATCTCAAGACCGTTCAACCAGATGGGATTGGCTTGGCTCAGGTTGGTAATCGTTCTCCGCACGCCGTCGCTTTTGATCAAAGCCTGGACGCGGGAAACAAAATGCTTGGGGTCCGCCAGCACAAGGTGATTCTCTTCGCTTCGTCCCAGGGTTTTGCCGTCTCGGCCAAAGACCGCCGACAGCGGTGAGGCGGGCGCTACGTTGTTGTAAGAAACAACACTAATTTTAATCATCAGCTATTGTCCCAGGGACTTGGTAAATGCATGGATGGGCGTACTGGACGAATCTGGATGAACGCACCGTGTTGATATCTGCATCGTCTGGAGCAGACTGACTGGGAAACCTTTGGTGTATTAGAGCAAATATCATGCCAAAAAGCATCGCTATCAATTTGCGCGCGACGCAAGGCGGAACCGCGTTTGCGAAATGAAAAGCTGCCACCCCTTGTCACGCGTGCTGACATTTTCTGTCAGCTTGACTACTGAAGCCGGTGCTTTTTGATTGCAGTTTGATAGCACCCATTCCATTCACAAAAACACCCTGAATACGCGAGCTATAGAGGCGGGAATCATCATTGAATGCGAATGAACGTCCAATGATTTCAAGGCACCTCGAAAAACCGTAGCGAGCGGCCCAAGGTCGGGGCGAGAAGCGGAGTCGTACAACTTGTACGGCGAGCATCACAGCCCCGAGATTGGGCCGCACAGTAGGTTTTTCGAGGTGCGCTTCAGCCTCATAAGCCACGCTGCAACAAGGTCAGCCGCTCGCGCAATTCCGGCTTCAACCGATACAGCTGCGCCGGCCGATGCGCACCGCTCGCGCCGAACTTGCCGGCGATCGCTTCCAGCATGCCCATCTCGAAAATTTTACGGCGAAAGCTGACCTTGTTCAGCGCTTCGCCCATCAGCGTTTCATACACCCGCTGCAGCTGTGGTAGCGTGAACGTCTCCCCCAGCAAATGGCATGGCAACGACGAATACTGGCTGATGCTGCGCAGCCGGGCCACCGCCGTCTCGACAATCTGCCTATGGTCGAACGGCAGATTGAGAGGACGATCGACGCTGAGCAATTGCACGTCGGGATGACTGGCGCGCTCGATCACGTCGGCCGACACCAGCGCGTAATACGCGACAGAAATCGACCAGCCGCGCGGGTCTCGCGCGGAGCCTGAAAAAGTCGCCAACTGCTCCAGATAGGGACTTTCGATGCCGGTCTTGACGCGCAGCACGCGCAGCGCCGCATCGCGCGCATCGGCATCCTCGTCGGCGTGGATGTAGCCGCCCGGCAGCGACAGCACCCCTTTGAACGGGTCATGATCCCTTTTCAGAAGCGCGACTTTCAGGCCGTCATCCTTCAATGTAAGCAACACCAGATCGACGGTGCAAATTAGTTCATTCATGCATGACTCTCGTTATTTTTAATTCAGGCCGCTGATGGATTTTCAGCACTTAGTATCATTGTAGCCTTAAGTATAAGCAATCATAAATTAAAATAAATACCTATTATCAATGACATAGAAATTATCAACAATAAATTCAAGATAGTTAGTTGCATTAATAAACAAAGCAATTTAGACTAGAGCCACACCAGCAAAACAAAGAGGGATTCCCATGCGCCAGCACCTGCATTTACTGATCATCGATCCGCAAAACGATTTTTGCGATTTGCCTGCCGACTACCTGCCGCTCGATCCGGTTGGCGGCGGCAAGTATGCGCCGTCGCTGCCGGTGCCGGGCGCGCATGCCGACATGTTGCGCCTGGCCGAGTTGATCAATCTGGGCAGCGCAGGGATCAGCGGCATCAGCGTCACGCTAGACTCGCATCACCGGATCGACGTCGCCCACCCGACGTTCTGGACCGATGCGGCAGGCGCGGCAGTGACGCCGTTCACCCAGATCTCGGCGTCACAGGTGCGCGCCGGCGCCTATCTGCCGCGGATACCGCAGGCGCTGCCGCACGTGCTCGCTTATCTGGATCAGCTGGAAGCCGCCGGCCGCTATCGGCTGATGGTGTGGCCGGTGCATTGCGAAATCGGTTCGTGGGGCCACGACGTCCACCTCGATCTGCGGCACGCGTACAACCGCTGGGAAGAATCGACCTTGAACAGCGTCGCTAAAATCAGCAAGGGCAGCAACCCTTGGACCGAGCATTATTCGGCGGTGCGGGCCGAAGTACCGGACCCTGAAGATCCATTGACCCAGTCCAATCAAAGCTTGCTGGACAGCCTGGCCAAGGCGGACCGGATCTATATTGCAGGCGAAGCGGGCAGCCATTGCGTGAAGGCCACCACCGAGCACATCGCTGAAAACTTCGGCCCGAAAAATATCGCCAAGCTGGTATTGATCACCGATTGCATGAGTCCGGTCACCGGGTTCGAAACCCAGCACCAGGAATTTGTACGAAGCATGGCGGCGCAAGGTGCGCGCACCGCCAGCGCCAAGGAAGTATTGGCGCAACTGCTGGCCAACGCCCGCAGCTGAATTTTGAAGGCACGCATCATGCATGTCGCAGCAACTCATCTTTTGAAAGCCCTACCATGAATGGCATCGTTCACAGTCTGCTGGAAACCGATTTATATAAATTCACGATGTGGCAAGCGCTGCTGCACAGCCACCCGGATGCACAGACCGAATATGCTTTCGTCTGCCGCAATACGCCGCAATACCCGCTGGCGGCCTTGAAAGACGCGGTCGAACAGGAACTGGACCAACTCTGCTCGCTGTCCTTCCGCGATGACGAACTGGCTTACCTGCGCAACCTGCGCTTCATCAAAAGCGATTTCGTCGACTTCCTGACGGTGTTCCGGTTCCAGCGCAAATTCATTACCGTGGACGTCGATGGCGACCATCTGGTGATTCACGCCAAAGGGCCGCAAGTGCATGTGATGGGCTTCGAGATTTTCGTGCTGTACATCGTCAACGAGCTGTATTTCCGCGGCTTCGATCGGGATGCGGCGCTGACTGAAGCGCGGCAACGCCTGAACGTCAAGATCGAGCTGTTGAGAGAATTCCGCGACCACCCGGCCAAACACCATCCGTTCGAGTTCTTCGATTTCGGCGTGCGCCGCCGCTTCTCCCGCGAGTGGCACGACGAAGTGGTGGCGACGCTTGCGCGTGAAGTGCCGCAGTATTTCAAAGGCACTTCCAACGTCCATCTCGCCAAAAAATACGGCCTGGTGCCGATCGGCACGATGGCCCATGAGTACCTGCAATCGTATCAATCGTTCGGCGTGCGGCTGCGCGATTTCCAGAAAGCCGCGCTGGAAGACTGGGTGCAGGAATACCGCGGCGACCTCGGCACGGCGCTGACCGACGTGGTCGGCATGGACGCCTTCCTGAACGACTTCGATCTGTATTTCGCCAAGCTGTTCGACGGCCTGCGGCACGACTCCGGCGATCCGGTGGCATGGGGCGAGAAGGCGCTGGCGCACTACGCCAACTTGCGTTTGAACGCCCACACCAAACGGCTGGTGTTCTCGGACAGCCTGGATTTGCCGAGAGCGTTTTCCTTGTACCGGCATTTTGCCGACCGCATCATGACCGGCTTCGGGATCGGCACCAACCTGACCAACGACACCGGCCTGGAGCCGCTGAATATCGTGATGAAACTGACCAACTGCAACGGCCAGCCGGTTGCCAAGCTGCCCGATTCGGCCGGCAAGACCATGTGCAACGATGAGACCTTCCTGGCCTATTTGCGCCAAGTCTTTCACCGCACAGCCTAAGGAAAACAACATGCTCAAGATTGCTCTTGCCCAGTTAAATTACACAGTCGGCGACTTCGCCGGCAATACCGCCACCACCATCGATCACATGCGACGGGCGGCAAAAGCGGGCACCGAGGTAGCGGTATTCAGCGAGCTGTCGCTGTGCGGCTACTATCCCGGCGACTTGCTGGAAGACAGCCATTTCCTGCATCAGCTCGATCACGCATTGGAACAAGTGCTGGCAGCGTCGCGCGAGTTGCCGCAGCTGGTCACGGTGCTGGGCACGGTGCGCCGCAATGCCGGCATCGGCAAGCCCTTGCATAACGCTTTGCTGGCGATCCGCAACGGCCAGGTGATCAGCGAATACCACAAACAACTGCTGCCCACCTACGGCATTTTCGATGAGCGGCGCCACTTCGAGCCGGGACCGGAAGGCGCTTGTGTGCTGGACGTAGCGGGCACGCGGATCGGCTTCATCATCTGTGAAGACGGCTGGAATATCGACCGCCGCGATTACCAGGTCAACCCGTTCGATGCGCTCAATGCGGCGCGGCCCGATCTGGTGATCAGCATCAATGCCAGCCCATCCGATATCGGCAAACGGCTGCAGCGTCATGCGCTATTTTCGGCCGCGGTGGAACAGACGCAACTGCCTTTGCTGTTCGTCAATCAGGTTGGCGGCCAGGACCAGCTGGTGTTCGACGGCGCTTCATTCGCGCTGTCGCCGAGCCAGGGCATTGCTTTCGAAGCGGCACAGTTCGCCGAAGATTTTCAGCTGCTAGCTTTCGAGGCCGGGCGCTTCAGCGCGCCGGATGGGCGCGCATTGCCGCAGCCGGAACAACAAGCTTGGTCCGCCAGCGAATTCGCGCGCCGCCAGATCGTATTGGGCTTGCGCGATTACGCCCGCCGCTGCGGCTTCACGCAGGCGGTAGTCGGCTCATCGGGCGGGATCGATTCGGCGTTGACCCTGGCGCTGGCGGTCGAAGCGTTGGGCGCGGAAAACGTGTTCGCGATCACGATGCCGTCGGCTTATTCGAGCGAGGGTTCGGTCTCGGATTCGGTGGCGTTGTGCGACAACCTCGGCATCAAGCTAATGCATCATCCGATTCTCGATCTGGTCGACAATTACGGCCGCGGTTTTGCCGCCGCATTCGGCACGCCACTGCAAGGTTTGCCGCTGGAGAATTTGCAGGCGCGGGTGCGCGGCACGATTCTGATGGAGTATTCGAACGCATTCGGCGCGCTGTTGCTGACCACCGGCAACAAGAGCGAGATTTCGGTCGGCTACTGCACCTTGTACGGCGACACCAACGGCGGTCTCGGCCTGCTCGGCGATTTGTACAAGACCGAAGTGTTTGCGCTGGCGCGTCACGTCAACCAGCATGCCGGGCGCGAAATTATTCCGGCCGCCGTGCTGACCAAACCTCCGTCGGCCGAACTGGCTCCCGGCCAGCAGGACACCGACAGCCTGCCGCCTTACGAAGTGCTGGATGAAATTCTCAAGTGGCACATCGAAGGCGCACGGCTGCCGCGCGCGGAGTTGACGGCCGCCACGCAATTTGTCGAGCAACTCGGCAGCACGCAGCAGGGCGCGCACACCATCGCCCGCATCGTCGGCATGGTGGCCCGTAACGAATACAAACGGCGTCAAGCGCCACCCATCATCCGGGTGCGCGCACGCGCCTTCGGCAGCGGCCGTCAAATGCCGATCGCCGCCAAATACTAGGACAAATCAGATGCCAGTTACCACTCCCGAAGTTGCAGTCCTGATCGGCCGCTTCCAGCCATTTCATCGCGGCCATGCAACGCTGCTGCAGAAAGCGCTGGAAACCGCGCCACGCGTCGTGATCGTGCTGGGTTCGTCGTTTCACGCGCGCAGCGCAAAGAATCCGTTCAACTGGCGCGAGCGCGCCGCGATGATAGGCGCGACCTTGCCGGCGGCTGAGCGCGAGCGGGTGTCGTATGTCGCGGTGCGCGACTACTACGAAGACAAGCGCTGGGCCAGGGCGGTACAGAACGAAGTCAGCAAGCTCCATCCGGATGCCCGGCGTATCGCGCTGATCGGCCATTTCAAGGATGCCTCCAGCCAGTACCTGAACCTGTTCCCGCAGTGGCAGCTGGTCAGCAGCGAGAATGCGTTCGAGATCGACGCCACCCGTATCCGCCGCATCCTGTTCGAGGCGGAAGACATCGACGTCTCGCTGACGGTGATTGCCGAACTGGTGCCGCTCGCGGTACGGCAATACCTGCAAGCGTGGAGCAAACTGGCCTGCTTTGCGCCGCTGGTGCAGGAACATCAGCAACTGCAGAAATACAAGGCGGCGTGGAGCACGGCTCCGTATCCGCCGATCTTTGTGACAGTCGATGCGGTGGTCCGCAGCGCCGGACATGTGTTGCTGGTGCAGCGCGGCGGCTTTCCCGGCAAAGGTTTATGGGCAATCCCCGGCGGTTTCGTCGAACAGCATGAGCGCCTGCTGCCGGCAGCAATGCGCGAGCTGTTCGAAGAAACCGGGATCGCGGTGCTGGCGTCGTCGCTGAACGACGCCTTCATCGAAGCCAAGGCTTTCGATCATCCGGAACGCAGCCTGCGCGGCCGCACCATCACGCATGCCCATTACTTCGACCTGAAGACCGAACACTTGCCGGCAGTGCAGGGCGCGGACGATGCGGCGGTGGCGGTGTGGGTGCCGATTGCGCAATTGGCGGCGATGGAAGAAAGCTTCTTCGACGACCACTTTCACATCCTCGATCAGTTCTTGCGGCTGAGCGAGGACTGACATGAGGACGACGCACCACAAGATATCGGACCGGACCTGGCGATGACGGCAAGCGCCATTCAATTCCATCCGATTGCGGCGCAAGCGATGCCGCAATTGAATGCGGCGGCGATCCTCACGCGTCTGCCTCAGCCACTACCGACGGTCATCTACCGCGCCCCCGATCCGACCGACGACGCGCGCTGGAAGCTGCATTCGATCGCGGGACGCGCACTGCAGATTGCGCAGCCGGTGACGTTTACTCCTTACGCGTCAGCCCGGCCCTGTTCTGCGCGCTGCCGCTTTTGTTCCGAGACCTTGATCGAGAACAAGGGCGACAAGCCAGCCAGCGGCCTGCGCCCTGACCGCCAATATATGCAGGGCTTGCAGAGCGCGCTGGCGCAACTGCGCGGCGTGCCGATGTCGTATTCGCTGTCCGGCCTGGAGACCACCGATGATCCGGACTGGATGCTGGACATGCTGGATATCCTGGATCGGCATGCACAATCTTCGACCGTCCATCAGCGCGTGCTGTACACCAATGCCGCCGGTCTGGCGGACCCGCAACGCGGCACGCAATTGATCCGGCGCCTGGAAGATTTCAACACCGACTGGATCGAGTTATCGCGCCATCATTTTGCAGAGGAGTTCAACCAGGCCATCATGCGTTTTAGGCCCGGCGTTGCGATTCGCGAGCAAGACATTTTTGAAGACACCCTGCTGCGCTTGAATGCGAAATTGCCGGTCAAGCTGGTCTGCATTGTTCAGCGCGGCGGCATCGACAGCGCGCAACAGATGCAACAGTATCTGGATTGGGCGCAAGGCCTGGGCGTAAGCAGCGTGATTTTCCGCGAATTTTCCAAGCTTGACGAACGCTATGCCGACAATGTCACCGCACGTTATATCGGCGCCACGCGGATCGGCATCGACACCTTGCTGGACGATTGTCTGAGCCTGCCTGCGTTGGCCGCACAACTGCATTTTGAACGCGCCACCGAAGGCTATTATTTCTGGAACGTGGCCGCCAAATATCGCGGCATCGATGTGGTGTTCGAAGCCTCCGACTACGTCGCCATGCATCGTCAGCACGACAGCGGACGAGTGTACAAACTGGTGTTTCACGCCAACGGCAATCTGTGCGCCGACTGGAACCCGAATCGCCATGTGCTGTTTAGTGCAAGCCGCGAGGAGTCGTAATGGATGACAATAGCTGGCTGGCGCTGACGGCATCGGACCCCACTTTTCAGTTGCCGGCCGACCTGGCGCAGCGCGATCCGTTTGCCGCGCGCGACATCGGCTGGGTTGAACAGATGCGGCCTTTCATACGGCAGTTTTCGCTGCCCGGACAAACTGTGCTGGACCCTTTTTGCGGCATGGGAACGACGCTGGTGGCAGCGCATCTGGAAGGACGGCGCGGCCTTGGCATCGAAGTCGAACCCGAGCGCGTCGACATCGCGCAGCAACGCTTATCGCGGCTGCAGGCGCAAGACTGCACGGTGCTACAAGGGGATGCGTTGACGCTGATGCCGGGCTTGCCGCCGGCGCATTTGATCCTGACCAATGTGCCGTATTTCGGCTGCCGTTGGCCTGAACAGTTGACCGACCATAAGCAGTTGTATAACAGCGCAACGTATGCCGAATTCCTGGAAGGCTTGCGGCAGACCTTGGCCGCACTGAAACCGTGTTTGCATGAGAACGGTTACTTCATCGTGATGGCGGAAAATCTTCGGATCGGCCAGCAATTCATCCCGCTGGCATCGGATGTCGGCCGCTTGCTGGCGGAACGGTATGTGCTGGTCGACGAACGCATCCTGGTTTACGAACGGCCGCGTCATGCATTAACGCCGCTGAGTTTTGGCAGCAATCGTTCGCACGAATATGCTTTTATCGCCCGCAATCAACCGAAGCCGATCGATCTCGCTGAAACGCTCGCATGCCTGCAAGCATTGGCCAGCGATCTACCGGATTTTGTGGTCTACGGCAGCTTCGCCCGCTGGCTGCAAAAGCTGGCGTTGCCGCGCCTTCCGGCCGATGCCGACTTGCTGGTCAGCGACGATCCGCAGCGGCTGACGGCATTCGTCGGCTGGTTTGAACAGCACGGATTCCAGGTCACGCGCTGGGGTGCGCCGTTGCATGCGCCGCTGGCCGCGGCGGCCAGCCGGCACGCGCATTATTTTCGCGCTGAAAGGCTGCTCGCCAACGGCAGCCTGTGCTTGATCGACCTGTGTTTCGAAGATAGCCGCCATCGCTATGCGGATGCGGTGTCGCAAGCAATCGTCATCAATGGCTTGCGGGTATTGTGCAGCAGCGATTGAGGCCGCATTGAAAAAGACGTCCGTCAGGACGCCTGTGGATACTACAGGGCACCTCGATAAACCGTAGCGAGCGGCCCAAGGTCGGGGCGACGATGTTGCAACACCTGCAGCCGTACGGAGGTACGGTGAGCATCGCAGCCCCGAGATTGGCGAGCTTGCCAAACCCTGCAGTAGGTTTTTCGAGGTGCCCTACGCTTTACAGCGCTTGCGTCCTGAGCTCGAGCCAAGCCTTGGCATCGCCCGCGACATGCGGCGACAGGCGCTCGCGCACTTGCGCATGGTAGGCGTTGAGCCAGGCTATCTCGTCCTGCCGCATCAAGCTCAGATCCAGGCAGCGCGTGTCGATAGGGCACAAGGTCAAGGTTTCGAAACGCAGATATTCGCCGAACTCGGTGGTCTCGGCCGGTTGGTTCAACACCAGGTTTTCGATCCGCACACCCCAGCGCTCGGGACGATAAATGCCCGGCTCGATCGAGGTGATCATCCCCGGCTCCATCGCGGTGTGTGCTTCCGGCATCGCAGTGCAGGAAATGACTTGCGGGCCTTCGTGGACGTTGAGGAAGTAACCGACGCCATGACCGGTGCCGTGCCCATAGTCGATGCCGCCGGCCCAGATTGGCGCGCGTGCGATCGCATCCAGCATCGGCGATTTAACCCCACGCGGGAACTGCGCGCCGGACAGCGCGATCACGCCTTTCAGCACCAAAGTGCAGTCGCGTTTTTGCGCGGCCGAAGGCTGGCCGATCGGAACCATGCGGGTGATGTCGGTGGTGCCGTTTACATATTGACCGCCGGAGTCGATCAGCAGCAAACCGTCGCCTTGTATCGTCGCATGCGATTCAGCGGTGGCCTTGTAATGCGGCATCGCGCCGTTGCCGTTGAAGCCGGCAATCGTGGCGAAACTGGGGCAGGTGAAGCCCGGGCGGCGTGCTCGCGCTGCGGTGATCTGGGTGTCTATCATCAGCTCGGTGACCGGCTCAGATTGGACTAGCGCCTGCTCCAGCCATGCGAAAAATTCGCATAGCGCCGCGCCGTCCTGCTCCATCGCCGCCCGCACATGCGACACCTCGTCGGTGCTCTTGCGCGACTTGGCAAACGTGGTCGGGTTGATCGCCTCGACCACCTTGACCGCGGCCGGGATCGCTTGCCGCAAACCCAGCGTCACGCGGCGCGGATCGATCAGCAGCGCGCTGTCCGCTGGCAGCGCTGCCAGCGCCGCCGCCGCTTGTGCATAAGGCGCCAGGTCGACGCCATCGGCCGCCAGGATAGTGCGCAGTGCCTCCGGCACTTTGCCGTCGGCGACAAACAGCGTCGCGCGTTGCGGTCCGATCAAAGCGTGGGCCACAAACACCGGATTGAAATTGACGTCGGCGCCGCGCAGATTGAACAGGTAGGCGATGTCGTCCAGCGTCGAAATGAAATGCGATTGCGCACCGTGGACCTGCATGGCTGCGCGCAGTTGAGCCAGCTTGTCGGCGCGGGATAGCGGCGCATGCGGCGGCTGGTGTTCATAAATCGGCTGGGTCGGCAGGGACGGCCGCTCGGGCCAGATTTCCGTCAGCAGGTCGAGATCGGTGCGCAACTTGACGCCATTTTTCTTGAGCGCCTGTTCCAGCATGCGCGCCGTCGCCAGACCCAGTACCGCGCCGTCCACGGCGACGGTGTGCGCGGCGGACAGGTTCGCGCCCAGCCAGTCGAGGTGCAACAAGCTATTGCCGGAAAGCGTTTTCATCAACACGATGCCGCTGCCCGCCAGCTCCGCCTCGGCTTGCGACCAATAGCGGCTATCGGCCCACAAGCCGGCAAAATCCGCGGTCACGATCAGATTGGCGACCGAGCCGGTGAAACCGGACAGCCATTCGCGCCCCTTCCAGCGCCCGGGCAGGTATTCGGACAAATGCGGATCGGCGGAAGGCACCAGGCAGGCGTCGATCTTGTGACGCTGCATGGCGTCGCGCAACTGCTGGATTCTGAGGGTAATGGCGGTTTGGGGGAAGTTTGGCGAGTTCATCGGATTTTGAGAAAAAGTTATTCGGATTGAGGGGCGTCGGCTGACGGCTGATACGACGATTTCTGCACCTGCGAATTGACAAGCATATCATTTCCAAACAGAAATTTTTGTGTAAGCACGCTTGCCGATTTGCTGCGCTTTTCCGACAACCATCTGATAGTCGCAACACATGGCCGCCGTCGAGTTCAGCTCCCCGCGGCGGCCTTCTTGGCTTTGCTGCGAGCCGGCGATTTTTTCAGCGGCGCGACGGCCGCTTGCTCGGGAACCGATGCGTCTGGCGCGATCATTTTTTGCGTCGCGCACACCTCGTCATGCAACCAGGCCCGCAGCGCTTGCAACGGCCCCCAGTCGCGCAACGCCGGCGGATAAACCAGGTAATAGGAATCGTAGGCACTGTCGGCCACCAGGCGCTGCTCGGACAAGCGCACCAGGCGGCCGTCGCGCAGCGCATCGGCCACCATGAACTCGCGCCCCAGCGCAATGCCCAAGCCCTGCTCCGCCGCTTGCAGCATCAGGCTGGCGTCGTTGAAATTGGCGACCGGATTGCTGCGCACATGGACCCCGGCCTCCTTGAACCAGCGATCCCAGAATTGGGCGCCGCCCAGCAGCGGCTCGTGCGCGAGCGCGGCAACGCCGCTGCCCTGCAAGCGACGCGCGGTGGCCGGCGACGCCACCGCGACAATCAGGCTGTCGAACAAGCGCTCGTCGCTGAGGCCGGGCCAGCCGCCGCGCCCCTGGCGCAGAGCGGCATGGAAGCCGTCGCGCTGCAAATCCACCAGCTGCTGCGAAGAGTGCAGCTCGAGCGCGATGCCGGGGTGGCGCTCGCGCCAGCGGTGCATGCGCGGCAGCAGCCAGCGCTGGCCGAAGGAGGGCACCACGGTCAGACGCAAGCGTTGCGCGGCGCCGCAAGCCGCCGCTGCCGCCGCCAGCACGCCCGCATCCAGCTGCGCCAGCGCCGAATCGACGCTGCCTAACAGCGCCTCGCCCGCAGCATTCAGCACGATGCGCCGCCCGCGCCGTTCAAACAACGCAAAGCCGAGCTGCTGCTCCAGCACGCCGATTTGCTGGCTCACGGCGCTATGGGTTAGATGCATTTCGAGCGCAGTGGCGCGCAGGTTTTGTAAACGCGCCGCGGTGCGGAAGACGGGAAGGGTATGGAGTGGGAGTCGGGTCATGCTGGTAAGGATAGCTGACCAACATGGTTAGAACAAGTCGTTTCCCTTTGCGAAACTGGTTGGATATTCTTACCAGTACGCAAGCGGCTACGAAAAATATCACCAACTGCCGCTAACCCAACTTGTGAACTCATCATGAATAATTCATCGCCGACCTGCCAATTTGCTGGAACCTTACCCGCCTGTTCGAGAGTCCCATTGCCGCGCTCGCAGCGCCTGTTTGACTACACCGTGCGTGTCGTGCAGTTATGGCAGCAACGGCGCGGTGCGCCCAAGCTTTCCAAGGCCGACAAGCTCGCGGACCGACCACAGCTTGAACGTCACTTGAACGACCACGTGCTGCGCGACATCGGCTTGATCGACTCGCTGCCGCCACGCGATGGCGGACGAGGCTGGGAGCGTGATTGAGGCCGGACTCTGCAATGACAAACACCTCGAACGCGGCTGAAAAAAATCAGCATGACAGCAGCCGCTCACGTATTCAGGCGATGCGACTGTTTGACGAACCTGCCCGGCGTCATGCCATAGCGCCGCTGAAACAAGGCGATGAAGGCAGAGGTCGATTCATAACCGAGTTCGCTGGCCACCGACGTGACGGCTTCCCCTGCTTCCAGTCGCGGCAACGAAGCCAATAGGCGGATAGCCTGCCGCCATTCGGTAAACGACAATCCGGTTTCCTTCCGAAAGAGACGCGCCAGCGTGCGTCGGGTCGCGCCGACCAGTTCGCCCCAATCATCCAGGCTGCGCGACTCGCCGGGACTGGCTTGCAAGGCAACCGCAATTTTCAGCAGGCGCGAGTCGAGCGGCATCGGGACCGTCAATGGCGCCGCGGCCAAGTCCTTGATCTGGTCGACAATCACCGCCACCAGGCGTCCGTCCCGGCCTTCCACGTCGTAATCGACGGCCATGCCCGCAGTGGCCATGATCAGTTCCCTAAGCAGCGGCGTCACGTTGAGCACCGTGCAATCCTGCTCGAAATTTTCCAGTGCCGAAGCCCCCAGATAAAGGCTGTGGAAAGACACCCGGTGATAGGTAGAGACCGCGTGCGGCATGTGCGGCGGAATCCATACCGCGTATTGCGGCGGCACCATGCTATGGCCTTGCGGCGTCTGCACATTAAGCACACCGGAGGTCGCGTACAGAAACTGCGCCCACGGATGGCTGTGCATCGCGACGCTGCTGCGTTCGGGAATCTCCAATGCCCGCACAAACAGCGGCCGCGGCAGCTGCGTCATCGCCGGCACTTCGTAATGGCGCGCTGATTGTCCCGCCAGCAGCATCGTTTGTCCCCTTGTCGCAAGTCTGTCATGAGGGCCAATGATAACGTCTCCTCCTATTCAAACCAACGAAGAAGGGATTCCCGTTCATGAGTACGCAAACATCTATTTCCCGCAAAAGCATCGCCACCATTCGAGAGCAGAAGGGTGCCGGCAAACTGGTTTCGCTGACCGCCTACTCGATGCCGATGGCGAAACTGGTCGATGCGCATGCCGATGTGATCATCGTCGGCGACTCGGTCGGCATGGTGCTGTACGGAATGCCAAGCACCTTAGCTGTGACGCTGGACATGATGATCGCGCATGGCCAGGCGGTAGTGCGGGGATCGACCCAGGCTTGCATCGTGGTCGATCTGCCGTTCGGCGCTTATCAAGAATCGCCGTCGCAAGCGTTCCGCTCCGCCGCCCGCTTGCTGACAGAAACCGGCGCCCAAGCAGTCAAGCTGGAAGGCGGGGCCGAGATGGCCGACACCGTGCGCTTTTTAGCCGATCGCGGCGTTCCGGTGATGGCGCACATCGGCCTGATGCCGCAGCAAGTGAATACGATGGGCGGTTTCAAGGCGCAAGGCCTGACCAGCGCAGCCGCCGAAAAAATCTTGAACGATGCGGTAGCGCTGGAGCTTGCAGGAGCGTTTGCGGTGGTGATCGAAGGTACGGCGGAAGCGCTGGCGCGACGGATTACTGAAACATTGCGCATCCCGACCATAGGCATCGGCGCCTCGCCGGCTTGCGACGGCCAGGTCCTCGTGACAGAGGACATGCTTGGCATGTTCACCGAATACACGCCGAAATTCGTCAAGCGCTATGTCGACATCGCTAGCTCGATGAGCGGCGCAATTGCCGAATATGCCGACGATGTGCGGCGAGGCGCATTCCCGGAACCCGCACACTGTTTTGCCTATGGCAAGGCCGGGTGAGTCATTCGCGCCGTGTGCCTGCCTATGGAGCACCTTGAAAAACCGTAGCGAGCGGCCCAAGGTCGGGCCGAGAAGCGCAGCCGTACAAGGGGTACGGCGAGCATCACAGGCCCGAGATTGGCGAGCTTGCCAAACCCTGCAGTAGGTTTTTTGGTGCCCTATGGGTGCGAGCGGAACATCGCAGCGTCGCCGTAAGAACCTTGGACGCGGCCATTCATCCAGTCGAACATCAGCCGGTAATAGCCGACCGAGTTGCGCACGCCGCCCGCGAATCCCAGGGCCCGCGTTTTATATTCGTAGATGCCGTGATCCGCATTGGGAAACACGGCAACGTCGATAGGTTTGCCGGCGTGCTGCAAATCGACCAGGCGTGCAACTGTGGTCGCGCTCGGCGCCACCGAATCCGATCCGCCCAGGACCCACAGCTGGGGCGCGCCGATTCCCTGCATGACCGATAGCGCATCGTAGTGCCACAACACCTCAGGGCTTTCGCTGCTGGCCTGGTCGAACTCGCCGCGCAAGACTTGTCCGCTGTATTGACCGGATATCTTCGAGAACCACGGCTCGGCGCCGTACTTGCGCCGGACCAGATCCAGTTGTTCGCGGTTGCGTTTGAAATCTGTCTCCGCAACTTTGGCCGTGGCATCCGTTACTTCCTCGATTTTCGGCGCCAGCTCCGGGCCGAAACCCTGCTGCCGGAGTTCGTAGGCCACTTGCCAGGCATCCTGCTCAAGCGGGTCGCCGAGCACGCCAAAAGCGACCACCACGAAGTCCGCCTTGGCTTTCGCTGCCGCGAGTGGCGCAATCCATCCGCCCTGGCTCATGCCGAGCAAGCCGATGCGGCCGATCCGCGAACCGGCCGCGTTGCGCACCGCTTCAACCGCGGCGGCGGCGTCCTGGCCCAAGGTTTCGAAGTTTTGCGTGTAGACACCCTTGGACTGCCCGGTGCCGCGCTTATCGTAGACGAACGAGGCGATGCCGGCGCTGGCCGCCAACAGCGACGGCGTGTTGGCGCCGATCGTCGGCGTCATCTCCGAGCCGTGTACAAAGACCAGGGTCGGCGCCGGTCCGCTGCGATTGAGCGGCTCGATCAGTTGACCCGTGAGTTCCGCGCCGCCGCTCTTGAATTTGATCGTCGTCATACGCAGGGGCTCGCGCACCCAGTGCTGCGCCTCGCCGGCACTGAGTTCTACCGACGCGAATTTTGCATCGCACGACGCCAAGCTCAGCCGGACCGGCTCCGGTCGCGATGCCGGCCAGGCGGGATGCGCAGAAAAGGTACCGGCGCTCTCGTGTTTCAACGTCCCCAACCGACCGTCCATGTACACGTAGCGAAACGTATCGGCAGCGGACAACGAACGGATTGCAATCGCCTCGCCATCCGGCGCGCGGTAAGTCCCGGCCAGACAGGACAAGGCCGGATCGGCTTGCCCAGCCTCGGCCCTGGCCCCGGCAGCAAGGGCGAGCAAGGCTGCTGCAATCGACACACCCCGGAAAACCGTTTTACGAAATTCGCCTGCGTTTGTTTTATTTTCTGACGTCACGTTACTTTGCTCCTGTGGTTGAGAGTCTGCGTTGAGTGCGTAACGATAATGTATCGGCGGAAAAATTTCAGTGTCGTCAGGAAATAAACAGCATCGGCGATGCCGGGAAATTGATCTGCAGCCGCGGCCGCCTGCGCCGACGTCAGCGATGAAAAGAAAATTTTTAAGCGGGAATCCGAACCGCTCCCTCCATCAACCGCCTGGCGCTTCTGCTCATGACAGCCTTGACCACGGTCCAGGTGCCGTTTCGGACGACGGCGCTGGCGCCCACCGATAACGATCCCGACGGATGACCAAAGCAAATCTCATCCTTGCGCGCACCGACAGTGCGTTCAACAATCGTTCCGGGAATCGCAGCGGCGACGGCGATCGCGACTGCGCCGGTTCCAGTCATCGCGTGATGCAATTTCCCCATCGACAAAATACGAACCGTCAGATCGATATCTTTGCGACTGACAAGCTTGCCGCTGGAAGCGACATAATCCTGCGCCGCGGAGACGAACGCCAGCTTGGGCGTGTGCGGACGCTTGGCCGTGGCTTCATCGGCGGTGGCGGCCAATCCCATGACCACCGCACCGTGTGCGCGGAACGTTTCGCACAATTTCAATAACTGCGGATTGTTGTTGACCGCTTCTTGCAGCTCGCATCCAGTCAAGCCGAGCGCTTTCGCGTCGACGAAGATGGCGGGATTGCCGGCATTGATCAAGGTCGCTTCAATCTTCCCGAGATCCGGGATATCCAGCGTATCGATCACCTGCCCGGTGGGGAACATCGCGCCGCCGTCGTCATCGCCGACACCGCCTGGATCGAGAAATTCGAGTTTGATTTCGGCAGCAGGAAAGGTCACGCCATCCAGCTCAAAATCGCCATCCTCGACCACTTCCCCATCCCGCATCGGCACATGCGAAATGATGCGTTTGCCGATATTGGCTTGCCAGATGCGCACTTGTTGCATCCCGTTGGCGATGCCTTCCACCAAGCCCTCGCTAATCGCGAACGGACCGACCGCAGCGCTCAAATTGCCGCAGTTGCCGGACCAGTCAATGACCGGCGCTTCAATCGACACCGCGCCGAACAGATAGTCGACGTCGCAATCCGCGCGAGCCGATTTTGAAACAAGAACCACTTTGCTGGTGCTCGAGGTCGCTCCACCCATGCCATCGATCTGCTTGCCGTAAGGGTCAGGGCTGCCGATGACGCGCAACAAAATCCGGTCCCTTTCGACCGGATCGGCTGGCAATGCATCCGCATGAAAAAACACGCCTTTGCTGGTGCCGCCGCGCATGTAGACGGCGGGGATGCGTAATTGCGTCATGGCAGTGGTCTTTCTAAAAATAAGTTGTTGATTGGTGTGCCGGATTGATTAACGAAGTCGGCACATGGTCGGCCAACGAGCTGGAAAGATAATTTCAAACGTCCGGCAAAGACGCATCCTCGACCTGTTTCAAAGTCTGACCGCTAGCAGTTTTCCAACTCTGCGGGCCACTGCGCGCTGTACCCGCTACCATTGCCGCCGCATAGCTGGATGAACTTAACAGCAGGTCGCCAGCAGCCGAGAAGCATTCTGCTTGCTCATGCAACATGCCATCGGCCAACAACTGAGCTTTGAGATTGACGAGCCTGCTGGGCATACTATCGCCATGCGACTTGGCGAGTTGAGAGCCCTTCTTCAGCACAAAACCTTCATCGGTCACCGCGCCCTTTGCCAGCAAACCGTTGATCGTAAAGCTAAGGTTGAACAGTGGATTGCTTGCCTCTATCGGAGGGTGCTCGTTCTTCGCGCCTATCTCGCCATTAGTCGCAGGTAGCAGCGGTTCGAGAATCGTATAGCCGAGCACGCCAAGGACCATGCGGATGTTTTCGACAAACTCCTCCATTGCATCGCGGTCGGCGCGCGGCAGGCTGGATTGGGGTGGCGTATTGCCATTCTCTAGTTGATATCTAGCCGCATCTTTTGACAACGATACAAGCGCTGATTCCAGATATTTGATGTGCGCCTTGGTTAGGTTTTCATCTTTGCTGGTAAAAATTACGACCTCGCTCCAGAATTCTTTTTTACGGTCGTGAGTCGTAAGCCGTTCCAGTACATTTTCTGATTCGCCAATGTAGGCGAGAGATTTTGTATCGCTCAGCCGGCTTTCAAACAGAAAATAGACACCCGGCTTCGACGCTTCAGGCCACTTGGCCAGTTCGTTCAGTCTGCTTCTTGGACAGGCAATGCCTTGACCGGTCCAATTCACTAGTTCGGCATATCTGATCCCGGTAACGGTAGCGTCAGCAAGATAAATTCGGATGGATTTACCGACAGGCACGAGACGCTCTCCCTTTAGTTCGTCAATATATAAATTCTGCTTGATATCCAAAAACTGAGGTCACCCATTGCCAATTGGGATTTGCTGAACCTTTGATCGCACGGATCGAGAACCGCTTGCAAAGGTGCAGGCGTTTCCCACATTCCCCTCTAGTTCTTGAGACAACGCGCCAAGAGACCTGCGTGTGCTCAGCGCATTCTCAGCCCGCCGCGAAAATTCAACTCCTGAGCAACGTTAGAACTGCGCTAGCTTCTTCAACGCATCCGCCAATCGCTCTGCCCCATTAATCGGATTGTTGTCGAAAACCATCATATACTTGAACGATCCACCAGACTTGGATTCCCATAGTTTTCCCAGCTTGAGCTTAAGTTCGGAATCTGTGTTGTCCCGATCATCTCCTTTTGTTTCCAGAACCACGATCTTTCCGGTCTTGGTCTTGAGGATAAAATCGGGGTAGTGGTTGAGAAATCCATTAATGCGGAATCCCTTGCCCCTGGACAGGTTGCGGTGCCACCATTGGATGCTTTCCAGATTGGCGATATCGTTGATCACACGTCCCTCAAATGCACCCATGGACGCCTCAGTGCCGTATAAGCTCTTTGGCAGTGCCGGTGCATTGGCCGACGGGGCGATCATGTCGGGGAAGCTGAACTGAGGCTGAACCACGATCTTGTCTACATCAAGCAGGTCATTGAATTCCTTGGTCGCATGTGCATTTGCCAACGCAGTGATCTTTTGCTTGATCTTGCGTACATAGGCCACGTCACGCTCCAAGCAGTCTCGAATTTGTTCGGGCGACCATGTTTCTACGATTCGCTGAATGTATTTTTTCACCTCAGGATCGGTGATCGGGTACAAGTTGCCGACGAGATGGACAAGTCGCGCCGTAATGTCGCGCACTTGACTGTCCCGCGCACCTTTTAGAATTATGCTGTTGAAGCGTTCTCGTTCCGTTGCATTGATCTTGAACGGCTTAGGAGCGTAGTTGTGGTCTCCGAGCTGCTCCAGATCCACTCGGTACATTTCGGTAGCCACGTCCTCGAAGTTGATATTCCCATCTGCCTGCGATAGCTTAAATTCTTTGAGGAGTTCGTCGCGTTCAAATAGCTGTAACGCGTTGTCGTCGTCAAACCATCCCCCCGTCGCTACTCGGATGAAAAATTGAGGCAATTTGAGCACAAGCGCGTCATCGTGGAATATCTCCTTTAGCTTGTGTTTGTTCATCTTATCCTCAAGGTCTGCTGGCACATCCGAATCCGCCGCCGCTTCGGCCCTCGCTTCGAACTCCCTATTCTGCGTTACTGCTTGGGCCTTCACAGCCTCGACAAAAGCTATCGTTTCGGAAATCGGTGACGGCACACCTACTTCCGCGGCCGCTACTGTTGACCAATCGGGCGACACTGCGCTCGTGTCGATTTCATATTCGTCCTTAGTTTGTTCGAGCTGGATTCCGCCCAAATCGAAAGCGACCTGTCCATTGTCGGTATCAGCTTTTTCGATCGGGTGAACTGCATTGAAAGTACGATAATCGTTGTCCGAAAAGCCAGCTCGATTGAGAGCGCGAACTACGCTCTGAATCGTATCCATGAATCGGCTGCTCGCGGTGAAGACGTAGGAGAGATTCAGCAGGTCGTGGCCGTGTTGCTGGACATGAGGCATGCGTAGAACTCGGCCAAGGATCTGCTCCACATCGACCGCCGACGATTTGTCCGCAAGCGATGCCAGCACGTAGGCAAACGGGCAGTCCCAGCCTTCCTTCAGGGCATTCACTGTGATGATGTAACGCACTGGACAATTCCGACTCATCAGATCGACGCCTTTCAGCTCGTTCAGACTTGCCGTTTTGATTTTTATTTGTTCCGCCGGTATTTGAAGTTCAACTAGCTTTTCCTTGATTTTTTCGAAGGTCGTATTGTCATCGCCGATCCGTGGTTGCGCTTGAAAGAGCACAATGGGGCGAATGTATTTTCCACCCTTCTTCTCTTCGGAAATCGCGATCTCCTCTAATTGACGGCGCAGGATTAAGGCGCTTTCAATCACTTCGCTTCGGCTGGTCCGGTTCGCAACTATTACCGGGAGCTTAACCATGTGATAGCGCTTGAGCGCCATGGCGTCCACGTAGCTAATGATATTGCTGTTGTTTTTCGGAGTGGCGGTGAGGTCAAGAATGAAGTGCGGATTGAGATTTACCAGCATTTCTACGGACAACGATGTTTCCGCGTTGTGACTTTCGTCGACGACGACAACCGGTTTGAGGCGGCGAATCACATTGATAAGTGCCGATGCGTCATATTCAGGAAGCCGCCAATCATCGTCCTGTGCTTCGGCGCCGGTGAGAAACGATGCGAGGTATCCATTATCCTGAAATATTTTCCGATCCTCCTTGTTTCGGGCACGCAAGCTGTCGAAACTCATTACCACGATAGAGAGCTGTTCTTTTACCGCATCGGCCGAGAATCCGGCGCCGAGCAACATATCGCGTTTTTCATAGACGGTCACGCGACCTTTGAAGAGCTGATTGAGTCGTTTGCTGTATGGATGATCCGGGTCGGAAAGGTTCTTTACCGTCTGTTCTAGAATCGCAAGGGATGGCACCAGCCAAACCACGAGCTTGGCTCGTTCCGGGCTATGGGCAATGAACGTATCAAAAATTGTCTTGATCGCGTTGACGGCGATATAGGTCTTGCCGCCAGCAGTCGGCACCTTGGCGCAAATATGCGGAACACCCGACACATTGTTCCTGTACGCATCCATACGGGTGACACCTCTATCGGCCCAAAACGCTTTGAACGCTCTGGCTAGATGAGGTGTTTTTTCCAGCGTAGACAGATAGACGGCGAGATCATTGATTACGCTTTGTTGATAAGGTTTCAGTTCCATGCCGCCCTCAAAATCGCGTGATATCGCGAGGTATTTTCTTGAAAATAATGCTGTGCTTGACCATGAACTCCTTGGAGAGAAGGCAGCGGTCAGCGTAGATAATCGCGGTACTTGGCTTGGCGTTTCCAAATTTCAGTGTTGACAGAAAATCCAGATCGAGGCTCGTCGATTGTTCCGCCTCGTAGTGGAAGATCCATGCGGTTTCACGATTGAGACCGAGGAGGTAGCGCGTGTATGGATTTGCCTGCTCAGTGCGGTCGCAGTCCGGAATGCCTTCGCTGTAAGCTACATATCGGCGGATGGCTTCAAGGCAGATTGCTTCGTTAAGCGTACCCGACTCAAGGAAAATCGGTTCACCCATAGTGTAGTAATCGAAATTGCCTCCGAGGCCCGCGACAGCCTTGCTTCCGTCACCATACCCACTCATCACGCGGCGCACGCGCTCCGCGGTCACTGTCTCGGCGTAGTCCTCCATTTCGACCAGAATAAAGCGCCGATTACCACCATCTTCCTTGTTGAGCTTGAGGACTCCGTGAGCAGTCGTGCCGGAACCCGCGAAAGAGTCAAGGACTACAGCGTTTTTGTCTGTCGCCATTCTCAAGATGCGCTCCACCAAAGCGCTAGGCTTGGGAGTATCAAATGAGGACGTATCCGGGAACAGGCCGCGAAGTTCATTTTTTGACGAGCGATTGCTACCGACGCTTTCCTTAGTCCAAATCGTTCGAGGAACCAGATCGGAAACTTCGTTCAGGTAGCGCTTGATGCTTGGCCGGGCATCACCGGTTGGCCCCCACCAAATCCTGCCATCCTTATCCATTTCGCGTAACTTCTCTTCTGAGATTCTCCAATAGCGGCCAGGAGGCGGCGAAAATTCCCGGCCAGTTGGACCGGTGATGGTGTACTGGCCCTTCGAATAAGGTTTGTTCGCGTAGGGGTCTCCCGGAATCCAGTCACCTAGCGGGTCATCGTCGGGATTGCGGTAGATAGAATTTGATTCCTCGTCACGGGGAAGGCGCGCAGGTTGCCAGTCGAAATTCTTCGCGTACACGAGGATGTAATCGTGATCGACTGAAAACTGGCGTGCGGAATTGCGTGGCGAATCGGCTTTTTCCCAAATGATGTTGGCAACAAAGTTTCCGGCGCCGAAGATCTCATCCATAATCGGGCGCAGAATCCCAATCGCATTGTCGTCGATGGATACCCAAATTGATCCGTTATGTGCCATTAGCCGGTGCAGCAGCTTCAATCTAGGGTACATCATACAAAGCCACTTATCGTGGCGCGTCAGATCCTCCCCTTCCTTGCCTACGACTTGACCGAGCCACTTCCTGATTTTCGGATCGTTGACCGCGTCGTTATAGACCCAGCCTTCATTGCCAGTGTTGTACGGTGGATCGATATAAATGCAATTGACCTTGCCTTCGAACTCCGGCACAAGGCTTTTTAACACTTCGAGATTGTCACCGTGGATGATGCGGTTGTCGGCTGATTTTGCCTCTCCGCCTGCAGCATTAAAGCTGTATTGCCGGTCCATTACTCTGAACGGTACTTCGTGATGGTGATTAACTACTTTGTCTTTTCCTACCCATGTCAATGTCGGCATTTCAATATTTCATCCTATGATGTTCTTCTTATTTTCTCGGTCACAACCGGATTTCGGTTATGCCGAGTGCTTTCATGCATTGCATGAAAAACACGAAACTGAACGTGCCGCGATTGACCTTATTAGCGATGCCTTTGTAGCTTTCGTTGACGCCAAATCCGTGCAAACGGCCGATCAACTCTTCATAGCCGACACCTGTCCGAGCCATTTCTGACTTGAGCAAGTTGGTGGCTCGTTCGTTCCATTCCTCATGCATGGCTGGTTTCGCATGGTTGTTAATTGTGGGGAATATTCTACATTTAGATGGATAAATCCACAAATTCGGGGGTGCCCACATTTCACATTACGTCGCAATGCTGAATACTTGGATCTGAACACAATTTTCATGCAGGGAAACTCAAAGGACTGTCCGCATAAATCAGCAGAAGCTGGAGCAAGCATCTGACAAGTCTGCGTTGTGCTATTCGCAAGTAAAAAGGCCTTCTTGCGAGAGGGCCTTTTTACTTACGGATTTTTCACTATCTGTGACACCCTACATATAGGTTCTCGCAGATGTTGAAAACAACGCCACTGATTCATAACGTAATTATCAATACTGTGAGACAAACTATGTTGCGTATTGTCTCAAAATTGGTGACTCCCCTACGCTATCTCAAATTAAGTGAAAACCGCCTATGAAGAGCTCTCGAAGGGATTTCATGCCCTCATAAAACTGAATCGACCATTTATGGCTAGCACGAGTCCGCCGGCGCCAAATGAGGAAATATTTCAGCAATTTAAATACATACATTGTTTATTAGCGAATCCTCTTGATACCAAGTAATCACCTGAATTATTTGGAAGATATAGGCGCTTTTCGCGGAGCACGCACACGACCGAGAGGTGGTCGCGAATTCTTCTGAGGATGAATATATTTCGGTGGAGCATCGAGTTCTTTAATCGTGAGATTCCCAACATGTGGTAAGTTTTGTTGCCATTGATCAATTATTAAATAAATGTATTTGTAGACCCTCCGTGTTACTTGAGTGGGTGATATGGCACTCGCGCATACTGACTGGGATAAAGAATATGAAAATCAGCAAACTGTTCGAACTGAAAAAGACGCAGGCGGAACTTGATTTTGTGGACATTGATCCAGAACGGGACGTGGCACTTTTTCTGGATTCACAGCTTATCGGGGCATCAAACCATGTGTTCGCAGATAGATGTCACAACACAATATCCAACTTCTTTTCGCTGTTTTTGGAGCTGATTCAGGAGGGGGAGCGCGATCAAGCGCGGGAGCTATTTTCTTACTTAAGCGAGCCAAACGAAACATGCCTCGGCTCCTCTAAAGGCGAACCTGCAGGCCGTGGTGTGGGAGTGGAACAGGCTAGTGACATATTCGAAAGTATCATGGGCAGCCGCGCCATTGAGACCGGAGTTCTAGATCACTTAGAAGACTTCAGAATCTTTGTTCACGGAGTTGGCCCCGACAAAGTTTCCGACATGACCACCAATATCATTCGTAAAAATTTGATCGAATATACTCAGAATCAATGCGCGCTTCATAATATTCCCATGCGGCCCGCAGTAGCGACTAACCCTTGGTGGAACGCAGAAACGCGCCAATGGGAAAGCTCGCATGAAACTATGCTGGTCATAAACCATCACCCCATACTTCTTGTACCAAAAAGCCTTGTGTCACGAGGTGTTTCTTACTCATTTGATCGATACCATCGGCAATGGGTCCTCAACTTTGTGAAGCGAGACCACCTTGCTTCCAATGGTCCTCACGTTAGACGAAGGAAGCCAAAAAAAGGACAGGCAGAGGGCGAAGCCTATGTAACGAAAGGAGATATGGCGAAGTTCGTCGCACCACCAAATAAAGATTATGTCGCTGGGTTCACTCAAAAACATCCGAAGATCTTTAAAGATTTCAAGGAGTTTTCTAAAGAAAATGCAAAACCGTTGACAAACACGGAAATTAATTCCACGGTCGACATGTCGGACTTGTGCCAATATCTGATCAAGAAATTAGTCAAGACTCCCTCTGGAAACGATGATGCGACGAACTACCATCATCTGATCATCGGCATACTCGAGTTGATTTTTTATCCGAATCTTACGTGTCCAGTGAAGGAGAAGGAAATTAACGATGGGCGCAAACGTATCGACCTCGTTTTTGACAACTCAGCAAGGAGCGGTCAATTTTATAATCTTCATCAGATTAGAAAAATCACTTCGCCGTACATTATGGTCGAGTGCAAAAACTATGGCACTGACGTCGCCAATCCAGAAGTCGACCAGCTAGCAGGCAGATTCTCAATAAATCGTGGCCGCTTCGGAATGCTCTTGTGTCGATCCGTAAAAAACTATAAAAAGCTAATTCAACGGTGTCAAGATACCCATAATGCTCAGAACGGACTGATCATTCCCATATTGGACGATGATCTGATCAAAATTCTGAACGCTAAAGCTCAATCACCCCAGAGTAGACCCGAAGAGGACTTCCTCGCTGAACGCATTCGTGAGGTTGCGATGGGTTAAACCTCATGGCACGTATCGGGGGTAGATTATTACTAACCAAGTTGCCCCGTTATTGGCCAGAAAGAACCACCCTCCAGTACCCTGATTTTTCTGAGTTGGGGGAGCCAATCGAAGCTCAAACCTACGTCGAGTTTAGCTCATGGGAAACAGTAGTCGCTCGTCTGCAATTGATCGATGGCGTGTGCTGTCGTCATTAAAATGGTTAACCTCTTTACCGGCAGACAGCCTACACGTTGGCTGGAATCTGGCACGTAATTCAAGAGTGTGAAAGTCGTCCGTCAGTCTTAAGCGGTCGCTGGATTGTGACAATCCACTAGCAGGAAGTGGCCGAATGGAGACCGTCAGCAATGGCATTTCATTCCAAGTACTGCAACTCAAAAAAGCCAATCTAATGGATTGGCTTTTTCACTTCACAAGATTATTTCATTATTCATGTTAGAAGAATTTCACTAACTTGACACAAATCTCACTTTCCGTGTCATTCGTGTAGGGCATCACAGATAGTGAAAAAACAGCTTTTGATTTTAAAGGCTTTTTTCATATCTGCGACGAATCGCTCGCCTAACTTTGCGTCACAGATTATGAAAAAAACCCACACTTCGTCCAAGACAATGAAAACGACACGCGGTCGCTCAAACACAAACGACGGGAACATCATAACAATTCCAAGCAATTGCCAAAAATTCTAGCTTTTCGACAAACCGAGTAGTCTCTATTTTGGCCTGGTCATCACATCCATGAACGACAAAGACCTTTTAAAAATCGACGACCTGAGGGGCTTGACTTGCGGGCGTCACCCCACGTCAACTAGCTTCTGCTCGAATAACTCGATGACGGTGTGCAGCTTAGTCCGTTCACTTGACTCGCTCTCCTGAAGACTCCTAATTACGTTAGAAATCGATGCCTTGTCCCAGCGTCAGCCCAGCACCAACCTAATCACCCAACACTCCCAACCGCAACCCGTGCAGCCGCGCCGCATCGGTAGCCACTTCCACGCCTGTGATTTTGCCGTCGGCCACGGTAAAGCATAGCGCTGCCATCAACCGGCCCAGCGGGGCCACCACCAGGGCCGGGCTGCCGTTGACCAGCGCCAGCCGGGTAAACGGCGAGCGTGCTGCATAGCTGAGCGCCCTCTGCACCACCGCCGCCGCGCCGCGCACTGGCATCGGCGCGCCGTCGGCCTGCAGCACGACATCCGGGGCGAGCACCGCCAGCAACGCCTGCATATCGCCCGCGCGCGAAGCTGCCAAGAAAGCCTCTACCACTTTCCGTTTGCCGATCAGTGCGGCCGATTGCAGCGTGGCGCCGCCTTGTACCCGGCGACGCGCCCGGCTGGCCAGCTGGCGCGTTGCGGTCGGCGTGCGCTCCACGATGGGCGCGATCTCTTCAAAGGAAAGGTCGAACATATCGTGCAACACAAAGGCCAGGCGCTCGGCCGGTGTCAGCGTGTCCAGCACCACCAACAGCGCCAGGCCCACCGATTCGGCCAGCAGCGCTTCTTCCTCAGGGTTGATAGCGGTTTCACTGTCTTCGGCCGGCTCGTGCTCTTCCAGCGGTTCTTCGCGCTGGACGTTGCGGGTGCGCAGCATATCCAGGCAGATATGCGACACCACCGTGGTCAGCCAGCCGGGCAAGTTGGCCACGGCTGAGATATCGGCCCGGCTGAGCCTGATCCAGGTCTCCTGCACCGCATCTTCCGCCTCGCTCAACGAGCCCAGCATGCGGTAGGCCACCTTGCGCAAGTGGCTGCGATGCTCTTCAAACAGCAATGCCAATATTTTTTGTTGGTCCATCGGTCACGTTTCTCCTTTGCGTTACGTCATAGCTTATGACGGAGCAGAACAGGCCGGTGTGACAACCGGCCCCGAAAGCAGCCGTCCGCATGCTAAACAGCCGGCGCAAACCCTGTCAATCAACCGGGCACGTCGAAAAACCTACTGCGCGGCTCAATCTCGGGGCTGCGATGCTCACCCGCTCCGTACGGATGCAGGTGTTGCAACATCGTCGCCCCGACCTTGAGCCGCTCGCTACGGTTTTTTCGAAGTGCCCAATCATTAAACAAGCGAAAGAGAAAAATCATGCAAGCACGTATCAAAAACCCCGCCTTGACCGTACCTGAAGCCATGCCAGCTCTGATCGCGCTGGGCAACGCCGCAAAAAAGGCAGGCGTAGCAGCCAACACGCTGGACCTGATCTACCTGCGCGCCAGCCAGATCAACGGCTGCAGCGTCTGCGTCGACATGCACTCGCGCGACCTGAAAAAGCTGGGTGAAACTGACGAACGCCTGTACGCCGTAGCCGCCTGGCGCGAAACCGCCTTCTTCACCGAAGCCGAACGCGCAGTGCTGGCCCTGACCGAGGCCGCCACCCGCGCCGCCGACCGCCCGGACGCCGTACCCGACGAGATATGGAACGCCGCCGCCAAGCATTACGACGAAGCCGCGATGGCGGCGCTGGTGTTGAATATTGCGCTGATTAATTTTTGGAACAGGGTCAATTTGACGACCAGGCAGGTGGCGGGGGCGGCGTCTAAATAAAGTTGCGGGACAACGAGGCCATTGCGTCATACGATGAGCCTCAAGCCAGCAAGCATCTGACAAGCGTGCGTTGTGCCATTCGTAAATAAAACGGCCTTCTTGCGAGAAGGCCTTTTTTCTTTCGGATTTTTCACCATCTGTGACTCCCTACAACCCAGCATGTAGGGCCTCGCAAAAGGTGAAAATTCAACATATTGATTTTTAAGGAAATTTTCAGGTATGTGAGACAAATTCCATCCTCCTTTGCCCCAACCGAATTCGCCGCTTGCGTTTTTATTGCCCAATGTTAATATTTGCACGGCGGAAATAACCTGGGTTTTGACATTTCCGTCATGTCGTCAATAGCAACAGCCGCACTACTTGAGCATTCCATGCTGCCGAAAGGCGGTCCACTAATAAAGGAAGGTGCTACTCATGAAAATTCTGTTCACTCTTAAGAATATGCTTACACGCGAAAAAAGCCTGAAGGCATATGCGTGGTACATCTGGTACTAATGCAAGCCATCAGCTGATTACAGGGATGCGGTTGGAGATTCCACCGGCGTTCGGTGTAGCCCCAATCGCTCCTCCGGACGTGGACATCCGTCTATTGGAGACCATCGATGTCTAGTACTGGCAGCCGCATCCGAACCACCGTTTTTTCACCGAGGCTCCAAGCCCTGTTGCGCGATCATCGCGGCGCGGACGTTTTCCGGCTGGATTCGAGCACCGTTGGCGTTGCCGGACCCGCTTTAACCCATCAGATCCTCAGCGCCAGGCCGGCCACCGAATTCGAGCGGCCGACGTTCAAACCTCTGCACGGACGGTCCATCCCTCGCGCCGATGCCTTGAAGTTGATGCAGGCTATCGGCAGCGATGTGCGGGCGGCATTGAAGAAGCCGGTATCCAATACAGTCGATTTTTCCGGTGCGTGGCCGCACGTCGGGCACGTCTACCTGCGCGATCTCATTCTCGGCGACGACCCGTACCGGCTGCGCTTCCTGATGGACCGCATACTGGAACTGACGCCCAAACTGACCTGGGCGGTCATCGCCGCCGGAGCGGCATCGTCGGTCCGACTCCAGCCGGGCGCATCCGCGATCGCGAAACTGACCGCCAATGCCGCGACCTACCATGAGCGTCGCTATGCCATGGGGATGTACCGGCGCACAGCCGCCCCGGTCTGTTTCACCATCTCCACGCTGGTCGCCAACGCACTTTGGCTCGGATCGCCATTTGACGACGACACGTCGAACCGGAACATCCTGTATGAGGCCATGCGGCTGCTGCCGCCGTCCTGGAACATCTTAAGGAACGCGTCCCCCGAATACGCCGCCCTCGACTCCCGCATCGGTCCGAACGACGACGTCCTGATCTTGCCGTTTGTCAGTCATCGCGACCCCGCAATCTGGGACGACCCCGACGAGTTCCGTCCCGAGCGCTGGGACAGCATCGACCCCGATGAGCAGCCCGGCTACCTTCCGTTCGGCCACTCATCCGAACGCTGCTGGGGACGACATATGGTGATGCCCCTGGCCGAGAGGCTGCTTGATATTCTGCGTAGCAACGGCCTTGCGGTCAGCCCGCAGCAAATCAAAGCTGAAGTGCCGCTGACCGGCCTGCTCGGTGTCTTTCAAGTCAACATCAGCCGGCAATGAACTGAGCAGTCCACACCGGGATTATTTAGGAATGGAGCCTTTTGCGGCTTCGATGGCGGCATCGACGCGACGGAATAACGGTTTATGTAATGACCGCGCATGCTTTGGCCAGTGTTTCCAGGTTTGCTCAAGCTCGGCGCGCAGACCCGCGGCGGTTTTAAGATCCCCGGTGGAAGCTGCCCAGATCGCATATTCGGCGCGCGATTCGATGCCGCCGTAGTTATTTACTGTTTGCGTAAAGTGCTGCTGGGCCTGGTGATGATCGCCGGCCGCGGCGTATGCCCGAGCCAGGAGCAGGGAGACCTCTTCGGCGCGAAAGCCAGGGGTGCTATTCATGATCATCGTTAATAGCTGAATGGCGGCAGTCGGTTTTTGATCTAAAAACTTTACCTTGGCTGCGCCGAAACGGATCTCTGGATCGTTCGCAAAAGGACCTTGCAGGCAAATATCAAATTGTTCCGCTGCTTCCGCGGTTGCGTTTGACTCCAGCAATGCATTGGCTAAGTGGATTCGGTTTTGCACGGTAGGCGTCAACTCGAATGCCGCTCTGGCGGTTCTGAGCGCCTTGCTTGGATCGAGCGTCTTTACGGCCAGGGAAGTAACGTTCTTGATCCCGCGATCTACACCGGACGACGGCAGGTACTCGACAAAGAAGTAGGCAATGCTGCCCAGCAGCGGGAATGAAAAAAGAATGATGAGCCAGTAAATCTGCCGGCCTGTCTTCAGTGCGTGAATCGCGAAAAATAGCGCAACTAATACGTGTAAACCTATCCCAAGAAACGGCATTGCGACTCTTTCAGTTTGTGTTGTTGTTAATGATGG
>NZ_JBHSMT010000008.1:0-461325 GCF_042654985.1 Paraherbaspirillum soli | reverse complement strand
CGTCGTTGCCATAGCTTGCTATGACGCCTCCTCACGCCTTGCCTGACAGCCAAATGGAACATTTCATTTCATCAAACTATTTACGGGACAGGACACTAGCGATGCGTGGTACATCTATATAGACAGGAAGGTCACATGTTGCCAAAAGGGATCGTAGCTTACGGCGAGATTGGCTTTGTGTCTACAGGGCAAGTTGCCTGGCGGCCGAAGTGGCTTGAGGCGTCGATTCTTGCAAAGATCGCGCACCTTTTTTTACTTCAATAAAAATCTTGACGCGGCGAATCAAGAGCTTCCATCAAAATGACAGTTAAGATGATTGGTTCTGTAAACCCGGTGCGTTTCGGTCGTAGAATCCGGATAGACAATTTGAGTGGTCATGATCTTTGATAAAGGGGATGAGCATGAGTCAGGTGAGATACACGGTGGAACACGAATGGCTGCGGACCGAGGATGACGGCGTGGTGACAGTCGGCATCACCGACTTCGCGCAAGGACATCTCGGCGATCTGGTGTTTGTGCAATTGCCTGAAGTCGGCGCCGCATTGGCCAAGGGCGATGAAGCGGCGGTGATCGAATCGGTCAAGGCCGCCAGCGAAATCATGATGCCGGTCGCCGGCGTGGTGACCGAGATCAATGAATCATTGGCCGACGAACCCGGCAAGATCAATGAGGATCCGATGGGCGCCGGTTGGTTCTTCAAGCTGAAAGTGAACGATCCCGCCGAGCTGGACAGGTTGATGGATGAGGCGGCTTATGCCGCGATGATCAAGGGTCAGGATTAAAGTAAACCCGGCACAAGCCTGCGCGGCAATCAAGTTTCACTGATGAGGGATGCAACCATGACACAATCACGGCCTGCTCTTGAAGATCTGATGCAACACGCCGATTTCATCGATCGCCACATCGGCCCCAATCGCTCCCAACAAAAGGCCATGCTGGCGGCGCTCGGCTTCGACTCGATTGATGCCTTGATCCAAAAAGTCGTGCCGCCGGCAATCCTGTCGAGACAAGCGCTGCCGCTCGGCGGCCCCCGCAGCGAAGCGGAAACACTGGCGGCGCTGCGCCAGATCGCCAACCGAAACCAGCTGTTCAAGTCGTATATCGGCATGGGCTATTACAACTGCCATACGCCGACCGTGATCTTGCGCAACCTGCTGGAAAACCCGGCCTGGTACACCGCCTATACCCCGTATCAGGCGGAGATCGCGCAAGGGCGGCTGGAGGCCTTGTTGAATTTCCAGACCATGGTGACCGATCTGACCGGCATGGAAATCGCCAACGCCTCGCTGCTCGATGAAGCGACGGCGGCAGCCGAGGCGATGACCTTTTGCCAGCGGCTGTCGAAAAGCAAGAGCAAGGTATTTTTTGTCTCGCAAGACTGTTTCCCGCAAACCATCGACGTGCTGCGCACCCGCGCCGAGCCGATCGGGGTCGAGGTGGTGGTCGGCGACCATCGCCGGGATCTTGAGCGCCTCGACTGCTTCGGCGTGCTGCTGCAATACCCGGCGCTGAGCGGCGAGATCCACGACTACGCCGACACCGTGCGCCAAGCGCACGACAAGCAGGCGCTGGTGGTGGTCGCCGCCGACTTGCTGGCGCTGACGCTGTTGACGCCGCCCGGCGAATTCGGCGCCGATGTGGTCGTCGGCAGCGCCCAGCGCTTCGGCGTGCCTATCGGTTACGGCGGTCCGCACGCAGCCTTTTTCGCTACCCGCGATGCCGACAAGCGGGTGATGCCGGGACGGCTGGTCGGGGTGTCGGTCGACAGCCGCGGCGAACCGGCCTACCGGTTGGCGATGCAGACCCGCGAACAGCATATCCGGCGCGAAAAAGCCACCAGCAATGTCTGCACCGCGCAGGTGCTGCTGGCCAATATCGCCAGCATGTATGCGGTCTATCACGGCCCGCACGGGCTGAAGGCGATTGCGCAACGAGTGCACCGGCTGACCGCGATCCTGGCCGAGGGTATACGTTGGCTGCATCATGCGGTGCCGACCTCCGCCTTCTTCGACACCATCACCGTGCATACCGGCGGCCATACCCAGGACATCCACGCGGCGGCGCGAAACCAGTCGGTCAACCTGCGCTCGATCGACGACGGCAACATCGGCATTGCGCTCGACGAAACCACCACGCGCGAAGATGTCGAAGCGCTGTGGCGCATCTTCGCCGTCGGCAAAACCATTCCTTCGTTCGCGGTGCTGGAAGCGGCGGTTGCCGAACGGTTGCCGGGAGCACTGATGCGCAGCAGCACTTTCCTGACGCATCGCGTGTTCAACAGCCATCATTCGGAAACCCAGATGCTGCGCTATTTGCGCGCATTGGCGGACAAGGATCTGGCGCTCGACCGCAGCATGATTCCGCTCGGCTCCTGCACCATGAAGCTGAACGCCACCACCGAGATGATTCCGGTCACTTGGCCGGAATTCGGCGGCCTCCATCCGTTCGCGCCGCTGCATCAGGCAGAGGGCTATCAGCAGCTGATTGCCGAGCTTGAGCAAATGCTGTGCGTCTGCACCGGCTACGACGCCGTGTCGCTGCAGCCCAATGCCGGCTCGCAAGGCGAGTACGCCGGCCTGCTGGCGATCCGCGCCTATCACCAGAGCCGCGGCCAAGGCCAGCGCGATATCTGCCTGATCCCGAGTTCCGCCCACGGCACCAACCCGGCCACCGCCCACATGGCCGGGATGCAGGTGGTGGTGGTGCAATGCGACGCCCAAGGCAATGTCGATGTCGCCGACCTGCGCGCCAAGGCGGATCAGCATGCGGCCGACCTGGCGGCGCTGATGATCACATATCCCTCGACCCACGGCGTGTTCGAAGAAGCGATCGGCGAGATCTGCGAGATCGTGCATGCGCACGGCGGTCAGGTGTACATCGACGGCGCCAACATGAACGCGATGGTAGGCCTGTGCGAGCCGGGAAAATTCGGCGGCGACGTGTCGCACCTGAACCTGCACAAGACCTTTTGCATCCCGCACGGCGGCGGCGGTCCCGGCGTCGGCCCGATCGGCGTTAAAAGCCATCTGATACCGTTCCTGCCCGGACACCGCATGCTGGAAAACGGCATCGCCCCGGTCGCCGCCGCGCCGTGGGGCAGCGCCAGCATCCTGCCGATTACCTGGGCCTATATCACGCTGATGGGCGCGCAGGGATTGCGGCTGGCGAGCGAGGTGGCGATCCTCAACGCCAACTACATCGTGCACCGGCTCAAGCCGCATTACCCGATCCTGTATACCGGCAGCAACGGCCTGGTCGCGCACGAGGGCATCATCGACTTGCGGCCGCTGAAGGACAAGACCGGCATCACGGTTGAAGACGTCGCCAAGCGCCTGATCGATTACGGTTTTCATGCGCCGACCATGTCGTTCCCGGTGGCCGGCACCCTGATGATCGAGCCGACCGAGAGCGAATCGAAAGATGAGCTGGACCGCTTCTGCGACGCCATGATCGCGATCCGCGAAGAAATCAGGGCGGTCGAGAATGGCGAGATCGCGGCGGAGCAAACCGCGCTGCGGCACGCGCCGCACACCGCGCAGGATTTGACCGACGACTGGCAGCGCGCCTATTCGCGGGAGCAGGCGGTGTTTCCGCTGCATGCGCTGCGCCAGGATAAATACTGGCCGCCGGTGGGCCGGGTCGACAATGTCTATGGCGACCGCAATCTGGTTTGCTCTTGCCCGCCGATGTCGGACTACGAATGATGAAGGGGACCTCTAAAAACCGTAGCGAGCGGCCCAAGGTCGGGGCGAGAAGCGAAGTCGTACGACTGTACGGCGAGCATCGCAGCCCGAGATTGGCGGGCTTGCCAAACCCTGCAGTAGGTTTTTAGAGGTCGCCATGAAAAGGACATCTCGCCATGACTGATACCACTGCCGCCGCAGCACCGGCACGCACCGCGCTGTACCAATTGCACCTGGAACTCGGCGCCAAGATGGTGCCGTTCGCCGGCTACGATATGCCGCTGCAATATCCGACCGGCATCCTGAAGGAGCATAACCACACCCGCGCCCAGGCCGGCCTGTTCGATGTCTCGCACATGGGCCAGTTGCGCCTGAGCGGCGCGGATGCCGCCGCTGCGCTGGAATCGCTGGTGCCGGTCGACGTCGTCGACCTGGCAATCAACAGCCAGCGCTACGCGCTGTTCACCAATCCGCAAGGCGGCATCCTCGACGACCTGATGATCGCCAATGCCGGCGATCACCTGTTCCTGGTCGTCAACGCCGCCTGCAAGCAGCAAGACAGCGCGCACCTGCGGCAGCACTTGTCCGCTCGCTGCAAGATCGAAGAATTGACCGAGCGCTCGCTGCTGGCCTTGCAGGGTCCGGCCGCCGCTGCCGTGCTGGCGCGCATCGCCCCGGCCACGGCGCAGATGGTGTTCATGCAGACCGCCAAAGTGACGCTGGCGGGGGTCGAATGCTTCATCAGCCGCTCCGGCTATACCGGCGAAGACGGGTTTGAAATTTCGGTGCCGAATGCCCAGGCCGAAGAGCTGGCGCGGCTGCTGCTGGCGCAGCCGGAGGTGGCGCCTATCGGTCTCGGCGCACGCGATTCGCTGCGGCTGGAAGCCGGTCTGTGCCTGTACGGCCACGACATGGACAGCGCCACCACGCCGGTCGAGGCCAGTCTCGGCTGGGCCTTGTCCAAGGCACGCCGCGCCGGCGGCATCCGTGCCGGCGGCTACCCGGGCGCCGAGCTGATCCAGCGCCAGCTGGCCGAAGGCGTCAGCCGCAAACGGGTTGGCCTGTTGCCGCAGGACCGCATGCCGGTGCGCGAAGGCGCCGAGCTGGTGGATGCCGACGGCAAGACGGTCGGCAAAGTCACCAGCGGCGGTTTCGGTCCGACACTCGGCAAACCGGTGGCGATGGGCTATGTCGACAGCGCGCATGCGCAAGTCGGCAATGTGCTGCAAGCAATCGTGCGCGGCAAGGCAGTGCCGATTGAAGTCGCCAAGACGCCGTTTACGCCGAATCGCTATTTCCGCGGCTGAGTAATACAAGCTTCACTACCGGCTATTGCCGTCCGCATTCAATTGGGCGTGTCCATTCAGCCCGGCTGATATTTGCGCCGGTACGACTTCGCGCGGCGCTGAAATAACTAGAATCACCCGGTTCTCTCGTTTCTCCATTTTGAAAGGAGGTAAAGATGCATTCTGATGCCGTCATCACCGGTAGCGGTGGACAAATCCTGGTAGCAAGCCTGCTCACGCACGGTGTAAATCACGTGTTCTGCGTGCCCGGCGAAAGTTATCTGGACGTGCTGGACGCCTTGTACGATGTGCGCGATCAAATCGCCTTGCGCGTCTGCCGCCACGAAAGCGGCGCCGCCAATATGGCCGAAGCGTACGGCAAACTGACCGGCAAGCCAGGCATCGTCATGGTGACGCGCGGCCCCGGCGCCAGCAATGCGGCGATTGGCATCCATACCGCGTACCAGGATTCGACCCCGCTGATCATGCTGATCGGGCAAGTGGCGCGCGACTGCATGGATCGCGAGGCATTCCAGGAAATCGATTACCGCCGCATGTTCGGCCAGATGGCGAAGTGGGTCGCGCAAATCGACGATGCCGGACGGATTCCCGAATATCTCAGCCGCGCCTTTCATACCGCCGTCAGCGGACGCCCCGGCCCGGTAGTCCTGGCGCTGCCGGAAGACATGCTGACCGAGATCGCCAGCGCGCCGTCGGCGCCGACTTACCAGCGCGTGGCTGCGGCTCCGGCGCCGGCGGCGATGCAACAATTGTCGGAGCTGCTGGCTGGTGCAGAGCGTCCGATCGCGATCCTCGGCGGCAGCGGCTGGACTGCACAGGCTTGCGCCGACATCCGCCGGTTTGCGGAGAACTGGCAGCTGCCGGTCGCCTGCGCCTTCCGCTTCCAGGACTTGTTCGACAACAGCCATCCCTTATATGCCGGCGATGTCGGCATCGGCATCAACCCCAAGCTTGCGCAACGCATCAAGGACGCCGACGTGGTGCTGGCAATCGGGCCGCGGCTGGGCGAAATGACGACCAGCGGCTATACCCTGTTCGACATCCCGCTGCCGCGCCAGCGCCTGGTGCATGTGCATGCCGGCGCGGAGGAATTGGGCAGCGTGTATGCGGCGCAATTGCCGATCAATTCCGGCATGCCGGAATTTGCCGCGGCGGCAGTCAAACTGTCGCCCGGCACGCCCCCCGCCTGGAGTCGCGAGGCAGGGCTGGCGCACGAAAATTATTTGGCATGGAATACCCCGCCGCAAGTTTCCGGACCGGTGCAAATGGGGGACATCATGCAATACCTGCGCGACAAGCTCCCCGTCGACGCAATCGTTTGCAACGGCGCCGGCAATTACGCGACCTGGGTGCATCGCTTTTACCGGTTCCGTCATTTCAAGTCGCAACTGGCGCCGACCAGCGGCGCGATGGGGTACGGCGTCCCCGCTGCGATCGCCGCCAAATCCCTGTACCCCGAGCGCACCGTGATTGCCTTTGCCGGCGACGGCTGTTTCATGATGAGCAGCCAGGAGCTGGCGACCGCCATGCAGTATCGATTGCCGGTCATCTTCATCGTGGTCAACAACGGTATCTACGGCACCATCCGCATGCACCAGGAGCGCGAATATCCGGGACGCGTGGTTGGCACTAGCTTGACCAATCCCGACTTTGCCGCCTACGCTCGCGCCTTTGGCGCTTTCGGCGCGGTGGTGGAAAAAACCGCCGACTTTGCGCCGGCCTTCGAACAGGCGCAGGATAGCGGACTGCCCGCCGTGATTGAAATCCGCCTGTCGCCGGAAGTGATTACGCCAACGCTGACTCTGGCGGCTATCCGCGAGCAAGCGCTGACGGCCAAAAACTAACCTTCCTCTTATTTTGGAGATACCGAACGATGAACAAAAAGCCGCAATTTGTATGGGACGATCCTCTATTGCTGAGCGACCAGTTGACCGAGGACGAACGCATGGTGCGCTCGGCCGCCGCCGCGTACTGCCAGGATAAATTGCAGCCGCGGGTGCTGGAAGCTTTCCGCCATGAACGCACCGACCCGGCGATCTTCCGCGAGATGGGCGAACTCGGGCTGCTGGGCGCGACGATACCTGAACAATACGGCGGCGCCGGGCTCAACTACGTCAGCTACGGCTTGATCGCGCGCGAAGTCGAGCGCGTCGATTCCGGCTATCGCTCGATGATGAGCGTGCAATCGTCGCTGGTGATGGTGCCGATTTATGAATTCGGCAGCGAAGCGCAACGCCAGAAATACCTGCCGCAACTGGCATCCGGCGCATGGATAGGTTGCTTCGGCCTGACCGAACCGGATCACGGCTCGGACCCCGGCGCGATGGTCACCCGCGCCAAAAAAGTGCCGGGCGGCTTCAGCCTTTCCGGCAGCAAGATCTGGATCACCAACAGCCCGATCGCCGACGTGTTCGTGGTCTGGGCCAAAGACGACGAAGGCCAGATTCGCGGCTTCATATTGGACAAAGGCATGCCCGGCCTGTCGGCGCCGGCGATCCACGGCAAGGTCGGCTTGCGCGCGTCGATCACCGGCGAAATCGTCATGGACAACGTGTTCTGCCCCGATGAAAACGCGTTCCCCGAAGTGCGCGGTTTGAAAGGTCCGTTCACCTGCCTCAACTCGGCCCGCTACGGCATCGCCTGGGGCGCCTTGGGCGCCGCCGAGTCCTGCTGGCATATCGCCCGCCAATACGTACTGGATCGCCACCAGTTCGGCCGGCCGCTAGCCGCCAATCAGTTGATCCAGAAAAAGCTGGCCGACATGCAGACCGAAATCACGCTCGGCCTGCAAGGCTGCCTGCGGCTCGGCCGGATGAAGGACGAAGGCACGGCGGCGGTCGAAATCACGTCGATGATGAAGCGCAATTCCTGCGGCAAATCGCTGGACATCGCCAGACTGGCGCGCGACATGTTGGGCGGCAACGGCATCTCCGACGAGTACGGCGTGATCCGCCACATGGTCAATCTGGAAGTGGTCAATACCTACGAAGGCACGCACGATGTTCACGCGCTGATTCTGGGGCGAGCGCAGACCGGCATCCAGGCCTTCTGCTGATCAACCCAATCTTCCAGGAGTCGACCATGGCAGGAGCACTGTCCCACATCCGCGTGCTGGATCTGTCGCGCATCCTCGCCGGCCCCTGGGCCGGGCAGATACTCGGCGATCTCGGCGCCGAGGTGATCAAGGTCGAGCGCCCCGGCGTCGGCGACGACACCCGCGCCTGGGGGCCGCCGTACCTGAAGGATGCGCACGGCGAGAACACGTCGGAGGCGGCCTACTACCTGTGCGCCAACCGCAACAAAAAATCGGTCACGATCGACTTTACGCAACCCGAAGGACAGGCCCTGGTGCGCGAACTGGCGATGCAGTGCGACATCGTGATCGAAAATTTCAAGGTCGGCGGACTGCAACAATATGGGCTGGATTATGCGTCGCTGAAAGCGCTGAATCCCCGGCTGATCTATTGCTCGATCACCGGCTTCGGCCAGGACGGTCCATACGCGGCACGCGCCGGTTACGACTTTCTGATCCAGGGGCTGGGCGGCTTGATGAGTCTGACCGGCCGCAAGGATGGCGAGCAGGGCGCAGGGCCGATGAAAGTCGGCGTGGCGCTGACCGATGTGCTGACCGGACTCTATGCGACCACCTCGATCCTGGCGGCGCTGGCGCATCGCGACCAGACCGGCGTCGGCCAGGCCGTCGACCTGGCCTTGCTGGACGTGCAGGTGGCCTGCCTGGCGAACCAGAACATGAACTTCCTGACCACCGGCGCCGCCCCCAAGCGGCTCGGCAATGCCCATCCGAACATCGTGCCCTATCAGGATTTCCCGACCGCCGACGGCGACATGATTCTGGCCATCGGCAACGACGGCCAGTTCAGCCGCTTCTGCGACATCGCAGGCCATCCGGAATGGGCGCTCGATGCGCGCTTCACCACCAATGCCGGACGCGTACAGCATCGCGACATACTGCTGCCGTTGATCCGGCAAGCGACCGTGATGCGCAGCACGCAACATTGGATTTCCGCGCTGGAACCGGCGAGCGTGCCGTGCGGGCCGATCAACGACCTGGCGCAGGTATTCGACGATCCTCAGGTACAGGCGCGCGGCATGAAAATCGAGCTGCCGCATCCGACCGCCGGCAACGTCGCGCTGGTGGCCAGCCCGATCCGCCTGTCGGCAACGCCGGTCGAGTATCGCAACGGCCCGCCCTTGCTCGGTCAGCACACGCGTGAAGTGCTCGGCGGCGTGCTCGGATTGGATGTCGAACGGATTGAACAACTTGCTCAACAAGGAGTGATTTGAACATGAAGCAGAACTACATCAATGGACAGTGGCAAGACGGCGGCAGCAGCAAGCCGGACATCAATCCATCCAACACCGCCGATATCGTCGGTCACTACGCGCAAGCCGATGCGGCCCAGACGGCGCTGGCGATTGCCGCCGCCCGCGCCGCCTTCCCGGCGTGGGCCACCGGCAGCGTGCAGGCGCGTGCCGATGCGCTGGACCGGATCGGCAGCGAGTTAATGGCGCGCAAGGACGAACTCGGCAGCCTGCTGTCGCGCGAGGAAGGCAAGACCCTGCCCGAAGGCATAGGCGAGGTAGCGCGCGCCGCATACATCTTCAAATTCTTCGCGGCCGAAGTCGTGCGCCTGCGCGGCGAGCGCCTGGCCTCGGTACGTCCCGGCATCGAGGTCGAGATCAGCCGCGAGCCGGTCGGCGTGGTCGGCATCATCACGCCGTGGAATTTTCCGATCGCGGTGCCGGCGTGGAAGATCGCGCCAGCGCTGGCCTACGGCAATTGCGTGGTGTTCAAGCCGGCCGATCTGGTGCCCGCTTCGGCCTGGGCGCTGGCCGAGATCATCAGCCGCGCCGGGATTCCCGCCGGGGTGTTCAACCTGGTGATGGGACGCGGCAGCGAGGTAGGCCAGACTATCCTGGATTCGCCGCAGGTTGACGCCATCAGCTTCACCGGATCGGTCGCAACGGGACGTCGCGTCATGGCGTCGGCCGGACCGAGATTTGCCAAATTGCAGCTGGAGATGGGCGGCAAGAACCCGTTGGTGGTGTTGAACGACGCCGACCTCGCCGTCGCCGTCGAGTGCGCCGTCCAGGGCAGTTATTACGCCACCGGTCAACGCTGCACGGCGTCGTCGCGCCTGATTGTCGAGAAAGATATCTACCCCCGTTTCATCAAGCTGCTGGCCGACCGGCTCGCCGTGCTCAAAGTCGACGACGCGCTCAAACCCGGCACCGAAATCGGTCCGGTGGTGGACCAATCCCAATTGGATCAAGACCGCAGCTATCTGGAGATCGGCAGAAATGAAGGTGCGCGGCTGATGTGCGGCGGCGAAAGAGTCAAGCGCGAACACGACGGGTTTTACCTGACGCCGGCATTGTTTGCCGATGCCGACAACGACATGCGGATTGCCCGCGAAGAGATTTTCGGGCCGATCGCCTGTGCGATCCCGGCCGACAATTACGAACATGCTTTGACGCTTGCCAACGATACCGAATTCGGTCTGTCGTCGGGCATCTGCACCACGTCGCTCAAGCATGCGAGCCATTTCAAACGCCACATCCAGACCGGCATGACGATGGTGAATCTGCCGACTGCGGGCGTCGATTATCACGTCCCGTTCGGCGGGCGTAAATCCTCCAGTTATGGATCGCGGGAGCAGGGGAGTTATGCGGTCGAGTTTTTTACTGTGGTGAAGACGGCTTACGTCTTACCGTGAGTTCGGATAGTAGGGCGGAAAAGCGCAGCGCCTTCCGCCGTGTTGGATGCGTCAAACACATGCGGCACATCCAACGGCGGATAACGCTACGCTCATCCGCCCTACTCTCTGGTGATGAATAAGCAGCCGCGCCGCACCTGCACCCGGATCGGGGTCTGGGGCGTGAAGCCTGCTTCCAACAACCACTTGCCGCGCAGCCGAATCCAAGGGGTTCTGAGCTTACCCTCCGGGCAGACGCCGACGGTCAAATGCCGGTCTGGCAGATTGTTGCTGGTGGATGTGGTGATGGGGGTGGAACAGTCTTGCGTGGATGAAGCGGATTTGCCTGTTTGGTCCGGCTTGTTTGCGTAGCTCATGCGGTCTCCTTTTGCGGTAGATTTTCCGCCCTTCGTCGGCTGACGAAGGGGGCGGGCACAAAGCAGGGGTCAGAGACCGGGATGTAAGGACCATTATCCGGCAGGGCCGTAGCCCTCCCTACCAAGGCCCGCCATAGAAGGCGCACATTGATAGGGGCAGGCGAAAAAAAACCGCTCGGGAGCGGCTGCCTGCCCGGTCCATCTACATCACTGGCTCTGACACCAGATCGCTCTTTCTCACGACGTAAGGACGATAGCGCAGATTTTATTGAAGTTCAAACACTATTTCTGCGCTGTTCATTTCTTGAACTGCCACGCATCAGGATCGTAGGTTGCAACGCGTAACCCGCACAGGCACCAAGAAGTAGGTCGGAAAAGCGCAGCGCCTTCCGACATCTGGTGCCCCGCCGAAAAATGCCCAGGGCTTGACCGGCTGGTGCGATTCTCGCCGTCGGAAGACGCTGCGCTTTTCCGGCCTACGCGCTGCAAAACGTTTGACCGAAATAACAGTATCTACAAACAACTCCGACAGATCATTCAAATCCCCCGGTGTCAGAATAAATACCGATCAAATTGATCGCTTCGGTACTGCTTATTGATCGGATCTGCACTTTTGGAAAAGGTGAGGTGAAATATAATTTCGGCATAAATTCCTACCTTCCCAGACGCACCATCGAGCATTTATCCATGAAGCCGACCAATCAAAGTTTTGCCAAAAAATCCCTCGCGCGAAATAGCCGCCGATGATCAGCGACGACCTTACTCCTCATGGCAAAGCGGACGGCCCGGCCATGCTACCGCCAGGCACACCCATCGTGCGAGGCGGTGTCGGGATGCTCGCGCAGCCTCTCCTGCGCAGACCGCACGCCGCGCGAAGTTTTCGATTTTTCGACGCTGCGATATTGCTGGTCAATTCTGGAAAACTGACGCTCGACGCCGACCAGGTTCACATGGAGTTGGATGAGCCGCTTACGCTGCTTGCAGTGGCACAGGACGTGCGCGCCGATATCCAAAAAAATCCAGGCAGCGGCGATGGGACATTTCGCTCCATGTTCCTGACCTTCGCGCCGGACGTGATCCTGGAGTTCTATAAGCGACACGAGAACGAAATGTCGATCTCTTCACCAATCGCCAGTCTTCGCAAGCTTGGCGTTGATGCAGACCTTGCCGATACCCTGGCTTATTGCGTGCGCGGCATGGCCGCCGAGCAGGTCAGCGACCGCGAACAGAGACATCGCCTGATTGGGCTCCTGCTCGCTTTGGCTGACCGCGGCTGCTGCTTCCCCCGCCCGTCAACCCAGCAAATCGGAGACAGGTTGAAAGGCCTGCTCGGCCCGTCCCCGCAGCGTCGCTGGACAACGGCGACGGCGGCACGTGAACTGGCGATGAGTGAGGCGACGCTGCGGCGGCGGCTGGCAACAGAGAACTTGCGCTTTGATTCCTTACTGCTGGATATCCGCATGCATCACGCCATGACGCTGTTGCAGACCACGGCCTGGAGCATCCCACAGATTGCCGAAGCATCCGGATATCGCGCGAGCTCTCGTTTTGCTTTGCGCTTCCGGGAACGTTTTGGTTGTTCCCCATCGCGAGCACGCTGAATGTAGGGCACCTCGACAAACCTACTGCGCGACTCAATCTCGGGGCTACGATGCTCACCGTACCTCCGTACGGCTGCGCTTCTCGCCCCGACCTTGGGTCGCTCGCTACGGTTTTTCGAGATGCCCTGTAGTACCAATGCTGGAAAAAACTTGGGCCATCGTAGCACCCATGTAACTCAACAAAAATAAGGAAAATTATGAAGTTCGATACGCTGTTCAAATCCCCCCAAGCTGCCACCGTCGTTGTTGCAGTGGCGACTGCCTTCGCGCTGTCTCCGGCGCATGCTGCTGCGCCTATGGCCAAGTTTCAGGCGCCTGGCTTCTACCGCACCATGCTGGGTGATTTTGAGGTGACCGTGCTGAGCGATGGCACCAACGAACTGCCGGTCGACAAACTGCTTAAGCAGCCGGCCGCGAAGACCAACAAAGCACTGCTCAAGTCGTTTGAAAAAAGTCCGCTGGAGACCTCATTCAACGGCTTCTTGATCAACACCGGCAGCAAATTGGTTTTGATCGACACAGGCGCTGCGGGCTTGTTCGGCCCGACTCTCGGCAAGCTAGCCAGCAACCTGAAAGCGGCCGGCTACCAGCCGGAACAGATCGATGAGGTCTACATCACGCACATGCATGTGGATCACGTGGGCGGACTGATCGCCGGCAAAGAACTGGCGTTTCCCAACGCTGTTGTACGTGCCGGCAAGGCCGATGCGGACTACTGGCTCAGCCAAGCGAATATGGACAAAGCGCCGGCTGACATGAAAGGCTTCTTCCAAGGCGCGATGAGTTCGGTAGAACCATATGTAATCGCCAATAAGTTCCAGCCGATCACGCAGGACGGCGAGCTGACTCCCGGCATCAAATCCTATGCCACCGCAGGACATACGCCAGGACACATTACTTACATGATCGAGAGCAAAGGCGAGAAGCTGGTACTGCTGGGTGACCTGGTGCACGTGGCTGCAGTACAGTTCGACGATCCATCGGTCGGCATCGCGTTCGACAGCGATGGCAAGGCCGCCGAATCCGAGCGAAAAGAAGCGTTTGCCGCGGCCGCGAAGGGTGGCTATCTGATCGGCGCTGCGCATCTGCCGTTCCCGGCTTTGGGCCACGTGAAGTCCAACGGCAAGGGTTATGCTTTTGTGCCTGTTGATTACTCCGTGCCGCGGTAAGCCCAAAGAACAAGAGGCCCGTAGGCCTCTTGTTCGTTTTCACAGGGTGTGAATATTTTTTCCTCTACCAATGTATTCTATCGGCCAAAATGGCCGCTGTAGCTTCCACATCCGTGCTCAGTTTGAATGTCCGGCTAACAGGGTGACATTCCCCGGCTAGAGAACTCCCGCCCATGTCTACGCGGGGGTCTTGTTAGAATCAAGCGTCATACGCGAATATTGACCTCCTATCACTCGGAAAGGGATAAAAACATGAGCATGAACACCTATCTAAGTGGTAGGTTGCGCAACACGTCTCTGCCGCGTAGTCACGGACTGTTGCCGTTGTTCGAGGCTGTCGTCAATTCGATCCAGGGGATAGCAGCGCTCGGCGAGAGAGCCTCCTTCGGCGAAATCACCGTCGAGATTGTGCGGTTACCACAGGCCTCGTTGGACCTGGACAATGGCAAGGCGAAGCGTGGCGTGACACCGATGGAACAAATAACCGGCTTCCGCGTGATCGACAACGGAATTGGTTTCGATGCGAAGAATTTAGAGTCATTCGAAACGCTCGATTCAGACTACAAGGCCAGCGACGGTTGCCGTGGTGTTGGACGCCTTTTGTGGCTAAAGGCGTTCGAAAAGGTCGAGATCACCAGTGATTTCTGTGATGCTAACGGCATCCTCAGGCGCCGCACCTTCACATTCACCGCAACGCAAGGTGTCGATAACCTGGCACTTACAAATTTGAAGCCAGGGCAGGCACGTAAAACGTCTGTGCATCTTGACGGCTTCAAGCAGATTTACCGCGAGCGCTCTGCAAAGAACGGGCGGACGATCGCCAATGCTCTTTTTGAGCACTGCCTTTGGTATTTCGTCCGAGACGGCGGTGCTCCGAAGATAAAGATAAGGGACGAACTCGACTCGATTGACCTCGACGAAGTGTATGAGGAGTGCATGTTCTCGTCTTCGAAGCGTCAAACCATCACCATTAAGGGTCAGGGCTTTGATCTTACTCATCTCAAGCTTAAAGCCACGTCACCGAGGCAGCCTTTTATAGCTTGGTGCGCTGCCGGCCGTGTTGTGGAAGAGGAGAGCATTGCCGGAAAGATCCCTGGGTTGCACGGGCGAGTGAAAGACAGTGCCGGTGACTTTATTTACGCTTGCTATGTGACGGCTTCCTTTCTTGATCACCATGTTCGCCCCGAGCGAATTGGATTCGACATTGAGGAGATCAGCGACGATTTGTTCTCTAACACGGAGATCAGTCTCGCAGACATTCGCAACGCGGTCCTCGATTCGTCGAAGGAGTTTCTCAGCGAATACCTACAAGAGAGTCGGAAAGCGGGGAGAGAGCGCGTCGAAAAATTTGTTTCGCTCCGCGCTCCACGTTATCGGCCAATCCTCGGTCGCATTGCCGAGGATAAGCTTACCGTCGACCCGGACATTTCAGACAAAGATTTGGACTTGCTGCTGCATAAGCAGCTCTCTGAGATAGAAGGGACATTGCTGGCGGAGGGCCATGCAATGATGAGTTTCAGCAATGAGGAGTCGGTCACCGATTATTTTGCCAGGCTGACCGCGTACCTTGAGAAAGCGGATGACATTAAAAAGTCAGATCTTGCAAATTATGTCTTTCACAGGAAAGTCATTCTCGACATTCTCGAGAAGGCCATAGAACGAGGGGCGAACGGGAAGTATTCGAAGGAAGAACTGATTCACGAACTCATCATGCCGATGAGGAAGACGTCAAACGAGATCAGGCTGGACAGTTGCAATCTTTGGCTCATCGACGAGCGGTTAGCGTTCCATGATTTCCTTGCATCCGATAAGCCGTTGTTGTCCATGCCTATCACAGGCTCGACGGAGACGAAGGAGCCCGATCTCTGCCTGTTGAACGTATTCGATGAACCCATACTTGTGTCCGATGGTAATCGGTTGCCGTTGGCCTCGATTGTGATTGTCGAGATCAAGCGCCCTATGCGCAACGATGCTGCGCCGGGCGAGGAAAAGGATCCAGTCGAGCAAGCGTTGGGCTATCTCGATCGCATTCGCACTGGCGGTGCCATGACTGCAAACGGTCGTCCTATTCCTAGATCAGACGAGATACCTGGGTTTTGTTATGCAATTTGCGATCTTACGCCGTCCGTTGAACGACGCTGTAAGATGCTGGGGTTACGAGTAACAAGCGACCGACAGGGCTACTTCGGTTACAACGAGAACTTCAAGGCTTACATCGAGGTTATCTCGTTCGACCGCCTCCTCAACTCTGCGCGAGAGCGCAACCGGGCGTTCTTCGACAAGCTGGGATTGCCGACGAATTGACGGTTGCGACTAAATGAGTTGATCTACCGTCGTCTTCTAGTCTATCGAAGGTGATTGTCATCGTCTTAGGCAATCAACATACTTAAGACCAGATGAGAAAAAAGGGTTCCAATAGGAACCCTTTTTCGCGACTATTGAGAAATTTCGTAGGTTTTGTAGAACGTTGCATTTCTGTCGCAATTTTTCACTATCTGCGACTCACAACACAAAAATCAAACATCAATATTCCCAGCCTGCAGCGCATTCAACTCAATAAATGCCCGCCGCGGTTCAACGTCGTCGCCCATCAAAGTCATGAAGATCTGATCCGCAGCAATCGCGTCTTCGATCTGCACCTTCAACAAGCGGCGCACGGTTGGGTCCATCGTGGTTTCCCATAGCTGTTCGGGGTTCATTTCTCCCAGTCCTTTATAGCGCTGCTTGCTGACGCCGCGTTCGGCTTCGTCGCGCAGCCAGGACATCGCTTGGTGGAAGTCGATGATGGCGGATTCCTTGACCTTTTCGCCTGTGCCGCGGCGTATCAGCGCGCCGGGGCCGATCAGGCCTTTGAAGGTGGCGGCGGCGTTGGTCAGGACCTGGTAGTCGGGGCTGGCGACGAAGTCGGCGTCGATCGCGCTGACTTTGATGTTGCCGTGGTAGCGGCGCTGGATGCGCAGCGAGTGCTTGTCGGATAGCTCGTCGGATTTGACGATGACTTCTACCGACTGCTCGTTGATTGATGCGGCCAGTGCTTTGGCCGATGCTTCGGCGTCGGCCAGGGTGTCGAGCTTGAGCGTGACGCCGGTCATGATCGAGGTCAGCGCGGCGCCGTCGATGGCGCGGGTCAGGCGGGTGATGATGGCGTTGGCGGTGTTGTACTGACGGACCAATTCGGCCAGGGCCGGGCCGCTGATCGGCAGCGCGCCTTCGGTCGGCACCAGCGCGGCGTCGTTCAACGCGACTTGCATCATGTAGGAGACTTCTTCGGCGTCGTCTTTCAGGTAGCGCTCGTCCTTGCCGTGCTTGACTTTGTACAGCGGCGGTTGGGCGATGTAGATGTGGCCGCGCTCGACCAGTTGCGGCATTTGACGATAGAACAGGGTCAGCAGCAGGGTGCGGATGTGGGCGCCGTCGACGTCCGCATCGGTCATGATGATGATGCGGTGATAGCGCAGTTTGTCGGCGTTGAATTCATCGGCGCCGATGCTGGTGCCTAGCGTCGCGATCAGGGTGGTGATCTGTTCCGACGACAGCATTTTTTCGAAACGGGCTTTTTCGACGTTGAGCACTTTACCGCGCAACGGCAGGATCGCCTGGAATTTGCGGTCGCGGCCCTGCTTGGCGGAGCCGCCCGCGGAGTCACCCTCGACGATGTACAGCTCGCACAGCGCCGGGTCTTTTTCCTGGCAGTCGGCCAGTTTGGAGGACAGGCCGAGGCCGTCCATCACGCCTTTGCGACGAGTCAGTTCGCGCGCCTTGCGGGCGGCGTCGCGGGCGCGGGCGGCTTCGACGATTTTGCCGCAGATGATTTTGGCGTCGTTCGGCCGTTCTTGCAGATAATCGTTGAGCGTTTTGGCGACGATTTCTTCGACCGGCAAACGGACTTCGCTGGAGACCAGCTTGTCCTTGGTTTGCGAGCTGAATTTCGGCTCGGGCACCTTGACCGACAAGACGCAGGTCAGGCCTTCGCGCATGTCGTCGCCGCTGGTTTCTACCTTGGCTTTCTTGGCGAAATCGTGTTCTTCGATGTACTTGTTGAGGACCCGCGTCATCGCTGCGCGCAGGCCGGTCAGGTGGGTGCCGCCGTCACGTTGCGGGATGTTGTTGGTGAAGCACAGCACTTGCTCGTTGTAGGCGTCGTTCCATTGCATCGAGACGTCGACCGAGACGCCGTCCTTTTCGCCGGTGGCCTGGAAAATCGTCGGGTGCAGCACGCTCTTGGCTTTGTTGATGTATTCGACGAAGCCGCGGGTGCCGCCTTCGAACGCGAAGCTTTCTTCCTTGCCGGTGCGCTGGTCGGACAGCTTGATGTGCACGCCGTTGTTGAGGAAGGACAGTTCGCGGATGCGCTTGGCCAGGATTTCGTAGTGGAATTCGACGTGGGTGAAGATTTCTTCGTCGGCCCAGAAGTGGACTTCGGTGCCGCGCTTGTCGGTGTCGCCGATGACCTTGATCGGCGATACCAGCACGCCGTCCATCATTTCGGTTTCGCGGTTTTGCGGAACGCCGCGCACGAATTCCATGAAGTGGACTTTGCCGTCGCGGCGGATGGTCAGCTTGAGCAATTTGGACAGGCCGTTGACGCAAGACACGCCGACGCCGTGCAAGCCGCCCGATACCTTGTACGAGTTCTGGTCGAACTTGCCGCCGGCATGCAGCTCGGTCATGACGATTTCGGCGGCGCTGCGTTTTGGCTCGTGCTTGTCGTCGAACTTGATGCCGGTCGGTACGCCGCGGCCGTTGTCGGTGATCGAGATCGAATTGTCGGAATGGATCGTGACATGGATTTCGGTGCAATGACCGGCCAGCGATTCGTCGATCGAGTTGTCCAGCACTTCGAATACCAGGTGATGCAAGCCGGTGCCGTCAGAGGTGTCGCCGATGTACATCCCGGGGCGCTTGCGGACCGCCTCCAAACCTTCGAGAATCTGGATCGAGGACGCTCCGTAAGCATTCGGTTGCGGCTGATTGGTGTTGTCTTGAGGGGCTGATGACATGGCTACCTTCTGAAAAACTTACTTCGGGAATACGAAAACTATTCGGGAACACTGGATACGCGTTAACACCGCAGGAGGTGGATCGACCGTATGACTTGATCAGTTGGGGAGAGAGTAATTCGCCACGCTGCGGTGGCTCTTAAACTCTGTCCCGCAATTAGCTAGATTAGATTCGCATCGGCATCACAACGTATTTGAAGTCGGCATTGTCCGGCACGGTAATCAGCGCCGACGAATTGGCATCGCCGAGAGCGATGTTGACGTTGTCGCCCTTCAGGTTGTTGAGGACGTCGAGCAAATAGGTGACGTTGAAACCGATATCGACGCTGTCGCCGCCGTAGTCGATTTCGAGTTCTTCGATCGCTTCTTCCTGGTCGGCGTTAGTCGAGCTGATCTTCAGGCTGCCTGGTGCGACTACCCAACGCACGCCCTTGAACTTGTCGCTGGTCATGATCGCGGCGCGTTGCAGAGAGCGCAGCAATTGGTCGCGGCTGATGGTGAAATCGTTTTTGTAACCCTTCGGCACCACGCGGGTGTAGTCGGGGAACTTGCCTTCGACCAGCTTGGAGATCAGTTCGATATCGGCGAACGACAGCTTGACCTGGTTGTTGGCGATGTCGAGTTGCACCGGCTCGTCGCTTTCTTCCAGCAGACGTTGCAGTTCGATGATCGTCTTGCGCGGAATGATGACTTCCTGGCGTTCGAATTCCTGCTCGGCAGCGACTTGGCAAAATGCCAGGCGGTGACCGTCTGTTGCGACCGCGATCACGTTTTTACCGTCGAGCACCAGCAGCAAGCCGTTCAGGTAATAGCGGATGTCCTGCTGCGCCATCGAGAAATGGACCATGTTGAACAAATGCTTCAGCGTCTTTTGCGGCAGGGTGACGGTGGCGTTGTAATGGTCGGCCTGGGCCACGGTCGGGAATTCTTCCGCAGCCAGTGTTTGCAGCGCAAAACGCGATTTACCGGATTGCACGGTCATGCGTTTGTTGCTGAGGGTCAGCGAGACTTCGCCGGTGTCGGGCAATGCACGCAAAATATCCAGCAGCTTGCGCGCTGCGACCGTGGTGGCGGCAACTTCATCGCCGCTGCCGACCTTGGCATTGGTGGTGATTTGCACTTCGATGTCGGTCGACAGGAAAGAAACCTTTTCGCCGTCTTTGCGAATGAGGATATTGGCCAGAATCGGCAATGTGTGCCGACGCTCGACAATACCGCTCACAATCTGCAGTGGCCGGAGAAGGGTATCTCGGTGGGTTTTGACCAATTGCATAGCTATATCCTTGTTATTTAAAAATCAAATATTGCTGCATTTCGACTACTTTGAACCAGTCTGTAAATGTAACTGAATTCGGCTACTTACGACTCACAAAGGCAGTAAATCTGCCGCTGTTTTAGGTGTTCTTGCTATTTGCCGGTTTGCTCCCGGTTAAGCAAACTGGCAAAAAAACCACACCCTGATTGTTTTTTTCCCGTTGCCTGAATTGCCGGTTATCCACAGGCTCGCAGGCAGTGTGTACTCACCGGGATTTAACCTTTCAGGGTTTGTTCCAGCACATGCAACTCGTGATTGCATTCCGGGTTCTTGGCGCGATCGGCGGCGATCTTGCGGACTGCGTGCAACACCGTCGTATGGTCGCGGCCGCCGAACAACTCGCCGATTTCCGGCAAACTCTTTTGCGTCAATTCCTTGGCCAGGTACATCGCGATCTGGCGCGGCCGGGCGATATTGGCCGGCCGCTTCTTCGAATACATATCGGCCACTTTGATATTGAAGAAATCGGCCACGGTCTTCTGGATGTTTTCGACCGAAATCTGGCGGTTCTGGACCGACAACAGATCTTTCAGTGCATCCTTGACAACATCAATCGTGATGTCTTTGCCATGAAAACGCGAGTAGGCGAGGATCTTGCGCAATGCGCCTTCGAGCTCGCGGACGTTGGAGCGCAGGTGTTTGGCGACGAAGAATGCGACGTCGTCTGAGAACGTGACGCCTTCCGAGGCCGCTTTTTTCAGCAAAATCGCCACCCGCATTTCCAGTTCCGGCGGTTCGATCGCTACCGTCAGGCCGGAATCGAAACGCGAAATCAGGCGGTCATCCATGCCGGTGATTTCTTTCGGATAGGTATCGCTGGTGATGATGATTTGTTTCTTTGCCGCAATCAGCGCTTCGAATGCGTAAAAGAATTCTTCCTGGGTGCGGCTCTTGCCGCCAAAGAACTGGATATCGTCGATCAGCAACAAATCCAGCGAATGATAGTAGCGCTTGAAATCGTCAAAACCCTTGCGCTGGTAAGCAGTCACTACGTCGCGAACGTACTGTTCTGCGTGGATGTAGCGAATCTTGGAGTTCGGATTGTCGGCCAGCAGCTGATTGCCGATGGCGTGGATCAAGTGGGTTTTACCGAGACCGACACCGCCGTACAGGAACAGCGGGTTATAAGAAACGCCGGGATTATTGGCGACCTGGATCGCCGCTGCGCGCGCCAATTGGTTGGCCTTGCCGGTGACGAAACTGTCGAAACTCAACGCGGTATTGATGCGCGACTGATCGCGCCGGGCATTTGCCGGCGGCGCTTCGGTCTGCGCTTCCGGCATGCGGTCGAGATTGCTGTTGCCATAGTTGCCATTGCCGGCGCCGTTACTGGTTGGCGGATTGTCGCCGGCGCGCTCTTCGTTGCGCGCAACCGGCATGCTGGAGCTGGACGCGACAGGTCCGCCCTTGCGCGGGTCGAGCACGAACAACACCTCGATCGCCTCTTCCCAATACTGGTGCGCGAGCGACGTGATGCGGCCGGCAAACTGCGTTTTGACCCAATCGAGCTTGAAGCGATTTGGCGCGGCAATGCGCAGCCGGCCATCTTCGAAATCGAGTGGCACAAGCGGTTTTATCCACGCGCTAAATTGTTGAGGCGTCAACTCCTGCTCCAGCTGGGCGGAGCAACTCTGCCAGAAATTTTCCATGAATCGTTCTAAGTGAAGGGGTGCGGGATGAGGTTCGTTACGCCCTTGATTGATCTCTTTGATGCCAGGTTTTGCTGGCCGGGCGTGCCACACATAAGTCGCTATTCTACCCTTGCTGACGAAAGTTATCCACAGGCGCGGGCATTTAGTGCGCCAGAAAAGACGAAAACCTTTCAATCAAAAAGCCGCTAAGTAATTGACAAACAAGCGGAAAATGCGTTCTAATCCAAGGTTCGCTGCTCGTTGAATTGCCAATTTGCGCATTGACTGCACCATACAGCTGCCCCGATTTCGTGGCAGCCAGGTCCAGACCAGACGACGAATTGGAAAAATGCAGCGCATTGAGTGTGATGATCCGATTTATATTTGCTGATTAAGCGAGACCAAAATGAAACGTACTTACCAACCTTCCGTCGTGCGTCGTAAGCGCACTCACGGCTTCCGCGCCCGTATGGCAACCCGCGGTGGCCGCGCTGTGCTCAATGCACGTCGCGCCAAAGGTCGCAAACGTCTGGCAGCTTAATTCAAGCTGCGGGACTGAGCGATCAAGCCGAGTGCTGCTTGCGTGACTGACGACCGTTCACAGAACAGCGTCGAGGATTTTTCACGCAAACGGCGCATCGTTAAAACGGATGAATTTTCATCCGTTTTTCGTTTGCGCCCCGTCTTCAGGACAGCCCATTTCGTGTTGTACACCCGTCGCAATGCGTTGCCTCATGCCCGTCTGGGCGTGGTTGCAGCAAAACGGCTGGCGCCACGGGCTGTTACGCGTAATACCGTCAAACGGGTTACGCGCGAGTTGTTTCGTCTGACACCATTGCCGCCAATCGACTGCGTTGTGCGTTTATCGAAATCGGTAAACACCAAGGCAGGCCCGGCTACCACAGCGCGCTTGAAGCGGGAGCTGCGCAACGAGATAACGCAACTGTTCTCGTCGCAACGCCGTGCAGGTGGCTCATAATTCCACCTGCATTTGGAGTCATGGGAAAGGGAAGGAAGCTGTCATGAAAATGTCTCTACTGTTCCTGTTGCGGCTTTATAAACTGGGAATCAGCCCGTTTCTGGGCCAGAATTGCCGTTTTTATCCCAGCTGTTCCGATTACGCGGCCGAAGCAATCCGCACGCATGGCGCCTTGAAGGGCAGCTTGCTGGCTGGCGTTCGGCTGTGCAAATGCCACCCATGGCATGCCGGCGGGCTTGATCCGGTTCCGCCTCATCCTATTTCTTTAACTCCTTCAGCAAACCCCTCTGCAACCAAATCCGCAACATCGGCTTCCCGATCATGCGGTTGCAGCCATTCCTGAATCATTGATAAGTACTCTTATGGATATCAAACGTACCGTCCTGTGGGTTGTCTTTTCGGTGTCGCTATTGTTCCTGTGGGATCAATGGCAACGTCATAACGGCCAGCCGTCGCTGTTCTTCCCGGGCGCAACCCAGACCGCACCGATCGCGACCGGCCCTGCCGCCAGCGCCAGCGCCACCGGCGCCAGCACCGATGTACCGCAAGCCACGCCGGCTGCAGCTGGCAGCGCCGACGCGCATGCCGTGCCGGCCGCCGCTACCGCGATCAAAGGTGAAATCGTCACCGTCACAACAGACGTCCTGAAGGCCGACATCGACACCATCGGCGGCGAACTGAAGCGCCTGGAACTGCTGAAACACAAGGACACGGTCGATCCGACCAAGAACCTGGTGTTGTTCGACTCCAGCGCCAACCGTACTTATCTGGCCGAAACCGGCCTGATCGGCGGCCCGTTCCCGAATCACAAATCGCCGTTCGTCGCCTTGCCAGGCGCCCGTGCGCTCGATAGCGGCAACCAGGTGCAACTGGTGCTGGAATCGGAGCAGGGCGGCGTCAAGCTGACCAAAACCTTTACCTTCAAGCGCGGCGATTACACCATCGACGTCAAGCACACCGTCACCAACGCCAGCGCCGCACCGATTGCGCCATCGCTGTACCTGCAACTGGTACGTGACGGCAACAAGCCGGAAGGCGAGCAACGTTTCGTCAATACCTTCACCGGTGCCTCGGTGTATACCGAAGCCAACAAGTTCCAGAAATTCGCTTTCGACAAGATCGAAAACGGCAAGGCGGAACATGCGCTGAAGGCCGACGACGGCTGGTTCGCAGTGATCCAGCATTACTTCGTCTCGGCGTTCATCCCGCAAGACAAAGCGCCGCGTGAAATTTTCACCAAGAAAATCGCCACCAACCTGTATGCAGTCGGCAACATCCTGCCGCTCGGCACGATTGCACCGGGCGCCAGCGCCACCATGGATGCGCGCCTGTATTCCGGTCCGGAAGAGTCCTCTATCCTGGAAGCCACCGCGCCCGGCCTGGAACTGGTCAAGGACTATGGCTGGCTGACCATCATCGCCAAGCCGATTTTCTGGCTGATGACGCAAATACACAAAGTCCTCGGCAACTGGGGCTGGACCATCATCGCGTTGACGGTGCTGATCAAACTGGCTTTCTTCCCGTTGTCGGCGGCCAGCTATCGCAGCATGGCCAAGATGAAAAAAGTCACGCCGAAGATGACCGAGATTCGCGAGCGCTTCAAAGCCGATCCGCAAAAAATGAATCAGGCCATGATGACGCTGTACAAAACCGAAAAAATCAACCCGCTCGGCGGCTGCCTGCCGATCGTGGTGCAGATCCCGGTCTTCATCTCGCTGTACTGGGTCTTGCTGGCCAGCGTCGAAATCCGCAACGCCCCGTGGCTCGGCTGGATCCACGATCTGGCAGCACCGGATCCGTTCTACATCCTGCCGGTCGTGATGGCGGTGTCGATGTTCATCCAGACCAAGCTCAACCCGACCCCGCCGGACCCGATGCAGGCCAAGGTGATGATGTTCATGCCACTGATTTTCTCGGTCATGTTCTTCTTCTTCCCGTCCGGACTGGTGCTGTACTGGGTCACCAACAACGTGTTGTCGATCGCCCAGCAATATGTGATCACCCGCAAGATGGATGGCGGCAAAAAATAAGTAGCAACTTGTCGTAAAAAAAGCCCGTGAATCAAAATTCACGGGCTTTTTTGTTTTCGTCGCTCAACAACAATCGTAAAATCACCCCCATGTCCTTCGATTCCTCCCCCATTGCAGCCATTGCCACCGCCCCCGGGCGCGGCGGTATCGGCGTAGTACGTATTTCCGGAAAAAATCTCGGTGCGCTGATCCAGGCCGTCTGCGGTATAGACGAAGCCAAACTGATCCCGCGCCACGCCACCTATCTGCCATTCAAGAATGCCGACGGCAGCGTGATCGACCAGGGGCTGGCGATTTATTTCAAGGCCCCGCATTCATACACCGGCGAAGATGTGCTGGAGCTGCAAGGCCACGGCGGTCCGGTGGTGCTGCAAATGCTGCTCAGCCGCTGCCTGGATGCCGGTCAGGATATCGACCTGCGCCTGGCCCAGCCCGGCGAATTTACGCAACGCGCCTTCCTCAACGACAAACTGGATCTGGCCCAGGCCGAAGCGGTCGCCGACCTGATCGAGGCGTCCACCGAAGCCGCCGCCAAATCGGCCTCGGAATCGCTGTCCGGCGCGTTTTCCAAAGTGATCCACGCACTGGTCGAGCAGGTCACCAATCTGCGCATGCTGGTCGAAGCGACGCTCGATTTCCCGGAAGAGGAAATCGACTTCCTCGAACAGTCCGACGCCCGCGGCCAGCTGGCCGCGATCCGCAGCACGCTCGACAATGTGTTCAGTCAGGCGGCACAGGGGGCCTTGCTGCGCGACGGCTTGAATATCGTCCTGGCCGGCCAGCCCAATGTCGGCAAATCCTCATTGCTGAATGCACTGGCAGGCTCCGACGTCGCCATCGTGACGCCGATCGCCGGCACCACTCGCGACAAAGTCACCGAAACCATCCAGCTCGAAGGCATCCCGCTCAACATCGTTGACACCGCCGGCATCCGCGAAGCCGAGGACGCCAGCGACGAAGTAGAGCGGATCGGCATCGAGCGCACTTGGGCCGCAGTGGCCAAAGCCGATGTCATCCTGCATATGCTGGACGCCAACCACGGCCCGTCGCTAGCGGATGAAAAGATCGTCGCCCGCTTCCCGCTCAACGCCCCGGTGATCCGGATCTGGAACAAAATCGACCAGTCCGGCCACAAGCCGGCGGTCGACGAGATGAGCGACGCCACCCATATTTACCTATCCGCCGTCAATCATCTCGGGATCGACTTGCTGCGCATGGAATTGCTGCGCATCGCCGGCTGGCAGCAAACTGGCGAGTCGCGCTACCTGGCACGCGAACGCCACCTGATCGCCCTCAAGGCCGCCCGCGATCACCTCGATATGGCAGCCCAGCACGCGGCCATCGACAACCGCGTCAACGATCAGTCGCTGGACCTGTTTGCCGAAGAACTGCGGCTGGCGCAAGACCGCCTGAGCAGCATCACCGGCGCCTTCACGCCGGATGATTTGCTGGGAGTGATTTTTTCGCGGTTTTGTATTGGCAAGTAATTCGTCGCGTTGCAGTGACTTTCAAAACCTGTTTTGCGAATGCTTTTAGGTGTTTGACGCTTGCTGCTTAGTCAGTTGGGGACAGAGTAATTCGTCGCGCTGCGGCGTCACTTAAACTCCGTTTTGCGATCGCTTGTTGGTGCTTCAAACTTCTTGTCTAGTCAGTTGGGGGACAGAGTAATTCGTCGCGCTGGGGCGACTCTTAAACTCTGTCCCGCAATTGTTTTTATTTACCGATCGCGGCGCTATTCTGATTCAGCTGCTGGTTCAGCGTTTTTTGTTCCTGCTTGGTGATGTGGCCGCCGTTCTGGGCTGCCATGGCGCGCTCTTCGGTGCGGATGCCTTTGTCGTTGCTGCGTAATTGCTTCGCTTGGGCTTTGCTGATTTCGCCTTCTTTTACTTCGTTGGTGATGCGCTTGTTCTGGTTTTTCAGACGGTTGTTGACTTGTTCGCGGCGCGGATGATTTTTCTGCCATTGGCTGTCTGCAGCGAATGCGTTGCTGGTCAGCATGCCGCCGATAGTGGCTACCGCGGCGAGGGACAGGGTAATGCGAGCTAGCGTTTTCATCATGTCATCCTTTGTTTGGCAGCAGGTCACTGTGCCTGCATGAGCCTATAACGACGCGCCGGCCGCGAGCGCTGACTGCCCTTACAAAGAGATACAAGATAACGTGCGGAAAAAACTAACTAAAAGCAAACTCAACGTCCCCAACATTCCTCCAGGCTTGCGGTGTTGCTGATCAAGCACGGGCGGATGAGCATAGCGTTATCCACTAATGGATGCGTCACATGCGTTTGACGCATCCACAACGGCGGAAGGCACTTCGCTTTTCCGCCCTACGCGAATGTCGACCGGTACGCGAGATAAATGATCGCTCGTAGGGCGGATGAGCGCAGCGTTATCCGCCATTGGATGTGCCACATGCGATTGACACATCCACAACGGCGGAAGACGCTTCGCTTTTCCGCCTTACGCGAATGTCGACCGGTGCGCGAGATAAATGGTCGCTCGTAGACAACGTATGGAAAACAATTGGCAAACTCAACGTCCCCAACATTCTTCCAGGCTTGCGGTGTTGCCGATCAAGCCGCGCGCGCCGCTGTGATCCAGCGTAAAAATTCCGCACTTGTCGCCGCTACGTTCAGGCGCCGCTTGCAATTGATAGGCCGCGATCTCGGCCGGCTGCGTCAGGCTTACCCTGTATTTCGCCGTACCGGTCCTCGGGGCTTGCCTTAAATCGTCCGGCAGCCTGGAGATGCCTGCATAGCTGTTATTGACCGTGAATCGGCGCTCCATCCAGGCGGCGGCTTCCAGCAAGACGGCGCGTGCTGCGGCGCGTTCGCTGCGGCGGACGTATGCGCTGTAGTTCGGCAAGGCGACGGTGCTGAGAATCGCCACGATCACCACCACCAGCATCAATTCGACCAGGGTGAAACCCTGTCGTCGCAAAATGATTTTGTATGTCATTTTTACTCCGGTATCGGGGCGCTCAAGGGCGCCTCTAAAACCGTAGCGAGCGGTCCAAGCTCGGGGCGAGAAGTGCAGCCGTACGGGGATACGGCGAGCATCACAGCCCCGAGATTGGGCCGCGCAGTAGGTTTTAGAGGTGCCCTTACTAGGGGTTCGGCAACTGGTGCCAAGTCCTGAATGGCGGCCGGTTCGATTTCGCAATGGCGATGCTTTGCGCGTTGCCGTCAATGCCGTTGATCACCAGCTTGCGGCGGCCGTCCGGCAAAGTGATCGAGGTCGGCGTAGCAAGCGAGGGCATGACCGTGCGCGCGGCCCGATCCGGCGACAGGCCGGGGAACACCGCGTTGGCGGCCGCGCCGCCGGTCGCATAGGCGATCCCCATCAATTGCGAAGCGCCACCGGCGCCGCACAAATCATTGCCGGTCGGCGCAAAGCTCAGTATCCACAGGATGTCGTCGATCAGCAGCGGCTTGCCGACGACCCGCTCGCCGCTATCGGGCAGATCGACTACCCAGCCGCGTTTTTCGGCCCAGTTGGGCCTGTTCCGGGTCAGCGTGCGGCCATCCGCGACCGTCGTGAATGTTTGCTGTTGCAAGGCGTCGCGATTGCCGACGACGCCGGCGCCGGGCTTGTCCCAGATGCCGTACACGCTCTGCGTCTGGGTGCCCAGCTTATCGGCGGCCTCGAAAAATTTACCGCTGCCGAACATCACCAGACGACCGCCTTGCGGGTGGTAATCCAGCACCGGTTGCTGCACGATAGGCTGTACCTTGCCGTGGCTGTCCTTGGCCACAAACAAGGGCTTGCCGTCGAACGCCGGCCGCCACTTGGCGGCATCGACATCGCTCAGGTCGAAGCCCCACAGATTGCCTTGCAAGTCGCCGGCATACGCGGCAATCACTTCGCGCTGGCCGTTGAACACAAAAGCCGGCGTCGACAGTCCGTTGGGGGCTTGCGCGCCGCCGCTTTCGGTGTGAATTTTTTTGATCTCTTTGCCGGTCTCGACATCGACCAGATACAGCACCGCTTTTTGATTCGCACTGTCGTAGCCGTTGCCGTACACCGCGGCCCACTTGCCATTGCGCAGGCGGATCACCACCGCCTCGCCCAGCACATGGCCCATGTCGGCGTCGTAAGTGGGCGTGCCCGGGATGCCGTCGCTTTTTTCCCACAGCACGCGCTCGCCGCTGATAGCGAATACAGCCTTGGCGCCGCCACCGGTCGAACCCATCAAGATGGTTTTCCAGTTTTCCGCGTATCGCAACCAAAGCAACCAGGATGCTCCCGAGTCTGGGGGCTCACCCAAATAGGCGTCGCTTTCGGTCAATTGACCGTCGACAAAATAACGGTGGACGTAAGCGGGGTCGGCCAGCGTCTTCAGGTGAGGGTAGACCGCATTCGGTATGAACGCCCACTCCTCGATTCCGGTGACAGCATTGATCGCGTGCAGCATGCCGTCGTTGGCGCCGACGTATGCCATCGGCCTGCGGCCCTTCTTGTTGGCCAGGAACTGCGCGTAAATGGTCCCGCCGCCGCCGGCCTCAGGCAACTTCCGGTAACCGAAATCGGCGTCTTTGACATACAACGGCGAGGAATTGACGATATCGCCCAGTTTGCTTCTGCGATTGCGATAGCTGCCGCGTCCTTGCGCCGCCTCCAGTGCGTCGCTGCCGCGCAGGTAGTTCAATATCTCTTCAGAGCCCAACGCGGCCTGTTGGGCCGGCGTCAACTGCTGCCACCGGAAGTCGACCGATGTACCGCTACCGTCGCCGGCGGCTTGCCAGGTCTTGATGTCGCGCCGATCCGGGCCTGGCAGTTTGTCGGCGGCATTCCATACCTCGGCGCCGAGCGCGCCATCCGGCAGCAGTCGATAGGCTTTCAGATAGCCGCCCCAACTGCCGCCGACAAAGCCCGGCTTGTAAGCCAGCGTGTCGCCCGTGATTTTTTCGCCATTGACCGCAAGCGACGAGGCGGCGCCGTCCGGAGTGCCGATTTGTTTCAAAATATCGACCAGGCCCTTTTGCAATTGGGCCGGATCGTTGGCGCTCAGATAGCGTCCGCGGCCATTGACTGCGGCATGCCACAAGTCATCGACCGTGCTTGCACGTTCAGCTTTGGGCACAGGCCAATTTTTGACGCCGCGCTTGATATCGTAAAAATCGCCTTCGGTGGCGCTGTCATAGTCGGGACGATATTTCAATTCACCGTTGACGCCGAGGCCGATGGTGAAGGTGGTCATGTGCTGATGCGTGGCGCTGTCCCGGGCATTGGTGGACGCCACATTATTGGCCAGCGCCGGACGCAAATCGGTCTTGTAGTAATACATCGCAATATCGGCCAGCGTGTCGGATGCCCCCAGCGCATCGTAAGCGCCGTAGGCGCGGGTCGAATAGCCGCTGTCGCTGCCGTCCTCATTGCCGAAGCCGACCCCGTAGTCATTCCAGTAACCGTCGGTCGACAGTATGTGATAGCTGGGGCGGCAACTGAGCAAGGTGGGATCGTTCTTGCTCAGACGGTACGGGTCGTTATTGGCGTAATCGAAGCCGTACATGATGCCTTCGTACATTTCGCCGATGCGGTTCATATGAATGCGCAGCGGCGTGCCGCCGTAGGGCACCGTGCCATACAGGTTGTCGTAGAATTTTTTCTTTTGCTCAGTATCGAACTCGCGAATGGTCAACCACTTCGGGTTGTCGTTGTAGCGCGCCACGTTAATCGTGCTGAAGCCGACCCGGAATCTGGGCGCACTTTCCGGTCTGGTGACCGGATCGATGGACAGGAAAGCCAGGCCGATCACGGTCTTGGTCATCAATATCCGGGTCCGGTAGTAGCTGAACCAATTGGCGAAGTTTTGGATTTCCTGCGCATAGGAACAGCTGGCGCCGGCGTCGCAATCGGTGCGCGTCGCCGCGCGCGGATAACTCTGGCGGTCGGGAAGAATATCGGTCCTGATGTAAGCACGCCCGTCCCATCGGTAATAGAACGCATAACGGGCGGCCTTGGTGTTATAGCTCAACCAGCGCGTGTCTCGACAATTGGCAGTGGGTCCATAGTTGCCGTACGGTTGGAAAGTCGGAAAAACAGGCGTGCCGGTGCGATAACACACGCTGGCCAGCGAGACCGGCACCACCGTATTGTTCAGATAAGGATCGACCCGCGTCCGCCCGATATCGCTATTGCCCATAGCCTGGCCGTCATACCTGGCGCCGGGGGTGTAGGTAATCTCCGGGTTGTAATAGATCCGGTTAAAGTCCGGCGAGTAAAAACGCAACTCATACTCGGAAACGTAGCCGTCGCCGCTGATCATGTCCGACCAGTTCATGCTGCCGGAATCGTCCATCGAAAACATGATGTTGGGTTTGGGCGGTTGCGCCAAGATCATCGGCGTCTGCGAAATCTCGGCCAGCACCGGGCCTGACGCCACGGCCAGCCCCACACTCAACCCCGCCCACACTACACATGCCGGCCAGCCGCCCGCTGCGATGGATAGATAACGATTGCTGCGCGCTATGCCTTGCATGGATGCCCCTGTCACGGAATGAGATAACTTTGCAACATCACGACGGTGTTGTCATTGCTGCCAAATGCGCGTGCGGTGATCCGGTATGCGGGCCGACTTTCCGGCGGCTTCAGAGTGAATTCCCCACGCTCGACCAGCGCCAGCCTTTCCATCATGCAGCGCGGATTTTTTGCCAGCTCGGGGTTGGCAAGCGGGACCTCATATGAGAAAAGTCCGTTCTCGGCAACGGGGGCGCCACCACCGGTGTAGTGAGTGGTTTCCCAGCCACGTCCCCCTCCAAACTCCCAATAGTTTTCGCCATTGGTCGGCCAACCGGGGGCAGGGCCTTCCTGCAGCACCCTGCCAGGCTCAAGTTGCGCCCATTTTTCACACACGCGCAGGGCTTGCTCCGCGGCCTGAAACGCCAGGTGCTGGCTGCGCGCATTGCCGGCCATTTTTTCTTCCGTCACTACATTGCGGATGGCGCTCACTCCCAGCAACATCATCACCACCAGGAAGATCAGCACGATAGGCAAGGCAATGCCCGACTGCGCAATGGAACGACGGCGTGACTGCGCAAGGTGGCAGGAGGTCATCAGCGAGTTTGGTCCATTCATATCGTTGACAAGCTGGGAGCGGCATGGCCGCGCACCGTGAATACCTGGCGCAATACCATCCGCAGCCTGCGGTCGCCGGCGGTGCGCACGGCGCCGCTGCAATCGACGTAGCGCTGCGCTTCACCGATGCTGTTGCTGCCGCGCAGTTGCAGGCAAACCTGGACGCTGACGACTTTGCTCCAGCCATCGGCAAGGCTCTCGATCGCCGCCCGCGAACTCAGGAATTGCTCGGGCGTGAAATCGCCGTTGGTGTCGATGCCGTAAGTCAGCCGCATGTCTTCGACATTGCCGATCAAGGGCTGGCCGTTGCAAACCAGCGACGGCACCGCATCGCCGGTTTTGGCGGCGAGATAGAAACGGTTGCTGGCAATCCGCACTTGCGGCGTGACCATAGCCGCGGGATGGTCGTTCGGCAAGGCCAGCATGGGCGCGGCCTGGCCGCTGCAATCGGTACCGATTGCAGCATCTCGGTCCAGCACATCGGCGACCCGGTAGCTGACTTCGAAGCCCGGCTTGCCGCTGACGGCGGATGCTGCGCAAGGCGCGCCGGCATCGCATCCGCGCAAAGCCTGACCGATAAAATCCGTGCGAGAGGAGGACGGAGCGTTCAGGCTCACGCTGGTCAGCTTGCCGAAACCGGCCTGCCGCAGATTGCGGCCGATCACCGTCATCGCAAAGTCGCCATCGGCCCGCAGGCGCGCATTGTCGTCGTTCAGGCGATAGCTGCTCTTGCTGCTCAGGTACAGGCTGACCACCACCCCCACCATGATCAAACCGAGCGTCGCCGAGATCATCAATTCGACCAGCGAGAAACCCTGCTGCGCGCAACGGTAGCGAGAACGGATGGTTTTGCTCATGGCATGAATACCGTGGCGAAGCAGCGCACATCCTTGTCGACTGCCGAGAGTGCGGCCGGACGGCAGTCGTTCTTGTCCGATGCGGGAATATCTCGCTCTTTGAAATACACGCGGATCACGAAGCCGTCCGCAATCGAACCCGAGATCTCGCCCCATCCGCCCGCCATGGTCCGGCTCAATTCCGCCCGCCAGTCGCGGATGTCGATGGCAGCCACCTCGGCCGGGGTGCAGGCACCAGGATCCGCGCAGGAGGGCGCGGCTGATGGTGCGGCAGGGGTCGATGGATAGCGCTCGAATGCCGGACTGTAGGCGCCGTTTCGCGCGCCCTTGACGTTGCCGCGCACGCGGTCCGCCAGATCGCTGCTGAGCTGGGTCGCCAGCGTGCGGAAATGCGCCACTTTCTGGTAACGCAATGCGGCTGCCTGCAAGCCGGCCAGCCCCAGCAACGCAAATGCAGTGATGACGATCGCGATCAGCACCTCGATCATGCCGGCGCCGGATTGCCTGCCGGCGATAGCGGCAGCAGCGACTGGCGGCGTGGAGATCGTCGCCATCAGCAATCGGCCGCATCGGCGACCACCCGGCTATTACCGGATGAAGCTAGACACACCCCGCGCCGGTGGCCGCCGCCGGCAGTAAACGCAAAAGTCGCTGCGGCTGTCGCAATCTGCCCCATGCCGTTGTAGATAATGGATGCGGTGCTTGCGATGACCCTGGTATCGCGATCCAGCGCCCGCTGACGCGCCAACACCTCGGCCGCATCCGGCGTCGCATGAGGTACCACGATCAGCCAACCGCTGGCCCAGTTGCGATCGCCGCTGTCGCAGGCATCCGGGCCGTTTCCCGCATTGACGCTGCGGCACAGTTGCACCGGCCGGCCGCGCATGATCGCCTCCGAACGGGCGCGCATGTTGGCGGCGACAAATTGCCTGACCTCGCCGCTCAAGCGGTTGGCGATGATGAAATTTTGCATCGCCGGGATGCCGACCCCGAGCAGGATCGCCAGAACCGCAATCGCCAACATCAACTCGACCAGCGTGAATCCTGCCGCTTGGCGCAGCGGCTTGTTGCAGACGGCGGGCAGCAGATAGAGAGTGGAAGAGGGCATGCAGTGCGTTCATATAATTGATGGCTGAAAAATTATATGAATGGCAAGCGCTGACAACAATAAGGCTTTGCCCTAAAAATCCTTGGTATGGGGATCGGTGGGTGATTTGCGGGGATGAACGGCAAGCTGATGCCGGACAAATGCAGGAAACCTCCGGCGCTATTTCACGTTGCCAGACTAAGCAAACTTATCCAGCAGCGCGGCCAGGTCCCTGGCGCGTTCGTTCGCCTCTTCGGGGGTGGCTGCCGCCGCGGTGTGGGTCACGATGGCATCGCTCAACAGCGTGACGAAAACACGATCCAGCGCCTTGCGCGCGGCCGCCAATTGTTGCGCGACGCCGGCACAATCGGCCGCTACCTCGGCATTGACGATCAACTTCTGGACGCCGCGAATCTGTCCTTCGACACGCGCCAGACGATGCAACAGATCTTTCTTTTGCTCAGCAGTCAGCGCCACGGCCGGCGTGGCATTTTCTGCTTCTTTGGGCGTATCAGTCACAGCAAACCTCCTTGAGTTGTTTCGCCAATAGGAAGAAATTTCCCATATTTCATCTTCGTGTGTCACGCCTTCCGGCTTCAACAACGTCAAAAACCTCTGATTAGGCTAGCCATTCAGCATCAAAAATAAGCGAATAAACAATAGCAAATAACTAACACATTAGCTATTATCGGGCTTCTAGCGTTATTAATTTGCAAACACATCCCGGTGCGATCAACGATGTGTCCAATCCGGCTTGTCACGGATAAAGGCATGGCATCGCTCGCTACGCACAGGGCCTGCCAACGCCACGGAAAGGAGCTCACTACACGCACGTTCGGGTTGCATCAAGCGCCGATATACGCGGCAAACAACTTTGCTTAATCAGGAGACAGACCAAGATGAGAAAAAGATTAATTACATCAAGCTTATTCGCCACGCTCGCGACGCTGACCGCCGTCAGTCATGCTCAAATCGGCAGCATCACCGTGTATGGCGTGCTCGACACCAGCATAGAACACAGCAGCAACGCCAATGCCGACAAACAAGGGATCATCCGGCTGCACTCGGGTGCGGTCAATGGCTCGCGCATCGGCTTTCGCGGCACGGAAGATCTGGGCGGCGGGCTGACGGCGTTCTTTCAATTGGAAAACGGTTTCCGATCGAACGACGGCAGGTTGGTGCAGGCCGAGCATTTGTTTAACCGGAGGTCGCTTGTCGGCCTGGAGGGCCGCTTTGGACGGATCGAGGTGGGGCGCACGTATACCACCGTCGATAACTTCATCGCGGCATTCGAGCCGGCCGGTTATTCCTGGCTCGGCACCGGCGCCGCGATGGACAAGCGCAAGGATGGCATGTGGTTCCACTCTCCCAACCTGGTCAAGTACGAGGTTAAATTCGGCAACGTGAAACTGGGCGCATCGCATGGCTTAGGCGAGGTCGCCGGCAGCTACGGCAGCGACGCCAAATCCGCGCTCGGGATTGGTTACGACAAGGGGCCGTTCGGGATTGCCGCCACCATTGACCGGGTCAACGGCATTAGCGTCGACAACGGCGCTTACGACAAAGCCACCAGCATCAATCTGGCCGGCGGCTATCAAATCTCGGGCCCGCTGAAACTGACTTTGGGCTATCGCCATTACAAAAAAAGACTGGCGTCCGGGGCCGCCGATTTTCGCAGTCATTTCTATTGGGGCGGTCTCGCTTATCAGGCGACGCCGACAGTCTTGCTGACCGCTTCGGTGTTTGCGCAAGACGTGAGAAACATGGCCCAAGGCGAAGCCGGCGATCCGATCATGGTTGCGCTGAATGCGAAATACGCGCTGTCCAAACGCACCATCCTGTATGTCAGCAGTGCCTACGCCCGCACCAGAAACAATAATCTGGTGAGCGTGTCGCCGTATCAGGATGGATTCAGCAGCAGCCAGACCCGGGTCGCCGGCGGGATGCAGCACTGGTTCTAAGCGCCGGTTCAAACTCTTGCTGGCAATTGACGGTTCCGGCGTTGTCAATGTTGGGCTTTGGAGCACAACGGTCCTGAGAAAACGTAGTAGGTCGGAAAAGCGCAGCGCCTTCCGACGGCGTAATTCGCATCAGCCGGTCAAGCCCTTGGCTTTTCTCGGCGGTACACCGGACGTCGGATGGGTGTAGCAGGGGTTTCGGATGGCATGCCATCTGCCTGCGGGACGATATCCGCTTGCAAGCGGATATGCGCCCTGCAAGGGCTGCGCTTTTCCGACCTACGCGCTGTTTTGCGATCGCCTGTTGGTGCTTCAAACTTCCTGCTTAGTCAGTTGGGGACAGAGTAATTCGCCACGCTTCGGTGGCTCTTAAACTCTGTCCCGCAATTGTTTTTGTTTAGTTGGGGACAGAGTAATTCGCCACGCTACGGTGCCTCTTAAACTCTGTCCCGCAATTAGTTAGATTGGCTCAAAACGCCCCGCAACGCGATTCTTTTGCACTTTATCCCACGCAAAAATCTTGCCGTTCATCGCCACGTACACGCCATGCGGCAAAGCTTGCGCGACGCCGCAGGCAAAACCGAAATTGAATAGCGCATCGGAATTGGCGACCGCGTACGGAATCATCGCGCCGGTCACCACGATCGTCTTGGCCAACGCCGCGTTACCGAGGACTTCAGCGGTTTCGCGCATGGTGTCGGTGCCGTGGATGATCACAATCGCCTCTTCCTTGGCCTGGCTGCACGAGGCCAGCACGCGGCTGCGGTCGGCGTCCTTCATATCGAGCGAATCCAGCAGCGGCAATTCTTCCAGCGCAATCTCGGCGGTGATGCGCGAGCGTTGAATGACTTGCGGCAGATGGCTGGCGGCGAAGCTGAGTTTGCCGGCGATTTCATCGTAATGTTTATCGAAAGTGCCGCCGGTGGCGATGATGCGCAGTGTCATGAAAATGTCCTTCGTTGCCAAATTGGGCGAGGTCTTTAGTTCTTTCTGCCTCGTGAGAGGACTGATTATACTGATGCAAACGGCGCCAGCGCCGGCCGTTTTTTCCTCGGTACGCAGATACAGTACAATTTTTTATTTTCCCGCAAGCAATCTCGTTCATGAAACCCATCGCCCCCGGCACCGTCATTTTTCATCGCTATCGCGGCTACGGCGTGATCACGTCGGTCAATTTGCTGACCGGCTGGGTCGCGGCGCGCTTCGGCAGCGAAATGCGGACGCTGGATTTGAATCTGTCTTCGGACGAGGTGCAACACGCGGACGGCACGCCGATCCTGTTCCGTCATGCGCCGCCGGACCGGATGCCGCATGCGCGCTTGATGGCGATGGTCAGGGAACTGCATAGTGCCGGCTATCAGCGCTTGTATCTATACAACTGGCCCAAACCGTCGGGGCTGCACTGGCGCTGGCATTTGTTTTGCGGTCATCGGGACTGGATGGATCGCCCTTGGCGCGAGGGCTGGTACGGCTCCGGTGCCGATTACAATTTCAATCCTATTCTTGGCTGGGGCGACCAGCCGGGCGCTTCAGCGGCGGAGCTGGCGAGCGCGCTGGCGCAATTCGATCCGCACGGCCTGGCGCAGGCATTGGGGCGGGATGAGGATCATAGCAACTGGTTTGCCGCGATATGCGACGTGCTGTTGCCGGATTACGCCTTCAGCCTGGGCTGGAGCGCCGGGGCGATGCCGGCCAGCTTGCCGGTGATTCCGGTGCGCAAGGGCCTGCCCGAATATGACGGGCCGCCACTGCCGTGGCCGCCCGGCTGGGCCGGCTTGTGGCATGGCGCCAGCCTTGCAGCGCCAGCCCCCAAAATGAGCAAGTTGATCCTGCCGGCGAATGCCGGCGACGTCTGACTATCGCGGCAGCAGGGCATCCGGATTCAGCACATTGTTCGGCGTGCCGTTGGCGAAGTCGAGCACGTTCTGGAACGCGGAACGGAAGTACAGCTCGTAACTATCCTTTTCAACGTAGCCGAGATGCGGCGAGGCCAACACGTTCTCCATCCGCAGCCAAGGCGAGTCTGGTGTCAGCGGCTCGCTTTCGAACACATCGAGTGCGGCAAACCCCGGCCGCCCCTGCTGCAAAGCGGACGGCAACGCATCTGCGGCAACCAGTTCGGCGCGGCTGGTGTTGACGAAGATCGCGCTGGATTTCATGCCGGCCAGATCGGCTGCGGTGACCATGCCGCGGGTCGCATCGTTCAAACGCAAATGCAGCGACAGCACATCCGCCTCGGCGAAAAATTGTTCCCTGGCTTGCGGTACGAAATGACCGTCCTGCAAGGCGGCGGCGCGGCTGGCGTCGCGGCCCCAGATCATCACCCGCATGCCGAAAGCCTTGCCGTAGCCGGCCACCATGCGGCCAATTTTTCCGTATCCCAGGATGCCCAGCGTGCGGCCTTTTAACGCCACCCCCAGATGATTATGCGCAGGCGTCGCCGACACCGATTGCCAGCGCCCTTGTTGCAGGTTGCTCACGTATTGCGGGATGCGGCGGGCGGCCGCCATGATCAGCGCCCAGGTCAGTTCCGCCGGCGCGGTCGGATCGCCCACGCCTTCGACAATCGCGATGCCGCAGGCGGTGGCGGCCTCGACGTCGATATGGCCGCTGACTTTTCCGGTTTGTGAAATCAGTTTCAGATTGGGCAGTTTTTGCAACAGCGCTTTGGGAAAGGTGCTGCGTTCGCGTATCAATACCAGCGCCTCGAACTGCGCCAGCCGGATCGCCAGCTGGCCGATGCCCCGCGCGGAATTGTGGAACACTTTAACCTCGTGGCCTTCCAGCAATTTGAAACACTCCAGCTGGCGGACGCAATCTTGATAATCATCGAGTACGGCAATTTTCATGGGTTTCCTGACTAAACAAAAAATTTGAAGCACCTAAAAAGCTATCGCAAAACAGGGTGGATGAGCGCAGCAAGTAGGGCGGAAAAGCGCAGCGTCTTCCGCCGTCTTGGATGCGTCGAGCATATGCGGCACATCCAGCGGCGGATAACGCTGCGCTCATCCGCCCTACCTACCTTATATTCAGTACAGCAACTTTCATCCGTTTCCTGGCAAACAAATAAAGAAAAACGGCTCTTACGTAATAAAGCAACGATATCCAGAAAACGAGAAATACCCTACTACAAAAGTTGGTCATTTTTACTACATGTCGGGTGTACAATCGCCGCACTTTTTCCACGGAAAACAGGCTGTTTGCTGGGCGTGACGACCAATTTCGTACTATGTAGCGTGGCGCTTTTTCGCCCCTGTAGTACGCTGGTTGCAGACCATTGAAACCCGGCCATTATTTCATTTTCGTTGCTGTCGGTCATGTTCGGATCGACACAAGACAAGATTTCTTTATTGGTATCGGAGGTAGTCTTCATGAATCAAACCCGCTTGGGCAATGCACCCGCCTACGTCAAGCAACAAAAGCTGATCAACTGGGTCGCCGAAATCGCCGCGCTGACCAAGCCGGACCGCATCTATTGGTGCGACGGTTCGCAGGCTGAATACGACCGCCTGTGCGGCGAGATGGTGGCTGCCGGCACCATGAAAAAGCTGAACCCGGCCAAGCGCCCGAACAGCTATCTGGCATGCTCCGATCCGTCGGACGTGGCGCGGGTCGAAGACCGCACTTTCATTTGCTCGGCCAAGCAGGAAGACGCCGGCCCGACCAACAACTGGACCGATCCGGCCGAAATGCGCAACACCTTGCACGGCCTGTTCGACGGCTGCATGCAGGGCCGCACCATGTACGTGGTGCCGTTCTCGATGGGGCCGCTGGGTTCGCCGATCGCGCATATCGGCGTCGAGCTGTCGGATTCGCCTTACGTCGCGGTCAACATGCGGATCATGACGCGCATGGGGCAGGCGGTGCTGGACGTGCTCGGCAGCGACGGCGAGTTCGTGCCTTGCGTGCACAGCGTCGGCGCGCCATTGCAAGCCGGCCAGAAAGATGTGGCTTGGCCGTGCAACTCCACCAAATACATCGTCCACTATCCGGAAACCCGCGAAATCTGGTCCTTCGGTTCCGGCTACGGCGGCAATGCGCTGCTCGGCAAGAAATGTTTCGCGCTGCGGATCGCGTCGACCATGGGCCGCGATCAGGGCTGGCTGGCCGAACACATGCTGATCCTCGGCGTCGAATCGCCGGCCGGCAAAAAGCACTATGTCGCTGCGGCTTTCCCATCGGCCTGCGGCAAGACCAACTTCGCGATGCTGATCCCGCCGAAGGGCTTCGAAGGCTGGAAAGTCACCACCATCGGCGACGACATCGCCTGGATCAAACCGGGCGCCGACGGCCGCCTGTACGCGATCAATCCGGAAGCCGGTTATTTCGGCGTTGCCCCCGGCACCAACGACAAGACCAATCACAATTGCATGGCGTCGCTGCGCGAGAACACGATCTTCACCAACGTCGCGCTGACCGACGACGGCGATGTCTGGTGGGAAGGCATGAGCAAGGAAGCGCCGGCCCATCTGATCGACTGGCAGGGCAAGGACTGGACTCCGGCCATCGCCAAGGAAACCGGCGCCAAGGCGGCCCACCCGAATGCCCGCTTCACGGTCGCCGCGACCCAGAATCCGGTGATCGATGCGGCTTGGGACGATCCGGCCGGGGTGCCGATTTCGGCCTTCATCTTCGGCGGCCGCCGCTCCACCACGGTGCCGCTGGTGACCGAGGCGCGCAACTGGGTCGAGGGCGTCTACATGGCGGCCACGATGGGTTCCGAAACCACCGCCGCCGCTGTCGGCCAGCAAGGCATCGTGCGCCGCGATCCGTTCGCGATGCTGCCGTTCATCGGTTACAACATGAGCGATTACTTCCAGCACTGGCTGACGATGGGTCAGAAAATCGCAGCCGGCGGCGCGCAATCGCCAAAGATTTTCTGCGTCAACTGGTTCCGCACCGACGCCGACGGCAAGTTCGTCTGGCCCGGTTTCGGCGACAACATGCGCGTGCTGAAATGGATGCTGGACCGGCTCGACGGCAGCGCCGGCGGCGTCGAGCACCTGTTCGGCGTGACCCCGCGCTTTGCCGATATTAGCTGGGATGGGCTGGACTTCAGCGAACAGCAGTTCGACCACATCACGTCGATCGACAAGGCCGCATGGAAAACGGAAACCGCGCTGCACACGGAACTGTTCGATAAGCTGAAATATCACTTGCCGAAGGAACTAGCGGAAGTCAAACAGGCGCTGGAAAAACGTTTGGCTGAATAAAGCCGGCTTGTTGGCAAAAAAAAGCGCGCCCGCATATTGCAGGCGCGCTTTTTTATTTATCCGTGCTTTTTGCTTAAGCAAAAAAAATCCCTACCGGCTTGAGGCCGGTAGGGTTAATCCTTCCTTGTCAGGGAGGAGGAGACATCTGAAGAAAACCTGGTTGGACTATTGCTAGAGACCGTGCACGCCGGCCGGGGTCAGAATACGCGCCACCAATTGACGCAACAGCGCGGGCACGGTGCGGGAGGCGCTCAGCAATTGCATGGGATTGCCGGCAGCGGAACGATCATCCTGATCGGAATAAATGTATTGATACATTACAGCTCCTTGTCAACGTTGAAATTAGGCACCTCGAAAAACTTACTGCAGAGTTTGGCAAGCCCGGCAAATTAGTCGCGCCCTGCCAGCAAACGCAATTCGGCGGCCAGCGTCGGCTGGCTGCCGGCCTGGTCGTTGGCCAGTCGGCGCATCAACTGCTGGCCCTTGAACATGCTTTGCGCATGGCGCTGTTCCAGCGATTTGCGCGGCTTCACCAGCAACAGCGCGGCCCGCAAAATCCCCATCCACAACGGCTTGAAATACATCATCAAAGTCGCAAATGCACCCATGCCCAGCACAGGTCGAGTGGCGGCGCTTGCGGTGGACAGCATGACCTGCGCATCGAACAAGACGGTTTTAGCGGGAAGGGCAAAGGCGAAGATGGACATGACGATTATTTCTCAGTGACATTGGTGCATCGCAGTATATGCACTACTTGAGCGGCAATCCAATTTTGATTTTGGATAGCAGTTATGCTGTAAGCGAATAATGTCCCATTTCAATATACGAGAATTCCACAATCAGAAAACCTCGCAAAGCCTGTAACAACAGGTAACAACATGGCTTTCGATGTTTGTTTATAGTTTCCAATTGGAAATCAATGTATAGCTCAGACATCATCAACGTTGATGTGTCTTTTATGTCGCGTCGCAGCATTTAACAAATAATCAAGACCGTAATTCGATTTTCATATATCTGTTATGGATCATATGAATATCAGCGATAATTGATGCTTGCCGCTACCGCACCTTGCTAAAAATAATTAACGATAGACTGACCCCGATAGCCCGAACATGAGTTTTTTAACGCTTGATTTAAATTTGCTGCGCGTCTTCGACGCAGTCATGACCGAACAAAACCTGACCCGCGCAGCCAATCGGCTGGCGATGACGCAACCCGCCGTTTCCAATGCGTTGAAGCGCTTGCGCGACACCTTGAACGACGAGTTGTTGATCCGCACCGCGCACGGCGTCAAGCCGACCCAGTACGCCGAAGAATTATGGCCGACCGTGCGGCGCGCGCTGACCGACCTGGAAACCGCGATCACGCCGGAGACCTTCGATGTCTCGCGCGCCCATACCACGTTCCAGATGGCGATGGCCGACGCTACCGCGGCGCTGTGGCTGCCGGGACTGGTGCGCACGATAGAACGCGAGGCGCCGCAGTTGAATATCCGGATGGTGCCGCTGACCACCCGCGATCCGCGGCAAATGCTGATGCGCGGCGATGTCGACCTGGCGGTCGGATTTTTCCCCGGCGTCGCAGCGCAACTGGCCGGCGGCCAGACCACCAGCGCCTCGCCGATCCACCACGAGCGCCTGTACACCGGCGAATACGTGTGCGTGATGCACAAGAATCATCCATTGGCGAACCAGCCGCTGACTCTCGACAGCTATTGCGCGTCGCATCACTTGCTGGTGAGTTTTTCCGGACGCGCGCATGGCCTGATCGACGAAACGCTGACGGCGATGGGGCGCGAGCGGCGGATTCTGTTGACCGTCAATCAGTTCTTCACCGCCGGCCGGGTGGTCGCCAGCTCGGATCTGCTGACCGTACTGCCGCGTCATTTGATCGGCGCCACCGGCATGACCGACGTCTTGGTCGCGCGCGAACTGCCGTTCCCGACGCCGGCGGTCCATGTGGACATGCTGTGGCACGAAAGGGATGTGCGCAATCCGGCGCACAAATGGCTGCGCGCGCACTTGAGCGCTACCGCGCATGAGAAATTTATCCTGATTGATCCGGAGACTGAGCACTAGCAGAACGCTGAAACTGCGCCAGCTCGCGGTACTGCTGCTCCAACTGCTTTGGGATGGCGGCATAGATCGGCCACAAACGGGCATACAGCGCCACATTGTCGGGATCGGGCAAGTGTTGATGAGTGGCGCCGACCATCTCGGCAACCGCCTCCAGCGACGCTATCCGGCCCAGCGCATACAAACCCAGCACGGCGGCGCCCAAGCACGAGGACTCGACGCTTTCCGGCACCACCACTTCGCGTTCGAAGATATCGGCCATCATTTGACGCCACAGGGCTGAGCGTGCAAAACCGCCAGTCGCCATCATCCGCGTGGTGGGGCCGATCAAACCTTCAACCGCCGGCAGGATGCTGTACAGGCTGAAAATCACGCCTTCCAGCGCGGCCCGTATCATATGCTCCTTGCGATGATGCATGGCCAGGCCAAAGAAAGAACCGCGCGCATCGGCGTTCCAAAGCGGAGCCCGCTCACCCGCCAGATAGGGATGGAATAACAAGCCCGCGGCGCCGGCCGGGACCTGTTCCGCGATGCTGGTCAACGCCTCGTAGGGATCGATGCCGGCCAGTTTTGCGGCGGCCGTTTCGGCCGTTGCCAGCTCGTCCCGCACCCAGCGGAAAATACTGCCGCCGTTGTTGGTCGGCCCGCCTACCACCCAGTGCTTGGCGGTCAATGCATAGCAAAATGTGCGCCCCGACGGATCGGTCAGCGGCTGGTCGATCACGGTCCGCATTGCCCCCGACGTGCCGATCGTGACCGCCACCTGACCCGGCCCGATGGCGTTGACGCCGAGGTTGGATAACACGCCGTCGTTGGCGCCGATGATGAATGGCGTGTTTGGCGCCAGCCCGAGTTGGTGCGCCATTGCGGGTTGCAGGCCGGTCGCAAAATGGGTGGTCGGGACCGGTTGCGATAGTTGCGCCGGACTGACGCCGATCAAGGCCAGCGCCTCGCTATCCCAGTCAAGCTGCTGCAGGTTGAACAGGCCGGTGGCGGAAGCGACCGAATAATCGACCTGCCATTGCCCGAACAAGCGGTGCCAGACATATTCCTTGATGCCGACAAAGCGCGCGCTGCGGGCAAACAGTTGCGGCTGATCGTGACGCAACCACATCAACTTGCACAGCGGCGACATCGGGTGGATCGGGGTGCCGGTACGCAGATAAATCGCGTGGCCATCCATCTGATCGCGAATCCGGTTGGCCCACTCGGCGGCGCGGCTGTCGGCCCAGGTGATGCTGTTGGTCAGCAGATGATCGTGTTGATCGAGCGCAATCAGGCTATGCATGGCGCTGCTGAACGACACCAGCGCGATCTGTGCGGCGTCGACCTGGCTATTGCTGACGGCCTGACGCATCGAAGTCAGGACGGCGTCGACTATCTGCAGCGGATCTTGTTCGGCCATGCCCGGCGCGGTGCAGGTCAGCGGATACTCCACCGCGTGCTGCGCCACCACCCGCCCTTTGGTCGTGAACAGCACCGCCTTGGTGCTGGTGGTGCCGATGTCGACGCCGAGCATATATTCCGGTTGCTGAGGCATAAGATTCTTTCGCTATTGGATTGATTGCCGGCCATTGAAGAGGTCACTGAGCAGGCCACTGAGCAGGCCGCCGGGCGGCTGAAATATTACATCAAATGGTAGCGCTACCATCGGCTACTGGCGGCATAAAGTAAAATTAGAGCAGCTAATCAATATCATTTCCGTAAAGAAACAATGATAATGCATCACTCATTTCATTTCAGCACATTGTGAACGCAAAAAGTCGCCAACAGAATAGGCGTGGATAGCGCCATAAAGTACGCAATTGATTGTGAAAAGAGATAAAAGCCGGATAAAGCGCAGGTAACGTCGATCAAATACAAAAATATCATTAGCGAGACCCCCACCATGACCACCGCCAGCAAAACCATCAAACCGCAACGCCATAGCCGCGCCAGCGGCAGAGTGACGATCGTGGACGTCGCACATATGGCAAAAGTCAGCCCGATGACCGTATCGCGCGCACTGAAAACACCGGCGCTGGTGCAACAGGCGGCACGCGATCGGATTGCCGTCGCCATCCAGCAACTGGGCTATGTACCGAACCAGGCCGCCAGCACGCTGGCATCGGCAAAATCGCAGGTGATCGGGGTCATCGTGCCGTCGCTCAGCAATGCCGTGTTTGTGGAAACGCTGCACGGCATCCGCGACAGTCTGGACCAACATGGCTACAAATTCCTGATCGGCGAAAGCCATTATTCGCCGGACAAGGAAAGCCAGTTGATTTCGACCTTCCTGACCCAGGCGCCGGACGGTTTTCTGCTGAGCGGGATCGAACAGCAAGAGTCGCTGCGGCACCAGCTGGCGACCAACAATATTCCGGCGGTGCGCATGTTCGATCTGAGCCCCAACCGCAATGACATGACGGTCGGCTTTTCGCAAAAGAAGGCGGGTTACAGCATGGCCCGCCATTTGATCGAACGCGGCTACCGCCGTCCCGGATTTCTCGGCGCCCAGCTCGATCCGCGCATGATGAAGCGGCGTGCGGGTTTCCGCAAAGCGCTGGCGGACGCCGGCATGGATTCCGGCATCGAAGTGCTGACAGCGGCCCCGTCCACGGTAGAGCTGGGCGCCAAATTGCTCGGCCAGCTGCTGCAGCAGACTCCCGATTGCGACGCGGTGTTTTGCTGTAACGACGATCTGGCGCTGGGCGTGCTGTTCGAGTGCCAGCGGCGCGGCATTTCGGTGCCAGGGCAATTGGCGATCGCCGGTTTCAACAACCTGCCGTGGTCGGCCCACGCCAACCCCGGCATCACCACGATAGTCACGCCGCGCTACGACATCGGTTTCACCGCAGCGCACTTATTGATTAAGCGGCTGAAACGCGAGCCGATAGAAAAAGCGAGGATAGACCTCGGTTTTGAGCTGGCAATCCGGGCCAGTACCTAAAAACCTGCTGCGGCTTTTTGTTGTAGCGACAGCTCAGCGGCGAGGCGTCAGCGCGTAGACGATGAACAGGCCAAAAATCACTGCCAGGCCAGCCCATATCTGCATCAGCCAGGCCCCTTGCGCAAACCACCAATCGACAATCATCCGCGCCCGCTCGACGCCGATAAACGGCGTGACGACACCGGCGATGATGATGGGCACGCCGAGGATGCGAAACGTCTTCGGCGTGCGTGAAATGGCGGCGACTCTGATCAATGCGATGCCGAAACCAATCCGTATGGCAGCCACGATATAGAGGGCGAAAGGGGTTTGCAGGGATCGCCCAAAATCGAGCAAAGTCGACGGCGCGGCGATGCCCAGGACACCAATGACGGCGATGACGAGCCCGAACAGGATAAGCAAGCGTCTCATCATATCTAGTCCTTTCGATCGCCGGCGCGTCCCGGCTTAGCGCGCTGTAGCGGCGTCGGCATAAAGATAATCGGTGGCCAGCGATGCCATCGTGCGGACCCCGACAATCAGCGCCGATTCATCGACGAAAAACGCCGGATTATGGTTCGGCGCCGCCTTCGTCATATCCTGGTCGCGCGGCGTGACTCCGAGGAAGACGAACAAACCCGGCACTTGCTTGGCAAAGAAAGAAAAATCCTCGGCGCCGCCGGACAAGGCGCTTTGCACCACATCGTCCTGTGCCGCCCAACGCAGGGTCGGCCCCATTTTTTCCGTCAGTGCGGCGTCGTTGATGGTCGGATCGTACTTTTCGATGATGCTGACTTCGGCCCTGGCGCCGCCGCTTTCCGCAATTTTTTCCACGGTTTGCCGCACAGTGGCATGCAGCTTCTGGCGGATGCCGTAATCATAGGAGCGGATGGTGCCGGTCATCTCGACCGACTCGGGAATGATGTTGTAGCGCGTGCCGCCATTGATGGTGCCGATGCTGACCACCGACGGGAAGGAAGAAATGTCGGTGCGGCGGCTGACCACCGTTTGCAGGCCGACCAGCGCCTGCGCGCCGACGGTAATCGGGTCGACCCCATTCCACGGCATACCGGCATGGGTCTGGCTGCCGACGATCCGGATGCGCAAATCGTCCGAACTGGCCATGGTCGGACCGGCGCGATAAGCGATCCGGCCGGCCGGAATCCCGGCAATCACATGCAGGCCGAATACCGCATCCGGCTTGGGCGATTTCATCACGCCTTCCTGCACCATCATTTTCGCGCCCCAGGTGTTTTTGCCGTCGGCCGCCAATTCGCCGGCGCCTTCTTCGGCCGGCTGGAAATAGAACACGACGGTGCCCGGCAAACGATCGCGCATGGCGCTCAAAATTTTAGCGGCGGTCAGCAAAATCGCCGTATGCGTATCGTGACCGCAGGCATGCATCACGTCGACTTCTTTCCCCAGATAACGGCCCTTGCTCTTCGACGCAAACGGCAGGCCCGAGCTTTCCTTGACCGGCAGCGCATCCATGTCGGCGCGCAAGGCGACTGTAGGGCCGGGCAGGGCGCCTTTCAACACCGCCACCACGCCGGTCCGCGCAACCCCGGTTTTGACTTCCAGGCCCAGCGCCCGCAATTGCTCGGCAACCAGTTGCGCGGTGCGCAGCTCGGCGTCGCCCAGCTCGGGATGCGCATGAATGTCGCGCCGCACCTCGATCAAGGCCGGCTCCATGGCCTTGGCCTGTTGTGCAATTTCAGCTCTGGCCGCTTCCGCCCCGCTCGGGGCAGCCAGTGCGGCGTGCGCCAGCAGGCTGCAGATCAAACCGGCTAATAGTTGTCGTGGAACGCTAGGCAATGGCATGGATGTCTTCTCCTAAAGGTTATTTAGATAATCAAAGAACAACTATTGTGGCACGCTCTTGGCGGCGCGCTTATTGCAACGATTGCGACGAAGCGGAAAGAATGATGATGTAGCGGGGAAAATTACAGGCGGCAATGCAGCGAATTAGCGAATCGGCAGTTTGGTCGTGTGTTTGACCTCTTCCATCACGGCATAGGTGTGCGTCTCGCGCACGCCTTTCAGTTGCAGCAGCGACTTGCCGAGGAATTCGCGGTACGCGTTCATGTCTTTGACCCGGGCCTTGACCAGGTAGTCAAAACCGCCCGCCACCATGTGACACTCAAGCACTTCCGGGATAATCTGGACGCTTTGGCTGAACGCCTCGAAAACTTCCGGCGTGGTGCGATCCAGTACGACTTCGATAAACACCAGCAGCGACACGTCCAGCAACTGCGGATTGAGCTGGGCGCTATAGCGCAGGATGTAGCCGGCTTCCTGCAGCTTGCGGACGCGCTCCAGGCAGGCGGCCGGCGACAAGTTGACACGCGTGGACAGGTCGACGTTGCTGATGCGACCATCATTTTGCAATTCGGCCAGGATTTTTTTACTGATCTTGTCAAGCATGTACTACTTTCGGAAAAATTTTATTCGGTTAAATTTTCTCACCAATAACAAAATTTTGATAGTAGCCGGTATTTCCAGAATTAATCCACCGCGATGCCCCCTACAATCGAACGATTCAACACCTGTTTTAAATCTTAGAACCTGTTTGTGCAGATAGCAAACCGGTTCTTGACCAGCCCCCGCAAAAAACTGCCGCGCAGCTCGATTCCAGGGCTGCGCTCGTTGTTTTGGCGAGGGCGCAAGTTGGCACAACAATTACCTTACCGAGACCGAGACATCGCCATGCCGCAGCTATCGACCACATCACAGCAATCCGCCACTGCATTCACCGCCTTCCATCAAGAAGTCATGCGCGATCCGTCGCCGCTGCGCGCCGCCATCACGACCGCTTACCGGCGCAACGAAAAACTGGCCGTGCAATGGCTGCTGGCGCAGGTGCAAAGCAGTCCGAGCGCCCAGGCTGCGAGCCAGACCCTGGCCCGCAAACTGGTGACGGCGGTGCGCGAAAAACGCACCCGCGCGTCCGGCGTGGATGCCTTGATGCACGAATTTTCGCTGTCGTCGGAAGAGGGCGTGGCGCTGATGTGCCTGGCCGAAGCGCTGCTGCGCATTCCGGATCATCAAACCGCCGATCGCCTGATCGCCGACAAGATCAGCAAGGGCGACTGGCGCAGCCACCTGGGCGAATCGCCGTCGCTGTTCGTCAACGCCGCGACCTGGGGTTTGCTGATCACCGGCAAACTGGTCAGCACCAATAGCGAGCGCGGACTCGGCTCGGCCCTGACCAAATTGATCGGCAAAGGCGGCGAGCCGCTGATCCGCAAAGGCGTCGATGTCGCGATGCGCATGCTGGGCAATCAGTTCGTCACCGGCCAGACCATTGCCGAGGCGCTCGACAACAGCCGCGACAATGAAAAACGCGGCTATCGCTACTCCTACGACATGCTGGGCGAAGCGGCGCTGACCGAAGAAGATGCGGCGGCTTATTACCGCTCTTATGAAGAGGCGATCCACGCGATCGGCCGCGCCTCGGCCGGCCGCGGCATCAAGCAGGGACCCGGCATCTCGGTCAAATTGTCGGCGCTGCACCCGCGCTACTCGCGCGCGCAACGCCAGCGCACCATGGGCGAACTGTTGCCGCGTCTGAAGCAACTGCTGGTGCTGGCCAAGCAATACAACATCGGCCTCAACATCGACGCCGAAGAAGCCGACCGCCTGGAACTGTCGCTCGACCTGATGGAAGCGCTGGCGTTCGATCCCGACCTGGCCGGCTTCGACGGCATCGGTTTTGTTGTGCAGGGCTACCAGAAGCGTTGCCCGTTCGTGATCGACTACCTGGTCGATCTGGCGCGCCGCAGCGGCCGCAAGTTCATGGTGCGGCTGGTCAAGGGCGCGTATTGGGATTCCGAAGTGAAACGGGCGCAAGTCGACGGCATGCCCGGCTTCCCGGTATATACCCGCAAGGTGTACACCGATGTCTCCTACCTGGCCTGCGCCCAGAAATTGCTGGCGGCGACCGACCTGATCTATCCGCAATTCGCGACCCACAATGCGCACACGCTGGCGACCATCTACAGCTGGGCGCAAGAGAAAAACATTACCGACTACGAGTTCCAGTGCCTGCACGGCATGGGCGAAACCCTGTACGACCAGGTGGTCGGCAAAGACAATCTGGACAAACCGTGCCGGATTTATGCACCGGTCGGTTCGCATCAAACCTTGCTCGCCTACCTGGTGCGGCGCTTGCTGGAAAACGGCGCCAACTCGTCCTTCGTCAATCAGATCGTGGATGAAGGCGTGTCGATCGACACCCTGGTGGCCGATCCGCTGCAAGCGGCGCAGCAACTCGGCGGCGAGCCGCATCCGCATATTCCATTGCCGGCGGCGCTGTTCGGCGGCGAACGCAGCAACTCGGCGGGGCTGGATTTGAGCAGCGAAGAAGTCCTGCGCGAGATCGACCTGGCGTTCCAGACGCTGGGGCAACAGCAATGGCATGTGGCGCCGTTGCTGGCGGACTCGCTGGCAACCCCGCTGGCGGGTGCGCAAGCGAAACCTGTGTTGAATCCGGCCGATCATCGCGATGTGGTCGGCAGCGTGATCGAAGCCAGCGGCGCCGATGTCGATGCCGCGCTGCACGCGGCGACCGCCTACGCGATGGATTGGCAAACCCTGCCGCCGGTCGAACGCGCAGCCAAGCTGGAACGGGCCGCGGCACTCTTTGAAGTACACCAACAGGAGCTGATCGCACTGGCGATCCGCGAAGCCGGAAAATCGCTGCCCAATGCGATTGCCGAAGTACGCGAAGCGGTCGACTTTTTGCGCTACTACTCAGCCCAGGTGCGTGATACCCAGAACGTCTTGGCGCTGGGTCCGGTGGTTTGCATCAGCCCGTGGAATTTCCCGCTGGCGATTTTTGTCGGCGAAGTCAGCGCCGCGCTGGCAGCCGGCAATGTGGTGCTGGCCAAACCGGCCGAACAAACGCCGCTGATCGCCGCCCGTGCGGTGCAGCTGTTGCATGAAGCCGGCGTGCCGCGCGCTGCGCTGCAATTCCTTCCCGGCCAGGGCGAAACGGTCGGCGCCGCGCTGACCTCGGACCCGCGCACCAAAGGCGTCATTTTTACCGGCTCGACTGAAGTCGCGCAGCTGATCAACCGTACCCTTGCCAAGCGCTCGGTGGAAGAGTCGATCGATCTGCCGTTCATCGCCGAAACCGGCGGCCAGAATGCCCTGATCGTCGATTCCAGCGCCTTGCCGGAACAGGTGGTGCAGGACGTCCTCAGTTCGGCCTTCGATAGCGCCGGCCAGCGTTGCTCGGCACTGCGCGTGCTGTGCCTGCAAAACGATATCGCCGATCGCACCCTGCATATGCTGAAGGGCGCGATGCAGGAACTGCGGATCGGCAATCCCGACCGACTGGCGACCGATATCGGCCCGGTGATCGATGCCGATGCGCAAGCGCAGTTGCTGGCCCACATCGAGAAGATGCGCGCCACGGCCAAGGATTTCTATCAATTGCCGCTGTCCGACGAGCAGAAAAACGGCACCTTCGTGGCCCCGACCCTGATCGAAATCGGCTCGCTGTCGGAATTGAAGCGCGAAGTATTCGGCCCGGTCCTGCATGTGGTGCGCTATGCCCGCAGCGCGCTGCCGCAATTGATCGATGCGATCAACGCCACCGGTTACGGCCTGACCCTGGGCGTCCATTCGCGGATCGACGAAACGATCGACTTCATTACTGACAAGGCGCACGTCGGTAATATCTACGTCAATCGCAATATCGTCGGCGCCGTGGTCGGCGTGCAACCGTTCGGCGGCGAAGGAAAATCCGGCACCGGCCCCAAAGCCGGCGGACCGCTGTACCTGAAGCGCCTGCAACGCAATGCGACGGTCGCGCTGGGTGCGCACACGATCCATGCGCCGAACACGATCACCAGCACTGAAACCCCGATCCTGCAAGCCTTGTTGAACTGGGCCAAAACCCATGGTCATCAGCGGATTGCGGCACTGGGCGAGGAATACATGCACGCCAACTGGCTCGGCACTTCGCTGGTATTGCCCGGCCCGACCGGCGAGCGCAACAGCCTGTCGTTTGCACCGCGCGGTGCGATCCTGTGCAGCGCCGACAACGTCGGCACCATGCTGAACCAGCTGGCAGCCGTCTTTGCCACCGGCAATACCCCGGTGATCGAAGCTTCGGCCTCGGCCATGCTGCCAAGCGGCTTGCCGAAAGCTGTGCGCGATGCGGTGCGCACCATCGAACGAGTCGAGGCCGGCAGCAGCACCATCACGCTGCAAATGGCCTTGGTCGACGGTGCGGGAACCTGGCGCTTGCGTCCGTTGCTGTCGGCACTCGGAGAAAAAACTGGCGCCTTGGTGCCGCTGCTGGAAACCTCCGAATATGCGCCGATTCCGTTATGGCGCTTGCTGGCGGAGCGCGCCGTGTGCGTCAACACCACAGCGGCCGGCGGTAACGCCAGCCTGATGACCTTGCAGGTGTAAGCATAAAGGTCCCCTAAAGGGACCAGTAGCAAAAAAGCTGCCTGATTTACGTCAGGCGGCTTTTTTTGTGTCCACAGCTCATTCGTGCTTGTGCTCGTCCTTCTTGTCCGGATGCGGCTGACTGCGATTAGGCTCAGCCTGATGCTGCGGCGCTGGCTGCGGACGCGGCTCCACATGCGGTGGTGGTGGAGGTGGAGGTGGGCGCGGCTCAAAACGCGGCTGCGGAGGTTCTGGTGCGCGCACCTGCGGCTGCGGACGCGGTTCCGGACGAGGCTGCTGTATCTGCGGCATCGGTTGCGGACGCGGCTCCAGATGCGGCGGTGGACGGGGTTCAAAACGCGGCTGCGGAGGTTCCGGCGGACGTACCTGCGGTTGCGGACGCGGTTCCAGACGAGGCTGCTGTATCTGCGGCATCGGTTGCGGACGCGGCTCCAGATGCGGCGGTGGCGGCGGTGGACGGGGTTCAAAACGCGGCTGCGGAGGTTCCGGCGGACGTATCTGCGGTTGCGGGCGAGACTGTATCTGCGCCTGCGGACGCGGCTCTACTCTTGGCTCGATGCGCGGCTGTTGCGGTTCTTGCGGGCGCATCTGCGGTCTATCGTTCGGCCTGTTTTGAACCATGTTCTCAGCGCGTTGCGGCTGATTCAAGGTCGGTCTCGCAGGTTCTCGCGGGAGCGCCTGATTGAGGTTAGGCCGCTCATGATTGGCGCCGCCAGAATGCGCAGGCTGGTTCGGCCGCGGCATTTCCGGGCGTGCAGTTTGATTGCCGTTCGGCGCGCCTGGAATCCTGTTTTCAGGACGCAGCGCTTGGCTGAAATCGGGCCTGGTCATATGGTTGAAATCGGGCCGGGCGCCTGCTCCCGGTGTCGGCTGCGGCACCCGTCCGGCAGGTACGGCAGGGATTTGAGTGAAGTTCGGCCGCTGCAGGGTGTTGATGCCAGGCTGACTGGCGCCGGGCGGCTTCGGTGTTGCCGGATTGAGGTTAGGCACGGCCGGAATTTTATTTCCAGGACGTAGTGCCTGACTGAAATCGGGCTTCGTCATATTGTTGAAATTCGGCCGCGTTGCTGGCCCAGGTGTCGGCACCGCCCCCGGCACGCGGCCGGCAAGCGCCGCAGCATTTTGATTAAAGCTGGGCCGACCGGCCACAGCTGCTCCAGGTTTGCCAGGAATGAGTCCAGCTGCCACCCCGGGCGCAACATTGGCGCCTGAGACCGGTGGCTGGCCAAAGTGCGGCCTGGCTAAATTTGGCGGGCTGCCTGTTGGAACGGCAGGGCGCAGACCGTTGGCGACTGCTGCAGCGCCGGCAACCCCGGCGACACCAGCCGCAGTCCCGAAGTTGTTATTGGTGGTGTTGGTAATCGTGCCGTTGTTGATGTTGTTGGTCACCCGGTTGACGATGGTGGTGGAATTCGACACATAGGTTTTGTTGTTATACACAACCGCCGGCCGATGCCATTCGCCGCGGTCGCGATCCCGGTCCCTGCCATGCCAGTCGCCGTCGCCCCAATGCACGCCCCAGGAATGCCAGCCCCAGTCGTAATGGCTGATCACCACGCCTACCACCAAGCCGACACCGAATGGAATCGCATCGTTCGCGATAATCGCACCGCTGTCGTATATCGGCGGCGGTGGCGCATAGACATAGCCCGGATAAACCGGCATAGGCTCGCCGTACACCACGCCCGGATCGTAGGCCGCCGGCACGTACACGACGTCCGGCTCGGCCGGCTCAATCATTATCGTGTCCGGCGGCGGCGGAATCACTTCCGGTCCTGAATACACCATCGGCTCGCCTGGCGGCACCGCGTAGGCTTGCGGCGGCGGCTGGTGCGTGCGATGGACTACCGCAATCTTTTGATGCGGCATATTTTTAAGATGGCCGCTGCTGGCGGCGCGCTGGCGCATGACCTGGATCGCATTCATCACGTCGGTCGGGTCGTTGACGTAAGCATCGCCCAGCGCCGCGGTCCACGCTGTGTTCTGGGCCATCTGGTTGAGCACGTTGGGGAATGAGGTCAAAGCCTTGACGCTGACGTCCCAAGGCTGCTGATTGACCGCGTCTTGCAGTTGCGCCGGCTTCAGGTTGCGGTTCTGGGCCAGCCAGTTATTGGCCACGGTTATCTGGTCGGGGTAACCGGACGCGGCCAATACCTGCCCGATCAGTTTGTCGGGGAACAACGCGATTGGTGCAACCAGCTGATACAACTGTTCTGCAGTCGGCGGCACATAGGGCGGCGGTGTTTGCGCTGCGGCCTGATTCGGACTGTTTGGTGTCTTGTCGCAGCCGGCAAGCGGCAGCAGCGCAACGCACAGCGAAGCACTCAGCATCAACGATACGGTTTTCTTATTTTTTGTCATTTTCAGTTCCACGCAACGGGCTAGACGTAAAAGTTATCCACAATTACAAGCTAGCACGCCAAATTTTCATGGCAACACTGGGTTACAAACTATTGCATGTCTCACACATTGTTGATTGTTTTGGCCATGCGCAGCGCCGGCAGCTGACGGTATTCCGCGTAACAAGGGGCATCTCGAAAAACCGTAGCGAGCGGCCCAAGGTCGGGGCGAGAAGCGCAGCCGTACGGAGGTACGGTGAGCATCGCAGCCTCGAGATTGGGCCGCGCAGTAGGTTTTTCGAGGTGCCCAAGGTATTGCTGGCGCTTGCCGTGTCCTATATTTAAGCAATGCCAAAAAGCCTGTCATCAGGAAATCCATGATTTCTTCAAAACTTCGGCCGCTAAAAATACTATTTTGGAGCGCCTTTGGCTTGCTTGCCGCGATAGCCGTTTTGATCGTCGCGCTGATCACTTTCGACTGGAACCGGGCCAAACCGTGGCTGAATCAGCACATCAGCGATGCCGTCGGCCGGCCATTCGCGATTCGCGGCGACCTGGCGCTAAGTTGGCAAAAATCGACCGCCGAGCAGGGTGGCTGGAAGCGCTGGCTGCCTTGGCCTCGCCTGAGCGCCAACGACATCGTGCTCGACAATCCCGACTGGGCCAAAACTGGTCCGCATATGGCGCAAATCGGCCGCATCACTTTTTCGCTGAGCCCGTTGCCGCTGCTGGCGCACAAGATCGTGCTGCCGACGCTGGAATTGCAAACGCCGAACATCGCCTTCGAACGCACACTGGATGGCCGGAATAACTGGACCTTCCTGTCCCAGCCGCCGTCCGTCTGGCAACTGCAACTGCAAAAACTGGTGCTGACCCAGGGCAGCGTCAGGCTGCTCGATCCGATCCGCAAAATCGACATCAATGCCGACATCGGGTCGCTGCCGGCGATCACGCCGGAAGGTTACGGCATAGGCTGGAAGGCAAGCGGCACTTTCAATAAAACAGCGGTCAGCGGCGACGGCCAGGCTGGCGCGGTACTGGCGCTGCAAAACAGCAGCACGCCGTACCCGCTGCAAGCCAGGGTCCGGATCGGCAAAACGGCGATCGAGATTCAAGGGACGCTGACCAAGCCCAGCGCGCTGACGGCTCTCGACCTGCGCCTTAGAATTGGCGGCGCCAGCATGTCCAATCTGTATCCGCTGACAGGGATCGTGTTGCCGGCCACGCCGCCGTTTTCAACCGAAGGGCATTTGCGCGGCACCATTCATCCCGATGGCGACGACTGGATTTACGACAAATTCAGCGGCCGGGTCGGGAGCAGCGATATCTCGGGCACGCTTGAGTACGTCGCCCGCAAACCGCGCCCTTTGCTGCAAGGCACGCTGCTGTCGAATCAGCTGTCGCTAAAAGATCTGGCGCCGCTGGTCGGGGCCGACTCCAACGCCAGCAAGAACAACCGCGGCGATGCAACGGCAGTGCAGCCAGCCGACAAAGTGCTGCCGGTCGAGCCTTTCAATACTGCGCGCTGGGGCAGCATAGACGCCGATGTCAAATTCACCGGCCGCAAAATCATCCGCGACAAGGCATTGCCGATCCAGGACCTGGTCACCGACCTGCACCTGAAAGACAGCATATTGTCATTGACGCCATTAAATTTCGGGGTGGCTGGCGGCAATTTGATTTCCAGCGTCAAGCTGGACGGCAAGCAGCAGACGATCAAGGCTGAAATACACATCTCGGCGCGTCATTTGAAGATCAAGCAACTATTTCCCACGATGGAACGGATGCAAGCCAGTTTCGGCGAAGTCAACGGCGATGCCTCGTTGTCCGGGGTCGGCAATTCTGTGGCGGCAATGCTGGGCAGCGCGAACGGCGAGGTAAAAACCTTGATCAATCACGGCACCATCAGCAAATACCTGCTGGAAGAGATGGGCCTGAATATTGGCAACATCATTATTGCCAAACTGTTTGGCGATCACCAGGTGACTCTGAATTGCCTGGCCAGCGATTTTGCCGTGAGCAATGGCGTCATGCAGGCCCGCACCTTTGTCATGGATACCGACGCTGCGATCGTCGTCGTCGACGGTCAGGTCGACCTGCGCAAAGAATCGCTGGCGCTGACCATCCACCCGAAAAACCGGGGATTACGGATTATCACGCTCAGATCGCCTTTAGAGGTCACAGGCAGCTTTAAACACCCCGAGGTAGGGGTGAACAAGGGTATGGTGGCGTTAAAGGCTGGCGGCGCGCTTGCGCTCGGCCTATTGGCTCCGGCGGCCGCTTTGCTGCCGCTGATGAACATCAGCCCCGATCAGCACAGCGATTGCGCCAGTTTACTGGCGGATGCCAGGCAAAAGCCGGTGGCGCCGCCGCCTGGCAAGACTTTGCGCAGCAAGGCAGGGCGTCCGGCAGCCAAATAAGCACGAGCCTCTATTCATCGACGCCGTCAAACGACGCATCATCTGGCCCGATGTGAGACGGCGAATGCCAGCTGGCGTCTTTCATCGAGTGCTGCACCTGATTTTCGACCCCCAGCAGCACGGCAAAGAGCGCCATTCTTACCGGAATCCCGTTATCGGTCTGGCGGAAAATCGCCAGGCGCGGATCGTGATTCAAATCGGTGCTCAAATCATTGGCGCCGGGCCGGCTATCGCGCGGCAACGGGTGCATCACGATCGTGCCGGCATCGCAGCTGGCGTTGATCAGGGCCTGATTGACCTGGAAATCGGGCGTATAGCCTTCAATCGCTTCATCGGCAAAACGCTCTTTCTGGATTCTTGTCGCATACACAATATCCACGCCTTGCAATCCTTGCCGCAAGGATTGGGTTTGCTCGATCACATGGCCGCCGCGGGCGATGCGGTCCAGGATGTGAGCCGGCATTTCAAGCGAAGCCGGCGAAATCAGGGTGAATTTCAGGCCACGGTACAGGGCCAGCAGCTTGATCAGGGAGTGCACCGTGCGGCCGTACTTCAAATCGCCGACCAGGGCGATGTGGGCGCCGTCGATCAGCTTCCCCAGCCGCGAAAACTCGCGCTGAATGGTGTAAAGATCAAGAATCGCCTGACTCGGATGCTCGCCCGGACCATCGCCGCCATTGATGACGGGAATATTCGTGGCGCGCGCGAATTCCTCGACCGAGCCTTGTTCCGGATGGCGAATCACCAAGGCATCGACATAACCGCTGATGACCCGGCTGGTGTCGTAAATCGATTCGCCCTTGGTCATCGAAGAGAAAGTGAAGCCGGTGGTATCGCACACCGATCCCCCCAGGCGGCAAAAAGCCGCGCCAAAGCTGATGCGGGTACGCGTGCTGGCCTCAAAAAACAAATTCCCCAGCACCGCCCCCTCCAGGATGCGCGACACCTTTTGGCGCCTGGCAATCGGCTGCATCATGTCCGTGATCCGAAACAAGTCTTCCAGCGAGTCGCGCGAAAACTGCTCAACGGATATAAGTTGCGGCTTGCCATTGAAGCCGATACGGGAGCGCAAGGGCTCATTTTTTGCGATATATACGCTCTGCGTAATGGGGTTTTGCCCCGTCTCGCGCTGCAGGATTTCACCGACAAATTTCGTGACCATTTCCGGCATTACCCGGAATTCTCCTGAAGTATCCGGCAACAACCAAGTATCCAAAGCGCGCTTCCGAATCCCGATGCGATCCGAAAAAGCCTCTCGGGTCAGGTTGAGACGCCGCATCGCATCACGCAAAAAAGCTTGTTGTTCACTCATAACGACCTCCATTTATATACGCAACGCGTACATTAATGGCTTATTTTGTTGCTGTCGAGATTTTTTTAGATGCGGCAGCCCTCAAACAACGAGCGCTCATTCAGGCAAAGCCTAAAACCACGTAAAAAACGCGTTTTGCAGCGCATTTTTCGCGAATTTGTGGATAAACCTGTGGATATCCGATGCAGCTAATGTGGGTATCCGAAGTCTTGTCCACATCCGTTTTTTTATCCAACAACTGTTCTTTTCCAGTACACCGATTACTCAAGCGTTATCCATGTTTTAAAGCATTGATTTAACAGGGATTTTTACTGTTATCCACAGAATTTCAGGTCGTTAACTACTACTACTATTTATATATATAAATCTTTAAATACAAAACCTGGAAAGACTTTTTTTGAAAACCTTTGACCCAAAACCTGAAAATTCAAAGTGGTTTGTAAAAAAAGAAACGGAAGAAAAATTTCGGAAATCAGCGGTCGATCAAATTTTGAAAAATTATCTGATAGACATCTTTTTTCAAAAACTGAAACCCTGCAAGCAAACCGTCTGTGGATAACTCTTGGGATATCTATTGCCTCCAAATGTGGATATCAAAGAAGTTTTCCACTTCGGATTTTTTATCCAACAACTGTTCTTTATAGATACAAGGTTTACTCAGGGTTTATCCTGAACGTAAACGCTTGATTGGATGAAGGATTTTTATGTTATCCACAGAAAAGAAGGTCGTTAACTATTACTACTATTTATATATATAAATCTTTAAATTAAAAGATGAAAAACCTTTCAAATCGAAAAACCGCTGTTTTAAAAGCAAGATCATTACTTTTAAAACACTAATTTCTCCAGATTTTTTGCAATAATGTAAACACTGCAGCAATCACAGGCTCATTTTTCCGTTTTTCAAGAGTAACGAATGACAATTCTGTTGATAAATTGACAGTGTCGGAGATCACCAAACCATGTGCATGAGCTTCTCGTAACGCGATCGATTCGCGTACCAACGACAAACCAACGCCTGATTTCACCAGATCCAGCATGGATGGTTCCTGATCGACTAGCGCAACTTTGTTCGGATTTACTTTATATTGTGTAAAGATTTTGGTCAGCAAACGGTTATGCACAGACTCCGGCGGCGTCCAGATCCAGGGTAATTTGGCCAAAGCCGGCCAATCTTTTCCCGAAACACGATTTTTCCAGCCGGATGGCGCGACCACACTGTAAGTAAAAGGGGTTAGCGTGATGCGATGGAAAGTTTTGCTCGGCGTGCCGAGGTAATAGCCGACGTCAAGATTGCCTGCCTTTATTTGTTGCAGCACATCGCCAGACATGCTGTGTTGCAACTGTGTATAAACATGTGGATAACTTTCTACTAAGTGTTTCAGGAACGCTCCTAGCCGGATAAATTCCGGATCGAGAATGGTGCCGATTGCCAGCGGGCCGCTGAGAATTTCTGAGTTTTCAGAGTTGTTGGAGTGCAGCCTGTCTGCGTTCTGGCGCAATTCGTTGATGCCGGCAATCGCGCGTTCCGCCAATGGCAGCAATTTTGCGCCGTCGTCGGTCAATGCCATGCCGCTCGGAATGCGTGTGAATAACTGTAAATTCAAGCTGGCTTGCAATGACTTGATTTGCAGGCTGACTGCCGGTTGCGTGACGTGCAGTATTTCTGCGGCGCGGGTCAGATTTCCCTCCCTGGCCACCGTGACAAAAGCGCGAAGCTGGATCAGATCCATTATTTTCAAACTCCTGAATAGACGATTTCATTATTAGAATTGCTTATATTGGTGTTGATGATAACTCATTGGATTGTTGCTATGTCACGCGATATTCTTTGAAAAATTCAATTTGATAGAAGGAATACTTATGACATTCGCATCCTCTACGCCCCTCATTCAGCATTACATCAACGGTCGGGTGGTGGCCTCGACCAGCGGTCGGCAGCAAGATGTATTCAATCCGGCCACCGGCGCGGTGTCCGCCAAAGTGGTGTTGGGAAATGTCGAAGAAGTGAATGCGGCGGTGGCTGCGGCGTCGGCCGCAGCGCCGGCTTGGGCCGACACTGCACCGCTGAAGCGGGCCAGAGTGATGTTCAAATTCCGGGAATTGATGGAGCAAAATCACGATGCGCTGGCCGCCGCCATTACGCGCGAACACGGCAAAGTGTTTTCCGATGCCAAAGGCGAAGTGACGCGCGGCCTGGAAATCATCGAGTTCGCCTGCGGTATCCCGCAACTGTTGAAAACGCAATTCACCGACAATATCGGCGGCGGCATCGATAACTGGAATTTGCGGCAGCCGTTAGGCGTGACGGCCGGCATTACGCCATTCAATTTTCCGGTGATGGTGCCGTTGTGGATGGCGCCGCTGGCGATTGCGACCGGCAATACTTTTGTGCTGAAACCGTCGGAACGCGACCCGTCGCCATCGTTGATGATGGCGGAATTGTTGCAGCAAGCCGGTTTGCCGGATGGCGTTTTCAATGTGGTGCAGGGCGACAAACTGGCGGTCGATGCACTGTTGCAGCACCCGGATGTGAAGGCGGTATCGTTCGTCGGTTCGACTCCGATCGCAGAAACAATTTATCAGCAAGGCGCCAAGCGCAGCGGTGCTTATCCGCTAAGAGTGCAAGCGCTGGGCGGTGCAAAAAATCATTTGGTGGTGATGCCGGACGCCGATCTGGAGCAGGCGGTCGATGCCTTGATGGGCGCGGCTTACGGTTCGGCAGGCGAACGCTGCATGGCAATCTCGGTGGCAGTCGCTGTCGGTAACGTCGCTGATAAGTTGATAAATGCGTTAATTCCACGCATAAAATCATTGAAAATAAAAAATGGCATGGAACCCGATGCCGAGATGGGACCGCTGGTCAGTGCCGCCCACAAGGACAAAATTGAGGGTTACATTGCAAGCGGAATCGAGTCCGGCGCCAAGCTGCTGGTCGATGGCCGCGGCTTGAAAGTGGCCGGACTGGAGCACGGTTTTTTCCTCGGCGGCACCTTGTTCGACCAAGTCACGCCGGACATGAAAATTTACCGGGAAGAGATTTTCGGCCCGGTGCTGTGCATCGTGCGGGTACCGGATTTTGCCGCCGCGGTGGAGCTGATCAATCGCCACGAATTCGGCAACGGCGTCTCATTGTTTACCTCGGATGGCAATACAGCGCGTGAGTTTTCACGCCGGATTGAAGTCGGCATGGTCGGGATCAATGTGCCGATTCCGGTGCCGATGGCATGGCATTCGTTCGGCGGCTGGAAACGTTCTTTGTTCGGCGACGCGCATGCGTACGGCGAAGAGGGGATACGTTTTTACACACGTTATAAATCGATCATGCAGCGCTGGCCGCAGTCGATTTCGAAAGGGGCTGAGTTCACGATGCCGGTCGCCAAATAAGATATCTCTGAAAACCTACTACAGAGTTTGGCAAACTCGCCAATCTCGGGACTGCGGGGGTGGCAAGATCGTCGCCGTACATCCGTACGGCTGTGCTTCTCCTCCCGACCTTGGGCCGCTCGCTACGGTTTTGAGAGATGCCATAAATAAAAAGGAAAATATGGAATCCGCCGGAAAATACGACTACATCATCATCGGCGCCGGGACTGCCGGTTGCGTGCTGGCCAATCGCCTGACGCAGGACCGCAATATAAAAGTGTTGTTGCTGGAAGCCGGCGCCAAGGACGATTACATCTGGATTCATATTCCGGTCGGCTATTTGTACTGCATCAACAATCCGCGCACCGACTGGCTGTATCGGACCGAACCGGATGCCGGCCTGAACGGCCGCAGCTTGATTTATCCGCGCGGCAAAGTGTTAGGTGGCAGTTCATCGATCAACGGCATGATTTACATGCGCGGCCAGGCTCGCGATTACGACCAGTGGGCGCAGCTGACCGGCGATGACGACTGGCGCTGGGATAAGGTGCTGCCGCTATTTAAAAAGAGCGAAGATCATTATCAGGGCGGCGATGCTTTTCATGGCGCCGGCGGCGAATGGCGGGTGGAGAAGCAGCGTCTGTCATGGGAAATTCTCGACGCTTTCAGGGATGCCGCGGCACAGGTCGGGATTCCCAATATCGACGATTTCAATCGCGGCGATAACGAGGGCTGCAATTATTTCGATGTGAACCAGAAACGCGGCATTCGCTGGAATGCGTCGAAGGCGTTTTTGCGTGCAGCCAGCGGCCGCGGCAACCTGGATATCATGACCGGCTGCCAGGTAACACGCTTGCTGATTGAAACCGGCGAGCACGGACTGGTGTGCAAAGGCGTCGAGTTTAGCGGCGGCGGCCAGCAGTGGAGTGCGGAAGCCGGTCGCGAAACTTTATTGAGCGCCGGCGCGGTCGGCTCGCCGCAGATTTTGCAATTGTCCGGCATCGGTCCGGCAGCGTTATTGCAGCAGCATCAGATCCCGGTTTTGCATGACTTGCGCGGGGTCGGCGAAAATTTGCAAGACCATTTGCAGATCCGGATGGCGTTCAAAGTGCGGGGCGTCAAGACGCTTAATACGATGAGCAACAGCTGGCTGGGAAAAATGAAGATCGGCATGCAATACATGCTGTCGCAAAGCGGCCCGATGTCGATGGCGCCTTCGCAGCTGGGAGCGTTCGCCAAATCCGATCCGGCCCAGGCCAGCGCCAATCTGGAGTATCACGTGCAACCGCTGTCATTGGAAAAATTCGGCGATCCGCTGCACGATTTTCCGGCATTTACTGCCAGCGTCTGCAATCTTCGGCCAACTTCGCGCGGCCATGTCCGGATTGCTTCCGCTGATCCTGCCGCCGCTCCGAAAATCACCTTGAATTACCTGACAACCGAACAAGACCGCAAAGTCGCAGCGGCATCCGTGCAGCTGACCCGCAAAATCGCCGCCGCGCCTGCCTTGCAAAAATATGCGCCGGAAGAATTCAAGCCGGGCCGCCAATATCAAACCGAAGAAGAATTGATCCGTGCCGCAGGCGAGGTCGGCACCACGATTTTTCACCCGGTCGGGACTTGCAAAATGGGCCGCAACGACGATCCGATGGCGGTGCTGGATAGCAAACTTCGCGTGCGGGGAATTGCCGGATTGCGGGTGGTGGATGCTTCCGCGATGCCGACCATTACATCCGGCAATACCAATTCTCCAACCTTGATGATTGCGGAAATGGCGGCGAAATTTATTCAGGAAAAAGGTAATTAATAGACTATTTTGAAATGAAGCTTTGGTTAGGCTTGCGGTTTTCCTATAGTATTTCTACGTATTGCTCCGCTGAAATAGCAAAGGTAGTATCCATAAAAAATACAAAGTTGATAAGGCGGATACATATCGCCAGTCACTCAGATGTTCCAAATAATAAGCAACATCAATAGGAGACCAGATGACCGACATCATCCTGGAGACAAAGAACCTGACGAAGGAATTCAGGGGATTTACTGCCGTCAACGGCGTCAACCTGCAAGTCGAGCGCGGTCATATTCATGCCTTGATCGGGCCGAACGGGGCGGGTAAAACGACCTGCTTCAATTTACTGACCAAATTCCTGGTTCCCACTTCCGGCCATATTTTCTTCAATGGCCGCGACATCACCACTGAGGCTCCGGCCCAGATCGCACGACAGGGCATTATTCGCTCGTTTCAAATCTCTGCGGTTTTCCCGCATTTAACCGTGATGGAAAACGTCCGGATCGGCTTGCAACGCAAGCTGGGGACCTCGTTCCATTTCTGGAAAAGCGGCAAGTCGCTGGCGCAATTGAACGAGCGCGCGATGGCGCTGCTGGCGGAAGTCGATCTGACTGAATTTGCTTCCACGCTGACCGTCGATTTGCCGTACGGCCGCAAGCGCGCGCTGGAAATCGCCACCACGCTGGGCATGGAGCCGGAACTGATGCTGCTCGATGAACCGACCCAGGGCATGGGGCACGAAGACGTCGACCGGGTGACCGCGCTGATTAAAAAAGTATCAGCCGGCCGCACCATCCTGATGGTGGAGCACAACATGAACGTGGTATCGGGCATTTGCGACAAGATCAGCGTGCTGCAACGCGGCGCCATGCTGGCCGAAGGGCGCTATCAGGAGGTGTCCAGCAATCCATTGGTGATGGAAGCCTATATGGGCACCACCACCGGCGCACTGGGAGGAGCACATTGATGTCCTCAGTCATTTCGTCTTCTGTTAATGCCGCCGGGGAGGCCGGCAACGCTGCGACGCCGGCGCTCAGCATCCACGATCTGCAAGCCTGGTACGGCGAATCGCATATTCTGCACAACGTCAATCTCGACGTGCATCAGGGCGAAGTGGTGACCCTGCTGGGCCGCAACGGCGCCGGCCGCACCACCACGATGCGCGCAATCATGGGGCTGACCGGCACCCGCAAGGGCTCGATCAAGATCGGCGGCCGTGAAACCATAGCCCTGCCGACTTACAAGATTGCCCATCTTGGGGTCGGTTACTGTCCGGAAGAACGCGGCATTTTTTCGTCGCTGTCGACTGAAGAAAATCTATTGCTGCCGCCATCGGTGTCGGATACCGACAAGGGCATGTCGATCGAAGAGATTTACGACATGTTCCCGAACCTGAAAGAACGCCGAGCGAGTCAGGGCACCCGCCTGTCCGGCGGCGAACAGCAGATGCTGGCGGTGGCGCGCATTTTGCGCACCGGTGCGCGGCTGCTGTTGCTGGATGAAATCTCCGAAGGCCTGGCGCCGGTCATCGTGCAGGCGCTGGCACGCATGATCACGACCTTGAAAGCCAAGGGTTATACGATTGTGATGGTGGAGCAGAACTTCCGTTTCGCCGCGCCGCTGGCGGACCGTTTTTATGTGATGGAGCACGGCCAGATCGTGGAAACCTTTGCCTCATCCGAGCTGGAGGCAAAGATGCCGGTGCTGAACACATTATTGGGCGTGTAGGGCGGAAAAGCGTAGCGCCTTCCGCCTTTGCGCCGACAGGACCGCGCTCAATCAATCCGCGACTGAAATCAATTTAAGAGTTTGCCCAAGAGATCTAAGAAGTGTTGTGAAGTCGATTTAAATAAAAAATGGAGAAGACAATGAACATCAAATCAAAAGCTCTGACACTTGCGCTTGGCGGCACGCTGGCAATCGGTTTGGCCGCTCCGGTTGCGGCGCAAATTTCCGGCGATGTGGTCAAGATCGGCTTCATCACCGACATGTCGAGCGTCTATTCCGACATCGACGGTCCTGGCGGGGCGGAGGCGATCAAGATGGCGATCGCCGATATGGGCGGCGCGATCAACGGCAAGAAAATCGAATTGCTGGTGGCGGACCATCAAAACAAAGCCGACATCGCCTCCAGCAAGGCACGCGAATGGTTCGACCAGCAGGGGCTGGACGTCCTGATCGGCGGCACCAACTCCGGCGCCGCGCTGGCCATGGCCAAGATCGCTTCCGAAAAGAAGAAACCGTTTTTCGAAATCGGCGCCGGCAGCGCGCGCCTGACCAATGAAGAATGCACCCCGTACACGGTACATTACGCGTACGACACCTACGCGCTGGCCAAGGGCACCGGCTCGGCGGTGGTGAAGCAGGGCGGCAAGAGCTGGTATTTCGTGACGGCCGATTATGCGTTCGGCGCGTCGTTGGAAAAAGACACGACGGCGGTGGTCAAGGCTTCCGGCGGCACAGTGCTGGGGGCGGTCAAACATCCATTGAATGCGTCCGATTTTTCTTCGTTCATGTTGCAGGCGCAATCATCGAAGGCGCAAATCATCGGTCTGGCGAATGCCGGCGGCGACTTGATCAACTCGGTCAAGGCCGCCAACGAATTCGGCGTGACCAAGAATGCCAAACTGGCCGGCTTGCTGGTGTTCATCAATGACATCCATTCGCTGACATTGAAGCAGACCCAGGGCATGTACCTGACCGACAGCTGGTACTGGGATCAAAACGACGAGTCGCGCAAATGGGCCAAGCGTTATTTCGAAAAAATGAAAAAAGAACCGTCCAGCCTGCAGGCCGGCGATTATTCCGCCGCGCTGCAATACCTGACCGCGGTCAAAGCGATCGGCACCGATGACGGCGACAAGGTGATCGCGCAGTTGCACAAAGCCAAATTCAACGACATGTTCGCCAAGAATGGCTATCTGCGCGCCGATGGCCGGGTGGTGCACGACATGTATTTGTTCCAGGTCAAGACGCCGGCCGAATCCAAATACCCCTGGGATTATCTGAAGATGGTGCAAACCATTCCCGGCGAGCAGGCATTTACCCCGAAGGCGGAATCCAAGTGCGCGCTTTGGAAATAATCGGAAGCTTGAAACAGTAATCGAGTCAGGCCGATAAGCAGGCCAAGCGTGGCGCAGACGGCGTGCCGATCAGAGTAAGGATCGACACGCCGTTGCGCTGTTTGATGGATTCTCACTCGTTCGAGTGATTCTTTATGACATTGCCATGGAAATTTTCGGCATTTCTTTGCAAGCCTTGATGAGCCAGTTGCTGCTGGGACTGGTCAACGGTTCGTTTTACGCGATGCTGTCGCTGGGCCTGGCCGTGATTTTCGGCTTGCTCAACGTGATCAACTTCGCGCACGGTGCGCTGTACATGATGGGCGCGTTCCTGGCGTGGCTCGGCCTGACGTATTTCAACCTGAATTATTGGGTGATGCTGATCGCCGCGCCGCTGCTGGTCGGCCTGTTCGGGATCGTGATCGAGAAGACCATGCTGCGCTGGTTGTACAAGCTGGATCATCTGTACGGCTTGCTGCTGACCTTCGGCATCACCTTGATGGTGGAAGGCATCTTCCGCTCGTTCTACGGGGTCTCCGGTCAGCCGTATTCGACCCCTGAGCTGTTGAGCGGCGCCACCGATCTGGGCTTCATGGTGCTGCCGAATTACCGCGCCTGGGTGGTGTTTGCCTCGCTGATCGTGTGTTTCGCGACCTGGTTCGTGATCGAAAAGACCAAGCTGGGCGCTTATCTGCGGGCCGGCACCGAGAATCCCAAACTGGTCGAAGCATTCGGCATCAATGTGCCGCTGATGGTGACCTTGACTTATGGTTTCGGCGTCGCTTTGGCGGCCTTTGCGGGGGTGCTGGCGGCGCCGGTGGTCCAGGTCTCGCCACTGATGGGCTCCAACCTGATTATCGTCGTGTTCGCGGTGGTGGTGATCGGCGGCATGGGGTCGATCATGGGCTCCATCATTACCGGTCTGGGGCTGGGCGTGATCGAGGGTTTGACCCGGGTATTTTATCCAGAGGCATCGGCGACGGTGGTGTTCATCGTGATGGCGATCGTATTGATGATTCGGCCTGCCGGGTTGTTCGGCAAAGAGAAATGATTGAGGGTGACCCAGCATGAATAAGAAAATTGGCTACGGATTGATCCTGCTTGCCGTGTTGGCGGCGCCGTTCGGCATCTATCCGGTGTTCCTGATGAAGTTGATCTGCTTTGCATTGTTTGCCTGTGCATTCAATTTGCTGATCGGTTTTACCGGTTTGTTGTCATTCGGACATGCTGCATTTTTTGGTGGAGCTGCCTATGTTGCCGGTTACGCGCTGAAAAGTCTTGGCCTGCCGCCTGAACTGGGATTGATTTTAGGGACGCTAAGCGGTGCGCTGATCGGGCTGGTGATGGGCAGCCTGGCGATCCGGAGGCAAGGGATTTACTTCACGATGATCACGCTGGCCTTGGCGCAGATGTTGTATTTCGTCTGTTTGCAAGCGCCGTTCACCGGCGGCGAAGACGGTTTGCAGGGCGTTTCGCGCGGGCGCTTATTGGGCATGTTCGACCTCAATAGCGACCTCACCCTGTATTACGTGGTGCTGGCGATTGCGGTGGCCGGGTTTGCCTTGATCGTACGGACGGTCAACTCGCCTTTCGGACAAGTGCTGAAAGCCATCAAGGAAAACGAGCCGCGCGCGATCTCGCTCGGCTACGACGTCAGTCGTTACAAACTGCTGGCCTTCGTGCTGTCGGCGGCGCTGGCAGGACTGGCGGGTTCGACCAAGACGCTGGTGCTGGGCTTCGCGACCTTGACCGATGTGCACTGGACCATGTCAGGGCTGGTCGTGTTGATGACGCTGGTCGGTGGCTTGGGCACGCTGACCGGGCCGATTGTCGGTGCGGTGATCATCGTTCTGCTGGAAAACAAGCTGGGCGATATCGGTTCCTGGCTGGCTTCGGTAACGCATATCGAATGGTTCAGCGGCTTGGGTGAGTCGGTGACCATCGTTACCGGGTTTATTTTTATCGTCTGCGTGCTGGCGTTCCGGCGTGGCATTGTCGGCGAGATTGGCGCTTTGCTTAAGCGCTCCCTTTCACCAGCGAAGAATTGATGTCGTTGTAAACTTCGCCTCGCTTTTTGAACCCGCACATGGCTTGTCTTGTGCGGGTTTTTTATTTGTGGCTGGTGACGCGAAAATCCACCATGTTGCCTAAAGAGAAACTCAACATGAGTTACTCGCGAAATGGGTCCCACGCCACTCCTTGCTTGCTCGTAAGTTGACGGAGGACGGTAAAATTGTGCTCCCTGTTAACTCTCGCTATCAGTTTGCTAGCACTCTTGATTCCGCTCCAATGAAATTACAAACCTGTATGACCTCCAGTGCCAAGCTTGATGGTTTTTTGCTGAAAGGTAGCGTATCCAATGCCTGAACTGCTACCTGATTTTTTCATCCTGGCTGCTGCGGCTTTTATCGCAGGGCTGATTGATGCGGTTGTCGGCGGAGGAGGGCTGGTACAGATTCCGGCGCTATTCTCGATGCTGCCCAATGCGGTGCCGGCAACAGTATTCGGCACCAATAAATTGGCCGGGGTATTTGGCACCACTGCCGCGGCCGTCAATTTTTCGCGAAGAGTGAAGCTGGCATGGAGTACTGCGCTGCCGGCTGCCGGCGCCGCATTTGTATTTGCGTTTCTGGGTGCTTACACGGTGACCCATGTGCCGACCGAAGCGATTCGCAAGACCTTGCCTTTTATCCTGTTGGCTGTGGCGATCTATACCTTGAAGAAGAAGAACTTTGGGAGTGTTCATGCGCCTATGCATACTGGCTCGACAGAGATGCTGATTGCAATTTTAATTGGCGGCGGCATCGGCTTTTACGACGGACTTTTCGGACCTGGTACGGGTAGCTTCCTGATCTTCCTGTTTATTCGATTTTTTGGCTTCGATTTCCTGTCCGCATCCGCGGTGTCCAAGGTTGTGAACGTTGCGACCAATTTTGCGGCCTTGCTTTGGTTTGGATATAGCGGGCATATCATCTGGCAACTTGGATTGTTGATGGCTATCTGTAATGTCGCGGGGTCTGTGCTGGGCACGAAACTGGCAATCAAACACGGCAGCGGTTTTGTGCGTAAATTGTTTTTGCTGGTTGTATCGGTATTGATATTGAAGACCGGTTACGATGCGTTCCTAAAATAATTTGAGGATTACTCGATGCCAATACGGCGATTGTTTCACGTGAAACAATCGCCGTTGTTGTTTTTAAACGCCATCGTCTTATGTTTCACGTGAAACAATCCGCGCAGGATGTTCAATCAAAGGGGAAAACGGGCAGCATGCTTTATAATCACGCGTCTGTTCACCGTTTACCATCGTCTCCACGAGGCGCACTATGCTTTTTCCTACAAACTTTGATGTAATCGTTGTTGGCGGTGGCCATGCCGGTACCGAGGCTGCCCTCGCATCTGCCCGCATGGGCCAAAAAACTCTATTGTTGACACACAATATTGAGACTCTGGGGCAGATGTCCTGCAATCCGTCCATCGGCGGGATAGGCAAGGGCCATCTGGTCAAAGAAGTCGATGCGATGGGCGGCGCAATGGCGATTGCCACCGATGAGGCCGGTATCCAGTTCCGGATTCTGAATTCATCAAAGGGGCCAGCGGTGCGTGCCACGCGTGCACAGGCGGATCGCATCCTGTACAAGCAAGCGATCCGCTCGCGCTTGGAAAATCAACCCAATTTGTGGCTGTTCCAACAGGCCGTCGATGACCTGCTGGTGGAAGGCGATCGTGTAGTAGGGGCGGTGACTCAGGTTGGCATCCAGTTTCGCAGCCGCGCAGTGGTCTTGACCGCGGGTACTTTCCTCGATGGCAAAATCCATGTCGGGTTGAACAACTACTCGGCTGGGCGCGCAGGCGACCCTCCGGCAATCTCGCTGTCGGCACGCTTGAAAGAGTTGAAGCTGCCGCAGGGCCGCTTGAAAACCGGGACGCCGCCGCGTATCGACGGCCGCACCATTGATTTTTCTGTGATGCAGGAACAACCGGGCGATCTGGATCCGGTACCGGTGTTTTCCGTGATGGGCAATACCGCGATGCATCCGACCCAATTGCCATGCTGGATTACCCACACAAATCTGCAAACGCATGACATCATCCGCGCCGGCCTGGATCGCAGCCCGATGTATACCGGCGTGATCGAAGGGGTAGGGCCGCGCTACTGCCCATCGATCGAAGACAAGATTCATCGGTTTTCCGGCAAGGATTCGCACCAGATCTTCCTCGAGCCGGAAGGGTTGACCACCAACGAGTTTTATCCGAATGGTATTTCGACCAGCTTGCCGTTCGACGTGCAACTGGCATTGGTACGCTCGATGCGCGGGCTTGAGAACGCCCATATCCTGCGTCCCGGCTATGCGATCGAATACGATTATTTCGATCCGCGCGGTTTGAAGGCTTCGCTGGAAACCAAATCTATCCAGGGTCTGTACTTTGCTGGCCAGATCAACGGCACCACCGGCTACGAAGAAGCGGCCGCGCAAGGCATGCTGGCTGGCTTGAACGCGGCTTTGCAAACGCAAGAACGCGATGCCTGGACGCCACGCCGCGACGAAGCCTATCTCGGCGTGCTGGTGGATGACCTGATTACCCAGGGCGTGCAAGAGCCGTACCGCATGTTCACCAGCCGGGCCGAGTATCGCTTGAGCTTGCGCGAAGATAATGCCGACTTGCGCTTGACCGAGATCGGCCGTCAGCTTGGCTGCGTCGGCGATGCGCAATGGGCGCAATTTGAACAGAAGCGTGAAGCTGTTGCACGTGAAATGGAACGTCTGCGCTCGACCTGGGTCAGCCCACGCTTGCTGGCCGATGCCGAAGCTGAGAGAGTTGTTGGAAAAATAATAGAACGCGAATACGCGCTTGCCGATTTGCTGCGTCGCCCAAATGTTACTTATGATCAACTTATGACCTTGACCGGCGTCGATGGGCAAAACCTCGGAGGCCCGGCTGTCGAGGACGACAGCGTCAAGGAGCAGGTCGAGATTCAAGTCAAATATGCGGGTTATATCGACCGTCAGGCGCGCGAAGTCGAGCGCCATGAAAACAATGAGAATTTGAAGCTGCCGGCCAATCTGGATTACATGGAAGTGCAAGCCTTGTCGATCGAGGTCCGGCAGAAGCTGAACTTGCATAGACCGGAAACCTTCGGCCAGGCTTCGCGCATTTCCGGCGTAACGCCGGCTGCGCTGTCGCTGTTACTGGTACACCTGAAAAAAGGCGGCATGAAAAAACTCGGCAACGCCGATGATCAGGCGGCCTGAAATAATTTGAATAATGAGGCACCTCGAAAAACCGTAGCGAGCGGCCCAAGGTCGGGATGAGAAGCGCAGCCGTACGAAGGTACGGTGAGCATCGCAGGCCCGAGATTGAGCCGCGCAGTAGGTTTTTCGAGGTGCCCGTCAATGACCACCAAGGTAATCGTGGGGATAGTAAGGAACTGGCAGCATGAGTGTAATGAATACCGCTTCGAACACATCGTTGGAACTCAGTTTGCGCGAAGGCGCGCAAGCGCTGGGACTGGCGCTGAATGACAAGCAACAGCAGCAATTGCTGGATTATCTGGCACTGTTGGCAAAATGGAATCGCGTCTATAACCTGACCTCGATCCGCGAGCCGGCCCAGATGATGACCCATCATTTGCTGGACTCGCTGGCGGTGGTGCCGGCTTTTGCCGAGGCCGACAATGTGCTGGATGTCGGGGCCGGAGGCGGCCTGCCTGGCATGATATTGGCGATCTGGGCAGCGGCGGCGCGGCCGGCGATGCAGGTCTCGATGATAGACACGGTGCACAAGAAAACCGCTTTCCTGACGCAAGTCAAAGCGCAACTCGGATTGAACAACGTCAGTGTGCACACGGCGCGGGTGGAGCAGCTGCAGGTACCGCACAAGTTCGATGTGATTACTTCGCGCGCGTTTGCCGAGCTGGCCGATTTTATTAACTGGTCTGCGCATTTGCTGGCGGATGGCGGTCAGTTCATTGCGCTCAAGGGAGTGCAGCCGGATGACGAAATCGCGCGCTTGCCGGCCGGCTGGCAAGTGACCGAAGTGCGGCCGCTGAGCGTGCCCGGGCTGGATGCAGAACGGCATTTGATATTTATCAAACGATCGACGACGACTAACCCCACAACCTGAAACCACTACATGGCAAAAATCTTCTGTGTCGCCAATCAAAAGGGCGGGGTCGGCAAAACTACCACCGCCGTCAATCTGGCCGCTGGCCTGGCCCAACTGAATCAGCGCGTATTGCTGGCCGACCTCGATCCGCAAGGCAATGCGACGATGGGGGCGGGGATCAACAAGGCAACCTTGACCGCTTCGATTTACGAAGTCTTGTTGGGGATGTCGGATATCAAAACCGTGCGCAAGACTTCCGAAACCGGCGGCTTCGATGTGCTGCCGGCCAATCGCGAACTGGCGGGCGCCGAAGTCGAGATGGTCGAACTCGAGAACCGCGAAAAGCGATTGAAGGATGCTTTCGCCAGCGTCGCCGACGATTACGACTTTATCCTGATCGATTGCCCGCCGGCCTTGTCGATGTTGACCCTGAATGGCTTGTGCGCCGCCAACGGCGTGATCATCCCGATGCAGTGCGAGTATTACGCGCTGGAGGGCTTGTCCGATTTGGTCAATACCATCAAGAAGGTGCACGCCAACCTGAATCCTGATCTGAAAATCATCGGCCTGCTGCGGGTCATGTTCGATCCGCGCATGACGCTGTCGCAGCAGGTGTCGGTCGAGCTGGAAAAACACTTCGGCGACAAGGTCTTCAAGACCGTGATCCCGCGCAACGTCCGACTCGCCGAAGCGCCGTCCTACGGCATGCCCGGGGTCAGTTTCGATGTCGCCTCGAAAGGTGCGCAGGCTTATATCGCATTTGGCGCCGAGATGGTGGAACGCATCAAGACGATGTGATTCACGTGCAAGCACGAGGCAATTTACCAAGCAACACGTAATCTACGGTAGGAAAAGATGGTCACGAAAAAATCAAAAGGACTCGGTCGCGGTCTGGAAGCATTGTTAGGCGGCTCGACCGACATCAGCGAAGCGGTACCGACGATTGCCGGTGCGCCGTCGGTATTGCCGGTGACGCTGATGCAGGCCGGCAAATATCAGCCGCGGACACGCATGGATGAGGGCGCGCTGGCGGAACTGGCATCGTCGATCAAGGAGCAGGGCTTGCTGCAACCGATCCTGGTGCGGCCGATTGCATTGCACAACGGCGCCCAGCATTATGAAATCATAGCCGGCGAACGGCGTTACCGGGCGGCCCAACTGGCTGGCCTGATCGAGGTGCCGGTACTGGTCAAGGATGTCGACGACCAGACCACCGCCGCGATGGCGCTGATTGAAAACATGCAGCGCGAAGACCTGAATCCGCTGGAAGAAGCGCAAGGTATTCATCGCCTGATCACCGATTTCAGTTTTACCCACGAGCAGGCGGCAACCTCGGTCGGCCGTTCGCGCAGTGCGGTGTCGAATCTGTTGCGCCTGCTGAATCTGGCCAAGCCGGTCCAGACCATGCTGATGGCGGGCGATATCGACATGGGACACGCGCGGGCACTGCTGGCGGTGGACGGCGCGACCCAGATAACCTTGGCCAACCAGGTTGTGGCCAAACGCATGTCGGTGCGCGATACGGAAAAACTGGTCGTGCGCGCCGGCGCCGAAATGGAAGCGGAGAATCGTCCGCCCAAGAACAAGGAAAAATCGCGCGACATCGCTCGCCTGGAAGAAGAGTTGTCGGATCTGCTGGCGACCCAGGTCAGCATCAAGACCGGCGCCAAAAACCGCGGCCAGCTGATCATCGACTTCGCCAATCTGGATGCGCTGGACGGTTTGATCAGTCGCTTGAAAGGCGCTGAATAAATAGAATGACGACCAACAAATAACAAGCAAGAAGCTGCTCCGACTAACCACTAGCGTTGAGTGCCAATATGCCATCCAATCACCCGCAAGCGACTATTTTGCTGCTGCCCGGCCTGAACAATTCAGATGAGGAACATTGGCAAACCTACTGGGAACGCATGCTGCCGAACGCGCAACGTGTGCGGCAACAGGAGTGGGACGCGCCGGTGCGGAGCGACTGGGTGGCGACCCTGGATGCAGCAATCCGGGCCGCGGGTGCGCCGGTTATTTTGGTCGCTCATAGTCTCGGCTGCGCACTGGTGGCTTGGTGGACTGCGCAGTTCGGGCAGCAGCCGCATGCCGCCAAGGTCAAGGGCGCACTGCTGGTTGCTCCGCCGGATGTCGAGCGCGCCGATTTTCCGGATTGCGCGAGCGGCTTTGCACCAATGCCGCAGCTTGCGCTGCCGTTTCCAAGTACGGTGATCGCCTCATCCGATGACCCCTGGTGCGCGCCGGCACGAACCCAATCCTGGGCCGCCGACTGGGGCGCGCAGTTTCACCTCATTGGTGCACACGGTCATATCAACGCAGCTAGCAGACTTGCCGATTGGGCCCAGGGACGAGACTGGCTGCGGCAATTGGAAGCTGGCGCGAGCGTTGCATAAGCTCATGATTCGGCAGCAAAAGTTTGACGAAAGCCGCGGCCAGCCTTTATAATCCTCGGGCTTCTAAAACAGCCGTAACCAGTTGTAAATAGCAGTTGTAAATTGACTGTACCCCCGCTGCAATCGCGCCTTGTCTGGCGCGACGTTTCGCACAATATTGGATCAGTATGCTGCGCATTGTGCTTATGCAATTTGTTACTACGGTCGTGCTGGCAAGCGTGGCAGGTTTACTGGCAGGCATATCCGGATTCTGTTCTGCGCTATTGGGTGGTCTGTGTTGCGCGGTCCCCAATGGTCTGTTTGCTCTTCGCCTTTATATCAGTGCGCGCAAGCCCGGCGGAGCCAATCCGATGTCATTTTTCATCGGCGAGTTTGTCAAAATTGCTACGACGATTGCGCTGATTGGCGCAGTTGTATGGTTGTACCGCGGTGTCAATTGGTTGGCTTTCATTGTCAGCTTCATCGTGGTGCTCAAGAGTTACATAATCTTACTGTTTAGACATCGATCATGACTGAAGCTGCACGCGACGTAATAACCCCCTCCGAATATATCCAGCACCATCTCGGACATTTCGCCACTAGCCATCAAGCCAAAGTCGTCGATTTTTCGATCATCAATATGGACACGATTTTCTGGTCCGTATTTGCCGGCGTGCTCGGCTGCCTGTTCATGTATCTGGCGGCGCGCAAGGCAACTTCAAGTGTCCCCGGCCGTTTTCAGGCATTTGTCGAAATGGTGGTCGAGATGGTCGATGGCCAGGCCAAAGCCATCGTTCACGGCGACCGTAGCTTCATCGCACCGCTGGCGCTGACCGTCTTCATCTGGGTGGCGCTGATGAACTCGCTCGACTTCCTGCCGGTCGACATGTTCTCTTCCCTGTTCAAGATGATCGGCCTGGACAGCGTGATCTCCCATCACCGCGTGGTACCGACCGCCGATTTGAACGGCACCCTGGGCATCGCGCTCGGCGTGCTGGCCCTGATGCTGTATTACAGCATCAAGATCAAGGGTGCAGGCGGCTTTGTCCATGAACTGCTGTCGGCGCCATTCGGCATCTGGCTGGCGCCGTTCAACCTGCTGTTGAATATCATCGAATTCGCTGCAAAAACCGTGTCGCTTGGCATGCGACTGTTCGGCAACATGTATGCCGGCGAATTGCTGTTCCTGTTGATCGCATTGCTCGGTTCCACTGCTACGGCATTCGGTTTCGTCGGCCATGTGGTTGCCGGTTCGATTTGGGCGATTTTCCATATCCTGATCGTGTTGTTGCAAGCGTTTATTTTCATGATGTTGACCTTGGTCTACATCGGTCAGGCGCACGAAGCTCACTAATAAGTGATCGACGCGTACTGATGGAGCCGGCTCGGCTCGGCGTTATCTGGTTTTTGGTGTTTTAGATTTGTCTCTTTGTATTAACTTAACTTTGAAGGAATTGTCATGACTGATGTATCTTTTGTTGCTTTGGCTTGTGGTCTGATCATTGGCTTGGGCGCTATCGGTGCTTGTATCGGTATCGCGATCATGGGCGGTAAGTACTTGGAAGCATCGGCCCGCCAACCAGAACTGATGAACACCCTGCAAACCAAGATGTTCCTGCTGGCTGGTCTGATCGACGCTGCGTTCCTGATCGGCGTTGGTATCGCAATGTTGTTCGCATTCGCAAATCCGTTCATCGCGCATTAATTGAGTCGAGCAGAATCGATTCAGCGCTTCGGCAATTTGGCCGAAACGCATGATTCGCTACTCATTATTCTGAGAAGGAAATTACCGTGAACTTAAATGCAACATTGTTTGCGCAGTTCGTGGTCTTCTTTATCCTGGCGCTGTTCACGATGAAATTCGTGTGGCCGCCGCTGATAAAGGCGCTCGATGAGCGCGCGAAGAAGATTGCGGACGGCCTGGCAGCCGCTGATCGCGGCAAGGCAGATCTGGCAGCCGCTGAAAAGCGCGCTTCGGCAGAACTGGCAACAGCGCGTGACGAAGGTCAAAAGCGTATTGGCGAAGCTGAAAAGCGCGGCCAGCTGATTATCGACGAAGCAAAGAAAGTCGCTTCTGAAGAAGCAGCACGCATCATCGCTAACGCCAAGGCTGAAGCAGAACAGCAAATGACCAAAGCACGCGAAGAATTGCGCGGCGAAGTTGCGACCCTCGCGGTCAAAGGCGCTGAGCAGATTCTGAAGCGCGAAGTCAATCTTGCGGCACATGCCGATTTGCTGAACCAACTGAAAACAGAGCTGTAATCATGGCAGAACTTGCAACGATTGCTCGCCCTTACGCAGAAGCCCTGTTCCGCGTAGCCAAGTCGCAAGATCTGGCTGCCTGGTCGAATCTGGTGTCCGAGATGGCCAATGTCATCGCCCATCCCGAAGTCAAGGCGCTGGTGCAAAATCCGGCCATGACGCACCAGCAGGTTACCGATACTTTTCTGTCGCTATTGAAATCGCCGCTCAATGCCGAAGCAAAAAACTTCGTCGCTACGCTGGTTGAAAACGGCCGTCTGATTGTTTTGCCGGAAATCGCAGAGCAATTCCAGGCGCTGAAAAACGCCGAAGAAGGCGCTGCCGACGCTGAAATCACCAGTGCTTTTGAAATGACCGAAGCGCAAGTGAAGGATTTGGTCGCCACGCTGGAAAAGAAATTTGGCCGCAAGCTGAATCCATCGGTAACGGTGGACAACTCGCTGATCGGTGGTGTGCGTGTGGTAGTCGGTGACGAAGTGTTCGACACCTCGGTGCGTGCGAAGCTGCAACAGTTACATACTGCTTTGGCTGCGTAAGTATCAATTCATTGCGGGACAGAGTTTAAAAACCACCGCAGCGTGGCGAATTACTCTGTCCTCAACTGATTAGAGTGATTTATTGCAGGACAGGATTAAGCATGGCGATACTCTGTCCTCAATGAATTAGAACCGAGTGGCTTGAGCCCCTAGCGTAAGCGAAGATCTTGTGAAGAAATCCTAGCGAGCGCTCCAAAATCGAGCCGACGATGTCGTCGCACCTGCATCGAGAAACGGTACGGTGCGCATCGCAGGCACATCTTGGAACGCGCAGTAGATTGATTCGCAACATCAAAGAGAATAATTTTAGGAGTTAATATGCAACTCAACGCGTCTGAAATCAGCGAAGTGATCAAGAGCCGGATTCAAGGCCTTGGCGATACCGCTGAGATTCGCAATCAAGGCACGGTTATTTCCGTGTCCGACGGTATCTGCCGTATCTATGGTCTGTCTGACGTGATGCAAGGTGAGATGCTGGAATTCCCAGGCAATACCTTCGGCCTCGCGCTGAATCTGGAGCGTGACTCGGTCGGCGCCGTTATTTTGGGCGACTACGAGCACATTTCCGAAGGCGACACGGTTAAATGCACCGGCCGTATCCTGGAAGTGCCAATCGGCCCTGAACTGCGCGGCCGCGTAGTCAATGCACTGGGTCAGCCTATCGACGGCAAGGGCCCGATCAACGCCAAGTTGACCGCCCCGATCGAAAAAATCGCACCGGGCGTTATTGCCCGTCAATCAGTTTCCCAGCCAATGCAAACCGGCATCAAGTCGATCGACTCGATGGTGCCGATTGGCCGTGGTCAACGTGAATTGATCATCGGCGACCGTCAAACCGGTAAAACCGCCGTGGCGATTGATGCGATCATCAATCAAAAAGGCCAGGGCGTGACATGTATCTACGTCGCTATCGGTCAAAAAGCGTCGTCGATCAAGAACATCGTGCGTTCGCTGGAAGCACACAACGCGATGGAATACACCATCGTGGTCGCCGCCTCGGCTTCCGAATCGGCTGCGATGCAATACGTATCGGCCTACTCCGGCTGCGCCATGGGCGAATATTTCCGTGACCGCGGCGAAGACGCGCTGATCGTGTATGACGATCTGTCCAAGCAAGCTGTCGCGTATCGTCAAGTGTCGCTGCTGCTGCGCCGTCCACCAGGCCGTGAAGCTTATCCTGGCGACGTGTTCTACCTGCACAGCCGCCTGCTGGAACGCGCAGCGCGCGTCAACCCGGACTACGTCGAAGCCTTCACCAAAGGTGAAGTCAAGGGCAAGACCGGTTCGCTGACAGCATTGCCTATCATTGAAACTCAAGCTGGCGACGTTTCCGCTTTCGTTCCGACCAACGTGATTTCGATTACCGACGGTCAGATCTTCCTGGAAACTTCATTGTTCAACGCCGGTATCCGTCCTGCGATCAACGCCGGTATCTCGGTGTCGCGCGTCGGTGGCGCTGCTCAGACCAAGGTCATCAAAAACCTGTCCGGCGGTATCCGTACCGACTTGGCGCAGTATCGTGAGCTGGCCGCGTTTGCGCAGTTCGCTTCCGACCTCGACGAAGCGACCCGCAAGCAGCTGGACCGCGGCGCACGCGTGACCGAATTGCTGAAGCAAGCACAATACTCGCCGCTGTCGATTTCGCTGATGGCAGTGTCACTGTTCGCCGTCAACAAGGGTTTTGTGGACAGCATCGAAGTCAAGCAAGTGCTGGCATTCGAAAGCGGCCTGCACAACTTCATGAAGACCAGCCACGCAGCGTTGCTACAGAAGATCGAAGACAGCAAGCAACTCGACAAGGATGCTGAAGCAGCTCTGTCGGCTGCCGTCACCGACTTCAAGAAATCGTTCACGGCTTAATCTAACTGGAGCAAGGAGTGATCCTTAACAATTGCGGGACAAAGTTCAAGAGCCGTCGTAATGCGGCGAATGACTCGGTCCCCAACTAAGTAATGAGGAATACGCATGGCTACAGGTAAAGAGATACGTGGCAAGATCAAGAGCGTAGAAAATACGAAGAAGATCACCAAGGCGATGGAAATGGTCGCTGCGTCCAAAATGCGCAAGGCGCAAGACCGGATGCATGCGGCACGTCCCTACAGTGACAAGATTCGTAATATCGCCTCTAACTTGTCGCAAGCCAATCCGGAGTACACGCATCCGTTCATGGTCAAGCAGGACAAATCCAAGACGGTTGGTTTCATCGTTGTCACGACCGACAAGGGTCTGTGCGGCGGTATGAATACCAACTCCTTGCGTCTGCTGACCGGCAAGCTGCGTGAGTTGGAAACGCAAGGCAATAAGGTCGAAGCAGTCGCAATCGGCAACAAGGGTCTGGGTTTCCTGCATCGCATCGGCGCCAAGGTGGTGTCGCATGCAGTGCAACTGGGTGACACACCGCATCTGGACAAGCTGATCGGGCCAGTCAAAGTACTGCTCGACGCTTATCAAGAAGGTCGTCTGGACGCGGTCTACATCGTGTACACCAAGTTCATCAATACGATGAAACAGGAACCGATTCTGCATCAATTGCTGCCCTTGTCGAGCGATCGCCTGGAAGCCGACAAAGAAGGTGCCCATGCATGGGATTACATCTACGAGCCGGACGTCCAGAGCGTGATCGACGAGTTGCTGGTGCGTTATGTGGAAGCGCTGATTTACCAGGCTGTCGCCGAAAACATGGCGTCCGAGCAATCGGCGCGGATGGTGGCGATGAAGTCGGCTAGCGACAACGCAGGCAACGTGATCGGCGAGCTGAAACTGGTCTACAACAAGACCCGTCAAGCTGCGATTACCAAGGAATTGTCCGAGATCGTCGCGGGTGCGGCTGCTGTCTAGTCTAGCTAATTTATTGCGGGACAGAGTTTAAGAGCCGCCGTAGCGCGGCGAATTACTCTGTCCCCAACTGATCAAGCAAGACGTGTAAAGATCAAGCAGGACGTATAAATTGCATTGAAAAGTATTTGCGGGACAGAGACGACAAGCCGCAGCAGTGCGGCAAATCATCCGGCCCCCAACTGACTAAAACAGAATTTATTTTATATATTGAAGGAACGAACATGGCTGATGGCAAAATCGTTCAGTGTATCGGCGCTGTGGTGGACGTTGAATTTCCCCGCGACGCGATGCCTAAGATTTACGACGCCTTGAAGATGGAAGGCTCGGAACTGACGCTGGAAGTGCAACAGCAGCTTGGCGACGGCGTTGTCCGTACCATTGCGCTGGGTACCTCCGACGGTCTGCGCCGCGGCATGACGATCAAGAACACCGGCAAGCCAATCATGGTGCCGACCGGTAAGGCTACTCTGGGTCGCATTATGGACGTTCTGGGTAACCCGATCGACGAGTGCGGTCCGGTGAGCCACGAGCAAACTGCTTCGATTCACCGTAAAGCGCCTGCATACGACGAACTGTCGCCATCGCAGGAATTGCTGGAAACCGGCATCAAGGTTATTGACTTGGTTTGCCCGTTCGCCAAGGGCGGTAAAGTCGGTCTGTTCGGCGGCGCCGGTGTCGGTAAGACCGTCAACATGATGGAACTGATCAACAACATCGCTAAAGCACACAGCGGCTTGTCCGTGTTTGCCGGTGTCGGTGAGCGTACTCGTGAAGGTAACGACTTCTATCACGAAATGGCTGACGCCAAAGTGGTTGATCTGGAACACCCGGAAAAATCCAAGGTAGCCATGGTTTACGGTCAGATGAACGAACCGCCAGGCAACCGTCTGCGCGTGGCGTTGACCGGCCTGACCATCGCTGAAGGTTTCCGCGATGAAGGCAAAGACGTTCTGTTCTTCGTCGATAACATCTACCGTTACACACTGGCCGGTACTGAAGTATCCGCGCTGCTGGGCCGTATGCCTTCCGCGGTGGGTTACCAACCGACGCTGGCGGAAGAAATGGGCCGTCTGCAAGAGCGTATTACGTCGACCAAGACTGGTTCGATCACATCGATCCAAGCCGTTTATGTTCCAGCGGATGACTTGACCGACCCATCGCCTGCAACCACGTTTGCTCACTTGGATTCCACCGTTGTGTTGTCGCGTGATATCGCTTCGCTGGGTATCTATCCTGCGGTTGACCCGCTCGACTCGACTTCGCGTCAGCTCGATCCGCTGGTGGTTGGCCAAGAGCATTACGAAACTGCTCGTGCGGTTCAAGGCACTCTGCAACGCTACAAGGAATTGCGCGACATTATCGCGATTCTGGGCATGGACGAACTGGCGCCGGAAGACAAGCTGCTGGTTGCCCGTGCACGTAAGATGCAGCGTTTCCTGTCGCAGCCATTCCACGTTGCTGAAGTGTTTACCGGCTCGCCAGGTAAATACGTTTCGCTGAAGGATACGATCAAGGGCTTCAAGATGATCGCCAGCGGCGAACTCGATCACCTGCCGGAACAAGCGTTCTACATGGTCGGTACGATCGAAGAAGCAATCGAGAAAGCCAAGAAGATCGGCTAATCGGCAAGCGGCGCGGGATTTCGACATCCGCGCTGCAGCGCCGCCGCTGTGAGCTTGCCGACATGCGTACCGTCGGCGTTCACGGCGCCAGCTGCAACGCCGATTGCGTAAAGCCGGTACCGCTTCCCGGTCAGTGAACTCATGGAATAAAAGGATCTAACATGGCACAAACTATTCACGTTGATGTGGTCTCGGCGGAAGAGTTGATCTTCTCCGGCGAAGCCGAATTCGTCGCGTTGCCGGGCGAATCGGGCGAGCTGGGGATTTATCCTCGCCATACGCCGCTGATGACGCGCATCAAGCCGGGTGCTGTACGCATCAAGGTGGCGGGCCAGGCACAGGACGAATTCGTGTTCGTTGCCGGCGGTTTGCTCGAAGTGCAGCCGGACAACGTTACCGTGCTGGCCGACACCGCGATTCGCGGCGCCGACCTCGACGAAGCGAAGGCGACCGAAGCCAAACGTCTGGCCGAAGAAGCTTTGGCCAATAAGGACGCCGTGATTGATTACGCAAAAGCGCAGGCAGAATTGTCCGCCGCGATTGCGCAATTGGCCGCGATTCGGAGATTGCGTCACAAAGGGCACTAAGCCCGGCAGCAATGATGACAACAGAAAAGGGCAGCTTCGGCTGCCTTTTTTGTTGGCCGAACGGTTTTCAAACTGTGCCGAGGTTCTCGGATATATTTACGCTCATCTTGTCAGCACCCCACCCACCATCCGAGGTAAATATGTCTGCTGCATCGACGTCAAACACACTTTCCAAAAATCCGCTAATAGCAGTCGTGGGCTTGTCCCGCAAGCCGGATCGTCCCAGCTTCGAAGTCGCGAGTTATTTGCAAGAACACGGCTACCGCATCATCCCGGTCAATCCGATGTATGCCGGCACCGAGGTCCTGGGGGAGCGCTGCTATAGCGACCTGTTGCAGGCAAGCCAGGCGCTGGCTGTGGATAACTTGAAAATCGATATCGTCGACTGTTTTCGCAGGAGTGAAGACATTCCGCCTGTCGTCGATCAGGCGATAGCCATCGGCGCATCGTGCGTCTGGATGCAACTCGGCATCGTCAATGAGGCCGCCGCCGTCAAAGCACGCGCCGCTGGTCTACAGGTGGTGATGGATCACTGCATCAAGATCGAACACTCGCTGGGTAATTTTCATGGCGTGTTGTGAGCGCTGCAGCACCATAGCGCAATAAGCAGAACATCCACGACCGGAGAACGCAATGAAAGCCATCAAGCAATTTCGCGTCACCAAACAAACCAGGATCAAGGATCAGGACGCCGAACAAAAGCCGCTCTCCGGCGGCGACAAGACCAAGGACAAGGAGCAAGTAGCCGAACTGGCAGCCCAAATCGGCGTGCAGCAGGAAATCCTCTACGCCGGTCAGCAGCATAAATTGCTGGTGGTATTGCAGGGCATAGACACCAGCGGCAAGGATGGCACGGTGAACGGGGTGTTCAGCGGCGTCAATCCGCAAGGCATCCGCATCGTCAGCTTCAAGGCGCCCAGCAGCATCGAGCTGGCCCACGATTATCTGTGGCGGGTCCACCAGCAAGTCCCGCAAAAAGGCGAGATCGCGGTCTTCAACCGCAGTCACTACGAAGACGTACTGGTGACCCGGGTGCATGACTGGATCGACGACTCCGAATGCCAGCGCCGTTACGCCCAGATTTGCGACTTCGAACGGATGCTGGCCGAAACCGGCACCACCATTATCAAATGTCTGCTGCATATCTCGAAAGACGAACAGCGCAGCCGTTTGCAAGAGCGCATCGACGATCCAAGCAAGCACTGGAAATTCGACATGCAGGACCTGGAAGAACGCAAATACTGGGACGCTTATCAACAACTGTTCGGACAAGCGATGCAAGCCACCGATGCCGACCATGCGCCCTGGTACCTGATCCCGGCCAATTCCAAGACCCACCGCAACCTGGCGATTGCCAGCATCGTGCTGGAAACGTTGAACGATTTGAAGCTGGCGCTGCCAGAACCGAAGCCGGAGTTGAGCGGGCTGGTGATCAAATAGAAGGCTCTTTCAACATAAAAGATCGAAATGACGCAAAGGATTGTATTACTATCATTGGTTGCCCAAAGGAAAATAAAGGAGACTTGAAGTGCGTCGCTGGTTGCCCGAACTGATTGCATTGCCGTTGTTGCCATGGTTGATTGTGCAAGGCCGTCGCACGCGCCGGATCACGCCGCGCTTGCCTGAAGCAATGGGGCCGACCATCGGCCAGGCGCAGGTCACCCAGGGCGGCGCCGACGAACCGCAACGGCCGCTGCAGTTGCTGACCATCGGCGAATCGCCGGTCGCCGGGGTCGGCGTCGCTACCCACTACGAGGCGATCACCGGCCAGTTCGCAGCGGCGCTGGCGGTGCGGCTGGGGCGTCCGGTGACGTGGCAGGCGGTCGGCCAGAACGGCGCGACCCTGAGCATGGCGCTCAAGAGCATGCTGCCGCAAACGCCGACCCAGAAAGTCGACATCGCGCTGATCGCATTTGGGGTCAATGACACCACCGCCTTCCGCTCCTGCCGGCGCTATCGGGCCGAATTGCTGCAACTGATACAGGACTTGCAGGCGCGCGCCTCGCCCGGCTTGATCGTGGTTTCCGGGGTGCCGCCGATCCATGCTTTTCCGGCGTTGCCGCAGCCGCTGCGTTATGTGCTCGGCTTGAAAGGCAAGGCGCTGGATGAAACCGCGGAGCGTTTGATCGCCACCTTGCCGCGCGAAGCGAAACGCCTGCGCGTGATGCGGGTGCCGATGCTGATCGATATCAACGACCAAACACTGATGGCATCGGATGGCTATCATCCGTCGGCCAACGGCGTCGCGCTATGGGCGCGGCAGCTGGCAACGGCGGTGGCTGCGCAACTGCACGCGGGCAAGAAAAGCAAGCAGGCGAAGAAGTCCGTCACCCTGGTTTAGCAGCCTGTCGCAATCAACATCTCCAATGCGCCTTGATAATGTTCGCCAGCCGGTCGAATGCGGGGCCGATCTGTTCATTCGGCACGCAGGCATAACCCAGCAGCAAACCATTGTGTGCCGAATCCGCGCTCATGTAATAGCGCGACAATGGCCTTGCCACGATGCCGGCCGCACGCGCGGCGCGGCTGATGGCGAGGTCGTCGCATTGTGCCGGCAAGCCTAGCGTCAGATGCAGGCCGGCTTCGCCGCCGGTCAGCGTGATGCGCTCATCGAAGTGATGCGCGATGGCGGCTTGCAACAGTTGCAGGCGCTCCGCATACAGCAGCCGCATGCGTCGGATATGCGAAGCAAAATGACCTTCGCTCATGAAGTCGGCCATGATCGCCTGCATGAATACCTGGCTGCCGCGATACAGTTCGGAGACGCCGGTGGCAAACGCGCCGGCCAGTGCTTCCGGCACCACCAGAAAACCGATCCGCAAACCGGGAAACATGGTCTTGCTGAAGGTGCCCATGTACAGCACGCGCTCATGTCTATCCATACCTTGCAACGATGCCAGCGGCCGGCTGCCGTAACGGAACTCGCTGTCGTAATCGTCTTCGATGATCCAGACTTTGCGGCTCGCCGCATACTCCAGCAGCATGCGCCGCCGCGACAGGCTCATCACCATCCCGAGCGGATATTGATGCGACGGCGAGGCGCAGATAAAGCGCGGCGGCTGCAGCAAATCGGCCTGGCGCATGCGCATCCCTTCGGCATCCACCGGAATCGCCACCGGCTTGATGCCAAGCGAGTTGAGCACGCTGCGGGTGCCCCAGTAGCAAGGATCTTCGACCCAGGCGCTATCGCCGTGTTCGCCCAGCAGCTTGACCACGATATCCAGCGATTGATGGATGCCGGTGGTAATGATCACCTGAGCGGCATTGCAGTTGACCGAGCGCGCCATGCGCAGATAGTCGGCCACCGCCGCGCGCAGCGGCAGGTAGCCGCCGGCATCGCCGTACGTCAGCAGCTCGGGGCGTGAGCGGCGCCAGTGCTTGTTTTGCAAGCGGCTCCAGATCTTGTGCGGGAACAGCGTCACGTCCGGCACGCCGGGCATGAACGCGCCCCATTGCAAATCGCTGACCCCGGCTTGCTGGATTAATTGCGCGCCTTGCGCCGACAGTTCGGACTCGCCGCTCGGATCGGTCAGCGGCGGCTGGTTTGACCCGAGCTCGGGAATCCGGTCCGGCGTGGTGTCGGCAATGAAGGTGCCGGCGCCGGTGCGGGTCTCCAGATAGCCTTCGGCAATCAATTGTTCGTAAGCGTAAGTCGCCGTGTTGCGCGAGATGCCCAACTCGCGCGCCAGATCGCGCGATGACGGCAATTGCCAGCCCGCCGGCAGAAGCTGCGACAGGATGGCTTCGCGGATGGCCTGATAAATCTGGCGGTTGAGAGGCGTACCGCCGGCGCCGCGCTCGATGCGCATCAGCAAAAAGTCGGTCAGCGAAGCGATGCGCAAAGTGGCTCCATCAGAAAATTGAAATTGGCTCTATATTCTAGAGCCACGACGGCCGTAGTATTGCAAAGCGAATAACAAATACTACGGAGCCAATATGAAAAACGACGGGGTTCAGGCAATCCAGGCCACCGCATCAACTCTCGCCAATCTCAGCAACGCCGAACTGCAGCAACGAAAAAACGCGGCGACTCCGCGCGGCGTCGGCGTCATGTGCGACTTCTACGCATCGCACGCGTTGAACGCGGAAATCTGGGACGTCGAAGGCCGTCGGTATATCGATTTCGCGGCCGGCATCGCCGTCCTGAATACCGGCCACCGCCATCCGAAGCTGGTGGCCGCGATCCAGCAGCAACTCGGCAAATTCACCCATACTGCGTATCAGATCGTGCCGTACGCCGGCTATGTCGAACTGGCGGAGCGCATCAACGCCGTTACGCCGGGCAGCCATGCCAAGAAGACCGCGTTCTTTTCCACCGGCGCCGAGGCGGTCGAAAATGCGGTCAAGATTGCCCGCGCCGCGACCGGCCGCACCGCCGTCATCGCGTTCTCCGGGGCGTTCCACGGCCGCACCATGATGGGCATGGCGCTGACCGGCAAAGTGGTGCCGTACAAGGTCGGTTTCGGACCGTTCCCGAGCGAGGTGTATCACGCGCCGTTCCCGGTCGCGCTGCATGGCGTCAGCAGCGACGCCGCGCTGGCCGCGTTGCAATCGCTGTTCAAAGCCGATGTCGATCCGCAGCGGGTGGCGGCGATCATCCTGGAACCGGTGCAAGGCGAGGGCGGCTTTTATGCGGCCCCGTTCGAGTTCATGCAGGCCTTGCGCAAGCTGTGCGACGAGCAGGGCATTTTGCTGATCGTGGATGAAGTGCAAACCGGTTTCGCCCGCACCGGCAAGCTGTTCGCTATCGAACATTACGCGGTGATTCCCGACCTGATGACGATGGCCAAGAGCCTGGCCGGCGGCATGCCGCTGTCGGCCGTGTGCGGACGGGCCGAGATCATGGATGCGGCAGCGCCCGGCGGTCTTGGCGGCACCTATGCCGGCAATCCGCTGGCAGTGGCGTCGGCGTTGGCGGTGCTGGATGTGATCGAAGAAGAACAGCTGGTCGAGCGCGCCAACCTGCTCGGTAAAAAGCTGAAGCACGCGCTGGAAAGCCTGCGCGACGAGGTACCGCAGATTGCCGAGATACGCGGCCTGGGCGCGATGGTCGCGCTTGAATTCATGCGACCGGGCACGCGTCAGGCGGATCCCGACTTTGCCAGGCGGGTGCAGGCCGAGGCGCTGAACAACGGCTTGCTCTTGCTGACTTGCGGGGTCTACGGCAATGCCATCCGCTTCTTGTTTCCGTTGACCATCGAGGATGGCTTGATGGACGAGGCGCTGGGCATTCTGCGGGCGGCGATGAAAACCGTCGCCGCGGCTTCCGCCTCGACCTGAGAGCCGCCGCCATTCCATCTTTGGCAGGAGATCAAGTTGAAACAAGAAAACATCGCCGCCCATTGCGCACTTGGTGCGGCTAATACCAGCGACGCACTGGTGCAGTTTTCCCACGTCAAGAAAACCTATGACGGCGAGAACCTGGTCGTCAAAGACCTGAATCTGGAGATCAGGCGCGGCGAGTTCCTGACCTTGTTGGGCCCATCCGGCTCCGGCAAGACCACCTGCCTGATGATGCTGGCCGGCTTCGAGTTTCCGACCGGCGGCGAAATCCGGCTGGACGGCCAGTTGCTTAACAAGGTGCCGCCGCACCGGCGCAACATCGGCATGGTGTTCCAGAATTACGCGCTGTTTCCGCACATGACGGTGGCGCAGAACGTCGCCTATCCATTGCGGGTGCGCCGCATCCATCGCGGCCGGCGTGCCGACCGGGTCAGGCAGGCGCTCGACATGGTCCAGATGGGCAAGTTCGGCGATCGTTATCCGGCCCAGCTGTCCGGCGGCCAGCAGCAGCGCATCGCACTGGCGCGGGCATTGGTGTTCGATCCCAAACTGGTGTTGATGGATGAACCGTTGGGCGCGCTTGACAAACAGTTGCGCGAGCACATGCAGCTCGAACTGAAAGCCCTGCATCAACGGCTCGGCGTCACCTTTGTCTACGTCACCCATGATCAAAGCGAAGCGCTGACCATGTCGGACCGGGTGGCCGTGTTCGACCAGGGCATCATCCAGCAACTGGCGGCGGTCGATCGCCTGTACGAATATCCCGACAATCAATTCGTCGCCGGTTTTATCGGCGACAACAACCGCTTGCACGGCGTGCTCGCAACTACCGACGGCGAATCCGGAACCTTGCGTCTGCCGCACGGCGCCGTACTGACCGGGGTCAATGCCAACCGCGCCAGCGTCAATCAGGCGGTGGTCGGCTGCATTCGGCCGGAGCGGATTCAGCTGATGCAGAGCGACAACGCCGCGCCCGATGCGCTGCGCGCCAAGGTCGGCAGCCTGATCTATTTTGGCGATCACGTGCGGGTGCGCTGCGCGATACCGCAGCAGGACGACTGCTTCGTCAAATTGCGTTTGAACGACCAGGCACTGGCCGGATTACAGGAAGGGGCACAGGTGGCACTGGATATCAAACCAGACCACTTGCGCATTTTTATTTGAAACGCTCTCAACTGCCAGCCCTGCCAGTTATAAAACTACGAGGAGACGTAATGAGGAAAATTCTCAAACCAGTACTGGCCAGTGCCGCATTGTCGATTGCCGCGGTTGGCATGGCGCAGGCGGCGGCGCTGACGATAGTCAATTACGGCGGCGCTAACGGCGCGGCGCAAAAAAGCGCGTATATCCGGCCGTTCGCCAAGGCCAGCGGCGACCAGATGACGGTGGTGGAATTCAACGGCGAGCTGGCCAAGCTCAAGGCCATGGTCGAATCCGGGAAGGTCAGTTGGGATGTGGTCGAAGTCGATGCCGGCGAGATCGGCCGCGCTTGCGAGGAAGGGCTGCTGGAAAAAATCGACTTCAAAAAAATCGGCAACAAAACCGATTTCCTGCCGGCGGCACTCCATGAGTGCGGGGTCGGCGCTTTCGTCTGGTCGACAGTGCTGGCCTACGATGCCGACAAGCTGAAAATCGCGCCGAAGACCTGGGCCGATTTTTGGGACGTCAAAAAATTTCCCGGCAAACGGGCCATGAAGAAGGGCGCGCTGCACACGCTGGAATTCGCCTTGATGGCCGACGGCGTGGCGCCGGCGGACGTGTACAAGGTGCTAGGCACCAAGGCTGGCGCCGATCGCGCCTTCAACAAGCTGGACGCGTTGAAGCCGCATATCCAATGGTGGGAAGCCGGCGCCCAGCCGCCGCAATTCCTGGTGGCCGGCGACGTGGTCATGTCGACCGCCTATAACGGCCGGATCGACTCGGCGCAGCGCGAAGGCAAGAACCTGAAGGTGAGCTGGAGCGGCAGTATTTACAACCTCGATTACTGGGTGATTCCGAAGGGGACGCCGAACAAGGCGCAAGCCGAAAAATTCATCGCTTTCGCCAGCACCCCGGACTCGCAAAAGAATTACGCCAGTACCATCTCTTACGGCCCGGTCAACAACAATGCGCTGAAACTGCTGGATGCCAAAACGCTGGCGAACTTGCCGACCTCCACAGCCAATGCCAGGGATGCGCTGCAACTGAGCTTGCCGTTCTGGGCCGATCATGGCGAGGAGTTGGAACAGCGGTTTGCTGCGTGGGCTGCAAGGTAGCAACACCGTTCGGAATTTGTAGGTCGGAAAAGCGCAGCGCCTTCCGACGTAATGGCGGTACAAATTTCGCCGACTATTTGGCGTCGGATACGTCGGAAGACGCTGCGCTTTTCCGACCTACTTCTTGATGACAATTGAATTTTTTTTGGTAACTCCAGACCCCATGACTACCATTGCGTCCGCCGCCGGCATCAACCCCGTTTCAACGCTAAAGCGCGAACTGCATCAGGCACTATTTCGCAAACGCGCCGCCGCACTGGCGCTGATCGCGCCGCTGGCGATTTTTTTGCTGCTGACTTTCCTGGCGCCGATTGCGTTGCTGCTCAAGCGTGCGGTGGAAAATCCTGAAGTCACGCGCACGCTGCCGCGCACCGTGACCGCACTGGCCGGCTGGGATCGCCGCAGCGCGCCGCCGGATGCGGCATATGCGGCGCTGGCGGTGGATTTGCTGAAAGCCAAAGAAGGTAGCTCGGCCGGTGCGCTGGCGCGCCGTTTGAATGCGGAAATCTCCGACGCGCGTTCGATCATCATGAAGACCGCGCGTGCGCTGCCGCTGACTACTGACGACGGCCAGCAACTGCCAGCCGTGCAGATCAAACCAGCGCTGATCGAGCTGGACCCGCAGTGGGGCGAGCCGGCGCTGTGGCAGGCGATCGCCAAGAACGCCGCGCCTTATTCCTCGTATTACTTGCTGGCCGCGCTCGACTTCAAGCAGGACGCATTCGGCCGTATCGAACGGGTCGACGCCTATGCATCGGTCTATCAAAAGATTTTCGGCCGCACTTTCTGGATGAGTCTGGTGGCGACCCTGGCCTGTCTGACGATCGCTTATCCGCTGGCCTACTGGCTGTCCACCATGTCGGAACGGCGCGCCAACCTGTGCATGATCCTGGTGCTGATCCCGTTCTGGACCTCGGTGCTGGTGCGGGTCGCGGCCTGGATCGTGTTGCTGCAATCGGAAGGGCTGGTCAACAAGGGATTGATGGCCAGCGGACTGACCCAGGCGCCACTGGAACTGCTGTTCAACCGCAGCGGCGTCTATATCGCGATGACCCACATCATGCTGCCGTTCATGATCCTGCCGCTGTATAGCGTGATGAAAGCGATTCCGCCGACCTATTTGCGGGCCGCGGTGTCGCTCGGCAGCCATCCGTTTGCCGCGTTCTGGCGGGTCTATGTGCCGCAAACCTGTCCCGGGATAGCGGCCGGCGCGTTGCTGGTATTTATTCTGTCGGTCGGCTACTACATCACGCCGGCGCTGCTGGGCGGGCCGAACGAACAGATGGTCAGTTATTACATCGCCTATTTCACCAACGTCACGATCAACTGGGGCATGGCATGCGCGCTCGGGGCCTTGCTGTTCGCCGCGACGCTGGTGCTGTATGCGCTGTATCGCCGCTTTAGCAAACTCGATGTGAGCATGGTCTAGGTCATGAAGATGATGAAAATATTTCCGCGGTTCCCGCCTTATGTCTCGTTGATCGAGCGCGTCTGGTTTTTCTTTGCGCGCGGCTTCAATCTGCTGGCGTTGCTGTTCCTGTTGCTGCCTATCCTGGTGATCGTCCCTTTGTCGTTCAGCGACAGCACCTTTCTGGTCTATCCGATCCAGGGCTTCTCGTTGCGCTGGTATCAGAACCTGTTGCATTCGGATGCGTGGATCAATGCCGCCAAAAACAGTTTTATCGTCGCGCCGCTGGCAACGCTGCTGGCAACCGTGCTCGGCACCCTGGCGGCGGTCGGCTTGAATAAAGCAGATTTTCGCGGCAAGGGTGTGCTGATGGCTGTGCTGATCTCGCCGATGGTGGTGCCGGTGGTGGTGGTCGGAGTCGGCGTGTACTTGTTCTTCGCCCGGATCGGCTTGGCCGACAGTTACACCGGCCTGATCCTGGCGCACGCCGCGCTGGGTGCGCCGTTCGTGGTGACTACGGTGTTGGCGACGCTGCAGGGATTCAACCACAACCTGGTGCGCGCCAGCCTCAGCCTGGGGGCCGGACCGTTGGCGACTTTCTTCCGGATTACCTTGCCGGTGATTGCGCCGGGTTTGATTTCAGGCGCGTTGTTCGCGTTTGCCACCTCGTTCGACGATGTGGTGGTGACTTTGTTTGTCGCCGGTCCCGGGCAAGCCACCTTGCCGCGTCAGATGTTCACCGGCATCAAGGAAAATATCAGTCCGACGATTGCCGCGCTGGCCACCATCCTGATCGTGTTTTCCACCTGTCTGCTGCTGGCATTGGAATGGATACGCGGCCGCAACAAGGCGCTCGCCAGCATATAGAGATAGCATTCAGAATCACTGTCCCCATCAGGAGCCCTACCATGTTGCAATTGAAAGACCCAACCCTGTTCCGTCAGCAAGCCTATATCAATGGCGAATGGTGCGATGCCGATAGCGGCGCCGTGCACCCGGTCCACAACCCCGCTACCGGCGAAACCATCGGCAGCGTGCCGCTGATGGGTGCGGCCGAAACCAAGAGGGCGATCAGCGCCGCCGACGATGCCTGGCGTCTATGGCGGCGCAAGACCGCCAAGGAGCGCAGCGTCGTTTTACGCAAATGGAACGATTTGATGCTGGCCAATCAGGATGACCTGGCACTGATCATGACGATGGAACAAGGCAAGCCGCTGGCCGAATCCAAAGGCGAAATCGCCTACGCCGCCTCGTTCATCGAATGGTTCGCGGAAGAGGGCAAGCGCGCCGGCGGCGATACCATTCCGTCGCCTTCGCCCAACTCGCGGATTGTCGTGATCAAGGAGCCGATCGGCGTCTGCGCGGCGATTACGCCGTGGAATTTCCCGGCGGCGATGATTACCCGCAAGGCTGGCCCGGCACTCGCCGCCGGTTGTCCGATGGTGCTGAAACCGGCGGAGGCGACCCCGTTCTCGGCGCTGGCGCTGGCGGTATTGGCCGAGCGCGCCGGCGTGCCGGCCGGCGTGTTCAGCGTGGTCACCGGCGCGGCGCGTGAGATCGGGGCCGAAATGACCAGCAACCCTATCGTGCGCAAACTGACCTTCACCGGCTCGACCGCGGTCGGCCGCCTGCTGATGCAGCAATGCGCGCCAAGCATCAAGAAGCTGTCGCTGGAATTGGGCGGCAACGCGCCGTTCATCGTATTTGACGATGCCGATCTGGATGCCGCGGTGGAGGGCGCGATGGCGTCCAAATATCGCAACGCCGGCCAGACTTGCGTCTGCGCCAACCGCCTGTATGTGCAGGATGGCGTGTACGATGCCTTCGCCCAAAAGCTGGTGGCTGCGGTAGCCAAGCTGAAGGTCGGCAATGGCCAGCAGGAAGGCGTCACTCAAGGCCCGCTGATCGATCAAAAGGCGGTCGCCAAAGTCGAGCAGCACATCGCCGATGCGGTCGCCAAGGGCGCACGCATCCTGGCCGGCGGCAAGCGCCATGCGCTCGGCCACACTTTCTTCGAGCCGACCGTGCTGGCCGAGGTCCGGGCCGACATGCTGGTGGCGCGGGAAGAAACCTTCGGCCCGATGGCGCCCTTGTTCCGTTTCAAGACCGACGACGAAGTGCTGGCGCTGGCGAACGATAGCGAATTCGGCCTCGCCAGCTATTTTTATTCACGCGATATCGGCCGCATCTGGAGAGTGGCGGAAGGCCTCGAAAGCGGCATGGTGGGCATCAACACCGGGCTGATTTCGAATGAGGTCGCGCCGTTCGGCGGGGTCAAGCAATCCGGGTTGGGGCGCGAAGGCTCGAAGTACGGGATCGAGGAGTATCAAGTTGTGAAGTATTTGTGCATGGGCGGGATTTAAGTCGCATAGCTCGGAGATCGGACAAATATGAAGATTGAACTGGCCCAGATTACGATCCGTGATGGCGAACCGGAGACCAATCTGGCAAGAGTGCTGGAAGTGATTCAGCAGCGCCGTCCAGGAACCGAGCTGATGGTTTTCCCCGAAACACAAACCCGAAATCACAATGCAACGCCTTTCGTTTAACGTATGGCGTTATATAATCGTCTTCATGATTAAGACATTCGCTGACAAAGCAACTGCTGCCATTTTTACCGCTCAGTTTGTCAAAACTTTGCCACGCGAAATACAGCGGGTTGCGATACGCAAATTACAGATGCTTGATGCCGCAATTGCTATTGAAGATTTGCGTACTCCTCCATCTAACCATCTCGAAGCCCTAAAAAGAAATCGCAAAGGGCAATGGAGCATCCGTATTAACGCTCAATGGCGAGTTTGCTTTAAATTTGATAGCGGCAACGCATACGATGTTGAAATCGTTGACTATCACTAACCAGGAGGTTGTATGACCATCACACGTGACCAGCTACATTCGACCGATTTTTCTGATCTGACTACCGGGGAACGAATAGAACCCATTCACCCCGGCGAAGTGTTGCGTGAAGATTTTCTTGCGCCACTTAAGATGTCGTCTAATGCTTTAGCGATGGCCTTACATGTCCCTGCTACTCGCATCAACGACATCGTGCGCTGCCGCCGTGCAATTTCGCCAGAGACGGCATTACGTTTAGCGCGCTATTTTGGCACTACGCCTGAATTTTGGGCCAATCTACAAGCCACCTATGATTTGCGCACAGTGTGGGCCAATGATGGTGTCAGGATTGCACACGAGGTTCATCCATTAGCAGCTTGAGTAGTATGTGATTTCTACAGTTTTATATGGCCGCACTTAACGTCTTGGCACCCCCGGCAACACACACAACATTTCAAACGCCAGATTAGCCGCCAGCAAGGCGGTCGTGCCGTGCGCATCGTAAGGCGGCGCGACTTCCACGAGATCGGCGCCTACCAGATCCAACCCCCAGGCGCCGCGAATGATTTCTAGCGCTTGCGGTACGCTCAGGCCGGCGATTTCCGGGGTGCCGGTGCCGGGAGCGTAGGCGGGGTCGATGCCGTCGATGTCGAAACTCAGGTAAACCGGACCGCCGGCCAGACGGCTGCGCACTTCCGCCATCAACGGCGCCAGCGATTTGTTCCAGCATTCTTCTACTTGCACCACTTTGAAGCCTTGATCGCGACACCAGTCGAAATCTTCCGCTGTGTAGCCGGTGCCGCGCAGGCCGATTTGCACCACCCGCCCGCAATCCAGCAAGCCTTCTTCGACGGCGCGGCGGAACGGTGTGCCGTGGGCGATTTTTTCTCCGAACATGGTGTCGTTGACGTCGGCGTGGGCGTCGACGTGGATCAGGCCGAGCTTGCCGTATTTGCGATGCAGGGCGCGCAGGATAGGCAGCGCAATGGTGTGATCGCCGCCCAGCGTGATCGGCTTGCAGCCGGAGGCGACGATGCGGTCGTAGGCGTTTTCTATCAGTCGGATCGAGTCCGGCAGGTTGTATGGATTGATGGCGACGTCGCCAATGTCGGCAACTTGCAGCGCGTCGAACGGCGCGGCGCGGGTCGCCATGTTGTACGGCCGCAGCAAGACCGACTCGGTACGGATCTGGCGCGGGCCGAAGCGGGCGCCGGAGCGGTTGGAAGTGCCGAGGTCGAACGGCACGCCGACAAAACAGGCGTCCAGTTCGGCGCTGCTGGTGACCTGCGGCAGCCGCATCATGGTGGCGATGCCGCCAAAGCGCGGCATTTCGTTGCCGCCTAGCGGTTGGAACAGGGAACTGGCTGACATGGCTGACTCCGGGACGAGGGGATAAAGAGGCACTGTAATGGCAATTAAGCTGATTAAAAATGCATGTGATGCAACGCTTGCATTGATGTAAATAGATGTATTGTCGACACTATTTCAACCGTCGGCGCACCGCATTCCCTTATGCTCAAGAACCTGTCCGATCTCGATCTGCGCCTGATTCGCGTCTTCCTGGCGGTGCTCGACGCCGGCGGATTGTCCGCTGCGCAAACCGCCTTGAACGTCAGCCAGTCCACCATCAGCACCCAATTGGCAACGCTGGAAACCCGGCTTGGCTTCCGCTTGTGCGAGCGCGGCCGCGGCGGGTTTCGACTGACGCCGAAAGGCGAGCAGTTCGCGCAGGCCAGCCGCCGCCTGCTGGAAAGCATCGATCACTTTTGCCAGGAAGCGCGGCAAATGGAGGACAAACTGGTCGGCAAGCTGGATCTCGGCCTGATCGGGCATGCGGCAATCAGCGCCAATGCCCGCCTGAGCCAGGCCATCGCCCGCTTTCGCCGCCGCAGCGAAGCGGTGACGCTGGCGCTGGCCGTGGTGGCGCCGGGCCAGCTGGAAGAGGAGGTGGTCAATGGCCGGCTGGATGTCGGCATCGGCTATTTTTGGCATCGTTTGCCGAGCCTGGAGTATGTGCCGCTGTACACGGAGCGGCAGACGGCTTATTGCGCCCGCAGTCATCCGCTATTTGCGCAAGCCGGAAATCTGCCGAAGTCGGCATTGCTGGCCCATGACTGGGCGTGGCGCAGTTATCCGCTGCCGGAAGTGGATGGGCCGAACGGCATCTTTTCACCCGCTCGGAAGACGGCGCGCGCCGACAATATGGAGGCGGTAGCGGTGCTGATTCTGTCCGGACGCCATCTTGGCTTCTTGCCGGAACATTTCGCCGCGCCGATGGTGCAGCAGGGCATGCTGGCGGCCTTGAATCCGCAATCGCTGTGTTATGAGGTCACGCTGCATATGGTGGTGCGCCGCCAAGCGAGCCGGGGCGAGGTGTTGCAGGCGTTTATGGATGACCTGGTGGTGGCGCATCTGGCGCCGATGGAAGATTTGAAAGGTCTTTGAGATTCTCTTGACGATTCTGGCGGGCGAACAGGCGTCGCGGCTATAAGTACTCTCCTATGCAATATGAAGCTGGTTGTAAAGCCGGCATCTTTCTCGAATAGGAAGGGGAATCCAATGTTTAGTCTAGATATCTTGGGGACGCTGGTGGCGGCGTCGCTGGTATTGCTGCTGGGGCGCAAGATCGTTTCCAGCTCGCCGATGCTGAAGGCGTATAGCATCCCGGAACCGGTGGTCGGCGGCTTGTTGGTGGCGCTGGCTTTGTTGGCCTTGCGCGGTGTGTCGGACATCCAGGTGAATTTCGATAACACCTTGCAAACGCCGCTGATGCTGGCGTTCTTCGCCACGATAGGCTTGAATGCCAATCTTGCCAGCTTGAAAGCGGGCGGCCGTACCTTGGCAATATTTTTAGGCGTGGTGCTTGGCTTGCTGGTCTTGCAGGACGCGCTGGGGATCGGCTTGGCCAAGCTGATGGGGCTGGACCCGCTGATCGGTTTGCTGGGAGGGTCGATTACGCTGTCGGGCGGACACGGTACCGGCGCGGCTTGGGGGCGGGTGTTTTCGGAGCGGCACGGCTTGGCGGCGGCGACCGAAATCGCGATGGCCTGCGCAACCTTCGGCTTGATCCTGGGCGGACTGATAGGCGGCCCGGTGGCGCGTCTGCTGGCCAAGCGCGTCAAGCTGCCTGAAAATCAGGCGCAAAACACGGCCGTGCCGCTCGGTTTCGAGCAACCCAAGGCGATCCAGTTGATTACGCCACAAGCCTTTGTCGAGGCACTGGCGATGATCGCGGTGAGTCTTTCGGTCGGCGGGATCATCGCGGCCCGCTTGAACGGGACGGCGTTCGAGCTGCCGACTTTCGTTTGCGTGCTGTTTGTCGGCGTCTTGTTAAGCAATGGGCTGTCGCTGCTGGTCGGTTACAAGATCTTCGAGCGCGCCATTTCGGTGTTGGGCAATGTCAGCCTGTCCTTGTTTCTGGCGATGGCGCTGATGAACTTGCGTCTGTGGGATCTGGCTTCGCTGGCGTTGCCGGTGCTGGTGATCCTGGCGGTGCAGGCGGTGGCGATGGCGGCGTATGCGATTTTTGTGACGTTTCGCGTGATGGGCGCCAATTACGATGCCGCTGTGTTGGCCGCGGGTCATTGCGGTTTTGGGCTGGGCGCGACGCCGACCGCGATCGCCAATATGCAGGCGGTCACAGATCGCTTCGGGCCGTCGCCGCTGGCTTTCCTGGTGGTGCCTATGGTCAGCGCCTTCTTTATCGATCTTGCCAATGCGCTGGTGATCAAGCTGGTTTTGGCACTCCCGGTTTACAGTTAAGCCGCGATCACCCCCGTGCCGGACGCGCGATATTAATCATCGCGCGTCCGGCCGCGCCGTCCAATGTGCGGGCAGGTTTTGAATGCGATAATAGCCAGTTATTACACGCCATCTATTGCCTCCTATGCCACAATTCGCTCCGCTCCAGAACGACACCTTTTTGCGCGCATTGCTGCGCCAGCCGACGGAATACACGCCGTTATGGCTGATGCGCCAGGCTGGCCGCTATCTGCCGGAGTATCGAGCCACCCGCGCCCGCGCCGGCTCTTTCATGGGGCTGGCCAAAAACCCGGACTACGCCACCGAAGTCACGCTGCAGCCGCTGGATCGCTATCCGCTGGATGCGGCGATCCTGTTTTCGGACATTCTGACGGTGCCGGATGCGATGGGGCTGGGTTTGTATTTTGCCGATGGCGAAGGCCCCAAGTTCGAACGCCCGCTGCGCGATGAGAAAGAAGTCATGGCGTTGCGGCTGCCGGAGCCGGGCAGCCTGGATTATGTTTTCGATGCGGTCACGCAGATTCGCACCGAACTGAACGGCCGGGTGCCGCTGATCGGGTTTTCCGGCAGTCCGTGGACCTTGGCATGCTACATGGTGGAGGGGGCCGGTTCGCGGGAATTCCATACCGTCAAAACCATGTTGTACAACCGCCCCGATTTGATGCATCACATCCTCAGCACCAACGCGGTGGCGGTGGCGAGCTACTTGAATGCGCAAATCGACGCCGGGGCGCAAGCCGTGATGATTTTCGATTCCTGGGGCGGTGCGTTGGCGGATGGCGCCTATCAGCAATTCTCGCTGGATTACATGCGCCAGGTGGTCGGTCTGCTGCAACGCGAGAAGGACGGCGTGCCGATTCCGGCGATTGTATTTACCAAGGGCGGCGGTTTGTGGCTGGAGCAAATTGCCGACATCGGTGCGGATGCGGTCGGTCTCGACTGGACCGTCAATCTGACCGAGGCCCGGGCTCGGGTCGGTCAAAAAGTCGCGCTGCAAGGAAATCTCGACCCCGCCGTGCTGTTCGCCAAACCGGAGCAAATCCGGGCCGAAGTCAATCAGGTGCTGAGCGCGTTTGGTGCGCCGCAAGCCGGCAGCGGCCACGTCTTCAATCTAGGGCATGGCATTTCGCAGTTCACGCCGCCGGAGGCTGTCGCGGTCATGGTCGATGCGGTGCACGAAATCAGTCGCAAGATGCGTTGATCGCAAGGCAAGTGCCGCCGGCGTGGAACTTCCTGCCCGGGATTGGGCGGGAAGGGCCGGCATTGCGCCTGATCCATTCTGGTGATTTGCGTCCCCGCACGACCTCCCCTTTACCACATCGACCGTCCATTTTGGGCAAGTTATGCACAAAATAATTTTGACCGTCACGGTAATTATTTATATCTATATTTATTATTCTGGGCTGCTGCGAGTTTTGTAAGTCATTGATTTTAATTGATTAAATTCTTGCACCTAGTTTGGGCAGTTTATTGAAACCCGCATCAAATATGAGGCTGCAGGCTGTCAATAGCGACTTACCCACAAAGTTATCCACAGAAATTGTGGATAGTTTGAAAAGTGCTTATGAAACCGATAGTTAGGATGATTCTTAATGTATTACATTAAGATGACAGGCCTGTGCGAGGACGCCGGGCAGTCGGCGGAGGCTTGACATCTGCATAAATTTGTTGGGACGCCGCGATAGTTTGCTTGTATGGGATGACTTGCAATTTGTGCCGAAAGCTGCTCTCTTTTGGGGCGTTTGAATTTACTTATGCACAGATTCTGGTTTCCGATAGGGCACTAAAAAAAACAAAAATATTTTTTCAGGGCAAAATTATATTTTTTAAGTTGTTGATTTTAAACATAATTTTTTTTGCTCCCGGTTTGAGCATTTCGTCGAATCTCACGCAGATAGGGGCTTCCCGGCTGTCAAGCGGCGATTGTCCACAAAGTTATCCACAGATATTGTGGATAGCTTGAAAAGCACATATGAAACCGATAGTTAGCCGACTTCTTCAAGACTTAAATTAACTTCGTGAAACAAAGCATCCTTCAAATCGTCCTTGACACTCCTCTTGACAGCAGCTTCGATTACCGTTGGCAGGCCGCCGACGATAGCGAACCTATGCCGCAGCCCGGTCAGTTGGTGCAATTGTCATTCGGCCGCCGCGAAGTGGTCGGCATGATTGTCGGGACCAGTGATAGCAGCATGGTGCCGGAAGCCAAGTTAAAGAATGTGCAAGCCGTGCGGCATCAATTGCTGCCGCTGTCGCCGCAATGGCTGGCTCTGTGTCGCTTTGCCGCCGATTATTACCAGCGGCCGCTGGGCGAGGTAGCGCTGCCCGGCTTGCCGAAAAACCTGCGCGCATTGAAATCGGTGGCCTTGGATCGCGGCCTCAAGAAGTTGCAGCAAGCCGGTGACGCGCACGATGCCACGCCGATTGACGTGCCGCCGCTTAACCCGTCGCAACAGCAGGCGGCAGATGCGATCGCTGGCGCCAACGGGTTTGCGCCAACGCTGCTGTATGGCGTAACCGGTAGCGGCAAGACCGAGGTGTATCTGCAGGCGGCGGCACAAATTCTTGCGCAAAGCGATAAAAGCTTGAATAACCCGGCGCAAATCCTGATCCTGGTGCCGGAAATCAATCTGACCCCCCAGCTGGAAGGCAATATTCGCGCTCGTTTTCCAGGCGTGATGGTGGCGACTCTGCACAGCGGTCTGGCGGAGGGGGAGCGCATGCGGCACTGGCTGGCTGCGCATTCGGGGCAGGCGCGCATTATTCTCGGTACGCGTCTGGCGGTGCTGGCATCGTTGCCACAGTTGAAACTGATTGTGATCGACGAAGAACACGATCCTTCTTACAAACAACAAGAGGGATTGCGTTACTCCGCACGCGATCTGGCGGTGTGGCGCGCGCACCAGCTCGGCATTCCGATCGTACTGGGATCGGCCACGCCGTCGCTGGAAACCTGGCACCACTCGCAATCGGGGCGCTATCGGAAACTGGAACTGCGCGAACGCGCGGTCAAGGACGCGGTATTGCCGGCGGTCCGATTGATCGACATGGAGCGCGACAAACCCAGCGAAGGGCTGACTTCAACCCTGGTCAGTGCGCTTAAGCAGCGCTTGCAACGCGGCGAGCAATCGTTGTTATTCCTTAATCGGCGCGGTTATGCGCCGGTGATTGCGTGCGATGCCTGCGGCTGGGTCAGCAACTGCACCCGTTGCACTTCGTTCATGGTGCTGCACAAGCCGGAACACCGTTTGCGTTGCCATCATTGCAGCCTTGAATTACGGATTCCGAAGTCCTGCCCGACTTGCGGCAACATCGACTTGCAACCGCTCGGACGCGGTACGCAGCGCTTGGAGGAGGGGCTGCAGGCAATGTTTCCGGAAGCGCGGGTGCTGCGCATCGACGCCGATTCCACCCGTCGCAAGGGGAGTGCGCAAGCGGCTTTCGACAGCGTGCACCGGGGCGATGTGGATATCCTGATCGGCACGCAAATGGTGGCCAAGGGGCATGACTTTAAAAAACTGACCCTGGTCGGCATCCTGAATCCCGACACCGCGCTGTTTTCGCACGATTACCGCGCCAGCGAACGCTTGTTTGCGCAACTGATGCAGGTCGCCGGCCGCGCCGGCCGCGCCGCGCAGAAAGAGGGCGGCAGTCCGAGCGAAGTGTTGATCCAGACCCGCTATCCGCAGCATCCGCTGTACGCGGCAGTGATCGCGCATGATTACGACCATTTCGCGACATCGTTGCTGGAAGAGCGCCAGCAAGCCTGCTTGCCGCCGTATATCTATCAGGCTTTGCTGCGGGCCGAAGCGCGCGAACTGGAAACCGCGATCGACTTCCTGCAGCAGGCGGCGACCTGTATCGAACACGCAGGCATTACGATCCACGACCCGATTCCGATGACCATGACCCGCGTTGCCAATGTCGACCGCGCGCAATTGTTGATCGAGTGCCCGTCGCGGCCGGGCCTGCAGGCATTTTTGACAGACTGGATGGCGCTGTTGCGCGGTATTAAGACGCGGGCGAAATGGTCGCTGGAAGTGGACCCGGTTGATATTTGACGTTTGAGGAATATTCATCGCATGCGCCCGCCGGCACCTCTTATCCATGGTGTATGCAGTGTGGCCAGGCAGCGGGGGAACGGCCAATCAGCGCTTTCAGGCTGTGCATTCGTGTCGCCGCTGACCGCCGCACAGTAACGACCTAGCGCGATGTCATTGCGCAACCCCAGCTTTTTCATCACAGCGGCTTTTTGCAAGCTGATCGTTTTTTTACTTCTACTCAAGCGCGCCGAGATCTCGTCCAGGTTATGGCCGGCCGCATAAAGTCGTAATACTTCGGTTTCGCGCGGGGTTGGTATCCGTGCATCATGACCATGCTGCAACAACATCCGTAGAGCTGACCCCATATAAGGTTTCTTGCACGAGACGCTCTGAATCGCCTTGCCGATTTCGGGAGTTTCATCGCTTTTGTGCAGCAAGCCATTCACCCCGCTATGGCTGATTTGATATAGCACGGCAGGAATCTCGTTCATTGTCAGGACGATGACCCATTTTTTAGGGTAATGGCGCTTGATGTAGGACAGCAGGTATAGCCCATCGCCAATGCGTGCCATTGGCATCGAAAATTCCGTGATGACCAGGTCGCAAGGAATCAACTCCAGGCAATTGATTAATTCATCGGAGCTGGCCGCGGTAGCTACCACGCGGCAACCCGGCAAGCGGTGAATGTAGGTGCTCACCCCAGCCAGAATCAGTGGGTGATCATCTGCTAGGACAATCTTCAAATTGATTTCTCTTTGTAAATTGCAGAACTGGTCATGAACTGGTCCGGGCATCAGTCCGTTCATCTTCTGCGCGCATAATAATTGTTGGCATATTGTCACCATTGATCTTAATCATTCTGTTCCAGGAATCCGCATTTAAGCCCGATTTTTAGGGCAAAACCTTATATCTCTCGATATTGTCGAGCTGCATACTTTTACCTATGAATAGCAAAAATACAATTTTTCTATCTACCTGCGCACCGGTAATAGAAGGGTGTTTGACGACCTGCACCTGGACCAAGCAAGCGCATGCTATCGCTACAGGCATTTATTAATAACGATTTTTAGGAGTTTTCATGATTAAGATAATCCTGGCTGACGATCATCCGATCATCATCACCGGAATGCGGGATTACATCGATCAAATGCCTGGTTATATGGTGGTGGCCACGGCCTCGTCTACCGACGAGTTGCTGGCTCGCTTGAAAGACACGCGCTGCGATATGTTGATCATGGAGTTTTCCATGCCCATCAATCGCATTGGCGACGGCAATGCGCTACTCGCCATGATCAAGCGCAAGTACCCGTCGGTATCGGTCATCGTCCTGACGATGAACGTCATGCCGACCGTCCTGTATCAGATCATTTGTAGCGGAGTGAAAGGTTTGTTGCACAAGAGCGATGAAATTACGGAAATCAGCAATGCGATACAAGATGTCTCACATAATTTGCAATATGTGGGCAAGTCGGTGCGGCAGCTATTGAAGAAAGGTCCCAGCGGGAAATTGCCTACTCGGAGTGAAGCGGAGGTGTTGAGGATGTATATAGTCGGCCACAGCCTGCATGAAATCGCCAAGCGGCTAAATAAAAGCGTCAAGACCGTGGGGCTGCAAAAAGCTTCGGCCATGAAAAAAATGGGCTTCCAAAACGACATCGAACTGGGCCGCTATTCGAGTACGATCAGCAGCCTGAGCGGGCATGCCTAGCCGCCTTTTTCCGCTTTTGTCCCGACAAAGCCCGCTGATGGCTGTTGAAGTCGCTATACTTGTCAGGATCGCCGGCTAGCTCGGCTGCCAGGAAGCACGATCCATGAACCGTATTCAGCAAGAGTCCATCTCCCCCAATCCACAGCAAGCCAAGCACGAAATTCGGCCGGGCCAGTCGATCGAACTGTTAAAGGAATTGCACATCCTGACGCGCGATGGCAAGTTGAATCAAGACAGCCGTCGCAAACTCAAGCAGGTCTACCATCTGTATCAGTTCATCGAGCCGCTGTTGCAAGAAGTCCAGCGTGACCATGTCGACGTGCAGTTGGTGGACCATGGCGCCGGCAAATCGTATCTCGGTTTCATTCTGTACGACCTGTTCTTCAAGGCGCTGAATAACGGCTCCCATATCTTTGGCATAGAAACCCGCGAAGAGCTGGTCAGGAAATCGCAAGAGTTGGCGCAGCGACTGGATTTCCCGGGCATGTCATTTCTCAATTTGTCGGTAGCCGACTCCATACAATCAGACCTGTTGCCGGCGCGGATCGATGTCGTGACAGCGCTGCATGCCTGCAATACTGCAACCGACGACGCGATTCAATTCGGGCTGAAAAAACAGGCTCGCTTCATGGTGCTGGTGCCTTGTTGCCAGGCTGAAGTTGCATCCGTCCTGAAGAAAAACAAAGCGAAATCCCTGGCCAAGGAAGCGCTGACGGAAATTTGGCGCCATCCGCTGCACACCCGCGAGTTCGGTAGCCAGGTCACCAATGTGCTGCGCTGCCTGCAACTGGAGGCGCACGGCTACCAGGTCAATGTAACCGAATTGGTTGGCTGGGAACATTCGATGAAAAATGAATTGATTATCGCCAGTTACAAGGATTTGCCGCGCAAACGGCCGACCGAACGTTTGCATGAAGTGCTGCACACGCTAGGCCTGGAAGAAATGCAGGAACGCTTTTTCGCTACGGCTTGAGATGCGGGGTTGAATTCAAAAAGCGTGGAATCCGGGAGCATTCGTCTCCGGCATTTGCTATGCTAAAAACATCGCGCGAAAGCGGGCTGTCTACCATCGAATCACCTAACCGAAGGAGAGTGACATGACGAAGACGAGTGGCTCACATGCTGTTAGAGAGTTCACCAAAGCCCCGCTGACCGAAGAAGGACTGACCGAGACGGTACGGAGAATCAGCGCCGGCGTCGATGAGTTCAGTGTATTGAATCACACTGCCCGGGTGGAGCTCGTCAACAAAGTCACTGAGCAGTGGCAAAACGATTTCGTCGCCGGCTTCAATATCCCTAATGATCTTGCCAAAGCGGGTGAAGAATACGCGGCCATAGAACAAGGCGATAAATTCCCCAGTTTGCCCGATTCGGTGCGCGAGGCATTGTTACAGCGCTTTGATGATCGCTATGGCGATGGCGGACCTCGGCTTTGGCCCGGTCTGAACAAAGCTTAGGATCGATTTATATCGGAACCAACGCGCCCACTGTATTCGGGCTCAAATACAAGCGGGCTTCGGCGCAAAGCTGCACACCCTCGGTACCTAGAAATGCCAGGCATCGTAACGCACTGCCAATTTTTGCAGTACGTAAGGTATTGATTTACAAGCGAAAGAATGGTGCGGCTGGCGGGGATCGAACCCACGACCCTTGGCTTCGGAGGCCAATACTCTATCCACTGAGCTACAGCCGCGTAGGAAGAACGGTGAAGAGGCATGAAGGATACCGTTTTTCTGCGCGCGCGTCCACGTAAAGCACGGGTTTCTCGTTCCAAATAGAATTTATTGCGACTATAATCAAGGGTTTGGCGAGGTACCGTGCGCTGTTCCGGTTATCTGCGTAGTGTGCATATCCGGCTATCGGCTTTGAAAATCGTACTGAGGGAATTATGAGCGACGCACATAACGAAGAACATCAATCCGCAATCAAGACGCCGAAGCAACTGATAGTCGCCATCGCGGCGGGCTTTTTGGTCCCCATTATTTGCATCGTGCTGCTGGTGCAGTATGTAACCCACGACAAGAAGGTCGGCGCGGGCTCGGACAGCCAAACTGCGGAAGCGGTCACTGCACGTATCAGTCCAGTCGCTGATGCCGGCTTTACATTCAAGGATGTCAACGCGCCCAAGCAATTGCTGGCCGGTGAAGAAGTTTTCAAGTCCACTTGTGCTGCCTGCCACGCAGCGGGTGTCGCCGGTGCCCCGAAGGTGGGTGATGCTGGAGCCTGGGGGCCACGTATCGCCGCAGGCTTTGACAAGGTATTGGATCACGCGCTGCACGGCTTGCGGGCAATGCCGGCCAAGGGCGGCAATCCTGATCTGGATGACGTCGAGGTTGCGCGCGCTGTGGTCTACATGGCCAACCAATCCGGCGGCAAGTTCAAGGAACCAGCAGTCCCAGCGCCAGCCGCTGCTACGGCGGCTGCAAGTGCTGCATCGGAACCGGTAACAAAGTAAGTTTGCAGCACCTAATAAAAAAGCCGACTCGCGAGTCGGCTTTTTTTATGGTCGGGGATAAGTGCTGATTTGCCCCGGCGAGTCTTTCAATTAGCGCTGCTGTTCTGCAACAAAGATTTCCACACGGCGGTTTCTGGCGCGGTTGGCATCGCTATTATTGGCAACCAACGGTTCATGCGAGCCGCGGCCGTCGATACTGAAGCGATTCGGCGAGACACCGCGACCTGTCAGGAAGTCGCGCGTACGTGTAGCACGATGCAAGGACAGCGGATCGTTAATGGCATCGCTGCCGGTATTGTCGGTATGGCCGATGATGGTCACTACAGTGGCCGGGTTCTCTTCCAATGTCGTTGCGAATCGTTCGAGAACGGCGCGGAAATTCGGTTGAATATCGGCGCTGCCGGTATTAAACGAAATGTCGCTTGGAATATCCAGTTTCAGGCGATTATCGGCAGTCTGGCTGACTTGGACGCCGGTGCCCTGGGTGGCCTGTTCCATTGCTCGTTTTTGGTTTTCCATCTTGTTCGACCAGATATTGCCGACCACGGCGCCGATTGCGCCGCCGATCGCTGCGCCGCCGGCAGCACGGCCGCCGCCGCCTGGACCGGTAACCGCACCGAGCAGGGCGCCGACGCCAGCACCAACACCGGCGCCGGTTGCGGTGCCGCGTTGGGTCGGCGTCATGTCGGCACAGCCGGTGATTGCCATTGTTGCGGCCAATGTCAGGGCGCCAATTTTAAGTGTAGTCATGTTCGTTTCTCTCGAAGTTGGAGTTCGTTTAAGCAAGGGCGACCGAGAAATCTCGCATCGTTTCCCCGGCTGGATAGATGCTACTCATCATCTTTAGTTGCATTGCGGCTGTTCATATAAGTGGCCGCAGCGATTGCAGCAATGATTCCGCCACCGATCAGGACTGTCTTGCGAGCGCCGCGCTTTGACAGCAATGACACGCCAGCCATTAATAGCGGCGCCAGGGATTGTAAATTGCCGGGTTTGATATTTAACGGCTTATCGAACAGCGAAGAGGCGATCCCTGCGACTCGTCCGAATAAATTTGTCACGAGCGATCTGCTGTTCAGGCTGGCCCTGACCACATTGCGCGCATTGATCATTTCGGCGCGGAATGCGGCGCCTTCCTGCACCAGTTGCCGCTTGCGCTCTGCCGGCGAACGATGGTTTGTATCCGGTCCTGCGTGATTGATCATGTCAGGCCTCATGGTTAAAGTAATGCATCGCGATCCTTGCGCAACTCTGCGATGGTGACCGGCAAGCCGAGCCGGCCTTGCCGGAGTACGCTACGCACATAGAGACCCGCTCCGATCGCAACGATGGTGAACAGCACGGCCAGAATCAGCAATATTTTGTATCCCAGAGCATCCCACGCAAGAACCACCACCAGCGCACTCCAGAATGCAAGCGCAAACCACAGCGCGACCATGCTGAACGCGCAGACCAGTAATAGCTTGAGCAGGTGGGATCCGATCTCGGAGAATTCCAGCGCGGCCAGTTCGATGCGGCTGATCATCAGCGCAAACAAGCTTTTGGCAGTGCCGACCAGGCCGGACACCAGACCCGGGCGTTTGGGTGATTGTGGGTTCATGCGTGCCTGAAAGTTATGCTGCAATTATTTACGGGCGATGACCAGGCCGACCAGCAAGCCGATGCCTGCGGAAATGGCGACCGCGCGCCATGGATTTTCCTGTACGTAATCGTCGGTCGATGCGGCGATTTCCTTGCCGGTTTCGAGTGCTACTGCTTGCACGTCTTGTGCCGTGGCAACCGCCGAGTCGAGCAACTCCAAACCTCTAACACGTAAATCCTCGGCTTTTTGGCCGGTGCTTGCCGCCGCTTCCCGGAATAATTCCTGTGCGTCCCTCACCAGAGTTCTGATGTCGCTTCTAGTTGTTTTCAGGGTGGACTTATACATTGTGCGGCTCCTTCATTTATAAAATGCAAGTATAGCGAATAGCTTTCTGGAAAGCTGACAGCGGTGTTGCCGGCGCTGCATCGCCAATGATGATACAGGCTGTCATGGCTATCTGCCAACAATCGACATGTCGTCGGAAGTGCTTGCATGCGTCAGCTGATATTGGGCATCGCGCAACGCGGTGCGCAAACCTTCTTCGACCACCGGATGATAGAACGGCAGCGCTAGCATATCGCTAATGGTCATCTTGCTCTGGCAGGCCCAGGCCAGCAAATGTGCCAAGTGTTCGGCGCGCGGCCCGGCCAGTTCGGCTCCCAACAGCCGCCCGGATCCGTGTTCGGCATAAACGCGCAAAGTGCCATGATTCTGTAGCATGATGCGGCTCCGTCCCTGATCTTGGAAAGACACCGCGCCGATCGCAAAAGTCCCCGGCCCGGTGCTCTCCAATGTCCGGTAACTTTGTCCGATCATGGCGATTTGCGGCTCGGAAAACACGATGCTGAAGCGAACGCGGTCGGCAGCGCTTTCCGGATCCGGATAGAGGGCTGCATTTTTGCCGGCCTCGATCCCTTGAACATTCGCCTCGTGCAATACCGGACGTTGCAGGTTGACGTCCCCGGCGATAAAAATGGCGCTGTCGCCGCATTGCATGGTGGCCGGATCAAATGTCGGGATCCCTTGCTGGTCCAGCTCCAGGCCGGTATTTTCCAATGACAGTTGCGCCACATTGGGACTGCGTCCAGCCGCCGCGAGGATTAGCGCGAAGCGTTCGACCCGTTCGCTGCCGTCGGCGCTACGGGTATGCAATGCGACTTGCTGGTCCTGCAATTGGGCCGAGACAATGTGCGTGTTCAGTCGCAGATCCAGTTCGTCGGAAAAACAAGCGGTGGCGCTTTCCAGCACCACCGGATCGGTTAATTGCGCGATCCTGTTGCTGCGCCCGAATATCGCCACCCTGACGCCTAGCCGATGCAATGCCTGGCCCAACTCCAGTCCGACCACGCCGGTACCGACGACTGCCACCGATTCAGGTAAATCGTCCCAGTCGAACACATCGTCATTGACTACTACGTGCTTGCCAAGGTGTTGCAGCTGTTCCGGGATAGATGGGCTGGAACCGGTGGCGATCACTATCCGTCCCGCCGTCACCGTGGTGTGATCGCCGATTTGCAAGCGGCGCGGGTCGATAAAGCGCGCATGACCGCGCAAGCGGTCGGCGACGGGAATTTTGTCGACGCCATCCAGCACAAAGCCGACAAAGCGATCGCGCTCGGTGCGTACGCGCGCCATCACTTGCCGGCCGTCGATCCGAAGCGGACCCGGATGCACGCCGAAAGCCGGCGCGCGCCTGATCGTCTGTGCCGCGTCGGCCGCTGCGATCAGCAGTTTGCTCGGCATGCAGCCAACCCGTGCACAGGTCGTACCGTAAGGGCCGCCCTCGATCAAGATGGCGTGCCGGCCTTGCTTTTTTGCTGCGCGATATGCGGCAAGACCCGCTGTGCCAACGCCGATGACGGCAACATCCACTGTCAAGTTATCCATGTCCGACCTCGCCTCGTTATTGGAACTGAGCTACGGAAACCTTCCGGCCTTGCGTATGAAGCGTCAGGCGGCGATCATGCGCGGTCGCGTAATTCTGCAATGCCTTCGATGTTGCCTATGCGGATAATGATGGGCCGTAGCGTGATTGTCGGTTGTGCCGGCCGCCATGCAAACAGCCATTCGTGCTGAGCCGCGTCGCGCTTATTTTTGGAAAACGCCGCGCCTAGGGGACTTTGCTTGCCGTAACAAATGGCGGCGTCAATCCCGGCCCAGTTCGGCAGTACGCGTTGCGCCGCGCGATGAATGCGCTCGCCGAATTCTTCAGTGTTATGAATGATCAGGCAGCAATCCGACGGCGAAAATACATCGAACAATTTATCGTCGCCGATGCTGCTCATGCTTAAGGTCAGCAACTGTGGCAGGGCAGGGGTTCCTGCCGGCCGCGGATTGTGAAGATGATTGATTTGCAGATTTTCTGCGGGGGGGCGCAAACGGAATTCTCCGAGCGCCAACGAGCGCTCCAGCCATTGCCGTTCCGAATACCGGTAAAGCTTGGCGGGGCGCTGATAATCTGCGGTTAACATGGTGACCTGTCGTAAATCATGATGGGCAGGATCCTCCACCGTGCATGATGAAGCATCCTGTTTGCAACTTGTGATTGCTTAAAACGGACGAAAAAAATCTTGGTCTGCGCTTTCTTGGCGTGTTTTCTTAAAGGTGGAACTCGCCGTTGGCTTCCGGTTGATATTTCACTTCCAGTACGCGCAGCTGCAACGCGCGGCCGCCCGGCACTTGCCAGGAAATCGACTGGCCCACGGATAGTCCCAGCAAGGCGCTGCCGACCGGCGCCAGGATCGATACGGAATCAGGCGGGTTGGCCGGGCCGGGATAAACCAGCGTCAGGTTGTATTCGGCACCCGTGGTGTCATCGACGAAACGTGCTGCCGAATTCATCGTGATCAAGCCTGGCGGGATTTCTTCCGGGACGACAACCTTGGCGCGGCCCAACTCGCTCTGCAGGGCATCGATTCCCGGCAGATTGCGGTAGGCATTGGATTCCAGCAGCTGCTCAATTCGCGCCAGGTCGAAACTGGATATAGTAATTGGTGGTTTAAGTTCCATGGTCATGCTGCCTCGTCAGAAAAGTAAGCGAATCAAAGCGCGAACGCATGATAGTGAAGACGTCACTCGACGTTGTTTCCTGCGCTTGAGCAAGAAGTCTGATGGTAGGCGAGAAGCGTAGCGGAAGCAAGTCGGGGGATAGGCCGCGAACGTCGGCGGATTGCGCATCGCAATTTGCTAAAGCCGGCGCAATCGGACGGGTTATTCACCCATTTGCGGTTCCGCAATTGAGCGCAACTGGAAGCGCCCATCGCTATTGAATAACCAGCTTTCCGCTATTTCGACTTCGCCTCGGCGCAGTAGATTGCGTTCCGGTTTGGGGAAGGGCGCGGCACGCTTTATCGCTGATACCGCAACGGCTTCCGCATTGCGGTCTTTGTTGGAGCGGAGTATTTCTGTGCGCAGTAGCCTGCCCTCGGCATCGACGTAATATTTCAGCACGATCACTGCCCGCAGCAAGGCTTGCGGCCGCCCAACGTATACCTGGGTCGAGTTGACGGCGACAATTCTTTGCGCCAGATCGCGCTTGTAACTTTCCAGTGTGGTCGAGGTTGAGGTGCCGCTCGGCGTGGTTGGCGCGGGGCGCAGATCGGGGCGTACTTCGAAAAGTCTGGTGGAGCAGGCGGCCAACACCAGTGCGACTAGCCCAATTGCCCAAGCAGGTATTCCGGCTTTCATCGCGTCCTCCCAATCAGAAATGGCGACACGCGTTAAAGATTGCCAATTCCTTGTCGGGGACCTGTTCAACCGAAGACGCGCAGAAGTCAGCGTGACATTAAAAAAGCCAGCGACAGCGTCGATGGCTTTTTTTGGACTTCAAATTACGACGTCAGTTCAGCTAAGGTCAGTTCAATCTCAGCAGCTTGTGGGTGGCGTTGACAGCTGCCGCCAGTTTGCCGATATCCCTTAGTTCAGCTGGCGTAATTCCCAGCTTTTTCAGCTCTGCGATATGGCCAGAGACACAGCCGCGGCATTTGCCGACGATCGATGCCGCCAGGGTATAAATCTCGAAGTGCTTTTTTTCGACGCCGCCGTGCGTGGCATAGGCCTGCATCCGGATTTGCGGCGGCTGCTGCTTCAGTTCGGCATCATCCGCCAAATCCAGATAGCTATACCAGATGTTGGTCATGCCCATGATGGCGGCGGCGGTTTTGGCCGCAGTCGCTTCAGCCTCCGTGGTCAAACCCTGGAACGCCTTCACCAATTGCGGGCTGCCCGCCGAGATGGCCGCTGCAATGCCGGCGGCCGCTGCGACTTCCGGCGCCAGACCGGATTTGTTTAACGCGCCGTCGAGGGTGATCCAGACATCCTTGGCGTAGCTCGGGATGGCATCTCGTAGTTGAAGCATATCCATAGTTTTTCCTTAAGGCTTATTTTTAAAAATTACTGCACGCCCGTGAGCCAGGCTCGCGGGCGTTGATTACTTACTGACCCAGGCAGCTTATTACAGGGTCTCGCCGCCGACTTCGCGGTTGCAGGCGCACAGTTCGCCGGTTTGCAGCGCGTCCAGAATACGCAGTGTTTCTTCCGGGTTGCGGCCGACGTCGAGGTTGTTGACGGTAACGTGCTGGATGACGTTGTTAGGGTCGACGATGAAGGTGGCGCGCAGTGCGACGCCTGCTTCGTGGCGAATGCCCAGTTGGTCGATCAAAGCGCCGGTGGTGTCGGCGAATTGCCAGTGACCCAGCTTGCTCAGGTCCTTGTGCTCACGACGCCATGCCAGTTTGACGAATTCGTTGTCGGTGGAGCCGCCCAGCAAAATAGCGTCGCGGTCTTCGAAGTCACGTGCCAGCTTGTTGTAGGCAACGATTTCGGTTGGGCAGACGAAAGTGAAATCTTTTGGGTAAAAGTAGAGGATTTTCCATTTGCCGGGAAACGAGGTTTCGGTGATGGTTTCAAATGCCGATACGCCGTTTTCTTCCGGCAGGTTGAAGCCCGGCTTTACGCCTTCAACTTTGAATGGGGCGAGGGATTGTCCGATTGTTTTCATCATGATTCCTTTCAATAGAAAAAACTAATTATATACAAATTTATGATAGTCTAAATTGTATATTCCTATGGAGGCGATAGCTCGCTCCTGACGCGGTCGATCTTGCCAGGCGCCACCCGAAACAATCTGTACCAGGCGGCAAGCACTCGACGGTCGACATGAATTTGGAATTCCCTTTAGGGAAATCAATTCAGGCGAAAGAATAGCAGAGACCCCTATTGTGTGCCGTCGCTGCATAGCCGGGATGGCAGCGGATTTACCGGGGGAGTCGGCTTGTATTTGAGGTGCGGTGGAGACCCGAAAAACAAATTTCATCGAAATGCTAGCTAATTTAAAAAAACGGTTGTACAATCTGCACCCTTCAGACGTAGTGACATACGTTACGAAAGTTTGGCTGACTAAGCGGGATTTTGGGTGCTTAGCTCAGTTGGTAGAGCGGCGCCCTTACAAGGCGTAGGTCGGGAGTTCGAGCCTCTCAGCACCCACCAGGTGGCCAAACAGTCGTTAAATGAAGCAGCAGTTTAGGAGTGGTAGTTCAGTTGGTTAGAATACCGGCCTGTCACGCCGGGGGTCGCGGGTTCGAGTCCCGTCCACTCCGCCAGAACATAGAAAAGACGACCGCAAGGTCGTCTTTTTTTATTTCCGCCGCCGTATTTCTACGGCCTTGCGCAAGATTTGATTGCTACGGCCATGAGCGAGGCACAGGCGCTGCACGCTCACGGTCTTAAACGGATTCCAAGGCCAATCAAAAGCGATCGCCGATAGTCCGCGTGATCCCACCCCCTTCAGACTTTTGCAGCAGCACCCGGCCGTTGCGAATCACCAGGGTATCGGTGCTTTTGTCGCTGGTCTCGGCGACGCGGCCGATCGAGTCTATCCCCATACTGATATAAGTTGTTTTGGTCACCTCGGCGCTTTTGTTGTCTGGCGCGATCTCGATGTGGTTGATCGTTATCCGATATTCCGTCGACAACTGTGCGGATTGGGCCAAGGCTCCAAACATTTTTGTCAGTTTGTCGCAGGACTCTTCCTTGTTGGCATTTTCCCGAATCCGTCCCTGGCTGGTGGAATTCACGCCGATCCGCACGAAATCCTTGGTCAGCATCGCGCACAGCTCTTTGCTGCGGCCATTCATGAAATGTTCGGTTTCAGTCTGATAAAAGCGATTGACGCTTTCTTCACTGATGGAATTTTGACGATTCCAATACCAACTGCCTAGCCCGGCAGCAACTAACAGCAAAATAATGACTCTCACTCTTTTTTAATCCCTTAAATGGTTTTTAGCGCTGGCTTTGCGGTACTTTTGTACTATCTGCGCCACGCTTTTACGTTGTCGATCAATGTAGAAAAGAAATAAAGTCCCAGTAGGCTATAGAATATCTGTAGTGCAATTATTTTGATAGATAACTTAATCCCGCATCCCTGCGATAGCCAGAATATGGCGCTTTTGTATTCGCACGGAAATATGTCTTGCATCCATTTCTCAGAAAAAATGAATTGCTGTATGTCATGCGTGGCTGGTTGGTGCCAATAGGTGTCAAAAATAAATGGCGATCAACGGGAAGTAGAAGACATGAAACAGCAACGACGAGAAAAAATTAATTTGTTGACCCTGCGCATGCTTGGAAGAGTCGCCACAAGCGGGCTGCTGGACGTGTTGTTGCTGTGTGGATTTGTGCACGCCGGCGTCATCCATAGCCATATCGCGCTGCTGTACGGGGCCTCTGTGGTTGGCATCAACGGCTTCTTCTATCTGCTGGTCAAGAGCGGCCTCAACCGGCGCTTTAAAGACCCCAGCATGACTTTCTGGCAGTTGGTGACGGCGGTGCTGCAGCAGGCCGGTTTTGTGATCCTGGCGCCGCAAGTCGGCTACCTGTTCCTGATCAATCTGTTTCTCGTCTACACCTGCGGCGCGCTCGGTCTCAGCACTTTCCTGTATGTCATCAGTTGGCTGGTCGGTTCATTGGCGCTGCTGCTGGCCTTTGGCCTGGCCGGCACTCACTTGAGCCTTCCGGTTGCCACTTATTTCAGCCAGTTATTGGTATGTGCAACCTTCATCCTGACCTTGGGCCGGAGTATTTATCTGACCAATATGCTGAGCCGCATCCGGCGCAGGATCACGGTGAAAAATCACGAGCTGCTGCTGGCAATGCAGCGCGCGCGCGCACTGGCTACTCGCGACGAATTGACCAATATTGAAAACCGCCGGTCCTTGATGGGCATCCTGGCGATCGAGCAAAAGCGCTTCCAGCGCGGCGGGACGCCGTTCTGTATCGCGATCCTTGATCTGGATGGCTTTAAATCGGTTAACGATAATTTCGGCCATAGTGCCGGCGATCAGGTGCTCAAGACGTTTGTCGAGATCGTGCGCAATGAAATGCGCTTGAGCGACCATTTTGCGCGTTACGGCGGCGACGAGTTTGTGCTGGTGCTGACCGATACGACGGTGGAGGAAGGGGTGACTGCACTAGACCGGATCTGTGCCGGCACCGAGATGTTTGACTGGAGCAAATTCGGCAAGGGGATCGTGCTGACCACCTCGATCGGGATCACCGATTTCCGTGCCGGCGAAAGCGTCAAGGAAGCTTTCCAGCGGGCCGACATGGCCTTGTATGCGGCCAAAGCTGCCGGCCGCAATCGGGTCATGATCAGCCCTGATAGTTTTGATAATAATGACGGCGTGACCGTCACCATAAAGGGATATTGAACGCCCTGCTAGACTTCCGGTTCGCCGCCCAGCGCAAACACCAGGTCGGCCAGCATCTTGCTCAGCTCGCCGGTCATCAGCATCATGTCCGAGTCGAAGCGTTCATCGTCGTTCTTGCTGCTGGTGTCGTTGCCTTCCTTCAGCACGTCCAGCGGCGCGATGCGTTTGATCGCCAGCGATTCGGTCAGCACGAACGAAATATGATCGGCCCAGGTCATCGCCAGCCGGGTGCATTGCTTGCCGGCGGCGATATGGCGCCGGACGTCGTCAGCTTCTATCGTATGGCGGACATAGCGCACGGTGGCCTTGCCTTCGCCGGTGGCGCGTAATTCAGTGTCCTGATCGACGGTGAAGCCGTGCGGCGCTTCGTCGGCGGCCAGCCAGTTGGTCATTGACGTCAATGGCGAGTGCGCGGTGCGCAGGCCGGAGATCTGCAGCTTGTCGACCGAGGCCAGCAACAACTTCAAGATTTCTTCCGCCTTGGCCGGGCTGGACGCATCGATCACCAGCCAGCCATTGACCGGGTCGATCCAGACCCAAGTATTGCGCTGGATGCTGAAAGCGCGCGGCAGCAGCTCGTCGGTGACTTGTTCCTTGAGGTCTTTCAGTTGCTTGCGGCCGGGGGCAAAACCTTGTTGCTCCTCGATCTCGGCGGCGCGCGCCTTGGTGACCTGGTTGACGACGGTGGCCGGCAGCAATTTCTTTTCGGTGCCCAGCAAAATCATCATCTGACGATTGACGGTATGCACCAGCATGCCGTTTTCGCGCGGCGACAGCCAGCCCTGGCTTTGCAACTCCAGGCTGCTGCACTTGGCGAACGCCTGCGGCGCCAGAAACGCCTCCAGTTGTTCGGCAGAAATGGCCCACGGTGCGGGGATTCGGTAAATCTGAAGGTTCTTAAACCACATGGCGTTCCGCAAGAAAAAAGAGGCGCCATTTTACACGCTGAGACGATCCGTCGGACCGCAAAATCGCACGCAGGGTGACGTGACGATGTTGACGAATCGTCAGCGTTTCAAATGGCGATCTTGGTAAATATTAAATAACAGGGAGGGGGCAAGATTACTGCAATAGCGATCAAATAAGGATCAAATCCCCATGTCGGCCAGCCTGCGGCTGATGTCGCGCAACACGGCTTCCAGCAGCGGATGGTTGGCTGCCAGACGGGCGGAAATTTCTTGTGCGCGCATGACCAGCTCGGAGCGGATTTCGGCTTCAGGGGCCACTGCCGTCACTGTCGCGGCAGGTGTTTCGGTCGGGTTCTTTTCCAGCAGTTGTTGAATATCGCTGTCCAGCGTCTGCAACAGCGCCTTCAATTCAGCATCGACCGGACCGCTGCTTTCCAGTTCGGCGTGGAGTTTCTGGAGTGATGCCTTGATGCTGTCGATGGTCATGATGTGCAACTCCTTTGATTGGCGCGTGGACTTATCATCTCACGCCGCTCGCGGCTTCTGCAACAGCGCCTTCAAACTCGCCAGCCGGTTTTGCGGCGTGATTTGTTCTTCTTCTTTTGGTACCGCATCGCCTTCGTCCAAGCGCATTTCCTTGATGAAGCGCGACATGTCGCAATGCACGCTGTCGCCGGCGCGCTTGCGCTTTTTGCACCAGCTGACATGCAGGCTGCGCTGGGCGCGGGTGATGCCGACGTACATCAGGCGGCGTTCTTCCTCGATCCGCGCGGCGATGGTCTCGATCGGGGCGTCGGGATCGCCCTTGTGCGGCAGGATGCCTTCTTCGACGCCGATCAGGAACACGTGCGGATATTCCAGTCCCTTGGACGCGTGCAGCGTCGACATGCGCACCGCGTCGGGCTCTTCGTCGCGGCCTTCCAGCATCGACATCAGCGCCACCATCTGGGTCAGTTCGAGCAAATTCTTTTCTTCGCCGGCGCCATCCTTGCCGCCGTTGCCCTTGTCTTTCAGCCAATTGGTGAAGTCGAGCGTGTTCTGCCACTTGCCCTGCGCCTGGCGGTCGTCGAAGCAGTCGTACAGATAATGCTCGTAATTGATTTCTTTCATCATGTCGTCCAGCACCGCGGCCGCGTTCTCGCCGCTGCCGGCCGGGCCGACGCGGCTGGCGCGCGCTTCCAGTTGATTGATGAAATTGCAAAATTCGCGCAGCGGATACAGCTGGCGGTCGGTCAGCTTGGCTTCGATTCCACCCTTGAAGACGGCTTCAAACAGCGAGCACTGCCACTGTCCGGCGACCGTGCCCAGCACTTCCAGCGTGGCTTGGCCGACGCCGCGCCGCGGAGTGGTGATGGCGCGGATGAAGGCCGGATCGTCGTCGGAGTTGGCGATCAGGCGCAGGTAACTGATGATGTCCTTGATTTCGGCCTTGTCGAAAAAGCTTTGGCCGCCCGACATCACATACGGGATGCGCTCGCGGCGCAGGGCTTTTTCGAAAATGCGGGCCTGATGATTGCCGCGATATAGGATCGCGTAATCGGAAAATTTGGCGCGTCGCTCAAAGCGATGGGCGGACAGCATGATGGCCACCTGCTCGGCTTCTTGCTCGTCGTCCGCCATGGCCATTACCTTGATCGGATCGCCCAGACCGTGCTCCGACCACAACGACTTTTCAAACAGTTTCGGATTGTTGCCGATCACCGCATTCGCGGCTTGCAGGATGCGGGTTGAGGAACGGTAATTCTGCTCCAGCTTGATTACTTTCAGATCGGGAAAATCGACCTGCAGCGTTTTCAAGTTTTCGATGGTGGCGCCGCGCCAGGCGTAAATCGCCTGATCGTCGTCGCCCACGGCGGTGAACATGGGCTTCTTGCCGATCCCGGTGACCATCAATTTGACCAGTTCGTACTGGCAGGTGTTGGTATCTTGATATTCATCCACCAGCAGATAGCGCAGGCGGCGCTGCCACTTGTCGCGCACCGCCTCATTGCTGCGGAACAATTCCACCGGCAAGCGGATCAGGTCGTCGAAATCGACCGCCTGATAAGCCGCCAGCGTCGCCACATAGCTGCGGTAGATGCGGGCCGCTTGGGCCTCGTCTTCGGTGACTGCTTGCTTGATCGCCTGTTCCGGGTCGACCAGGCCGTTTTTCCACAGTGACATCGCGGTTTGGATGCGACGGATCAACTGTTTGTCGGTGGTGATCGCCAGATCTTGCACAATGGAAAAGCAATCGTCGCTATCCATGATCGAAAAGCGGTCTTTCAAGCCCAGCTCGCGCGCCTCCTGGCGCAGGATCTTGACTCCCAGCGAGTGAAAAGTGCTGACCGTAATATGTTTGGCCTGTTTCGGCTCTTTCAGCAGCTTGGCGATCCGTTCCTGCATCTCGGTTGCGGCCTTGTTGGTGAAGGTCAACGCGGCAATATGCCGCGGTTCGTAGCCGCAATCCTCGATCAAATGGGCGATTTTCTGCGTGATGACGCGGGTCTTGCCGGAGCCCGCGCCTGCCAGCACCAGGCATGGGCCGTCCATGTATTTGACGGCTGCGTACTGTGGGGCATTTAGACCGAAACCGGGAGAGGATGAGGACGACATCAGCGGCTGACCAGGAAGAAGCAAAGCGCTGTATTTTAACAGTGCGCTCAGGCGCGCAGCCGGATCGCCGAATATGGGACAATCCGCTTACTGTCATTTTTTGCCGAGCCAGCCATGAAATTCAACCATCTGATCGCCATCAACGATCCCCTCAATCCGCTGATCGACCCGCTGACGCACGAACAGCTGTGGCGCGGGCTGGTCATGCGGGCGGAACAGCCGATGTTGTTTGTCGAGCATCTGGACGATTGCCGCCTATCCGATCAATCGGCGCAGTCGGTCACGCGTGAACTGCGTTACGGCAAAGTGGTGATCCGCGATATCGTCAGCTATCTGCCGCAATTGCAGGTCCGCTACCAGGTGCCGAAGCAGCAGGACCTCAAGGCTTCCAGCCTGGTCATGACGATCGAAGAGCCGCAACCGGATTTGCTGTTCGTGCGTTTCGAGTACGAGGACGAGGCGGTCGAGCTGCAGCCGGCGGCGCAGGCCGAGCAGGATTTCTACGACGATTTCCGCCGCTCCGCCTACCAGGAAGCCGATATCGACACCATCCGCGTGATCCGAGAACTGGCCGCAGAAGGCAAGCTCGGATAAGGGCACCTCGAAAACCTACTGCGCGGCCCAATCTCGGGGCTGCGATGCTCGCCGTACAACCGTACGGCTCCGCTTCTCGCCCCGACCTTGAACCGCTCGCTACGGTTTGTCGAGACGCCCATAAAGAAGAGCTCAGCGAAAATTATTCTCCACCGCAAACTTGATCAATTCCGCCTGACCGTCGATATCCAGCTTGCGCTTGATATTCAGTCTATGGGTTTCGATGGTGCGCACGCTCAGATCCAAAGCGCGCGCAATCTGCTTGTTGGATTCGCCATTGGCGATGTGCTGCAACACCTGGCGCTCGCGCGCAGTGAGCAGCAGGCTCGGGGCCATCGGCCGCGCCAACTTGTGGGCCAGCGCCGCACTGTAATAAATCCCGCCTGAAATCACGGTTTCTATCGCATGCACGATGTCCTGGCCGGGCGCGTCCTTCAGCACATAACCGCGGGCGCCGGCCTGTATCGACTGCATTACGTACTCAGTCTTGTCGTGCATGCTCAGGATCAGCACCGCGATTTCGGGGAAGGTGGCGTGAAAACGCGCGGTCAGGTCGATGCCGTTATTGCCGCCGCCGCCGCGCAGATTGATATCCATCAGCACCAAGTCGATAGTCAGTTGCTCGGCGTGTTGCAGCGCTTCTTCGGCAGTCCCGGCCTCGGCGACCACGCTAAAGGCCGGTACCGCTTCCAGCCGCGCACGCAAGCCGTCGCGCACTAGCGGATGGTCGTCGACCAGCATGATCTTGGTGGTGGATTTATCAAGCATAAGGAGAATTTGTCGGTGAGGTGCAGGGAATCGTCGCCAGCAGGCTGGTTCCTGTCGAAGATGAGTTGAGCCGGAGTTGTCCGCCGACCGCTTCCAGCCGTTCGACCATATTGCGCAGGCCGATGCCGCGTTTCGGATTGCCATCGATTTGATCGACATCGAAGCCGGTGCCGTCGTCGCGCACGGTCAGGCTGACCGCCTGTTGATCGCCTTGCAATTGCATCACGATCCGGCTGGCCTGGGCGTGGCGTGCGATGTTGGTCAGCGCTTCCTGGGCGATGCGAAACAGTACCGTGTTGGCAACATCGGAGATGCCGTCGGTGCCGCCAGACGCGGAAAACTCGATCGGGATGCCGGCATGTTCCACCCATTCATGGGTCAGATGGTCGAGCGCAGCGGCCAGGCCGAGATCGTCCAGGATCGCCGGCCGCAGGTCCTGGGAAATGCGGCGCACCTCGCCCAGCACATGATTGAGCTGGCTGGCAGTGCGTTCGAAAGTCGCTTGTGCCGCCGCTGCCTGCCGCGCTCCGCCGCCGAGTTTGATGATGCCAGCCTCAATCTGCAGTTTGATCGAGACCAGCCACTGGCTGATGCCGTCATGCAGGTCGCGCGACAACCGGGCTCGCTCCTCCTCCTGCGAACGGACCACTCTTTGCGCCAGCACTTTGAGCTTGGCATCGGCCACCCGATGTTCGCTCAGATTCAGCACCAGCCCGGACAGTCCCACCGCCACCGCGCTGAGGATGGCGATGGCGGCAATCCACAGCATGGTGCTGCTGATATTGCCGGAAACCTGGGCATCGATCTTGTTCAGCGCCTCATCCACATCGTCCAGATAGATGCCGGTGCCCAGCATCCAGCCCCACTTCGGCAGCGCAATCACATAACCGAGTTTGGGCGCGATCTGGTGGCTGGACGGCTTTTTCCACAGGTAGCGCTCGATCCCGCCGCCGTTTTTGGCGCGTTCGATCAAGTGCTGGATGGTCAGGCTGCCGTTGACATCTTTCATGTCCCACAGATTGTGGCCGACCAGTTCCGGCTGGCGCGGGTGCATCAGGTTATTGCCCTGCATGTCATATACAAAGAAATAACCGTCGTTGCCGTAATCCAGTTTGGCCAGGATCGCCTTGGCCTCTTCCAGCGTGGCGGGATCGCTGCGGCCGGAGTCGTAAAGATGGGCAATCGAGCGCGTCGCCAGCGTTACGTAATGCTTCAGCTCGGCTTCCTTGCTGGCCAGATAAGCAGTCTGAATCTCGACGCGTTGCTGCTGTCCGAGCGAGATGGCCTGATGCCGCACCGCGAAAGCGATCGCGCACAACGCCAGAATCAGCGGTGCGATTGCCAGGAAAATAATTTTCTGCCGTAATTTCATGGCGCTACTTTACCCGTATGTCGCGCAAGCGGCGGAAGGCGCTGCGCTTTTCCGCCCTACGTCGCCTGTTCTACGTGGTACTACGTAGCTGTTTTGCGTAGTCTTTCGCTTGTTCCCGCATCCCATATGCCAAATACTGCCCGGCAGGCTTGCTCATTCCGTACTGCCAAAAACAATAATTTCTATAGGGCGCCTCGAAAAACCGTAGCGAGCGGCCCAAGGTCGGGTCGAGAAGCGCAGCCGTACTGAGGTACGGCGAGCATCACAGGCCCGAGATTGGGCTGCGCAGTAGGTTTTCCGAGGTGCCCTAAAATATTCATCCCCACCTGGGAGGAGAACAATGAATCGCTTATTGTCAAAAATGGCCTGGCTTGCGCTGGCGGTGCTCGGCGCCTTCGCGTTCGGCTACATCGGCCTGCAGCGCGGCGAATCGATCAGCGCCATCTGGATCGTGATTGCCGCGGTCTGCGTCTACCTGATCGCTTACCGTTTTTACAGCCTGTTCATTGCCGACCGGGTGCTGGGCCTGGATCCCAACCGGATGACGCCGGCCTACAAATACAACGACGGCCTGGACTACGTACCGACCAATAAAAACGTCCTGTTTGGCCATCACTTTGCCGCCATCGCCGGCGCCGGTCCGCTGGTCGGCCCGGTGCTGGCGGCGCAGATGGGTTATCTGCCCGGCGTGCTATGGATCCTGGCCGGGGTGGTGTTTGCCGGCGCGGTGCAGGATTTGATGGTGTTGTTCATCTCGACCCGGCGCGACGGCCGTTCGCTGGGCGATCTGATCAAATCCGAGTTGGGCCAGGTGCCCGGCGTGATCGCCTTGTTCGGCGCTTTCATGATCATGCTGATCATCCTGGCGGTGCTGGCCTTGATCGTGGTCAAGGCGCTGGCCGAATCGCCGTGGGGCACGTTTACCGTCGCGGTCACCATCCCCATCGCCTTGTTCATGGGCGTCTACACCCGCTACCTCCGTCCCGGCCGCATCGGCGAAGTCTCGCTGATCGGCTTCGTATTGCTGATGCTGGCGATCATCGGCGGCCAATACGTGCAGGAAAATCCGGTGCTCGGCGCGCTGTTTACGTTCACCGGCAAAGAGCTGACCTGGATGTTGATCGGCTACGGCTTCATCGCTTCAGTGTTGCCGGTCTGGCTGTTGCTGGCACCGCGTGATTATTTGTCGACCTTCCTCAAAATCGGCACCATCGTCGCCCTGGCGCTGGGCATCGTGTTTGTCGCCCCGCAACTCAAAATGCCGGCGTTCACCCAGTTCATGGACGGCTCCGGCCCGGTCTGGTCGGGCCGCCTGTTCCCGTTCCTGTTCATCACCATCGCTTGCGGCGCGGTATCCGGCTTCCATGCTTTGATCGCCTCCGGCACCACCCCGAAACTGCTGGAGAACGAACGTCACGCACGCTTCATCGGCTACGGCGCGATGCTGATGGAATCGTTCGTCGCGGTGATGGCCCTGATCGCCGCATCCTGCATTGAACCTGGCGTCTATTTTGCAATGAACAGTCCGGCCGCATTGATCGGCAGCACGGTCGATTCGGCCGCCCATGCGGTGTCGCAGTGGGGCTTCTACGTGACGCCGGAAATGCTGGCCCAGGTCGCCAAGGACGTCGGCGAACACAGCATCATTTCACGCGCCGGCGGCGCGCCGACCTTGGCGGTGGGGATGGCGCACATCCTGTCCAGCATCGGCGGCGGCAAGGTCATGATGGCGTTCTGGTATCACTTCGCGATCCTGTTCGAAGCGCTGTTCATCCTGACTGCGGTGGATGCGGGCACCCGCGCCGGCCGTTTCATGCTGCAAGATCTGCTCGGCACTTTCGTGCCGTCGATGCGCAAGATCGATTCGCTGCCGGCCAGCCTGATTGCCACCGGCCTGTGCGTCGCCGGCTGGGGCTATTTCCTGTATCAGGGCGTGGTCGATCCGCTGGGCGGGATCAATACCTTGTGGCCGCTGTTCGGGATTTCCAACCAGATGCTGGCCGGCATCGCACTGATCCTGGCGACTTGCGTCTTGTTCAAGATGAAGCGCGACCGCTTTGCCTGGGTCACGATCGTGCCGACCGTGTGGATTCTGATTTGCACCTTGACCGCCGGCTGGCAAAAAATATTCGATGCCAATCCACGGGTCGGCTTCCTGGCGCATGCGGCTAAATATAAAGCGGCATTGGCCGACGGCAAATTGCTGGCGCCGGCCAAGTCGATGGCGCAAATGCAGCAAGTGATCTTCAACGATTATGTCGATGCTGCGCTGGCCGGTATCTTCATCATGGTGTTGCTGAGCATCCTGGGCTTTGGCATCCGGACGGTGCTGGCGGCGCGCGCCGCCCATCGGCCGAGCACCAAAGAAACGCCGTTCGAATCGCTGCCGGCAAGCGCATTGCCGCAAGCCTGAGGAACCACCGATGCTGGACGAACTCGCCAAGGCCGGACGCTATCTCGGGCAAAGCATGCGGCTGATGGTCGGCGTGCCTGAATACAGCACCTATGTGACGCACATGGAAACCAACCATCCGGATCAGCCGGTGATGAGTTACGAAGAGTTTTTTCGCGAGCGCCAGGAGGCGCGCTATGGCGGCAATGGCCGGATTGGACGCTGCTGCTAAAAACATTTACCGGATTCACGCTTAAGTAAGCACTTAAGCACCCCAACATCCCATGACGATGTTTTTGCCGACTGAATTTTAGGTCGGCATTTTTTTTGCCGCTGGCGTCAGGGACTGTTGACCGTGTTTCCGCTCGGCATGCCAGAGCAGCAATAGCGCCACAATCGTATAAACCCAGTAATCGGTCGGAACCGGTCCCAGCCAGTGCTTATGCCACGGCACGTCGACTGGATTGAAGCGCGCCAGCCCGTACAGCGGATTCAGCAAAAACCAGAGCCAGTCTTCGGCAATCCAGAACAGCATGATAGAGGCCAGGATCCGGCATTCGTCGCGCCAGTTCCAGCTGCCGTTGAACCAGATCGGGTAATGAAACATCAGCGCGATGAATGGAAATACCCAGGCGTGATAACCGGTCATGGCGCGTCCGCCCCAAAAGATATCCAGCAACCAGTGGTGCTCGATGCGCCAGGTCGGCAAGCCGGTCGCCCAGCCCGCGCCGCCTTCGATCTGGATTTCCACATTGGCAAAAAAGAAAGCGGTGAGCAGCGCCCAGAAAAGCATGCCGAACAAGCGGCGGCGTGGTGTCAATTGCATGGAGATTTAAGGCTAGAGGGTTAAAGCTAGAAGAATAAGGCTAGAGGCAGGAGAAGAGATGATTTAAAACGATTTTCAGCACCTGGCGACCGGCACCTGGCCGCTGCCGTCATCCGACAGCGGCCAGGTCAGGCTGATAGACGCAAAAACATCAAGCCTTGAAAGCACCTTCAAATGCCAGCGTGCTCAAAGGCTGGCGCGGGCTCGGTGCTTCACCCGCTTGCAGGGACTCCGGCAGCAGCGCCTTGTCGCCGACTTTACCGATGGCGACCGCGATTTCAATCGCATAGTCGGCCGGCACGCCCAATACGCTGCGGGTTTTTTCCTTGTCGAAACCGGCCATGCCGTGCGCATGCCAGCCGGACAGACCGGCTTGCAGCGCCAGATAAGCCCAGGACGAACCGGCGTCGAACGAATGATAGGGGGCAGGGTGCGTGTTGGCACTGCCGGGCGGCGTGAAGGTGGTTTTCGACAGCACGATCACCAGCGCCGATGCGCCTTCGGCCCAGCTGCGGTTGAAATCGTTGAGCAAGCCCAGCAAATTGTTCCAGTGCGGCGTGCCGCGGCGAGCGAACACAAAACGCCACGGTTGCGAGTTGTAGGACGACGGCGCCCAGCGGGCGGCTTCCAGGATCGTCAGCAACTCCGCTTCGGAAATCTGGTCGCTGGCAAAAGCGCGCGGCGACCAGCGCTGGATGAATTGCGGGGCTATGGGGTGATCGGCGGTACGTGCTGCGAAATTGGTCATTGCTATTCCTGTGAACGGGGTAGAGCGGATATGAAAAATGATACAAACGGGCAAAACCGTTGCATCTTAGCAGCAGTTTTTGTCGCTTGCATTGCGTTACAAATGCGCTATTGCCCGCCGCCACGCAAGCTCAGATTGATGCGCCAAGTCGGTATAATCCAGACTGCTTAGATTTTCCGCATAACCCCGTACGGCTTCCGTACCACTGAAACCACTCTTATGCTTGCACAACAAAAACAACAGATCATCGACCTTTTCAACACCGCCTTGCAGCCGATCGTGGCCGGCACCGGGTTGCAACCAAGCGTGACGCTGGAGCGTCCGCGCGATCCGTCGCACGGCGACGTCGCCTGCAACATCGCGATGCAGCTGGCTAAACCGCTCAAGAAAAATCCGCGTGAACTGGCGCAAACGCTGGTGGCGGCGGTGCTGGCCAGCACCGAGCACGGTGATCTGATCGCGTCGGCCGAGATCGCCGGCCCCGGCTTTATCAATCTGCGCCTGACCGCAGCGGCCAAGCAGCAAGTGGTGCGGGCGGTATTGCAAGAGGCGGCAGCCTACGGCAAGAGCCAGCTCGGCGCCGGCAAAAAGGTCCTGGTGGAATTTGTTTCGGCCAATCCGACCGGACCTTTGCATGTCGGCCACGGCCGTCAGGGCGCGCTCGGCGACGCACTGTCGGCGCTGTTCCAGGCGCAGGGTTTCGATGTCACCCGCGAGTTCTATTACAACGATGCCGGGGTCCAGATCGCGACCCTCGCGACTTCGGTCCAGGCGCGCGCCAAGGGCTTCAAGCCGGGCGATGCAGAGTGGCCGGAGAGCGCCTATAACGGCGACTATATCGCCGAGATCGCCCAGGATTTCCTGGCCAAAAAGACGGTCGCCGCCAGCGATGGCGAACCGGCCACCGCCAGCGGCGATATCGAGGATATCGAATCGATCCGCAAGTTTGCCGTGACTTATCTGCGCCGCGAGCAGGATCTGGACTTGTTGGCGTTCGGCGTCAAATTCGACAACTATTACCTGGAGTCGTCTCTATATAAAGACGGCAAGGTGGCCGCCGCCGTGGACGCCCTGGTCGCCGCCGGCGTCACCTACGAGCAGGACGGCGCGCTGTGGTTGCGCACCACCGACTACGGCGACGACAAAGACCGCGTGATGAAAAAGACCGACGGCACCTACACCTACTTCGTGCCCGACGTTGCCTATCACATCACCAAATGGCAGCGCGGCTTCGGCCAGGTCATCAATATCCAGGGCAGCGACCACCACGGCACCATCGCCCGCGTCCGCGCCGGTTTGCAAGCCGTCAACATGGGGATTCCGCAAGGCTATCCGGATTACGTGTTGCACAAGATGGTGACGGTAATGAAGAACGGCGAGGAAGTGAAGATTTCCAAGCGCGCCGGTTCCTACGTCACCGTGCGCGACCTGATTGAATGGTCGACCGGCAATGACAGCGCAGCGCAGGCCGGCGACGAAGCCCCACGCGACCTGACCCGCGGCCGCGACGCGGTGCGCTTCTTCCTGATTTCGCGCAAGGCCGATACCGAGTTCGTGTTCGACGTCGATCTGGCGCTGGCCAAGTCAGATGAAAACCCGGTCTATTACGTGCAATACGCGCATGCCCGCATTTGCTCGGTACTGGCGCAATGGAACGGCGACGAGGCTGGCTTGAACGCGGTCGACCTGAGCCCGCTGACCGCGCCGCGCGAGGCCACTTTGCTGGCCAAGCTGGCCGAATATCCGGAAATGCTGCAACGCGCGCTGGAAGAGCTAGGCCCGCATCAAGTCGCCTTTTATCTGCGCGATTTGGCGGGCGAGTTGCACAGCTACTACAATGCAGAGCGCGTATTGGTCGACGATCAAGCCGTCAAAATGGCGCGTCTGGCCTTGTTGTGCGCCACCCGTCAAGTGTTGCAGAATGGTTTGGCGCTGATCGGCGTATCGGCGCCGACCCGGATGTGATTTGAATGTAACCAGGATAAGCATGAGCAAATTGAACAATAAGCAAGCTGGCGGTACTTTACTGGGATTTATTTTCGGCCTGATTATCGGCCTGGCGATAGCGGTGGTGGTGGCGATCATGATTACCAAAACGCCTACACCTTTTACCAACAAATCATCGAAGGCGGAACGGGCGTCTGAGCCGATCACCGCCGCGCCGGCAGCGACGCCGGCGCAGCTGCCCGATCCGAACAAGTCCTTGTACGGCAACAAGGAGCCGTCAAGGGAGGCCGCCAAAGCCTTTGCGCCTGCCGTGCCTGAGACCAACCACGGCGGCGAGAAAACCCCGCCCGCAGCGAAATCGCAGGACAAGTCGACCCCGGCGGCGGACAAGTCAAGCACCGACAAGGCCAAGCAAACCGCCGGCGAAATAGCCGAAGCCAAGAGCAAGCCGGAAGGCCCCAACGACGACTGGATTTACTACCTGCAGGTCGGGGCTTTCCGCGAGCAGACAGAAGCCGAGAGCGCCAGGGCCAGACTGGCATTAAACGGGTTTGAGGCGCGCATCAGTGAGCACCAGACCGACAATGGCACCTTGTTCCGGGTGCGGATCGGACCGTTTTCCCAGTTGGAAACAATGAACCGGATGCGTAGCAAGCTGTCAGATAACGGCGTCAATGCAGCCGTTGTCCGGACTGCGAAATAAGGGCAAGGTGTTGAAAAACTACTGCGCGTGCCGATTTTCGGTCTGTGGTGCTCGGCGTACTACTCGTACGGCTCCGCTCCTCGACCAAAACTCGACCCGCTCGCTACGTTTTTCAACACCCTGCTAGAAGGCTGATTTTGCTGCACCGTTAACCTGTGTAACTTCAACTCGATAGGAATTATTTTTATGCGTTTTATCCAAAAAACATTGGCCCTGGTCGGCCTTACCCTGAGTCTCGGCCTGGTCGCCGCCAGCGCCAGCGCATCGCCTGCCAACCCTGCTGCCGGTGCCGAATACACGGTGCTCGACAATCCGCAACCGACCGAGCCCGGCAAAAAGGTCGAAGTCATTGAATTCTTCGGGTATTTCTGCCCACATTGCAACGCGCTGGAACCGACGCTGGAAAGCTGGGTAGCCAAGCAAGGCGACAAGATCACTTTCAAGCGCGTACCGGTCGCTTTCGATCCGCGTTCCATACCGGAACAAAAGCTGTATTACACGCTGGAGGCAATGGGCCAGTTGGGCAAGATGCACCAGAAGGTATTCAACGCAATCCATATTCAACGGCAGCGCTTCGATAAAGACGACGCCATCATCGACTTCGCCGTCAAGCAAGGTCTGGATAAAGCCAAATTTGTCGATACCTATGGATCGTTCGGTGTGCAGACCAAGGTGACGCAAGTGGCGAAGCTGCAAGAGTATTACAAGATCGACGGCGTACCGACCATCGTGATCGACGGTCGCTTTGTGACATCGCCATCTATCGTTGGCAAGACCGCCGGTGCCGGCAAAACGGAACCTGAACTGTTCAAGTCGACCATGCAAGTGATGGACAGCCTGGTGACCAAGGTGGCGGCCGAGAAGGCTAAAACAGCAGTGGCGCCGGTCGCCAAGAAATAAGCGAACCGATCAGCATCGTCAGTCCTGAGTTTTGAAAAGTCCGTCACTCGCAAGAGGACGGACTTTTTTATTGATGCCGGCCGGTAAAGCTTTACCATGCCAACTTCGTTAACGATTGATCGATTCCATGAAACGCATATTCATCACCGGCGCCTCCAGCGGCATCGGCGCCGCGCTGGCGCAACAGTATGCCGAGCAGGGCGCGCAGCTCGGGCTGGTGGCGCGGCGCCAGCCGCAGCTGCAACAGCTGCTCGCCAGCCTGCCGCATCCCGAGCGGCATCGCCTGTACGCGCTGGATGTCACCGATCATGCCGCATTGACGGCTGCCGCCGAAGATTTCATCGCTGCCGGCGATGGCGTCGATGTGGTGATTGCCAATGCTGGGATCTCACACGGCACGCTGACCGAGCATGCCGAAGACCAGCAGGTATTCGAACAAGTGTTTGCCACCAATGTCATGGCGGCGGTCGCCACTTTCACCCCTTTTATCGCGAGCATGAAGCGGCAGGCGCAAGCCGGTCGAGATTGCCGGCTGGTCGGGATCGGCAGCGTGGCCGGCATCCGCGGCCTGCCTGGCGGCGGCGCTTACAGCGGCTCGAAAGCGGCGCTGATCAGCTATTGCGAATCGCTACGGGTTGAGTTGCGTGCCAGCGGCGTCAAGGTGGTCACCATCGTTCCCGGTTATATCGACACCCCGATGACGCAAGTGAATCGCTATAAAATGCCGTTCCTGATGCCGGTCCGGCAATTCGCGGGCAAAGCCGTCGCGGCGATCGACGCCGGCAGCAGCTATCGGGTGATACCGTGGCAAATGGGCGTGGTCGCCAAACTGTTGCGGCTGTTGCCGAACTGGCTGTACGACATGGTGTTTGCCAAGGCTCCGCATAAGGCACGCAAGCACCAAGGACACCCCTAAAAGCCTACTGCGCAGCCCAATCTCGGGGCTGCGATGCTCGCCGTACCTCCGTACGACTCCGCTTCTCGCCCCGACTTTGGGCCGCTCGCTACGGCTTTTAGAGGTGTCCTGAACTGAGTAGTTATTCCGCCGTCTTGCCGCCTTTGGCATTCGCCAGCACCGTGAAGATATCCATCGGCATCGGAAACACGATGGTGCTACTTTTGTCGCCGGCGATGTTGGTCAGCGTTTGCAGATAGCGCAACTGCATCGCTTGCGGCTGTTGCGACAGCATCTGCGCTGCTTCCAGCAGTTTGGCCGAGGCTTGCAACTCGCCCTCGGCATGAATGATTTTGGCGCGTCGTTCGCGTTCGGCCTCTGCTTGGCGGGCGATAGCGCGGATCATGGTCTCGTTGATGTCGACGTGTTTTATTTCAACGGTGGAGACCTTGATGCCCCAGGCATCGGTTTGGGTGTCGAGCACTTTCTGGATGTCGAGATTGAGCCGTTCGCGCTCGGACAGCAGTTCATCCAGCTCGTGCTTGCCGAGTACCGCTCGCAGCGTGGTCTGCGCCAGCTGGCTGGTGGCATCGAAGTACTTGACCACCTGGATCACCGATTTTTCCGGATCGACGATACGAAAATAAACCACCGCATTGACCTTGACCGAGACGTTGTCGCGCGTGATCACATCCTGCGGCGGCACATCGAACACCACCGTGCGCAAATCCACCTTCACCATTTGCTGCACCACCGGAATCAGGAAAATCAGTCCCGGTCCTTTCACTTTCCAGAAACGGCCCAGCATGAAGACCACGCCGCGTTCGTATTCGCGCAGAATGCGGAACGCCGAAATCGCCAGCAGCGCGATCACCAGCAATACCACGCCGCTGAAGCTGAATGTGAGTCCCATCGCTACTCTCCCGGTTCGACCTCATTGATCGGCGTCACGCTCAACGTCAGGCCGCTGCGCGCTGTCACTCGCACCCGCTGGCCCTTCCGCAGCGGCACCGTGCTTTGCACCCGCCATTGTTCGCTATGGACGCGGGCCCAGCCTTCGCCTGCCTGCAGGTCGTACAGCATGATGCCGGCACTGCCCAGCAAGGCTTCCTGGCCGCTGACCACCGGCCGCCGGCGGGCTTTCAGCACCAGGCTGGAAATGAAGAAAATGAACAGCGCGGTGAACGCCGCCAGAGTCACAATCAGCGACAGCGGGATGCCGAAGCCGGGCAAATCGGTATCGATCAATATCAGCGCACCGAGCGCGAAGGCGATGATGCCGCCGACGCCGATGATGCCGAAAGTGGGCAAAAACACTTCCGCCGTCAGCAATCCCATGCCCAGCAGAATCAGCGCCAGGCCGGCATAGTTGACCGGCAGCATTTGCAATGCAAACAAGCCGAGCAACAGGCAGATCGCGCCGACCACCCCCGGCAGTACGAAACCCGGGTTGGAGAATTCGAAAATCAAGCCGTAAATTCCGATCATCATCAGGATCAGGGCCATGCTCGGATTGGTGATGACCGCCAGGAACCGGTTTCTCCAATCCGGCTCTATCGTCACGATAGTCGCGCCGGCAGTCTGCAGCACGTGTTCGCCGTTGGCGGTGCTGACTTTGCGGCCGTTCAGCTTGAGCAGCAGCTCAGGCACATCGCGGGCCGAGAGGTCGATCACTTTCTGCGCCAGCGCTTCGTCCACCGACAGGCTGACCGCCTCCCGCACCGCGCGCTCGGCCCATTCGACGTTGCGTCCGCGCATCTGCGCCAGGCCGCGGATGTAGGCCGCCGCATCGTGCACCTGCTTTTTTGTCATCGCGTCTTGGGTATCGGGTTCCGCGGCCGGGGCGGATGCGGCTTTGTCGTTCTTGTCCGCGGGATTTTTGGGCGGTTCCGGCTTCATTGGATTGCCGATGCCGATCTGCACCGGGGTGGCCGCGCCCAGATTGGTGCCGGGCGCCATGGCCGCGATGTGGCTGGCGTACAGGATATAAGTGCCGGCGCTGGCGGCGCGGGCGCCGCCCGGTGCGACATAGCTGGCGACCGGCACCGGCGAGGCCAGGATGGCCTGGATAATCTGGCGCATCGAACTATCCAGCCCGCCCGGCGTATCCATCCGCAGCACCACCAGCTGCGCCCCTTCGGTTTTTGCCCGCAGGATGCCGCGCGTGACAAAATCGGCGCTGGCCGGGCCGATCGCGCCGACCAGCGGGATCACCACGACGGGCGCGGCATGGCCCGCGCTCAGGGTGAGCCAGAAGCACACCAATGCCAGGGTTTTCAGACACTTCAGCATGATTGCTCGAAGCAGCGAAATTGAAGGGGGGAACTCGTTTAATTATTGCAGAAATCCAAATAAACGAAAGTTTTGTTTAGTTGGCTGGTAAGGGAACGGGGCGGCGAGCGTCGCCCCGATGTGTTTGCGGAAAAGATAGCAGGACAGCTTTAAAAACTGCGTATCTGATCCTGGACGATCCTGATCCCGTTGTCGCCGGCAAGCCGCTCGACCAGTTGTCTTTGCGCTCTTTGCCACAGTTGATTGCTGTCTTCCAGATAGCCATCGGTCCTGGTCCGGTATCTGCCGCTGTCCGGGACGTTGCCGTAATAGCTGGTGGTGGTGCGGCGGCTTTCCGCGACTTCGTTGAGCTGGGTGTTCAGATTGGCATTTCTGGCGAAGCTCAGATCCAGCGTGGCCTGGCAGGCGGTTTCTTCGACCGTGACCCTGCGGTTGAATCGATAGGTCCGGACCGCCTTGCTGCCGTCCGGATTTTTGACTTCGACATTTTCGCTCACGGCCTCGACGTACTCCCTGAAACTCGGCGGATAGTAGCGGTACGTGCTGTTGATATACACCGCCAGATCGGCGTTTTCGCCCGGCCGGGACTGGAACCTGGTGAAGCCGAGATCCAGCAGGCCCATCACTGTTCTGGTGAGCTCGCCGTCCTGGTCGTTGCTGTTCATCTGCACCACGACGATGCCCAGCGCCTTGTATTTGTCGGCCAGCGGCTGCGCATCCTTGTAGCTGCCGTGCGCCCGATACACCTCGTAGGCTTGCTGGAACGCCAGCCCGGCGTCCCGGTAGCGGCTCTTGCTGCGCTGCGGATTATTGCCGGCAAGTTCCACACCTTGCTTGTAATACCGGTCCGCATCCAGATTGTCGGCCGCAAACAGGTATTTCTCGGACTGCTTTTTTGCGTCCTTGTAGTCGCCGTATTTTTGATAGGTATCGACCGCGGCGGCAAAGCTGATCGCCGCCAGCCTGTCGTTCTTGAAAGCGGCGGCGGTTTTGGCCTTGGCATAGTATTCGCCAGCCAGTTTTTCCCGCAGCGAGGCGTCGGAATACTTGCTCGCCAGATCGGTATACCTGGCTGCGTAGTTCCGGCTTGCCAGCAAAGTCCTGATCTCTAGCAGATCGCTATAGGCGTTTATTTTCTTGTCATATTCATGCTCGTTGGTGTTGCGGATGATGTTGTCGTAATTGGCCTCCATCAGGCGGAAGCGTTCGCTGACGCCTATCCTGTCTTGGGCGTCGTCGTAATCGCCTTTCTGGTATTTCTTGTCCAGATAGGCGACGGTCGATTTCACGCTGGCGACATAGTCGCCGCCTTCGAATTGCGAGATGGCGGTCGAGAGCGAGGCGCACGCCGACAAGATCAATGCCAGCACGCAGAGCAAGCAGGTGTTTATTGCTGTTTTCATATTTGGTTTCCTTCCACTTTTTGGGGATGGTAGCTGCATATCCGTATTTGATATAGAGCAACATGCTGCCGTCTCTGGATATTTGATCTAGCATTGCCATCATTGCTAGCAAATGGAGCTTATGTGGCTACTCTGACGATTCGAAATTTCGACGATGATCTGAAAGCCCGTTTGCGTATCGAGGCGGCCTTGCATCAGCGCTCGATGGAAGAGGAAGTGCGGGTGATTCTGCGGCGCGCATTGACCAAGCCGAACGAACAGGGCGGCATCGGCAGCCGCATCCATCAGCGCTTTGCAGTCTTGGGCGGGGCCGAACTCGACCTGCCTGAACGCCAGGAAAAGCCGTGCCCGGCGGACCTGCCCGAATGATGGTGCTCGATACCAACGTCTTGTCTGAACTGATGCGTCGACAGGTTGAATGGAGAACGCAATGGAGAACGCAACGCCGCCGCTATCCCGGTTTCTACCCAGGCGCAAGGCACTGCATACCGTGCTGCCGATATGCTGGCTAGCGCTAAGCTCAGTAGTCCATAGCGAAACGCTGCAGAATTGGTATCACGATCCATTTATCCAGGTGCGCAACGCGGTGGCCGATTGCCCGCTGCCGCTCGGTCCGTTTTCCACCGAGGCCGAAGCCAAAAAAGAATCGCACTCGCGGGTCGAGCGCGGCAACAGTTGCTGGCTCGCCGGCAAGTGCAGCAAGCCGAATTCATATCTTTACGATGCGGCGATTGCGCAATCGGTGCAGGCGCATTTTGCCCGCGATCCCGCCTTTGCCCGCAGCAGCTTGTGGCTGACGTTTCAGCGTCGCTTTGTGTGGGTCGAAGGCTGTAGCGCCGACCCGGCCATCGATGCTGCGGCGCTGGAAGCTTTCGTCCGCGCCGAGCCCGACATAGAACGGGTGATCGTCAATCTCAGGCCGGTGGGCAGCCGGCAGGTGCCGTATCCGGTGGCGCCGCAACGTTGAGGTGGCTTCAATTGCGCCGCGGCTGAGATAATATGCTTGTTTTTCAGCAAAATTGAAAAGTGGGCACTCGCCCGCGAACGCGGTACATCAACTCCCGAGGAAAATACATGCAGATCAAAGCCACTATGATGTCGTTGACGATAACCATCGCCTTTGCATGCGCCGGCGCGGCCCATGCGCAGGAACAAGTGGTCAAAATTGCCCATGTCGGCCCGATTACCGGCCCGGTCGCGCACGTCGGCAAGGACAATGAAAACGGCGCGCGGATGGCGGTCGAGGACTTGAACGCCAAGGGCGTCACGATCGGCGGCAAGCAGATCAAATTTGTATTGCAGGCGGAAGACGATGCCAGCGATCCCAAGCAAGCCGCCACGGTCGCGCAAAAACTGGTTGATGCCAATGTGGCGGCGGTGATCGGCCATCTGCAATCGGGCACGTCGATCCCGGCTTCGAAGATTTATTTCGATGCCGGCATTCCGCAGATTTCGCCCTCGGCCACCAGCGCCAAATACACACAACAGGGCTTCAACACCACCTTCCGCGTGGTCGCCAACGATATCCAGCTGGGCGCCACCTTGGGCCGCTATGCGGCGCAAACCCTGCACGCAAAAAATATCGCCGTGATCGATGACCGCACCGCTTACGGTCAGGGCCTGGCCGAAGAGTTCATCAAAAACGCCAAAACCAACGGCGTCAATATCGTTGCGACCCAATATACCAATGACCGGGCCACCGATTTCACCGCGATCCTGACCGCGATCAAGGCCAAGCAGCCGGACCTGGTTTTCTTCGGCGGCATCGACGCCAGCGCCGGCACCATGCTGCGCCAGATGCGACAGCTCGGGATCAGCGCCAAATTCATGGGCGGCGACGCGATCTGCACCTCGGCCTTGCCGCGTCTGGCTGGCGAAGGCTTGATCGACGGCCGGGTATTCTGCGCGATTGCCGGCGGCGTCGAAGCCTCCGGTCAGAAAAAGATGGACGCGTTCAAGAGCGCATACAAGAAGCGCTATAACGCCGACATCGTGCAATACGCGCCGTATTCGTACGATGCGGTGATGACCATCGCCGACGCCATGCAAAAAGCCGGTTCGACCGATCCGAAAACCTTCCTGCCGGCATTGAGCAAAATCAAGCACGAGGGTGTCACCGGCACCATCGCCTTCGATGACAAGGGCGATATCAAGAACGGTACGCTGTCGATCTACACCTATAAGAATCGCGAGCAAACATTACTGTCGGTGATCAAATAAGCGGCATTCCGAATTGAACGGCAAGTAAAAAAGGAGGCGCAAAATTTGCGCCTCTTTTTTTAACCATTCATAGTTGACCGCAGACTACTGACAGAAACTGTCAGTAGCGTGGCCTAAGATGGCGCTGTCAACATTCACAGGAGATAGTTAGCATGCGCCTTTACCACAGTCCGCTGTCATCCAACGCCCGCCGTGCCGTCATGACCGCGGTTCACCTGAACCAGCCGGTCGAGCTGGTCAGCATCGACTTGTCCAGCACGGAGCAGCGCAAGCAACTGCTCGCGGTCAATCCGAACGAGAAGATCCCGGTCCTGGTGGATGGCGATTTCATCCTCTGGGAATCATGCGCGATCATGCAATACCTGGCGGAAAAGACGCCGGGGCAAACGATTTATCCGACCGACCTGCATGCCAGGGCCGACGTCAACCGCTGGCTGTTTTGGACGGCACAACATTTTTCCCCGGCGATCGAGATTCTGAATTGGGAAAATTGGATTAAAGCGATGATCGGCGCCGGCGCTCCCGACGCGGCCGCAATCAGGCACGGCGAAGAACAGCTGGCGATATTTGCGAGCACGCTGGATGCCCACTTGGCCGGCCGCGAATGGGTTGTCGGCTCCGGTTTGACGCTCGCCGATTTTGCCATCGCGGCGCCATTGATGTCGACCGTTATGGCCAAGCTTCCGGTGCGCCAGTACCGCAACTTGCAAGCGTGGTTTGAACGGGTGCAGGCGCTTGACGCCTGGCAGAAGACGGCTCCGTAAAACAACGGTGCGCGCTCAACTCATACGTGAGTTGAGCGCGTCACGGGTTCGGCGGTGACAAATTTTTACTCGCCGTTTACAAGCTGCTGCCATTTTTTTAGGGAATCTTTATTTTTGAACTGCTAGCCTGTAACCATGTTCACAACCTAAGCAGGTTCACTATGCGTCGCGCCCTTTTAAGATTGGTGCAATCCGATATCCATCGCCAGCATGATGGGTCCCGACTCTCCGCAACAACCATCGCATCCCCCGGCCGCTACCCATCAGCGGCAAGCAATGCAGCGGCAATCCAGACCTCCGTGCCGCCAGCAATTTCCGCCAGCATTAGTTCCATTTCCTCCGCCCCGTCACGCAGCATGCAGCGCACCGTTGCGCCCGCCGGCGCAGCACATCGCGGCTTCATGATGGATATCACGGTGGAAGCAGATTGTGCCGGTCAGTTGCGGCATCTGTTGACCGGTACTTGCGGCGACCTGGTGTCGTTCATGCAAACCCAGACCATCGATCACGCCAGGAAGATCAAGCTGTGTTTCTGCGTCAGCGCCCCGGCGTGGAATTTGATCATGAGCGCCATCATGCAGGCGCTGCCCAGTGCCGAATTCGGCCGCATCACACGCCATTAAGCCGCTCCTTGATGCGCTTGCCGCACATGGTCTTACTCGACTATCGTGCCGAAAACATAAAGCGCGCCGGCAATTTTTCTCCATTCATTTTTTTCAAATCATCCAAAAAACATGCTCCCCTTCGATGGCATCTGGGTTCCGCTGGTCACCCCTTTTCACAACGGCCGCATAGATTTTCTTTCGACCCAACGCCTGGTCGAAAATCTGCTGCAAGCCGGGATTCACGGCCTGGTCGCATGCGGCACCACAGGCGAAGCGGCGACCCTGAGCGACGATGAACAAACAGCGCTGTTGGCCGCGGTGCTGGAGGCCGCCGATGGCCGCTGTCCGGTGCTGATGGGCCTCGGCGGCAGCGATACCAGGGCGGTGGCGGCAAGGGCGGCCGGCTTGCGCGATGCGGCGCTTGCCGGGTTCCTGATTTCTGCGCCGTCCTACGTCAAGCCATCGCAACAGGGGATACGTCTGCACTTCCAGACGATTGCTGCAGCCACCGATCGGCCCATCGTTCTTTACAATATTCCCGGCCGCACCGGCGTCAACATCGAGCCGGCAACGATGCGTGCGCTGGCAGCCGATCCGCATTTTGTCGCGGTCAAGGAATCCGGCGGCAGCGTGTCGCAACTGACGGCATTGATCAATCAGACGCCGCTGAAGGTACTGAGCGGCGACGATAGCCTGTTGTTGACCACACTTTGCCTCGGCGGTCACGGCGCGATTTCTGCCGCGGCACACATTCGCCCCGATCTGTATGTCCAAATGTTCGACCTGGTGCGTGCCGGGCAGCTGGCGCACGCGCGCGCGATTTTCAACGCGCTGCTGCCATTGATCGAGCTGCTGTTTTCCGAACCCAACCCGGGTCCGGTGAAGACGGCGCTGGCAATTCAGGGGAAAATCCATGAAGAATTGCGCTTGCCGATGACGCCGATGTCCAGCGCCGGCAAGGAAAAAATGGCCCGTGCCCTGGAGCAGTTGGCGGCAATCCCGAACGCGACTATGGCGGCCCGGCAGACGCGGATCGACGCCGATGGGGACCATGCTTTCAACGGCCTCTCTCAGACCGAGAGCGGCATTCACTAGTGAAGGACGCATGATCATCACAACGGTGAACGAAGGGAATGACGCGGAAAGCGCCGTTCTCGCAAATAACCTGGCGGTGCTCAGGGGGCTGGCCGGCCGCAATGTATTGTTGATTTCGGCTGACGCCCAGGAGCCGATGGACGCTGCGCTGACGGCAGTCGACATCAAACCGAGAGCCTCGGCACGCACCATATGCCAGCAGGATTTTCCGGCGGAACTTGAACGCCTGCTGCCGAGTTACAACGATGTCGTGATCGACACCGCCGACGGCGATTCTGCGGCAAGCAGATCGGCATTGACGACAGCCCGGGTCGCGCTGATCCCACTCCAAGCCGGCAGCATCAATTCGAATGCCCACCGAAAAATTATCGAGCGCATCGAAACCGGCCGCCTGTCCAATCCGAACTTGCGGGTACTCGCCGTGATCATCGGAGCGGTCAATGACTTTGCCGATGACACAGCCGATAAGATCCAGGCGTTGCTGGACAGGATTCCTGCCGCGAAGTCGGTTAACACAGCGATCCACGGCAGGCTGGATGTGTTCGAAACGCTGGAAGCCGGCCTGTCGACGGGCCGACAAAAACCTGCCGACGCCCGCACCATCGCGGATATGTCGGCGCTATACAGAGGAATATTCAGCGCCTGAGCGTGCTCGCTTGGTGCCTGCTGCGCGTCTATCCATCATTCCGATTTCGATTCGAAACGATCACAGCGTCAAGGCCTTGCCGACATCCTGGGCCTGACGGCGTGCCAGGGCCAGGTTGGATTTGGCGTGGTCCAGCGCATAGTAAAGAAACAAACCCGGCTTCTGCGGCAGCAAGCGGAGAATATGGTACTGCTTGCCCAGGGTAATCAGGATGTCCTCGATTTCGTCAATTACGCCGAGTGCCTTATTGGTTTTCATGATGGCGCGCACCACTTCGGTGTTGCCTGCCGCGGCGATTTCAAGATCGCCCCCGCTACCGGCCGAACCGAGCATCATGCCGCTGCTGGCGTCAACCACCGCGCAGCCTAATGCGCCGTCCAGATCGAGCAAGTTGTTCAAGGATTCTTTGATGTTTGACATTACGGCTTTCCTTTCTGAAGATAAATGCGTGGTCTGATTACCACGCACGATACAAATCCGGCCACCTCTAAAAATCTACTGCAAGGTTTGGCAAACTCGCCAATCTTGGTGCTGCAGAGGTGACATATTCGTCGCTGTACCTCCGTACAGCTGCGCTTCTCCCCCCGACCTTGGGCCGCTCGCTACGGTTTTTCGAGGCGCCCATCAGGTGCTGGCGGTTTTCTCGGAAAACCCCCGGGCAGTGACATTCAGTGCGCCGAGGGTCGCGGCAGCCTTGCCCAGTTGGACCAAAAGCAGCTCAATCCCGGCCAGCTTAAACAACGTGATCACGATTTTTCCGGACTGCGCATCGACCAGCAGCGCCTTGTAGCCATCCATTTGAGATTCCGCCTGCAACGCTGCGGCGATCCCGAACAGTGAACTGCTCATCGCGCAGATGTGATCGGGATTAATCGACGCCGGCAATCTCACGACGATCCCGAGCCCGTCGGTGGTGCATATTGCGGCGCCGTCCAGGTATTGCGATTGCTCGACAATCTGCTCCAGTTCCTGTTCGCACCATTGAATGTGTTGTGGCGTCAAATGCATGTTTTCAGGCTTCCACTGGCGAGACGGTTTGCAATAGCCGCAGCAGGGATGCAATGACTGCGCGACTGCCGGCGAGTTGGGTGGCGTTCAGGGCGATCACCTGATTCATTTCGAGCTCAAAATAGGCGGCCACATCTTCTGTTTGCCACGCGTCTTCCAGCTCCGACTTGGTGACGCCGATCACAAACGGCAGCGGCTTGCGGCTGGTAATGAATTCAAGAATGCGGCGCGCATGAGGAAAATCCTGCGGCCGGTTGGCGGCCACCATCAGCACCAGGCCAAGCGTGCCCTGGCACAGGATGTCCCACATGAAATCAAAACGCGCCTGCCCCGGCGTCCCGCATAAATGGATGGTTTGCCCGCCTATCTGGAGCACGCCGAAATCGAGGCCGACGGTGGTGTGCGTTTTACCGATTTGTTCGCTGCTCCTGGCTTCGGTACTGATGCAGTAGGCGTCGGTCAGGGTCGTTATCAAACTGGTTTTTCCTGCGCCGACGGGGCCGGAGATAACAATTTTCAGGGCTTGTTTGGTCATCATTCAAATAGCGATATCAGACGCTGCACGAGGGTAGGGCGTAAACGTGCGGCATCGTTGTGCCGATCTGCGCTGGTGGCGGCATTGCGAAAGGCCCGCATCGGGACAATCACGTCGGCTTCCCTCAGGCGATAAAGGTAAAAGCGGACCTTTTCAAGGTCTTCGCCCAACAAGCGCGCCAGTTCGGCGGCACTGGCGCCCAGCGTCAGCTCAAACGAACTTTGCTTCACGAAATGCTGCAGCACCTCATTGTTCAGCGGCAGATTCCTGCCGCTTAAAATAAATCGCGTATCGGCATGGGGCAGCAGCTTCTGGATGCTGGAATGATGGAACACTGAAGACTTTTCCTGTGCATAAGAGGCGCCATCGACCGCAGACGGGTTATTTGCCACGGCCGCCAGTTCTTGCAGATCAAGATGGAAATTCTTGCGCAGCGGCGAGGTATCTTCGGGCAGATACCGAAAGGTGCCGGTAGTCGCCGACAGCAGGCGGGCCAGCACGGTCCTGGCTTGATCCAGGCGGCCGTAATCGGTGCTGTTCATCTGTAGCGCGGTCAAGCCCTTGGCCGATACATGCACGTAATACTGGTTGCCATCGCAAATATCGACGTGGATCACGCCTGGCCGTCTACGTGCCAGACGGGTCAGGACCAAATGCAAGGAAAAATCCGAAAGCCGACCCCATATCGCCATTTCCACTCCAATCATGAAAAAGACCCAGGGCGCAGTACGCTCTGGAAAATATTTAATTAGGGCACCTCGAAAAACCTACTGCGCGGCCCAATCTCGGGGCTGCGATGCTCACCCACTCCGTACGGCTGCAGGTGTCGCAACATCGTCGCCCCGACCTTGGGCCGCTCGCTACGGTTTTTCGAGGTGCCCATTACTTCCACTTGAAGCCGTAGCCGGCCTGGACTCCTACTTCCTTGCCTGTGGTGCTGATACCGGCACCCCAGGAACTGCTGCCGCTTGCGCTGACCGCCTTGAATTGCAAGGCCAGCGCGGTGTAACCCCGGTAAGCACCGATGCCGGCGCCGAGGCCTTTTTCACCGCGATCCAGCGGCGGCATCACCGCGCCCGACATCGCCATGCCCATCGCCACGCCGGAGTAGGCGATCCGCGCAACGTTGCCCACTTGATCGGAAACTTCGCGCAACTGCGACAGGTTCACCGCATCGGTCGAATTGATGCCGGCGGCGACATTGGTCAAGCGGCGCTCAGTGCCGGCGGCGCCGACCGACACCGTGTTGGCTTGATCGGCGACCGAATACGCCCCCAGCGCCACCGAACGATTCCCGGTTGCCTGCGCCCCCGCGCCCAAGGCCACCGCATCGTTGCCCGACGCCAGCGAGCTGTCGCCCACCGCTACTGTCGGATCGCCGGTGGCTCGGGCGTTATGGCCGATCGCGACCGCGCCGGCGCTGGATGCAACCGAACGGAAGCCAATGGCGGTGGTATTGGTATCGGTCGCTTGCGCATTGGAGCCGATGGCGGTTGCGCCATCTTTGGTCGCCTGCGCGCACAAGCCGGAGCCGGTGGCATCGATGCCGTCGACTTTGGTGCAAGCGGACGGCAGGACGTTGGTCACCTCGTTGCCACTGGGACCCCGGGTCGGCACCGGGTCAGCGTTATTGCTGCCGGTGTGTATATCGCTCAAGCTTGACGACAATGAAGCGATATTGCTGTTGTTGGTGCTCAAGCCGGTCGACAGGGAAGTGACGTTGCTGCCGAGGCTGCTGACACTGGTCGACAAGGACCCGAGACCGGATGAAATCGAGCTCGACAGCGACGACAATTGGCTGACATTGACCGCATCGGTATTGGCCGTGCCGGGCGCCACATTGATGATCTGCCGCTCGCGGCCGATGCTGCCCACCGACACCACATTGCTGCGGCCGCCGTTGCTCGAACTGGCGCCGATAGCGGCAGAGTTGCTGCCCGTCGTCACCGACGCATCATCCGAGCCGTCTTTCTTGCCGTCGGCCTTGAAATAGTTCAGCGCGCCGCTGCCGTACACGCTGGACAGGCCGGTCGATAGCGAAGTCACATTGCTGTTGGTGCTGCTGAGGCCGGTCGATAGCGAGGTCACATTGCTGTTGGTGCTGCTGAGGCCGGTCGACAGCGAGGTCACGTTGCTGTTGGTGCTGCTGAGGCCGGTCGATAGCGAGGTCACGTTGCTGTTGGTGGTGCTGAGGCCGGTCGACAGCGAAGTCACGTTACTGTTGGTGCTGCTAAGGCCCGTCGAGGCGGAGGTCGACAACGATGTCAACTGACTGAAGTTGGTCGCATCGGTAGCTGCTGTGCCAGCTGCGATATTCGTGATTTTCTTGGCGCTCATGTCGATATCCGACTTGAATGTCGTCGCCCCGATGATCGTTATGCCGGTATCCCCCCTGAGCTGAAGCCCACCAGCGGTCAGGTTGATCTCCGACCTGAATACCTTTTTCGAATCGGCGCCTGTCACTGCTGACCCGATGATGTTTACGCCCACATCTCCTTTAAGCTCAAGGACGCCATTGGCGTAGCCGGTGATGCCTGCCGTCTCGACGGGGGCGGTTGTTGTCTCCGGAGCACGGCCAGTGGCATCGCCGTTGTTAGTGAGGTGAAAGGCCCAGTTAAAACCTTTCGAAGGAGGATCTGGACAAGTCTGTTTTGTGCCGGCGGCCACAGAGCCTGATCCCCATGAAACTCCATCCGAATAACCTGCCGAAGGACAGATTACTAGTCCACCGCCCGCATGCGCCTGTGCACTCAGCAACAACCCCGCGAGCGGTACTGCAGCACCGGTGCTCAAGCTCAACAGCGCCGCCGTGACCTGCGTCGACAAACCTTTCCGCACCGGCTTGGCGGCGCTGCAGTTGGACTTGCGCCCGCCTTCGCCCTGGCTGTTGGCCGGTTCGCCCGCCACGCACCACCGGCACCTGACTTTGTTCCGAATTGTGTGATAAATCTCATTCATCTTCGACCTCGGAGGGATTGTTCGAATCAACCATGCGGAATAGAGCAGGCGAGAGCGGCAGCAATCAGACAAGGGTTCAAGCACCCGGCATGCAGGCAATCGCGTGTCATGACGGCCCTGTAACGCCAACTGCAGCGGCCTGCTCAGCGCGGATGAGTTGTTAAAATTATCATCTCTGTCAGGCAAATAATGGCTACGCCATTTCCTATTTGCGATTCGGGAGAATCTTATTTTTCAGGAAGGGCAGCGCTGCCGGCTGCGCGCTATTGCGGTAGCATGTGGGCGATCCGATATCAGCCCACAACGCTCATCCTCCCAGATCACCTATGACCACCCCTATCCGCTGCGCCTGGGCCAATCCGGCCAATCCCCGTTACCTTGCCTATCACGATGAGGAGTGGGGCACCCCTTGCCACGATGAAGTGCGGCTGTTCGAGATGCTGAACCTGGAGGGCGCTCAGGCCGGCCTGAGCTGGGAAACCATCCTCAACAAGCGCGACAACTATCGGCTCGCCTTCGATGGCTGGGATGTCCAAAAAATCGCCCGCTACGATGAAGTCAAGGTGGCTTCCTTGCTAGCCGATGTGGGCATCGTCCGCAATCGACTGAAGATTGCCGCGACCATTACCAATGCGCAGGCGTATTTGCGCTTGCAGGCCGAAGTCGGCGGTCTGGCGCCGTTCTTGTGGGCCTACGTCGACGGCGTGCCGATTCATAACCAGTGGACGCTGCTGGGCGGCAATCCGGCCAAGACGCCGTTGTCGGACCGGATCTCGAAGGAGCTGTCCAGGCGCGGCTTCAAATTTGTCGGCTCGACCATTATTTACGCCTATATGCAGGCGATCGGGATGGTCAACGATCATTGCGTAGAGTGTTTCCGGCACGAGCAGCCAACAGGCTAGTTCCTTTCCGCTGCCAGCCCGGCCAAATATGCCGGCGGCGAATCGCGCTGCCGGCAGCCGCACAAGGTATCATCACGGCATTCTGCGATTCCGATAGATGTTGTTATTGCACTATCGCCTCTGCCATTCCGCTTTCCCTTACCTTTTCAGGACCCCCAGATGCCAACCGAAAGTTTTATCGCGGGCAAAGATGCCTCGCTCGAATCGTCGATCAGTTCCATGCAAGCCAAGCTGGAAAAACTCGGCTTTCATATCGAAGAACGTTCATGGCTGAACCCGATCGACGGCGCGTGGTCGGTGCACATCCGCGACCGCGATTGCCCGCTGCTGTTTACCAACGGCAAGGGAGCGTCGGAACAAGCTTCACGCGCCAGCGCGCTGGGCGAGTTTTTCGAGCGCCTGTCCTGCAATTATTTCTGGACCCATTACTATCTCGGCGAAAAAGTCGCGAACGGCGACTTCGTGCATTACCCTCGCGAACAATGGTTCAAGCTGAACGATGACGACGAGAGCTGGCCTCAAGGCTTGCTGACGCCGGAACTGCAGCAGTTCTATAACCCGGAAGGCACGGTCGACGCCACTACGCTGGTCGATTACAACTCGGGCAACGAAGAGCGCGGCATTTGCGCGATCCCGTATGTGCGCGAGCGCGACGGCGCGACGGTCTGGTTCCCGGTCAACATCATCGGCAACCTGTACGTCAGCAACGGCATGTCGGCCGGCAATACGCAAGCCGAAGCACGGACCCAGGCCTTGTCGGAAATCTTCGAGCGCGACGTCAAATTCCGCGTCATCAAGGAAGGCCTGTGCCTGCCGGACGTGCCGGAAGAAGTGATCGCCCGTTACCCGCGCATCGCCGCCGGCATTCGCGACTTGCGCGCCGCCGGTTTCGGCATCCTGGTCAAGGACGCCTCGCTCGGCGGCAAGTATCCGGTGATGAACGTGACCCTGCTCAACCCGCATGATCAAGGTTGCTTCTCCAGCTTCGGCGCCCATCCGCGTTTTGAAATCGCGCTGGAACGCGCTCTGACCGAATTGCTGCAAGGCCGGGCGCTGGATGCGCTGGGCGGGTTTCCGGAGCCGGGCTTCGACCTGGAAGAAATCGCCCACTCGCAAAACCTGGAAATCCACTTCGTCGATTCCAGCGGCATCATCAGCTGGAACTTCCTGCGCGGCACGCCGGACTTCGCGTTCAGCGACTGGAACTTCAGCAACACCACGGCCGAGGATTACGCCTGGTCGGTCGCCGCGATCCATGCCACCGGCCACGATATTTACATTGCCGATTTCAGCCATTTGGGCGTGTACGCCTGCCGCATCCTGGTGCCGGGCATGTCCGATATTTATCCGGTCGAAGACTTGGAATGGGACAACAGCAGTGTCGGCAACGACATCCGCGAGCCTATCCTGTTCCTGTCCGATCTGGACGATGAGGAATGCAGCGATTTGCTGGAAACCCTGAACGAACTGGGCCTGGCCGACCAGCGTCCGGTAGCGGCCTTGATCGGCCTCGCCGCCGATGCCGGCTCGCTCTGGAAAGAGCTGCGCGTGGGCGAGCTGAAAACCTTGCTGGCGCTGGCGATTGGCGATCTCGATGCGGTGCGCGAAGGATGCGACTGGATTCGTCATTTCAACCAGATCAGCGCCGAGCGCCAACTGGTGTACCGCTGCATCGAAAGCCTGATCGGTCTGGGCGACGCCGCGCCTTACGCGCCGGCGCTACAGCACTTGTACGGCGCGGCTACCGTGCAGCAGGCGCAAGCCTTGCTGAATCGCGAGCAGCGCTTTTTCGGCTTGAATGCGCCGGGCTTGAACCTGGACGGCTGCGAGATGCACCAGCGTTTGCTGACCGCTTACGGCAAGCTGCATGCGGCCAAGCTGTCCAACTGAATGGTGTTTTAGCTGCTTTGATTCAGACGCCGGTTTGCAGCACATGCGCGACGGCGTCGGTTAGCTGATCCACCAACTCCGGGTCCATGTACTGATATTCGTCAGGAATGTCTAATACATGAACCCGTTTGTTTTCAAGCAGGCGCGGGAATTCGGCCATGATGCGTTGCTTGTGTTTGCTCTCCATCACAAAAATGATGTCGGCCCAGCGGATGTCGGCTTCGCTGATTTTTCTGCGCGCATTCGGACTGGTGCCGGCCGATCGCGCCTGGATGCCTGGCTGGCGTCGCCATACCTGTTCGCCGGTGGGGCTGCGCCATTGATTGCGGCTGCAGACAAAGAGCAATTTGGTCATTGATAGGAATGCCGCTGACGGCAGGATAGTTGGATTGGCAGCATGGTACATGCGGACGCACGAGAAATAGCCATCGGCCGAATCCATATAATGCAACTCTTCCCGCCAATCGCCCATTCTGCTACATTGCCGCCATGCCTAAATTGACCCTAGACCGTATCCTGCAATCGCAGGGTTTCGGCACCCGCAAATACTGCCGCGAACTGATAGAGGACGGCGAAGTCGCGATCGCCGGCAATGTCGTTACCGATTACAAGGCGACTCCGGACACGGACGGCCTGACGTTCACCTTGTTCGACGAAGAGTGGATCTACCGCGAGCACGTCTACATCGTGTTGAACAAGCCGGCCAATATCGAATGCTCGCGCAAGCCTAGCCACCATCCGGGCGTGTTGAGCATTTTGCCGGAGCAATTCACCTGGCGCGATGTGCAGCCGGTGGGGCGGCTCGATCACGACACCACCGGCTTGCTGCTGATGTCGGACGACGGCAGCTTCATCCATGCCCAGTCGTCGCCGAAGCGGCATATTCCAAAACTGTATGTCGCCACCACCCACGATCCGGTGACGCCGGAGCTGGTCGCGCAATTGCTGGCCGGGGTCAAGCTGCATGACGAGCCGGGACCGCTGGCGGCGCTAAGCTGCCGCATGCTGGGCCAGCATGAAATCGAAATCGTGCTGGAGCAGGGCAAATATCACCAGGTCAAACGCATGCTGGCCGCCGCCGGCAATCATTGCTCGGCCTTGCGCCGGACCGCGATCGGCGGCTTGACGCTGGATGCGCTGGAACTGGAATTGGGAGAGTGGTGCTACCTGGAGCCGGAACATCTGGCTTTGCTGGCGCCTGCATAGCAAGCGAGTGTAGAAAGAAGCGTAGGGCGGAAAAGCGCTACGCTTTTCCGCCCTACGATTTTTTGCGCCTCTCTTAGTGCGAGCGGATCATGGTGCCGAACGCCTGCTCGGTCAGCACTTCCAGCAACAGCGAATGCTCGATCCGGCCGTCGATGATGTGAACCGTGTTGACGCCGGACTTGGCGGCGTCGAGCGCCGATGAAATTTTCGGCAGCATGCCGCCGGAGATGGTGCCGTCCTTGAACATTTCGTCGATTTCACGCGCCGACAGATCGGTAACCAGATTGCCTTGCTTGTCCTGCACGCCGGCGATGTTGGTCATCATGATCAATTTTTCGGCATGCAGGATTTCGGCGATTTTGCCGGCCACGACGTCGGCGTTGATGTTGTAAGCCTGGCCGTCGGCGCCGAAGCCGATCGGTGAAATGATCGGGATGAAGGCGTCATCCTGCAAGGCCTTGACCACCGCCGGATTGATGGCTTCGATTTCGCCGACGAAACCGATGTCCAGGAATTCGCCCGGCCGTTCCCGGTCCGGCATGCGGAACTTGCGGGCGCGGATCAGGCCGCCATCCTTGCCGGTCAAGCCGACCGCCTGGCCGCCGTAGTGGTTGATCAGCATCACGATATCCTGCTGCACTTCGCCGCCCAGCACCCATTCCACCACTTCCATGGTTTCTTCATCGGTGATCCGCATGCCTTGCACGAAAGTGCCTTGCTTGCCGATTTTCTTCAGCGCATTGTCGATTTGCGGACCGCCGCCGTGCACCACCACCGGGTTCATGCCGACCAGTTTCAGCAAAATCACGTCGCGCGCGAAACCGTGTTTCAGGCGCTCGTCGGTCATCGCATTGCCGCCGTATTTGACGACGATCGTTTTGCCGTGGAATTGACGGATATACGGCAACGCCTCGGCCAGAATTTCAGCTTTGATTTCCGGTGCGACGCTGGAAAGATCGTTAGTCAAATCGGGCATGAGCAGTCCTACAAGAGAGTTCTGGGAAAATTTGCAAAGACTGCAACTCGGGGGGAGTTATAAATCGGTGCGGGATGAATGTGCGCGATTTTACATGGAAAAACGGCGGACTTGTTGCGGCGATTTTGCCATTTGCCGCTTGTTGCCCCATAGGCATATGCTGCTGCAAACAACGCCGGTATCATGGCCTCGGTCATCGGGTTTTGCAGTCAAAGCCGACGGCTGTATCTTAATCGCAACGTGTGTGTGTCACGCCACCGTTGCTTCCTATGTAAAGGTTGAGCGCAATGGCGCAATGTCCCGGTTGTCAGCAGCAGTTCCAGTGCGGCGTCGAGCAGCATGCCGATACGCCGTGCTGGTGCAGCGCACTGCCGCCTTTGTTGAATCTGCCGCAAGCGGGCGGCGCAGCTGCTCCACAATGTTATTGCCCGGCATGTTTGCAGCGCCTGTGGGCTAGCCGCAACTACGCATCTCCTGTGCCGGGAAATCCGCTTTGATCTTGTCCAGCGCGGCTTTGGCCGGGGCGTCCAGGTTTTTCAGCTGGAAAGCTGTCTTGTGGGCGCTGGCCGAGCGGGTGCCGACGCGGGCGCCGTTGAGGCCCTTGCGCGCCAGGTTGGCCACCTGCTTCTGCGCCGCCTCTTCGGTTTTGAAAATGCCCAGCGAAATGCCGTAACGCAACGGCGTTGCATCCTGGATCACGAAAAATTCCGTAATCCCGAGCTGGCGTAAATCGTCGGCCTTTTTATCAGCCGCTTCCTTGCTGCCGAGCGGCGGCAGATACACCATGTGGCTGGCAACTTCCTGGATATCGCGGCGGGCCAGTTTGACGGCCGGCATCAGTTCCGCCCATTGGCTGGAGAATTTCCGCGCTTCGGCGGCATTGAAGTTGCCGATTTCGGTACAGGCGATCGGAGCCGTATCGGCGGCTACCGGCGTTGGTGCTGCTGGCGCGGCACTATCGGCGGCCGGGATGCGGTCGGCCGCCATCAATTTGATTTTGTCGGCTTGCAATTGTTTTGTTGCGCGCGCCGGTTCCCGGCCGTCGCTGTACAGACCGCCCAGATAACCTTGCTGTAGCGCAAACAAAGCTGCATTCACTGCCAGCAGCAGCCAGAAAATTAGTTTCAACATAGTGATTAGTGATTAATGCGTCCCGATTGCTGTTCCAAAGTGTGCCGCGGCAATTTGCAAGCCAAGCAGCACCAGATTATCGACTCTTTCATGCGCTATCGACAAATGCGGCGCAATCAAGGCCGCCGCGCCGCCGGCCACCACGCAGCGGATTTGCGCGCTGCGCTCCCGGCTGTGCAGCATGACCGCGCGTTCGATCGCGCCGGCCTGGGCGTTGATGCAACCGCTGATGATGGCGTCGTCGGTATTGTCGGCAAATGTTGCCGTCGGCGCCGCATGTTCCGTGCTCAGTTCCGTGATATGCGGCAATTGCGCGGTGCTGCGCGCCAGCGAGGCCGCCATCAGTCCGAGGCCCGGCAAGATCATGCCGCCGCTAAACCAGCCGTCGGCGCTGACCGCGTCGATCGTGGTGGCGGTGCCGCAAGTGGCGACGATCAATGCCTGTTGCGGGAACAGCTGTTGCGCCCCCAATGCCGCCGCAAAACGGTCGCAGCCCAGTTGCGCCGGAGCGCGATAACCGTTGCGCAAGCCGGCCAATTGCGGCAGCGAGGCAAACCACTCCGGCGTCAATTGCGCGCCGAAAGTGGCCGCCAGCAGCGCTTGCAAGCGAGCCCGCAGGGCATCGCCGGCGACATTTGAAATCAGCACCCGCGATACCGTCAGGCGCTGCCACGGCGCGGACAACTGGTCCAGGTCGGCATGCGCCGCCGAGCCTGATTGCAGCCAGTTGCCGGTCGCTGGTAGGGCAACTTCCGGTAACGCCGCCAGCGCCCATTTGAGACGGGTATTGCCGACATCGATCAGCAGCATGGCCATTATTCGGGGTCCTTCACGCGCAAGGAAATATCGCCGGCCATGATCGCGATCGGGGTGCTGTCCTTGTCCGTTTGCAGCAACAAGCGGCCAATCCGGTCTATTCCCAGCGCCGTGCCTTCGTGCAGCACCTTGCCGTGATCCAGGATCACCACGGTCTGACCGGCGTATGCATGCAGCCGGTTCCAGCGCTCGACAAAGACCGCCAGGCCGTCGCGTTCGAACTGCTGCATGTTGTGCGTCAGGCTGCTCAGCAGGACGCCCAGCAGCAAGTCCCGATCCTGGGCGGCCAGCGCTTGCAGGTTGGCGATGTCGCGCCCGATCTGTTGCCGTATTTCATCGGGAATCGCGATATTGATGCCGATCCCGATCACGGCCCAGACCTTGCCCTGCGCGGAGCTGGCGGTTTCGATCAGGACCCCGGCCAATTTGCTGCCGAAGCGCAATATATCGTTCGGCCATTTCAACTGTACGTCGACCCCGAACCCGGCCAAGGTCTCGGCAATCGCGACGCCGACCGCCAGCGGCAGTCCGACCAGCCCCTGCAATGGGCCTTCGAACGGCCAGGCCAGCGAAAACGTCAATGCCGCCGACGGCGCGGAAAGCCAGGCGCGACCGGCGCGGCCGCGGCCGGCGGTCTGGGTTTCCGCAACCAGCAAGGTCGGCCTGGTCAGCGCCGGGGGCATGCTGTCGGCGCCCACAGTGCCGATCCGAGCCAGCAGATCGGCATTGGTGGAGCCGGTTTCGGCCACCACTTCAATGTCGATTTGATCAGATTGGGGAGCGCCGAAGGTCGCGATGCGGGCGGCGGTCAAATGCGTTGCAGAGGGCTGCGAGGCAGGAAATTGGAAGCTCATGGCGCGCATTGTAGCGGGATGCGGGTTGCGACGAAATGGGGAGCCTCGAAACCCGCTATTGTTTGGCGGCGATGTTATTGCAATGGTAAAACAGCGCTAATGGCCTGCTGGCAATTCTCCCCAATTCTCCCTTACACTGCTGCGATGCCGAATCCAGCTTCTTCCACTCCCGTTCTCGAAATCACCGATGGCACCCTGATATCCGCGCGCGGACACTGGCAAGTGCAGGCGTTGACGCAGCCGGGCGCGCTGCGCGCAATCCAGGCCAGCCTGGAAAACCTGGGCCGCAACCAGGCGCTGCGCTGGGATCTGTCGCAAATCGCCGCGCTGGATCATATCGGCGCGCAATTGTTGTGGAATGCATGGGGCAAGGCGCGGCCGCCGCAATTGACGCTGGCGCCGCAACATCAGGATTTTTTCCAGCGCCTGGCCGCCGCCGGGGCGCTGGCCTTGCCGCCCAAACCGCCGCGCCGTCGCTTGTTCCAGGTGATTTACGCCATGTGGGGCGTGATGTTCGACCACCTGTCCGGCTTTATCGCGCTGCTGGGGCAGCTGGTGCTGGATTTCGGGCGCATGTTGCAAGTGCCGCAACGGGCGCCGTGGAAGGAAATTTCCGCCAATATTTACCATGTCGGCTATCAGGCGCTGGGCATCACCGCGCTGGTCGGCTTTTTGATCGGGGTGGTGCTGTCGTTCCTGTCGGCGCAACAATTGCACACCTTCGGCGGCGATATCTACCTGGTCAATATCCTGGGCATGAGCATCATCCGCGAGCTGGGCCCGTTGCTGGCGGCGATCCTGGTGGCCGGCCGGTCCGGCTCGGCGATCACGGCGCAGCTGGGGGTGATGCGGGTCACGGAAGAACTGGATGCAATGCTGGTGATGGGTTTGCCGCATGGCTTCCGGCTGATTTTGCCCAGAGTGCTGGCGCTACTGATCGCGATGCCCTTGCTGGTGATCTGGACCGATGCGATCGCGTTGCTGGGCGGGATGGTCGCGGCGCAATTGCAATTGGGTTTGTCGCCGACCTATTTCCTGCAGCAGCTGCCGGGCGCGGTGCCGCTGCCGAATTACTTGATCGGCCTCGGCAAAGGCGCGGTGTTCGGCGGCCTGATCGGGATGGTGGCCTGTCATTTCGGCCTGCGCATCGAACCGAATACCGAAAGCCTGGGCCACGGCACCACCACCTCGGTGGTCAGCGCAATCACCATCGTGATCCTGGCCGATGCGGTGTTTGCGATCATTTTCAGCGGCGTGGGGTTTTGATGAGCATTGCGACGCCGGTCATCGAAATCCGCAAGCTGTGGACCCAGTTCGGCGACAGCGTGATTCACCGGGATCTGGACCTGAGCATCGCGGCCGGTGAAATCGTCGGCCTGGTCGGCGGTTCCGGTTCCGGCAAGACCACGCTGGTGCGGCAGATATTGGGACTCAACCGGCCCACCCGCGGTCAGGTGCTGGTGTTCGGCACCGATATCAGCAGCGCCAATGTGGATCAAATGGCCAGGCTGCAAAATCGCTGGGGCATGCTGTTTCAGCAGGGCGCGCTGTTTTCGGCGTTGACGGTGCTGGATAATGTGGCGCTGCCGATGCGCGAGTTGCGGGCGCTGCCGCGCCGCCTGATCCGGGATGCCGCGTTGCTGAAGCTGCAAATGGCCGGCATCGGCCCCGAGCATGCGCTGAAAATGCCGTCCGAGCTGTCGGGCGGCATGATCAAGCGGGTCGCGTTGGCGCGCGCCCTGGCGCTGGAGCCGGAATTGCTGTTCCTGGATGAGCCGACCGCCGGTCTCGATCCGGCCTCGTCGGCCGCTTTTGTCGACCTGATTCGCTCGCTGCATCGGGATCTGCGCTTGACGGTGGTGATGATCACGCATGATCTGGAATCCCTGCTGGCGCTCTCGACCAAGATCGCGGTGCTGGCCGACAAGCATGTGCTGGCCTACGACACGCCGCAACAGGTGATGAAAATCAAGCAGCCATTTATCGAAAATTTTTTCCTTTCAGCCCATCATGAGCAGCAAGTCGGATAGAAGACATTATGGAAAATAAAGCACATGCATTGATGGCCGGCTTGTTCACAGTGGCCTTGCTGGCGGCGGCAATCTTCGGCGTCATGTGGTTCAACAGCGATCGCATCGAAAGAGTGCCGTACGAAATCGCCACCACCTTGTCGGTGCCGGGGCTGAACCCGCAAGCCGATGTCCGCTATCGGGGGCTGGACGCGGGCAAGGTCGATGCCATCACCTTCGATCCCAAAGTGCCGGGCCAGATCCTGATCCAACTGAAAATCAACCCCGACACGCCGGTCACGCAATCGACCTACGGCACGCTGAGCTATCAAGGAGTGACCGGGATCGCCTATATCCAGCTGGATGACGACGGCAGCAAGCCGGTCAAGCTCGTCAGCAGCAAAAAGCATCTGGCGCGGATCGAGTTGCGCCCCAGCCTGTTCGACAATATCCAGAGCAAGGGCGCGGCGATTCTGCTGCAAGCCACCGAAACCGTCGGCCGCCTGAATGCGCTGCTGGCCGCCGACAACCAGAAAACCATGCTGGCGGCGTTTAGCGACGTCAGCAAAACGGCCAACGAGTACCGGGCCATGCCGCGCCAGCTGGAGCCGACGCTGAGCAAGCTGCCGGCGATGACCGAGCAACTCAGCCAAGCGCTGAACTCGATCACCGTGCTGTCCAAAAACATGTCGGTGCTCAGCAATAACCTCAATACCCTGACCGCCAGCCTGCAGGGGCCGGACAGCGCGGTCACGCAATTGTCCGGCACGGTGCAGAATATCGGCGGCGTGGCCAACGGCGTCGAGCACGACACGCTGCCGCGGATCAATACGCTGACCAAGGAAGCGCGGGCCTCGATTCGGACCTTGAATCAGGCGCTGGATAATTTCAACCAGCAACCGCAAAGCATTCTGTTCGGCAGCAAAGGCCTGCAGCCCGGGCCGGGAGAAGCCGGCTTTACGGCTCCTCCAGTCAAATAAGGCATCTCATGAATAAAACACTCGCAAGCTTTATTGCCGTCGGCGCGCTCCTGATCGGTGGCTGCGCGACCAAAATCGATCCGCCTGTGCAGTACGATTTCGGCAGCTTGCCGCCCGCTGCCGCGGCAGCCGCACTGCCGCCGATCAGCCTGGCCGATGTCAATGCGCCAGCCTGGCTGGACAACAACATGATGTTTTTCCGGCTGGCCTACGCCAACCAGCAACAGCCGCGGCCGTATGCCGGCAGCCGCTGGACCATGCCGCCGGCGCAGCTGTTCCAGCAACGCTTGAAGTCGCGCCTGGCGCAGGCCGGCGGCACCGTGCTGGCGTTGTCCGATGCCGCGCTCAACATGCCGGTGCTGCGGATCGACCTGGACGATTTCACGCAAACCTTCGATACGCCGTCGCACAGCGTGTCGCAGCTGACGGTGCGGGCCTCGTTATTCAACGGCCGGCTGCTGCTGGCGCAAAAGACGTTCAGCCGTCAGGCCGACACCCCCAGCGCCGACGCCCCCGGCGCCGCGCGCGCCTTCGCCACGGTCAACGATGCGGTGATCGACGACATGATGAACTGGCTGGCGAGCGTGCCGGTGAAGAAATGATGACGCCATCATGAAAGTCGAACAGCCGCTGTCGACCACCCGCAGCACGCCGTCGTTCGCGCGGGTCAGTTTATTGATTTACCTGTTGCTGATCGTGTATGCCAGCTGGTATCCGTTTGCCGGCTGGCGCGATCTCGGTCTGTCGGCGTTTGCCTTCCTGTCGGCGCCGCTGCCGCATTACTGGACCGTGTTCGATGTCTGGACCAATGTCGCCGGCTATCTGCCGCTGGGTTGCCTGATGGTGCTGTCGCTGCCCGGGCCGCCCCGGCTTTCCGCGTACTGGGCGGTGTTGCTGGCGGCTGTGGCCGGCATCCTGATCTCCGGCACGATGGAAGCGGTCCAGACTTTTTTGCCGACCCGGGTCGCCTCCAACCTGGATCTGATGACCAATAGCGCCGGGGCCTTGATCGGCGCCGTGCTCGGGGCCATCCTGCGCCGCCGTTTCGGGCCGGACAGCCGCGTGCGGCAATTGCGCGAGCGCTGGTTCAATCGCGAAGCCAGCCACGGCATGGTGGTGGTCGCGCTGTGGCCGCTGGCGCAGATTTACCCCTTGAGTCATCTGTTCGGTTTCGGGCAATTTACGACCATGTTGTCCAACTGGTTGTCCGATTTGCTGGGCGAGCCGGTCGATCTGGTGGCATGGATGAGCAACGACATGCAATTGAGCGCCGCCCAATATTGGCTCGCGGAAACGGTGATCACCGCTTGCGGCCTGGTGGGGGCGGCGCTGACCTTTTTGATCATGCTGCGCAAGCATGCGCCGAAGGTGCGCCTGACCATCCTGCTGGTATTTGCCGCGCTGACCGTCAAGGCGCTGGCGACCGCTTTGTTGTTTGCGCCGGACAATGCCTTTGTCTGGCTGACGCCGGGCTCGTTCGGCGGCTTGCTGATCGGCGCCATCATGTTGAGCGGCCTGGCTTTTGCGCCGTCGCTGGCGCAACGCCGGATTGCGGCGCTGACCTTGAGCCTGACGCTGTTGCTGGTGAACGTGATGCCGAACAATCCGTATTACACCGAGACCTTGCAAACCTGGTCGCAAGGAAAGTTTCTTAATTTCAATGGCGTCGCACAATTCCTGGCCTTGCTGTGGCCGTTTTGCACGCTCTGGTTCCTGTTTCATCCGATGCACCGAGCTAGTGTCCTGTCCCGCAAATAAGTTCGATCGAAACGCTCCATTTGACCGCCATGCCGCGTTGCTCGTCGTTGCCATAGCTTGCTATGACGCCTCCTCACGCCTTGCCTGACAGCCAAATGGAACATTTCATTTCATCAAACTATTTACGGGACAGGACACTAGCCTGAAGCGATCATGATGGCGGTGTATGATGCCCGTGTTTCCGTCAACGCCAAACCATCCCGCACCCTGCCATGAGCGACAAACCCTACTATCAGCACCACGTATTTTTCTGTTTGAACCAACGCGCTCCCGGCGAGCGCACCTGCTGCGCCAACAGCGGCGCGCAAGCGGCGCAGGAACATGCCAAGCGTCGCGTCAAGGAACTGGGCCTGGCCGGCGAAGGCAAAGTCCGCATCAACAAGGCCGGTTGCCTTGAACGCTGCGAAGAAGGCCCGGCCCTGGTGATTTATCCGGAAGGCACCTGGTACACCTACGTCGACAACGAAGACATCGATGAAATCATCGATGTCCATCTGGTTGGCGGCAAGATTGTGGAACGCCTAAAAATCTAACAACGATCGCAAGAAGTAGGTCGGAAAAGCGCAGCGCCTTCCGACATTGCGCATCGCATGCAAAAGTTATCATCGCCGACATAGCGCATCGCCTACAGAAGTTATCATCGCGAGCATCACGGCTACGCCATCCAAGTAATTCACCCCATGAACGCCCAAACCCAACATTTCTCAATCCCCGGCGCCGTCGCCCAACTCGAATGCGCGCTAGACCTGCCCGACCCCGCAGAATTCGCGACGCCGCGCGGCTTGGCGCTGGTCGCCCATCCCCACCCGTTGTACGGCGGCACGATGGACAACAAGGTGGCGCAAACTCTGGCGCGAGGCTTCGTGGCCCTAGGCTACGTCGCGGTACGCATGAATTTCCGCGGCGTCGGCCAGTCTGGCGGCGTGTACGACGAGGGGCGCGGCGAGACCGATGACATGGCGCTGCTGCTGGTGCATATGCGTCAGCAATATCCCGATTTGCCGCTGGCGCTGGGCGGGTTCTCGTTCGGCACCTTCGTGCAGTCGCAGTTGCAACAGCGCTTGACCGCTGCGGGTACGCCGGCCGAGCGGCTGGTGCTGGTCGGCACCGCAGCCGGAAAATGGCCGATGCCGACTGTGCCGGCCGACAGCATCCTGATCCATGGCGAGCTGGACGACACGATTCCGTTGAGCGCGGTGTTCGATTGGGCACGCCCGCAAGACATCCCGGTGATCGTAATTCCCGGCGCAGATCATTTTTTTCATCGCCGGCTGCAACATATTAAGAATCTCATGGTCGGACTGTGGCATCGCTGAGGGCCAGCCCGGTTCTGTTCAAACGGTAACTCGATGCCGATCATGCAAGCGGTAACGTTATAATCCCGCCTGACTGTTCCGCTTACCTGTTTTATCCACCTGTTTTACGCTCATTTAGTTGCTCGATAGCGACATTTGCCATCGCACTGATTTTATTTGTCCTGACTTCCTCACTCGATACCCCATGAAAAAAATACTCGCGGCGCTCGCTGCAACCGTCTTTTCCTTATCCGCTGCGGTGGCCCAGACTTTGCCGCCGCCGACCGTGGCCGCCAAATCCTGGTTCTTGCTGGATGCCACCAGCAACCAGGTGATCGCCGCGCAAGATCCCGAGATGCGCATCGAGCCGGCATCGCTGGCTAAAATCATGACCGCGTATGTGGTTTTCGATGCGCTCAAGGACAAGAAAATCAGCCTCAACCAGATGATCAACGTCTCGGTAAAGGCTTGGAAAGTCGATCCAAGCAGTTCCAAGATGTTTATCGAGCCGAACAAGCCGGTCTCGATCAACGATTTGCTGTACGGCCTGATGGTGGTGTCGGGCAACGACGCTGCGGTGGCGCTGGCGGAAGCGGTGGCCGGCACCGAAGATTCCTTCGTCGCACTGATGAACCAGGAAGCGGCACGGATGGGCATGAAGGCGACCCATTTCGGCAATCCGCACGGCTTGCCGAGCGCCGATACCTACTCGACCGCACAGGATCTGGCGACGTTGTCGGCGCACGTGATTGCGGATTTCCCGGATTTTTACAAGATCGACTCGACCAAGAGCTTCACCTACAACAAGATCACCCAGCCTAACCGTAACCGTTTGCTGTGGCTCGATCCGACTGTGGACGGCATGAAGACCGGCCACACCAGCAGCGCCGGCTATTCGATCATCGCCAGCGCCAAGCGGCCCAATGCGGGCGGCGACCGCCGTCTGCTGGCGGTAGTGATCGGTACCGGCTCCGACCAGACCCGTACCCAGGAAGCGCAAAAATTGTTGAACTGGGGCTTCCAGAACTTCGACGCCGTGAAGCTGTACGCCAAAGGCCAGGCGGTGGATACGCCGCGGGTCTGGAAGGGCGCCAAGAACCAGGTCAAGATCGGCTTCACCCGCGACGTCTACGTGACGGTGCCGAAGGGCGTTGCCGAGAAAATCAAGCCGGTCATTGAACGCACCGATCCGCTGATCGCACCGATCCAGCAAAACGCCAAGGTCGGCACCCTGAAAATCACCGCCGACGGCAAGACCATTGCCGCCTTGCCGGTGCTGGCGCTGGAAGACGTGAATCAGGCCAGCATTTTCGGCCGCGCCTGGGATTCGATCCGCTTGCTGTTCAAATAAAGCAGCGGCAATTTCTGGCAAAAAGGATGACAGCTTCGGCTGTCATTTTTTTTGTCCTGAACGTTTGTTGGCGGCTAGGGCCCTGGCTTTGCGACCGTAGCCTGCATACTTTTTTTGCATACCCCGGAGCCGGTCGCCGTGCCAGAATTGTGCTTCACATTTTTTCAGGAATCCGATCATGCAAGACCCGCTCGTCTATCTCAACGGCAGCATGACGCCGCTATCCGAAGCTCGCATCCCGGTGCTCGATCGCGGCTTTATCTTTGGCGACGGCGTGTACGAGGTGGTGCCGATTTATGCGCGAAAATTATTCCGCGCCGAGCAGCATATGGCGCGGCTGTTTCGCAGCCTGGCGGCGATCGGTATTCCAAATCCGCATGACAAGCAACAATGGATGGCCCTGATTGACGCCGTGATCAAGGCCCATCCGGCCGACGATCAGATGGTCTACATCCACGTGACGCGCGGCGTCGCCAAGCGCGGCCATGCGTTTCCCAAGGAGCCGCTGACGCCGACCGTTTTCATCATGACCAATCCGCTGGTATTGCCAAGCGCCGAGTTGCGCGCCACCGGCGTGCCGTGCGTGGCAATCGAAGACTTGCGCTGGCTGCATTGCGAAATCAAATCCATCTCGCTGCTCGGCAACGTGCTGGCGGCGCAGACCGCGGCGCAACACGGGGTGGTCGAAGCGATCCAGTTTCGCGACGGCTTCCTGACCGAAGCCTCGTCCTCCAATGTCTGGATCGTCCGCGACGGCAAGCTGATGGCGCCGCCCAAGGACAATCTGATCCTGGAAGGAATTCGCTACGGCTTGATCGAAGAATTGTGCGCGGCCGGCGGTATCCGGTTCGAAGCGCGCCGCATTGCGCGCGAAGAAGTATTCAGCGCCGATGAAGTATTGCTGTCGTCGGCCACCAAGGAAGTGCTGCCGGTGACCTCGATTGACGGCAAGGCTATTGGAAACGGCCGTCCCGGCCCCATTTATGCACAGTTATACGAGGCTTATCAGGCGGTCAAAGCCGGCATGCGGTGATGGCGGCTTGTCAGCCTTTCCAGGGTGGACCGGTTTCAGGAGTAAACTAGCCACCTGCCTCACAACCGTAGAGTAATTATCATGACCCACGCCACCGACAGCCTGATCGAATATCCCAGCGACTTTCCCATCAAAATCATGGGGCCGACGCACGATGCATTTGCAGAAACCATAGTCGGCGTCGTGGTGCAGCACGATCCTACTTTTCACATCGACAAGCTCGAAATACGGCCGTCGTCGAAAGGCAATTACACCGGCCTGACCGCCACCGTGCGCGCCATCAACCGTGAGCAACTCGACAATCTGTACCGGGCGCTGTCGTCGCATCCGATGGTCAAGATGGTGCTGTAGCTAGTGTCATTTCAGGGGGCATCAATTGCCGGCCGGCTGCGGCCAATTGCTTAGCACCTTGAAATGCTTCACTTCTTGCCGCAGCCAGTGATGAAACGCCTGCACTTGCGGTTTGGCCATCGCCTCCGGGGTGCAGGCAAAATAATATGACATCGGGCTGCGTGCCACCACATCGAACAGCCGCACCAGCTCGCCCGAGGCAATTTCCTGCAGCGCGATAGTGTGCCGGGTCAGCGCGATGCCAAGGCCATCCGAGGCCGAGCGCAGCAGCATCGAGGCATCCTCGATCAGCAATCCGCCGCTGGGCTCCGCCAGCGCGATTCCGGCGGCCTCAAACCAGGGCTGCCAAGAAGCTTCCGAATCCATCCGTAACAGGCTGCACTGCTCCAGATCTTGCGGCGATTGCGGCAAATTGCCGTCGCGATAATGCGGACTGGCGACCGGGTAGTAAAAATCATCCATCAGCTTTTCGACCACCAGCCCCGGATAGTTGCCTTTGCCAAAGCGCAGGCCGACATCGATCGATTCACGCGTCAGGTCATGCAAATGGCTACTCGATTGCAGGATCACTTCGGTATCGGGATACAGGTCGATAAATTTCCACAGACGCGGCGCCAGCCAGCGCGACGCAAACGACGGCAATGCTGAAATGGTCAGGCGCTTCTGTTTGGCGTCGATTTTCAAGGCTTCCGCCGCCACCGCGATCTCATTCAAGGACCTGCGGATCGTGTCGGCAAAGCGCTGGCCCTGCTCGGTGATCGTAATGCGCTTGCCGTGACGCGTGAACAACACCACTCCCAGATCGTCTTCCAGCGCCCGGATTTGATGGCTGACGGCGCCCGGCGTCACATGAATCTCATCGGCTGCGCGCGAAAAGCTCCCATGGCGGGCCGCCGCTTCAAAGGCGCGCAAAGCGGAAAGATTCGGAAGTTTTCGGAGATCGGCCACTGTATGTGAAAAAAATTAGCAAGGCGAAGGAAAATTACTCGTTTTGTTTGCGCTCGGGCATTGACTAGAATGTCCTAGCAGCAACAGAGATCGTCCTATATCAGCTGGTTTGAAATGTGCCTTAAAAGGAGATGCGACGGTCAATATACCAGCAGTTTCGAGGAGTTACATTATGAGAACATTATTCACGAATGGATCCTTAACCATCGGCGCCGGTCAGGTCATGTCGGTGTCCTCGCCGGTAGCGCAGTCCTTGCAAATCGTCAGCGGCCGGGTGTGGGTCACGGTTGCCGGTCAATCGGACGATTACTGGTTATCCGCCGGTCAATTCCTGAACGTCGCGGCCGACAGCCATATCGTCATCGAGGCCGACAAGGCTGCCAGTGTGCTGCAAATTCAGCAATTGGCGCCGCGCCTGGCATCGGGTGCGCGGGCTGGGTCCAGGCGCCATCTGCCGGCCAATGCTGCGGCATGTTGAGGTGACATTGCGTCTTTTTCCAAGGAAGTTTGGTGCAAGATAATTTTATTCTGTATGGCAATGTCAATTCGGGCCATGCATACAAAGTCAGATTGATGCTGGCGGTCGGTGGCGTGGAGCACGACTACCAGCATATCGATATCGATCAGCCGCGCAGCGCACGGCCGGAACCGTTTCGCAGCCTTGCCAAATTCGGCCAAGTGCCGTTGTTGCTTCATAACGGCAGGCCCTACGTCCAGTCGGATGCGATTTTGTGTCATTTGGCCGAACATACCGGCCGTTTTGGGGCCGAAACGCCGGAACGAATGGCGTGCGTCCGCGAGTGGCTGTTCTGGGAAGCCAACCGCCTGGGCATGTGCTTGCCCCAATTGCGTTGGGCGCGGCGTTTTGAACCGGATGCCTATAACGCCGGCGCAGTGGCATGGCTGCAAGGCCGCTTCGATGTCGATATCGCGATACTGGACGCGGAGCTTGCGGATGGCCGGGCTTTTATCGTTGATGACAGTCCGACCGTTGCCGATTTTTCATTGTGCGGCTATTTGTTCTGGGCCGACGCCGCTGAAGTGAAGCTGCCGCAGAACGTTGCTGCATGGTTAGAGCGGATAAGCCGGCTGCCGGCTTGGCGTGCGCCGGATGTCTTATTGGCAGCTTGAATCCTGCTCCCGGGCCTGACGTGCGGCCCGCATTTTCGGTACACTGCCAGCTATGTCCAGCATTTCTCAGCACATTTCTCGGCCAGTTCCTCACATTATCCAGCGCGGCATCGAGTCTTATGACGTCAGTTTCAACGCGATGCGCGCTTTTACCGATGCCCGTACTGCCGATAGCGCCGACCAGTTGTGGATAGTCGAACATCCGCCGGTTTTCACGCTCGGGCTGGGCGCTGATCCGAGTCATGTATTGGCGCCGCATGCGATTCCCGTGGTCCAGACCGATCGCGGCGGCGAAGTGACCTATCACGGACCGGGCCAGGTGGTTATTTACCTATTGATGGATTTGCGCCGCCAGCGTCCCTCCGCCCGCTTATTCGTGCGCGAATTTGTGCAGAGCATAGAGCAAGCGGTGATCGACACGCTGGCGGCGTATAATCTGGCCGGTGAACGCAAGCCCGGCGCGCCCGGGATCTACGTTGCCGGCGGTCATTGGCAGGGTGCAAAAATCGCAGCGCTTGGCTTGAAAGTCCGTGCCAGCGGCTGCACGTACCATGGAGTGTCGCTCAATGTTGCAATGGATTTGAGTCCGTTTTCATGGATCAATCCGTGCGGCTACGAAGGCCTGCCGACCATCGACATGAAAACACTTGGCGTTGATGTGGCGCTCTCAGAGGTGCAGTTGGCGCTTGCTCACAAATTGATAGACCGCTTCAGCTGAAACGTCAGCAAAGAAAACCGTTTAAAACATGACAACAGAAATCACTCCGCCGCTGCCAGCCGAATCTGCCGCTGCCTACAATCCTTCCGAGAAGCAAAAAGGCGCCAGCAAGACAGCGCGGATTCCGATCAAGATCGTTCCGATCGAACGCCTGAAAAAGCCTGACTGGATCCGGGTCAAGGCGGCTTCGCCATCGTCCCGTTTTTACGAAATCAAAGATATTCTGCGCGCCAACAACCTGGTCACCGTCTGCGAGGAAGCCAGCTGCCCGAATATCGGTGAATGCTTCGGCAAGGGCACCGCGACTTTCATGATCATGGGCGACAAATGCACCCGTCGCTGCCCGTTTTGCGACGTCGGTCATGGCCGGCCGGACCCACTGGATGTCAACGAACCCGAAAACCTGGCGAAAACCATCGCCGCGCTGAAATTGAACTATGTGGTCATCACCAGCGTCGATCGCGATGATTTGCGCGACGGCGGCGCCGCCCACTTCGCCGAATGCATCCGCCGGGTACGCGAACTGTCGCCAGCCACCCGCATCGAGATCCTGACCCCGGACTTCCGCGGCCGCATGGATAGGGCGCTGGAAATTCTCAATCTGGCGCCGCCGGATGTGATGAATCACAACCTGGAAACCGCACCGCGGCTGTACAAGGAAGCGCGCCCGGGTTCCGATTACGAATATTCGCTGAATCTGCTGAAGCGCTTCAAGGCGCTGCATCCAAACACCCCGACCAAATCCGGCATCATGGTCGGCCTGGGCGAAACAGATGAAGAAGTGCTGCAGGTCATGCGCGATCTGCGGGCGCACGACGTCGACATGCTGACCATAGGCCAATACCTGATGCCAAGCGGCAATCACCTGCCGGTCCGTCGCTACGTCCATCCCGACACCTTCAAGATGTATGAAGAAGAAGCCTACAAGATGGGCTTTGTGCACGCGGCAGTGGGGGCGATGGTGCGCAGCTCATACCATGCGGATCAGCAGGCGCATGACGCTGGGCTGGTGTGAACAATCAATAGTTAATGCGACAAATTAGAAGTTGGCGGCCGACTCATGCCGCCCGATTTCATAAATGTACTCATCGCTGACGGCGCCTTTGAACTCGTCAGCATTTTCGATCACGCCGGTTCGGTGGAATCCAAGCGATTCGAGCAACTTCCATGACGCCTCATTGCGCGTGTCCAGCAGGGCCGACACCGTGTTGACGGGATAGCTGGCGAAGATGTGGGCGAGCAGGGCCGTGCAGGCATCCCGGGCATATCCTTGGCGCCAATGGCGCGGAAACACTTCGTAGGCGATATAGGTCTCGCCGGAACAGTGCAGCGTAGCCTGCACTGTCCCCACATAGTCTGAGTGGGTAGGACGATAAATGGCGTAGTTCAGCCAGATTTCGCTGCCATCCGCCGATTGGCGCTTGGCCCAGCGAGCGTATCTTTGTTCCAGCGCCTCCCGGGATTCTGGCGCCGAGTGCGGGATGAATGTGTACAGTTCCGGCGCCTGAAGATCGGCAAACAATGCGGCGGCGTGAGACGGCAGGATGGGTTGCAGAATCAGGTCTTGGGCCAGCAGTTCACGCCCAGCATCAACTGCTTGCATTCGAGCCGATCTCGTTGTCCATCCTGGGCTGGAAACTCAGCAACAGCGAGTGCACCGTCTCTCCCGCAGAAATCGGGGAGCGGCCGTGCAGTACGCATACGCCGAAGAAGATCGCCAGCTCACCCGGTTCCAGACGATATTCCATTGGCGGGCTGTCCGGCCAGTAGACGATGCTGGTCGATGACGGTGCAGCAGGGTCGAGCTGGTCGTTGCGCAGTCCTATCATGACGGTGACCGACGTAAACGCATTGTCCACATGCGGCTTGCTGCATTGTCCGGCGACTTCGTAGTAGATATAGCTGCTGATGTAGCTGTGCTGGCAGGGACCGGCGTGCTGCGTGACCAGACGGTAGAGATCGTCGGAGGCGGCCAGTTTTTCGCACACCGTGCTGTCGTCCGGCGTATCGACCGTGACGATGAACTGTTCGTAGTTTTCCTTGGCTTGGGGACGAAAACTCAGTGCCTCGGCACGCAGCTGTTGCACCAGGTCGTCGGTCATGAAGTCCGGACGCCCGCGGTACACGATGCCATATTTAGGCACGCGCTCCCGGAAAGGTTGAATCGCAAGCGTACAGCGCAAAAACTCGGAGAAGCGGCTGCGCTTCTCCGGGCTGTGGCTTATTTCAAAATCGTTTTCCAGTTCGTTGGCGCTGGCGACCGATAGCTGGAATTTCAGCGCATCCCGCTCGTTCGGACTCAATTGTTCTGCAAAGCCTAGTAGCTTCTCGGACAGACCGACAGTCGTCTCCAGATCCATATGCCTAATTCCCAGGGAAAATCCGGTTGAAGCCGATGGTGAGCAGGTGAATGTCTTCGCCTTGCTGCACCAATGAACGGCCGTGAATGACACTGCTGCCGTGCATGATCATGACTTCGCCAATCTGCAGCCGATACGCTTCGGGTTCGCTGCGGGCTGGAAATACAACCGTCGCCGATGGCTCGCTGCCGGCCTCGTATTCATGGCGCAACATCAGTATCAGGTTCACCGAAAAAACCTCGGTGTCGACATGAGGACGAATGCCCAGTCCGGCTTGATCGTAGTAAAGATAGCTGGCAATGCCGGTGGGCGACACCGGCCCCACATGCTCGGCCACGAACTCTACAAGTTCCGGCGACACCGACAGCGCATCGGCGACTTGTCCGCCGCAGCCAAGAAAATGATCCATGCGGTCCAGCGGCTGATCGCGGCGGCTATGGGCTTCCTCCTGGAGCTTGAGCAACAAATCTGCCGTCACCCACGCCGGAGATCCGCGGTACGCAATCCCATTGGCGGGAATAGTGTCGGAGTGCGGCGTCAAATTCCTCAACGTTTCTGCCAGCAAATCAAATTGCTCCACGCTCGATTCCTGGTCGCGCCGCAGACGGTTATTACTGTCAAAGAAGCTGGAAACCTGATCGCCCAGCATGGCCTTCATTGCATCCCGTTCATTGAGCGACAGCTGCTGAATGAAATCCAGCATCCGCCCGGAACCGGCCCCGAGCGTCATTGCGGGATGCGATACAGCATCCTCGGAATCCGTTGTATCTATGGATGTACTCATAGCGGGGCCTTATATCTCTTAAAAAAGGATAGTTGCGAGGCAGCTGAGCGCCTCGTTTTATTTGACGGCGCGCTGCATCGGCTTCAGAAACACGACGTCGTCCTGGCTGACCGCGGCGCGTTGCATTGGCTTGAGGAACACGATCTCGTCCTGGACGGGCTCGGCGCGCTGCATCGGTTTGAGGAAAACCGACACCGCTTCCGTGCCATCGTTTTGAATCGGCTGGAAGGCCGCGTCTTGCGCCTCTGCCGGCTTGGGAGTCGAAGCGGCACACAGCACCAGCAACAAGCCCAACACGCTAGCGCTATGTTCGTTATTGGCGAGTGAAGCTTTGAAGCTGTCCAATTTAGCCGCCAGCGAAGAGTTCGCCTTGGCCTTGCTGGCTTCGAAGGCCTTTAATTCTTCAACGGTCTTGCGTTTCGCTTCGAGCGCCGCAGCGGAAAGTTCGGTCGACTCTTGCTTGCCCTCGGAACCACCATCACCAGCAGATAACTTTGAATTCATCATCATTCTCCTGTTAATAAAATCACTCTGGAATACCAATGGCGCTTCGGGCAGCAGCGTCGAACACTAAGCACCATGCGCGCCATGGCATTGTGCTTACTACCGTTCAACGCTCTCAGAGACCGAATCCTGATTGTAAGTCGCCGTTTCCATGCGACAACCTGTAACAATCGACAGGCTGGACTGGCGAAGTCGTGGCATGTGCACGAAGAAAAAACACCCTGGCGCAAACCAAGGTGTTTTTTACTGGGTGATGCTGTCCGATCCGTTTGGACAGTAAAGATCGCAACTATTTGCCGCGGCGCAGTTTTGCCAGCGTTGCCAGTTGCGCAGCGGCTTCGGCCAGTTCGGCTTGCGCTGCCGCGTAGTCGATATTCGTTTTCATATTTTGCAGTCGCTCTTCGGCTTGCTGCCTGGCCAGCATGGCCTTTGCTTCGTCGAGATCTTTGCCGCGAATCGCCGTGTCGGCCAGTATCGTCACCGTGAATGGCTGGATTTCGGCATAGCCGCCGGCGACATAAATGAAATCGTCTTCGCCCGAGGTGCGCCTGATATGCACCGCCCCCGGCTTCAGGCGCGTCAGCAGCGGAGTATGGCCGGGCAGGATGCCCAACTCGCCGGCGATGCCCGGCAAGGATACGAATCCGGCTTTGCCAGCGTACAGCTCGCCTTCCGGACTAACGACGACAACTTGGGTTTCCGACATACGGCTTCCTATAACAAAACTGCGCGGTTCGGCTGCCGCACTCAGTGCAGCTGGCCGCCGCTTTCCAGAATATCCTGCTGCGAATTCAAGGCCGTTTCCAGCGCCACCCGCAAACCGGCGATCACGGTTTCCAGCGCCAGGCTGGGTTGCCCCGGATGGCGTGCCGCCTGCGACGGCAGGTAGGGGATGTGGATGAAGCCGCCGCGGGTTGCCGGCATTTGCGTGGCAAGCAGGTGCATCAGGCCGTAGAACACATGATTGCAGACGAAAGTGCCGGCGCTGTGCGAGACCTCGGCAGGCACGCCGGCATCGCGCATGGCGCGCACGATGGCTTTGATCGGCAGAGTCGAGAAATAGGCGGCGGGTCCATCCGTTATCACCGGTGTATCAATCGGCTGGCGGCCCTCGTTGTCGGCGATGCGGGCATCGTTGAGGTTGATCGCGACGCGCTCCAGGGAGATCTGGCTGCGGCCGCCGGCCTGGCCAACGCAAATCACCAGCGCCGGCTTGACTTCAATGATCGCCTGCTCCAGCATCTGCAGCGCCGCGCCGAATACGCAGGGGAGCTGACGAGACACCACGCGGCTGCCGGCGCCGCATTGCCAGCCGTCCAGCGCCTGCACGGCATCCCACGACGGGTTGACGGGCTCCTGTTCGAACGGTTCGAAACCGGTGAGCAAAATATTGTGTGACATCGCTCGTTATCTTTTAAAAATGCATCAGGAAATAAAGCAGCAAGACATTCGCCAGCAGCAATGCCAGCGCGGTCGGAATCTGCGCCTTGATGATCGCGTTCTTGTCCGGCAAGTTCAGCAATGCGGCAGGCACGATATTGAAGTTGGCAGCCATCGGCGTCATCAATGTGCCGCAATACCCGGAGAACATGCCGATCGACGCCATCACGGCGGGATTGGCGTGATACACGCCGACCAGGACCGGAACCCCGACGCCGCCGGTCATCACCGGGAAAGCGGCAAAGCCATTGCCCATCACCATCGTGAAAATCGCCATGCCGAACACATACACCATCACCGCCACCAGCCGATAGTCCATATTGATGTTGCTGGCGGTGATGCTCGCGACCGCTTTGCCGACACCGGCGTCGGAAAACACCAGCCCCAGCATCGCCAACATTTGCGGCAGGACCAGCGCCCAGCCGAGCGCATCGGTCAGCCGGCGCGATTCGCGCATAGCCTGGCCGGGGCTGTCGCGCGTGAGCCAGCAGGCCAGTCCCAGCGCGATGATGCAGCCGAAGCTGAGGCTGACCAGGGTGGCGTTTTTGGGATCCAGCAGCAGTGCGCCGCCGATCCGGACATCTTTCAGCAGAACGGCGCAGAGCACCGTCACCAGCGGGATGGTCAGCGCCGGCACGAACAACTTGTTGCCGAGCCGGCGGGCCGTCGCCTGGCGTTGTTCGACGGACAGCTCCTGGTGTTTGGCGCCGACCACGCCGCCGCAACCGGCGATCACGGCCATTACAATCACGCCGACGCCGAGCAGGGCGGGCGGCAATTGCTCTCCTATCAGAAATACCGCCGCATACAGCGCCCAGAAGCCGCCGCTAGTCCAACGCCGCGGATGGTCGCGATCACGCAAAATCATCACAGCCGTGATCGCCAGTATCAGGCCGACCAGGTAATACAGATAGTTGATCGAGAGGATCATGCGGTCTCCTCCCCGGCGTCCACCGCAGCCGCGGCTTGGTAGCGCAGTTCGCGATCCAGTTGCGCATCCAGGCGCGACAGGCGCCAGCCGTGAATCGCGAATGCGCAAACCGCGGTCGGGATGCCCCACAACGCAATGTGCAAGGGCTCGACATCGATCCCGGCTTCATGCAGGAAGGTGGACATCAGGACGATGGCGCCGAACGCGACAAAAATATCTTCGCCGAAGAACAGGCCGACATTGTCGGTCGCCGCCGCAAATGCCCGCAGCTTGTAGCGCACCGCATCGGTCAATTGGCCGTAGCGGGTTTCGGCCGCGCCCTCGGCCATCGGCGCCAGCAGCGGCCGCACCATTTGCGGATGGCCGCCCAGGCTGGTGAGTCCGCAGGCCGCGGTCAACTCCCGCGCCGCCAGGTAGACCAGCAGCAGGCGGCCGGCTGTGGCCGATCGAATGCGCGCGATCCAGGCCTGCGCATGTTCGCGCAAACCGTGCCGTTCCAGCAGCCCGATCACCGCCAGCGGCAGCAGGATAATCAGGGCCAGGTTGCGGGTCTTGAGGAAGCCGGTGCCGATTTCGACCAGGATTTTTTCGACCGGGAATTGCGCCGCGAAGCCGGTGGCGATAGCGGCGGCGGCCACCACCAGCATAGGATTGAAGCGCAACACAAAGCCGGCGATGATGACGACGATGCCGATTAACGGCCATAGGTTGACGGATGCATCCATGGAGTCTCCTGTGTAATTCTTATTTTTATATGGTTAAAAAAACAAAGAAGTAGGTCGGAAAAGCGCAGCGCCTTCCGACGGCGTGAATCACATCAGCCGGTCAAGCCCTTGGCGTTTTCCGGCGGCGCGCAAAATGTCGGAAGGCGCTGCGCTTTTCCGACCTACGGACCAGGTGTCGATACGCGATCGCTACAACAGCGGAAACAGCGAAAAGCGATCTTTGTCCGCCGCGTTCACATGGCTGGCGGCGACCGCAATGCCTTCTTGCTCAAGATGCGCGCGAATCCGCTGGGCGAACGCCAGTGCGTGCGCGCCGTCGCCGTGCAGGCAGACCGTGTGCGCGGTGAGCGGCACCCAGCTGCCGTCGATCGCCTGAACTTTGCTGTCGCGGATCATGTGCATGGTTTGCGCCAGCATCTGTTCTTCATCTTCGATCAAGGCGCCGGGCGTGCCGCGCTGGACCAGGCTGCCGTCCGGGTTGTAGCCGCGATCGGCAAATACTTCTTCCACCGCGGTCAAGCCGGCGCGGTTGGCGGCCGCGATCAGTTCGCTGCCGGCCAGGCCGAACAGCGCCAGCGTCGGGTCGAAGTCGCGGACGGCGGCGGCAATCACATCGGCCAATTTGGCATCGCGCGCAGCCATGTTGTACAACGCGCCGTGCGGTTTGACGTGGGCCAGGCGGGCGCCGTGGGCGACCGCGATGGCGGCCAGGGCGCCGATTTGATACAGCACGCCGCTGTAGATTTCCTGCGGCGGCAACTGCATTTCGCCGCGGCCGAAATTGTCGCGGTCGGGAAAGCTAGGATGGGCTCCGATCGCCACCCCGCGCTCCAGTGCCCAGCTCACGCAATGCTGCATCGTCAGCGCGCTGCCGGCGTGCCAGCCGCAGGCGATATTGGCCGAACTGACCAGCGCCAGCAAGGCTTCATCATTGCCGTTGCTGCCTTCGCCGAGGTCGGCGTTGAGGTCGATGCTTAGTTGCGAATTGGCTGGCGCATCTTTTTTCCGTGAAATGTTTTTTGGCATCGTTCACTCCTGTAGGGCCGGTTCGTTATCTTACTGCAGGGCCAGGATTTTTCGCCGGATGCAGCCATTGCATCGCCATCTCGATTTGTTCCAGGTACAGGGCTTCCAGGTTCAACGCCTCGCGCGCTTGCACAATGTCGCATTCGACAAACTGCAGCGTGCGGTTGAAGCGCAATTGCGCCAGTTTGGCCAGATCGGCATTGATGACCACGCCGATTTTCGGGTAGCCGCCGGTGGTTTGGGCATCCGCCATCAGCACGATCGGCTGCCCGGCCGGCGGCACCTGGATCACGCCCGGCAGCACGCCGTGCGACAGCAGGTCTTGATTCTTCTTAAGGTTGAGTTCGGGACCCGCCAGCCGGAAGCCCATGCGGTTGCTCTGCGGGGTCAAGGTCCAGCTGTGACGCCAGAACGCGCGTTGCGCAGCCGCCGTGAACAAATCGTATTCGGGGCCGGGAATGACGCGGATCGACATCGGTTCGGCGTCGCCGGCGTCATACCAGTCCGGCGCCCGCACCCCGAAGGATGGGGCGCTATGCACCACAGCGGCCGGATCCGGCAATGCGCCGACCGCAAGCCGATCGCCTTCCAGCAGTGCGCGCCCGGCGTAGCCGCCGAAGCCGGCCTGCAGATCGGTCGCCCGCGATCCCAACTGGAGCGGCGTGTCGATGCCGCCGGCGACCGCCAAATAGCTGCGCATGCCGTTGCCTGCGGCGCGCAGCTTCAATAGCTGACCGGCGCGCACCGGCACGCTCCACCACGGCGTCAGCGGGCGCTCGTCCAATGTCGCGCCGAAATCGGCGCCGCCCAATGCAATCCGGGTCGGCTCCGAAAAAAGCAGCATGCAAGGACCGAGCGTGAATTCGATCACGGCGGCATCGAGCGGGTTGCCGACCAGCCGATTGGCGATGCTGAGTGCGGTGTGGTCAAGCACGCCGGCCTGGCAGATCCCCAAATGCCGAAAGCCGTGCCGTCCCAGATCCTGGACCGTGTTCATGCGGCCGGCGCGGATGATGTCGATCATTGGATCACCTCGGCGGCGATGAAGCGCACCCGATCGCCCGGTTGCAGCAGGGTGGGCGGATTGGCTGCGGGGTCGAACAGGCGCAGTGCGCTGTGGCCGATCAGCTGCCAGCCGCCGGGAGAGGCGGCTGGATAGATCGCGGTTTGACTGCCGCCGATGCCGACCGAACCGGCCGGCACCGACAACCTGGGTTCGCTGCGGCGCGGGGTGGCCAGTTGCGGATCGAGCCCGCCCAGATACGCAAAGCCGGGCTGAAAGCCGAGGAAGTAAACAATATATTCCGGCGCGGTATGGCGTTTCACCACGTCCGCCGGCGATAGCCCGGCGTGCTGCGCCACTTCTGCCAGATCGGGGCCACCGTCGCCGCCGTAGATCACCGGGATCTCGATTTTGCGGCCGGCTTTTTGCGTGTTCTCGGCGCTATCCCATGCGGCCTGGAGCTTGTCGGCCAGCGCCTCGGAGTCGGCCGCCAGCGGGTCGAACAGGATGGTCAAATTATTCATGCCGGGCACGATGTCGCGGATATGCGGCCAGCGCGATGCCTTGGCCGCAATCGACCACAGGCGCTGCTGGCATTCCAGCGTCGCGCGCGATCCGGCATGCAATATCAGGGCGCTCTCACCAAGAGCCTGGATGACGGGCTTGATCATGGAGACTAAGTTCTTTCTGCGCCTGGGGCGCCTTGGAAAATGGTCCGATGCGGAAGCGGCGACCGATAATAAAAAAGGCGCATGAAGCGCCTTTCCGATTATGCCGCCAGCGCTTTGTCGAGCAAGGCGTGCAATTCGGCGAACTGCGGTTCGCCAACATAACGTTTGATGATATTGCCTTGTTTGTCGATGACAAAGGTGGTCGGTGTCAGCTTGACGTCGCCGAATGCATTGGCCAGCGCGCTGTGGGTGTCGAGTGCGACCTGGAACGGCAGGCTGCGGGTTTGCACAAAATTCATCACGTAATTCGGCGGATCGTAGCTCATCGCTATTGCCACGTAATCGAGGCCCTGACCTTTGTATTTATTGTAGGTTTCGACCATTTTCGGCATCTCGGCAACGCAGGTGGTGCAGCTGGTGGCCCAGAAATTGACCATCACCACCTTGCCATGCAGGCTCTTTAGCGAGACCTGTTCACCCTTGAGGTTGGTGAAGGAAACGTCGGGCGCGGCGGTCTGTTTCGAGGCCGAGGTATAAGCGCCAAAGGCCAGCGCGGCCAGCACTAATGCGATGGATACCTTGACCCAGTGGCGCTTGCCGGACTTGCTTTCGATTTGAGATTGCATGACAGGAATTCCGATATGGACCAAGCCAGAAAGTGTTCATTATAGTCACCTGCAGGTGACTTTGCCGGTATCGTTAAATGCCCGGCGATCAGTTGTCGAATTGCCACGGGTAGTCGCTATAAGCGGCGGCTACCAGCGGCGGTAGCGGTGCCTCCAGCCCGGCGCACAGCGCTCGCAGCAGATCGGCGCTGGCAATGCTCAGTGCCGATGTATTGCAGGCGCCATCGGTCACCGCCAGCAGGGCTTTGACCAGTTGCGGTTTGGCTAACGGCGCCAATTGATTGGCATTTTCCAGCGCTTGCCGCAAGCGCGGGAAGCCGAGTTCAGCGCCGCTACGGAAGTGGGTGGCGGACAGGCCGAGCCCCGGGCAGGCTGCGGTGCCGCGTTGGAACGCCGCGGCGCGCGCCTCGTAGGCATTCGGAGTGGCAGCGGGCACCGCCACATGCACTACCAGCGATAGCAGCACCGCGACGTCATCACTGAGGTCCGACAATTGATCGAACGTGATCGGGGTCGGGCGTCCGCCCTGCGGCGCGAGTCGATGCAGCAGTATGGTTTGCAGCACAAATTCGGCCAGCGTGATGCGGCCGCCGGCAGCAATCAGGCGCTCGACCCTGGCCAGCAGCTGCTCACGACCGGCTGGAGTCAGCTGGCGCAACGCCGGCGTTGCCAGATCCACCAGCGGCAGCCGGGCGCTGCGCGGCAATTGGGCAATCGACTCGGCCAGCAAGACGGTCAGGGCGCTCTGCTGCGGCACCTCTGCGTTGAGCAGCGCCAGTTGCGGATCGCGCTTGGCGCCATCGGCTAGCAGCAATGCATACACCACCGCACAGGCGGCAACCGGATCACGCGCCGCGCCATCGAGTTGCGACGGCAGTTTGGCCGCGGTCCCATGACTGTTGCCGAATTCCAGCGACGGCGTGCCTGCTCCGACAGCGGCGACGGGGGTAGGTGCGGAAAATGCGGCCGCGCCGCCGGCACCGGCAAAGCCGGCTGCAGTAAACGGCAGATCCGCCTGACGTTCGCCGGGCTCGGCAGCTGGCTGCTCCAGTTCGGGGGCGTCGAGCGGCGGCATGTTTCTGCCGTAGATCCGCTTCAATCGTTCTTCCAGCGGCGGGTGGGTGGCAAACCAGCCGCTCAGGAAACTGGGGCGGGCAGTGCCGAGGAACAGATGCGACAGTTGTTCCGCGTTCGGATGATTGATTTGCGAACCGAGTTTTTTACCGCGGCTGAGGCCGCCGATTTTGCGCAGCGCGCCGCCGATGCCGTCCGGATTGCGGGTGAACTGGTGCGAGCTGGCGTCGGCCAGGAATTCGCGTTGGCGCGATACCGCCGCTTTGATCAGGCGGCCGAAAAAGATGCCGATATAACCGATTGCGAACAAGCCCACGCCCACCGCGAACCACAGCAGAGAGTCGGAGTTTCCCTTGCTGTCGCGGTCGCGACGGGAAGTCCGGGTATCAGAATCCATCAAGTATTGACCGCAGCTGGCAATCATCTGGATCCCGAACAAGACCCCGATCAGCTGGATATTCAGGCGCATGTCGCCGTTCAGGATATGGCTGAATTCATGGCCGACCACGCCCTGCAGTTCATCGCGCGTGAGCCGCGTCAGCGTGCCGCGGGTGACTGCCACCACGGCTTGATCGGGGCGGTAGCCGGCGGCGAAGGCGTTGATTGCGTCCTCGTCATCCAGCAGATAGACCTTGGGGCAGGCGACGCCGGATGCTAGCGCCATTTCGTCGACCACATTCAGCAGCCGCCGCTCCAGCAAATCGGTGCTGTCGCGCTCCACCAGGCGACCGCCCGCCATCTCGGCCACGGCATCGCCGCCCTCGCGCAACTGGAACATCTGGTACAGCGTTCCGCCGCCGATCACCATCAAGGTGATGAGGGTATTGATGGCGAAAAAACCTTTGGGGTAATGGTGCGCAACGCCGTGATGCGTACCGGAATTGACGGTCCACGCCAGCGCTACCACCAGATTGACGGCGGCGACGATGGCAATCACCGCCAGTGCGAACAGGAATACCAATTTCTTGGTGTGCTGTCGCGCCCGGTCCTGTTGTTCAAAAAAAGTCATGCGAGCGGCTCGGTCAGGGTTGGCAGCACAAAATTAATAGAGGTGAAATTACGCGCTGCCGCAGTAGATATGGCGACTTGTTAAGCCGCCATCGGATATAGATAGGGATGGTTGTTGCGGATTTTAAAAAGTGACCTTGACCGCCTTGCGTTCTTCCGGTGCTTCAGTCGCTTGCAGCAATTCGGCCGGCTTGAAGGAAAACATGCCGGCGAGGATGGAGCCTGGGAATTGTTCGATCGAGGTGTTGTATTCCATCACGCTGTCGTTGTAGCCCTGACGCGAAAAACTGATTTTGTTTTCGGTTGCGGTCAGCTCTTCGGTCAGCTGCATCATGTTTTGATTCGCCTTCAGGTCCGGATACGCTTCGGACAGCGCAAACAGTTTGCCCAGGTTTGAGTTGAGCGCGCCTTCGCTGGCCGCCATCTGCTGCACCGCTGCCGTGTCGGTCGTATCGCCGCCGACTTTGGCGTTGGCGGAGACCGCTTGATTGCGCGCCGCGATCACTGCTTCGAGCGTCTCGCGTTCGTGTTTGATGTAGCCCTTGGCGACTTCAACCAGATTCGGAATCAGGTCGTAGCGGCGTTTCAGCTGGACGTCGATTTGCGCGAAGGCGTTTTTGAAACGGTTGCGCAGGCTGACCAATTGGTTGTATTGGCCAATGACCCAGAACACGATGGCAACGACGATTGCCAGAAAAATGAGTACTTTCATTGCTTACCTTAACTTACGTTAAAAAAAATGCCGCTGGACAGATTGTCCCGCGGCAACGGTATATGAGAAAAAAAGGAAAAGCAAGTGTGTTCTATCTGTCCTCTGGACTGGCGCTAGTCTTAGGCGGCAGCTCTCTTGGCGCCGAAGACAGTTGCGTCAGTTCGTCTTCCGTCAGGTATTCAAACACCTTGACCACCTTTTGAACGCCGTTGACGCCGGCGGCGATTTCCGCTGCGCGCTTGCCTTCACGGTCGGTCACGCGACCCATCAGGTAGACGTTGCCGCGTTCGGTGATGACTTTGACGGCGTTGCCGGAGACGTCCTTGGCATCCAGCAATGAAGCCTTGACCTTGCTGGTGATGAAGGTGTCGTTGGAACGGGCCGAGAAGGCCGATGGCGCACCGATCGCCAGTTCGTTGGTGATCGAATGGACTCCTTCGATGTTTTGCACTTCTCGTTCGACCGCCGCCTTGGCCGCGTCGTCGCGCACTTCGCCGGTCAGCAATACACGGCGGTTGAAGCTGGCGATATTGACGTGGGCGCCTTCGCCGGCCACCGCCGGGACTCTGGCTTCGGCCTTGATGGCAATGGTCTTGTCATCGGTCTGTGCGCCCAAGGTACGGCGGTCGGTCGCTGCCAGTCCGCCGACCACCGCGCCGCCGACCATCAAGCCGACGCAGCCCTGCAAGGCGATTGCCACGGTGCCGCACAATGCCACTGCGGCCAACGGCCGGCGCAAGGTATTCCAGCCGACTTGGCGCCGGTTTTTCCCGTCAATCATTTGCATCTCCTCCAAATAAAGCGACATCGATGCCGTCGCATAAGCAGTGAATCGTGAGCAGATGGACTTCCTGGATGCGCGCGGTACGATCGTGCGGCACACAGATATGGACATCCGCTTCGGTCAGTTTCTTGCCCATGGCGCCGCCGCCTTTGCCGGTCAGCGCGACAACGCGCATATCGCGTTCCAGCGCCACATCGATCGCCGCCAGCACGTTGGCCGAATTGCCCGAAGTCGAAAACGCCAGCAAGACGTCGCCGGCCTGTCCAAACGCCTGCACTTGTTTGGAAAAAATTTCGTTGTAACTGTAATCGTTGCCGACCGCAGTGATGATCGAGGTATCGGTGGTCAGCGCCAAGGCCGGCAGCGGCAGGCGTTCCCGTTCGAAACGTCCGACCAGTTCCGCTGCAAAATGCTGACAGTCGGCAGCCGAGCCGCCGTTGCCGCAGGCAAGAATCTTGTTGCCGTTGGACAGTGCGGAGAACATAAGTTCCACCGCGGCGGCAATCGGTTCGGCCAGATCGGCGGCGGCGCGGGCTTTGAGTTCGGCACTTTCATGGAAGTGCGCCAGGATGCGTTGATTAATCATGATGTCGATAGATGAATGTGAATAGAGTGAAATGGTTGGTTCGTGGCGGCAATAGCAGATCACCGCGGCTTGACGCTGTGACTGGATTATAGCGGGCGTTGTTATCCGACTTCAGATTAGACATGTTCGACCTCACGCCTCGAACGCGTTCTTGATCCACTCGATTGCCTCGCCGTCGATCGCGACCACGTCAAAGCGGCAGGCCGGCGGCTGCCGGTATCGTTGCAAGAAAACCTGGGCGGCGATGATCAGCCGCATCTGCTTCTTGCGCGTCACGCTGGCGGCGGCGCCACCGTAGTGCGGGTTGGAACGTTGTCTGACTTCGATAAAAACCAGCGTGGTCGGGGTGGCTTCCGGTTCGACCATGATCAGATCGATTTCACCGCCCTTGCACAGAAAATTTCTTTCGAGCAGTTTCAGGCCGCGTTGCTGCAAATACGCGAGTGCGCTGTCTTCGGCCAGTTGGCCGCTGAGGTGGCGGGCGTTGCCCGGCTTGGGGCCCAGCAACGCGGCGAGGAATTTTTTAACGCTCATCCAGCGGCACAACCACGCCGTCGCGGTAAACCGCAGCGGGTTCGACCCGCTCAAAACCGGGGTTGTCGACGCCAATGCCGAAATGAACATCGAGCTTGCCGGTGACGCCATCGACCTGGAACGCGGTGTTGCGGGCCGCCACTTCGCGCGCAATGCGGAAGGCGTCGATGCCGAGCGCATACAAGCGCTCAAGATCGGCATTGCGCTGCTGATCGGGGTCGCTTATGGTGCGCGGATAGATCATGACGGCCGGGTGGTCGGGCTGCACCAGCCACGGAATATCCAGCAGCCGCACGCCATCCAGCTCGGGCAGGCGATGTTCCTGGTTATTGTCGTTCGGCAGCAGCGGATTGAGCTGCGAAATGCCGTAGATCGGGATTTCCGCATCAATCGCGCTGCGCACTTGCCGGGCCTGGTCGGCGTTGAGGGCGGCGAACAGCAATTGCGGCTTTTCGCTTTGGATACGCTGTTGCAATTGCGCCAGGCCGGCTGCATTCAGCATCGCGCCGTCGGTTCTTAACGTCATTTGCGCCGAGTGCAGTCCGTGGCTTAGCGCCTGTTGCACAAAAGCGCTGGCGGCGCGCCTTTGCCATGCGGTGCTGGTGCTCAGTACAAAAGCCTTGCCAGGGGCGAAGTCGGCGCTGACCCAGTTCGCCACTTGCCGTGCTTCGGCTTCTAGCGACAAGCCTATCGGCAGCAATTGCGGCGGTAGTGCGGTTTCTTTATCGCCGGCAAAATCCGGCTGGGTCAGTGCCAGCGTCGGTTTGACGATCTTGCCGCTGCGGACGATGGCGGTGATGCCGGTGCGGGACAAGGGGCCGACCAGGATATCGTGATTTTCGCTGGCGGCAAGATAGGTCGACAGCATGTCGGCCGGCGTATCGGCCGCTTCGATGACGGTCAGCGCCAGGCCGCTCTTGTCGCGCTCGTAAGCCGCGACAAAGCCGGCTCGCAGCGCCTCGGCAGCCGCGCCCAGCGGGCCGGAGCGCGACGGCAGCAGCAAGGCGATGCTGGCGATTGGAATAGTGGGGTTGGCGACATCGCCGGCGGCCGCCGCGGCGATGGTTGTGTTTGCCTGCGCAGGCGGGCACAATCCGTTCAACAATACAGCCAGCGATAACAGCTTGGCCCATTTATATAACATTCATAGCTCCCAATGACTCATCAATCCGCCAGCGCCCTGATTGCCTCACCGATTCTGGATGAGGTCGCGCAGCAAGCTTATCCGGCGGGCACATTATATGTGCTGGCCACACCGATCGGAAATCTCTGCGACATCAGCCTGCGCGCATTGCATGTGTTGTCGCTGGTCGATGCGGTGGCCTGCGAAGACACCCGCAATACCGCCCACCTGCTGACGCGCTACGGCTTGTCCAAACCGCTGCTGGCCGCGCATGAACATAACGAAAGGGAAGTGGCGCAAAAGATCGTGGCCCGCTTGCAGGCCGGCGAGCGCATCGCACTGGTGTCCGATGCCGGCACCCCGGCGGTGTCCGATCCGGGAGCGCGGATTGTCGATGCGGTGTTGCAGGCCGGCTTGCGGGCGCTGCCGCTGCCGGGACCGTCGGCTGCGATTACCGCGTTGTCGGTCAGCGGCCTGCTCAACGACCGGTTTTATTTTGTCGGGTTTTTGCCGAGCAAGGCACGCCAGCGCGAGATCGAACTGGCGAGCCTGGCCGGCATCGGGGCGACGCTGGTGCTGTACGAGGCGCCGCATCGGATTGTCGAAACGGTCGATGCGCTGCTGCAGGCGTTCGGCCCGAGCCGGCAAATCGTGCTGGCGCGCGAGCTGACCAAGCTGTTCGAAAGCGTGCATCGTTGCGCGTTGGCCGATGCGCCGGCATGGCTGGCGGCCGATGGCAATCGTCAGAAGGGAGAATTCGTGCTGTTGATCGAAGCCGCGCCGGTGGCGCTGGATGACAGCGCGGAAGGCGAGCGCGTGTTGCAAATCCTGTTGGCCGAGTTGTCGATCAAGCAAGCGGCGGCACTGGCTGCGCAAATCACCGGGCAAAAGAAAAATGCCCTGTATGAGCGGGCCTTGGCCCTGAAGAATGCCTAAATCCAATTCCCGGTAGGATGGCGATGTTTTTCCGCAACGACAATGTTGTCGCAAATTGGTTGGTGGGCCGGGTTCGAGAGTAAAATCCGGCACCTTGCGCGATGTGTCTGTAAGTTATTAAAGAAGAAATTCAATGGCATTAAGCGAGACATGCCTTGCTGGATGTCCGGCTTGGGCTTACCACCGAGATGAAAGAAATCATGAGTTCTACGCAAACTAGGAATGTCGCCGGATTCGGCTCAGCCAAGTTACACATCATTACGCTGGCCGCACTGGGCATCGTGTTCGGCGATATCGGCACCAGCCCGCTGTACGCGCTGAAAGAGTGTTTTAGTACGGAACACGGCATCCCGTTTTCGCCGGATGCGGTACTGGGCATCATTTCCATGCTGTTCTGGGCGATCACGATCGTGGTCTCTCTCAAATACATTTTGTTCGTGATGCGTGCCGATAACAACGGCGAAGGCGGCGTGCTGTCGTTGATGGCATTGGCGCTGCGGACCGCCACCAGCGGCTCCCGCAACGCCAAGATTTTGATGATGCTGGGCGTGTTCGGCGCCTGCATGTTTTATGGCGATGCGGTGATCACGCCGGCAATCTCGGTGTTGTCGGCAGTGGAGGGGATAGATATCGCCACGCCGGCCTTATCGCATTACGTGGTGCCGATCACGGTGGTGATTCTGACGGTGCTGTTCCTGATCCAGCGTCACGGCACCACCTTGGTCGGCAAGCTGTTCGGCCCGGTGATGTTTGTCTGGTTTCTTGCGCTGGCCTTGCTGGGCGTGGTCAATATGATGAAAGCGCCGCAGATCCTGGCGGCGGTCAACCCGTATCACGCGATTGCTTTCATGCAGCAGCACGCGCTGCAAGCCTTCGTGGTGCTGGGTTCGGTGGTGCTGGTGCTGACCGGCGCCGAGGCGTTGTACGCCGACATGGGGCACTTCGGCATCCGGCCGATCCGATTTGCCTGGCTGTACACGGTGATGCCTAGCCTGATGCTGAACTACTTCGGCCAAGGCGCGAATCTGTTGGTCAATCCTTCGGCGATCCAGAATCCGTTCTACCTGATGGTGCCGGACGTACTGCTGGTGCCGATGGTGGTGCTGGCGACCGCCGCCACGGTGATCGCCTCGCAGGCGGTGATCTCGGGCGCGTTCTCGATGACCAGCGAAGCGATTTTGCTGGGCTTCGTGCCGCGCATGCGGATTTTGCATACCTCCGAGGACGAGCGCGGCCAGATCTACATCCCCATCATCAACTGGATGTTGCTGGTGCTGGTGGTTGCAGTGGTGCTGGCATTCAAGAAATCCGATAACCTGGCCGCCGCGTACGGCGTGGCAGTGACCACCACGATGCTGATTACGACAGTGCTGGCAGGGGTGGTGATGCGCAGGATATGGAAGTGGCATCCGCTGTTGGTGGCGCTGGTCATCGGCGGATTCTTCATCGTCGATTTCGCTTTCTTTTCCGCCAACCTGCTGAAAATCGTCGACGGCGGCTGGTTCCCGTTGCTGCTCGGCGCGATCGCATTTTTCCTGCTGATGACCTGGTATGCCGGACGCATGTTGTTGCGTGAGCGCACCAAGGATGAAGGCATTCCGCTGGAGCCGTTTGTCGAAGGCTTGCTGGCGCATCCGCCGCATCGGGTGGAAGGCACCGCGGTGTTCATGACCGGCAATGTGGAGACCGTGCCGGTGGCGATGCTGCACAACCTGAAGCACAACCGCATTTTGCACAAGCGTGTGTTCTTCTTGAAAATCAGCATCTGGGATGTTCCGTTCGTCGAAGACAGCAAGCGTTTGTCGCTGAAAAAACTGGGCAGCGACGTGTATATCCTGCGCGCCGCCTTCGGCTTCAAGGAAGCGCCGGACGTCAACACCGTGATGGCGCTGGCGACCGCACAGCATGGACTTGAATTCGACCTGATGGATACGTCGTTCTTCCTGGCGCGCGACACCGTGGTGCCGAGCAAGATTCCCGGCATGCACCTGTGGCGCGAAAAGCTGTTTGCCTGGATGTATCAGAACGCCGCCAAGCCATCCGACTTCTTCCATATCCCGGTCAATCGGGTGGTCGAGTTGGGAACCAAAATCGAAATCTGAGCGTTTCGATGAAGAAACCAGGAACCGCTGCTGTTCCTGGTTTTTTTTTCGCTTATTTTTCTGCGATCCCGTCCAGCTTCACCTGGCAACGCCACAGCGTATGTCCCGACGCCAGATATTTGTCCTCGAACGGCGTGATAGGCGTGGCCGGCAGATATGCCGTGCAAGCGACTTCCTGCGCGCTTAACTGCGTCAGCGCGGCAGCGCATTCCTGCACGTAAATCTGCCAGTTGCTGCGGCACTCCAACACTCCTCCCAGCGCCACGATAGTAGGAAATACCGGATGCCCGTGCCAGCGCCGGCTGAGCTGGCCGATCTTCGGCCACGGATTCGGGTACAGCAGATAGTGGCGAACCGGAAAAATCCGTGCGGCCAATAGCAGCCGCCAGTAGTCCACCAGGTCGGCGCGAATCCGGATGAAGTTTTGCGGCAGCGGCCCAGGCCCCGGCCACAAGGTATTGCGGCCGACCCGATCGGCGGACTGATCGACGCCGATCACGAAATGATCCGGAAACTGTGCGGCCAGATGCATGGTCGACAAGCCGACTCCGCAACCGGCATCGAGAATCAATGGCAATTCGCCTGCCGCGCGCCAGGCGGCGATGCTGCTGTCGAACGCGCTCTGGTTGTAGGCGCTGACCGGTTTCTGGAATTGATGCGCCGCATGTTTGGCGACGGTCGCCGTCAGTTGGTCGTGCACGCCGGTCTGGGCACTGAAAATAGGGCTGGAATTTGCGCGCATGCAGCTGAAGACTTACTAAAGGGAAAGGATGGGGGAGGGTACACCAGGGCACCTCGAAAAACCTACTGCGCGGCCCAATCTCGGGCCTGTGATGCTCATCGTACCTCCGTACGACTGCGCTTCTCGCCCCGACCTTGGGCCGCTCGCTACGGTTTTTCGAGGTGCCCTACAAAAAACGATTCCCGCATCAGCGGGAATCGAGGTTGGGGGCGATGTCGGCAGGCTTACTGTAGCGTGACCGGCTGACTCATCATCGCGTCGTAGTTACCCAGAAAGGCATCGATATCTTCAATGCTTGGTTCGGTGGCGATCAGATCCTCAACTCCTTTACGGAAAAATTCTGCTAAGGCACCACCAATGAAAATTTCGCGCTTGAACGATTTATCGACGATTTCGTAACCGCCGAAACGCAAAGCTTCGCGCTGTTCATCCGCACCAAATTCAACGACGCTGTATTGGTCACTGTTGTAGATCAGGTTCATTATGCGCTCCCGGTAAGCCAACTAATTAAGACAGAAGGTAATGATCGAGTAAGCAGTTTTCAAGCCAGCAGCAGAAAATATTGTTTGAAACTCCTTTTCCAGTTGAGGTGTTTTGGATGGGAAACATTTTTCGGTGAAAGGATATCAAGTGCCTATCCTCTTTACATACTACGCCGCGATATGTCTTTGTCACGCAATAAATAGGACTTATCTGATTTGCTGCCACATATTGCAACTGAAGGGCACCTCGAAAACCGAAGCGAGCGGCTCAAGGTCGGGGCGAGAAGCGCAGTCGTACGGAGGTACGGCGACGATCCTTGTCACCCCTGCAGCCCCGAGATTGGGCCGCGCAGTAGGTTTTTCGAGGTGCCCTGAATTATCTATCCCGCAACGCTCGTCGATATTGAATCGCCTCTGCCACATGCGGCCCGGCAATGGTGGCCGCGCCTGCCAGATCGGCAATCGTGCGCGCGACTTTGAGTGCGCGATGATAGCCGCGTGCCGACCAGTTGAGATGCGTCATCGCGCTGCGCAATAATTGTTCGCCGGCGCTATCCGGCTGGCAATAATTGTCAATTTCGGTGGTGGACAAGCCATAGTTTCCCTTGCCCTGGCGCGTCAGTTGCGCTGCATGCGCACGCTCGACCCGGGCGGCAATCGCGGCCGACGGCTCGCCATCGGCTTGTTGCAGCAATTGCTCGTGGGGCAATGCGCCGACCTGGATCTGCATATCGATGCGATCCAGCAAGGGACCGGAAATCTTGTTTTGATAGCGGGCGATATTGTCCGGCGTGCAACGGCACTGGTTGGCCGCGTGTCCCAAATAGCCGCACGGACACGGGTTCATTGCCGCGATCAGTTGGAATTGCGCCGGGAAATCGGCTTGCCGCGCCGCCCGTGAAATCGTGATGCGGCCCGATTCCAGCGGCTCGCGCAACACCTCCAGCACGCGGCGATCGAATTCGGGCAGTTCATCAAGAAACAACACGCCGCGATGCGCCAGCGAAATTTCTCCGGGGCGCGGGGTGCCGCCGCCGCCAACCAGCGCCACGCCGGATGCCGTGTGATGCGGTGAACGGTAAGGCCTCACTTTCCAGTTATTGCTGGAAAAACCGCTGGTCAGCGATTGCACCGCCGCCGACTCCAGCGCTTCCTGGTCGGTCATCGGCGGCAAAATCCCCGGGAAGCGTGCCGCCAGCATCGATTTCCCGGTGCCGGGAGGCCCCACCAGCAGCGCGCTGTGACCGCCGGCGGCGGCTACCTCAAGAGCCCGCTTGGCTTGCAACTGTCCTTTGACATCGCTGAAGTCGAGGTAGCGCGGCGCTCGCGCCTGCGGCCGTGCGACGTGACGCGTCAGCCTTGCTTCAGTTTGTTTGGAAGAGAAGTGGGCGCATACGTGCAGCAATGAATCGGCAGGGAAAATGCTGGCATCGGCGACCAGCGCGGCTTCATCGGCATTGGCGCGCGGCAGGATGAATGCGCGCTGCCTGCGGTTGGGGGCGGCGTCGCGGCGGTCCGCCGACGTCATCGCAAACGTCATCGCCAGCGCGCCGCGTATCGGTCGCAACTCGCCCGACAACGACAGCTCGCCGGCAAATTCATACTGATCCAGTTCGGCCGCCGGCATTTGGCCGGAGGCGGCCAGGATGCCGAGTGCGATCGGAAGGTCGAAGCGGCCGGACTCTTTAGGCAAATCCGCGGGTGCCAGGTTGACGGTGATGCGGCGTGAGGGGAATTCGAAACAGGCGTTCTGCAGCGCCGCCCGGACCCGGTCTTTCGATTCCTTGACCTCTGTTTCCGGCAGGCCGACGATGGTGAAAGACGGCAAGCCATTCGCCAGATGGACTTCAACGGTGACTTCGGGAGCTTGCATGCCTGCCAGCGCCCGACTTTTCAATACCGCCAGCGTCACTGGCAGCGGCGCGGTTGGCCTGTCACTGGCGCTTGGCCTCAAGCTCGGCGACTCTTGCCTCCAGCGCTTCCAGTTTGGCCCGGGTCGCCGCCAGCACCTGGGTTTGCACATCGAACTCTTCGCGCGTGACCAGGTCGAGTTTGGAGAAACCCTGACTTAGCATTGCCTTGACGTTCTTCTCGATATCCTTGGCCGGCGAATGTTCGATGGCTTGATTGATCTTGGCTTGAATGTCGTCGAAAAAATTGGGTTTGTTCATGATCGTCCTCTACGGGCTAAATAAAAATGATAACTCATACCAACCAGGCGGGCATTGAAAACCTGTGCCTGGCCACGGTATTTAAGACTTGCCTTATGCGGCGGCTGTCAACCGGTCGGCGCGAATCTCCGTCAGCGATTTGAGCTGATGTCCGGCGGCGTCGAAGTTATCCGGCCGCAGCCAGCTTTCAAACACGGCGCGTTCTGCCGGCCACTCGCCATCCAGCATGGAAAACCAGGCGGTGTCTCGATTCTGTCCTCTAAAGACGCGATGTTGCCGAAACACGCCTTCTGCCGTAAACCCGAAACGGCGCGCCGCTTGCTGCGAGCGCAGATTGAGGGTGTTGGTCTTCCACTCCAGGCGCCGATAGCCCAAGTCTTCGAACGCATGCCGCGCCAGCAGATAAATCGTTTCAGTGGCGGCCCGGGTCCGCTGCAGACTGGCGCTGAACCAGACGTGGCCGATTTCGATAGAGCCGTGTTCCGGCGTGATGGCCAGATAGGCGATCGTGCCTGCTGCCAGGCCGGTCTGTTGATCGACGATGGTGAAGAAATGCGGATCGCTGGAAGCCGCGCAGCTTGTTAGCCACGCCGTAAAGTCTTCCCGCCCCTGGAACGGGCCTGACGACAAATAATCCCATTGATGGGCATCGGCGCCGGGGCCGCATGCGGCCAGATATAAGGCTTCGGCGTCGCGCTGCGGATCGATGGGCAGCAGCCTTACGTTGGCTCCCTGCAAAACAGTGCGTTGCGGCAGGCGTGCCGGTTGCCAATCCGGCAGTGGGCGGGCATTTTCCAACGGAAAAGATGGTTGTGGCATGAGTGTTTCGATAAATGATGAATCGGATTAAAAATGCGCAGCCGCAGTACGGGCCGGTTGCGCGCAGAGCTCAGTCTAGCTGTTTGCGGTATTGGACAAAGCCGGAACGCTGCGCGATGCGGTCATACAGCTGCATCGCGGTGGCATTGGTTTCATGGGTCAGCCAGTGCACGCGAGTGCATTGTGCGGCTTTTGCCTCCGCGCAGACGTGCTCGATCAAGCGGCGGCCGATGCCGCTGCCGCGCTGCTGCTGATCGACGAACAAATCTTGCAGATAACAGGTATCGGCCACGCTCCAGCATGAGCGCTGGAAGATCCAGTGCGTCATGCCTACCGCCTGGCCGTCAACCATCGCCAGCGCGCCAAACATCGGCTCGCCGGGATCGAGCAGGCGCTGCCAGGTCACCTGGCTGGTGGCGTCCGGGATCTCGGCCTGGTAAAAGATTTGGTACTTTCGCCATAGCGGCAGCCAGAGCGGATGGTCTTGCGCAGTGAGCGGCTTGATGTGCGTGCTTGCATCCGAGGTCAAGATAAATTCTCCATGCGAAGTGGTGGACCGGAGATTTTACTGTGCCGTTGCGGCGCGCAGTGATGGCGGCCGATTCCAGGCCGAAACCGGCGTGATAAAATTTTGCACCACTTTTCTTGAGCACCTTATGAACATTGTCATTCTCGCCGCCGGTATGGGAAAGCGCATGCAGTCCGCGCTGCCGAAAGTATTGCATCCGCTGGCGGGCAAGCCGCTGCTGGCCCATGTGGTCGATACGGCGCGCGCGCTGTCCCCGACCAGCTTGTGCATCATCTACGGCCACGGCGGCGATGCCGTGCCGCGCGCATTTACCGCTTCGGACCTGACGTTTGCCAAGCAAGAGCCGCAACTGGGCACCGGCCATGCGGTCGCGCAGGCCGCCGCGCAACTGGATGATGCGGTGCCGACGCTGGTGTTGTACGGCGATGTGCCATTGACCGCCGGCACCACATTGCAACGGTTGCTGGATGCTGCCGGGAGCGACAAGCTGGCGATCTTGACGGTAGCGCTGGACGACCCGACCGGTTACGGCCGCATCGTGCGCGAGAACGGCAATATCGTCCGCATCGTCGAGCAAAAGGACGCCACCGCCGAGGAACGCGCGATACGCGAATGCAACACCGGCATCCTGGTAGCGCCGACCGTGCAACTCAAAAAATGGCTGGCGAGCTTATCCAACAACAATGCTCAGGGCGAATATTATTTGACCGATATCGTGGCCAGCGCGGTCGCCGACGGCATGCCGGTGGTATCGGCGCAGCCCGCTGCGGTATGGGAAACGCTGGGTGTCAACAGCAAGGTGCAGCTTGCGGAACTGGAGCGCATCCACCAACGCAGCATTGCCGATCGCCTGCTGGAGCAAGGCGTCACGCTGCTCGACCCGGCGCGGCTCGATGTGCGCGGTACGCTGACTTGCGGACGCGACGTCAGCATCGATGTCGGTTGCGTGTTTGAGGGCAATGTGACGCTCGAAGAGGGCGTCGTTATCGGCGCCAATTGCGTCATCAAAAATGCCCGTATCGGGCGCGCCGCCAACATCAAGCCGTTTTGCCATATCGAAGATGCGACTGTCGGTGCAGCGTCGCAGATCGGCCCCTATGCGCGCCTGCGGCCGGGCACCGAACTGGGCGAGGAGGTCCATATCGGCAATTTCGTCGAAGTTAAAAACAGCCAGATCGCAGCCGGCAGCAAAGCCAATCATCTGGCCTACGTCGGCGACGCCACGATCGGTTCAAGAGTCAATATCGGCGCCGGCACCATCACCTGCAACTACGACGGCGTCAACAAATTCCGCACCATCATCGAAGACGACGCTTTCATCGGCAGCGACAGCCAGCTGGTGGCGCCGGTCCGGGTCGGCAAAGGCGCGACCCTCGGCGCCGGCACCACGCTGACCAAGGATGCGCCGGACGGCAAGCTGACCGTATCGCGTGCCCGGCAAGTCACCATCGACGGTTGGCAGCGGCCCGTCAAAATAAAAAAGGCACCCTAAAGTCGGGCCGTAGCAAGCGCGGATGCGCTTGCTGACGGTTCATGCGTCACACCGCAATCCTGGTTTCAAACTTGCTGCGGTGAATCGAAAAATAACTGCGCACGTTCCGCACATTCTTTTGCGCGGCAAACAGTTGGTGGGCCAGCGCATGATAAGCCGCCATGTCCGCCACCTGCACCACCAGCACAAAATCCGGTCCCGGCGATACTCGATAACATTGCAGCACCGCCGGCTCGCCGGCCACCAGCGTCTCGAACTCCACCTGCCGTTCCGCCCCCTGATGGTCGAGCGTCACTTCAACAATCGCCATCAGCCGGGGCCCGACCAGCTCCGGCGCCACCAGCGCCACCTGACGCGTAATCACGCCCGCATCCGTCAAGCGCTTGACTCTCCGCAGGCAGGTCGGCGCCGACGCATGCACCTGTTGCGCCAGCTGATGATTGGTTTGCGACGCATCCGCTTGCAACGCGTTCAAAATACGGCGATCCAGCTCGTCCAGATCAATCTCCATGGTATGCCTTGTAATTTATCGTCTTTAAATTAATATAAATGAAATTATATTTCACATGAAGAATTGCATGAAATAATCGTTCAAAATATTGATGTTTTAGAAGTCTTATTTCTTGCGTACTCCCCTAAGATACGGCCATCACAACTTACAAAGTAGAGGCCCCCATGTGCGGAATCGTCGGCGCAGTAGCGCAAATCAACGTCACCCCTATCCTGTTGGAAGGGCTCAAGCGGCTCGAATATCGGGGTTATGACTCCTGCGGCGTGGCCTTGCATGTCGACGGCAAATTGCAGCGTTCGCGCAGCACCTCGCGCGTGGCAACCCTGGAAGCGCAAGTCGAACAAGCCGGCCTGGCCGGCTTCACCGGCATTGCCCACACCCGCTGGGCCACCCATGGCGCGCCGGTCACCCACAATGCCCACCCTCACTTTTCGCGCGAGCGCATCGCGCTGGTCCACAACGGCATCATCGAAAACCACGACGAATTGCGGAGCGAGCTGCAAGCGGCCGGTTACGTTTTCGAGAGCCAGACCGATACCGAAGTGATCGCCCACCTGGTCGACCATATGTATACCGGCGACTTGTTCGAGACGGTCCAGCAAGCGGTGCGCCGCTTGACCGGCGCCTATGCGATCGCCGTGTTTTGCGTCAATGAGCCGCATCGCGTGGTCGCCGCGCGCCAGGGTTCGCCATTGATCGTCGGCCTTGGCCAGGGTCAGAACTTCGTCGCCTCGGACGCGATGGCGCTGGCCGGCACCACCGACCAGATCATCTACCTGGAAGAGGGCGACGTGGTCGACCTGCAACTGCAGCGCTGCTGGATCGTCGACGCCGCCGGCAAGTCGGTCGAGCGTCCGGTCAAGACCGTGCATGCCTACACCGGCGCGATCGAACTCGGCCCCTACCAGCACTTCATGCAAAAGGAAATTTTCGAACAGCCGCGTGCGATTGGCGACACCCTCAACGGCGTCACCGGCATCATGCCGGAACTGTTCGGCGACAACGCCTTCAATGTCTTCAAGCAAATCGACTCGGTATTGATCCTGGCTTGCGGCACCAGCTACTACGCCGGCCTGACCGCCAAATACTGGATCGAATCGGTTGCCAAAATCCCGGTCAACGTCGAGATCGCCAGCGAATACCGCTACCGCGATAGCGTCTCCAATCCGAACACGCTGGTGGTCACCATCTCGCAAAGCGGCGAAACCGCCGACACCCTGGCGGCGCTCAAGCATGCTCGCGAGCTGGGCATGCAACACACGCTGACCATCTGCAACGTCGCCACCAGCGCCATGGTGCGCGAGTGCGCGCTGGCCTACATCACCCGCGCCGGGGTCGAAGTCGGGGTCGCTTCGACCAAAGCTTTCACTACCCAACTCGCCGCCTTGTTCCTGCTGACCTTGGCGCTGGCGCAAACCAAAGGCCTGCTCAGCGAAGAGCAAGAAGCCGCCCACCTGAAAGCCATGCGCCACCTGCCCGTTGCGTTGCAAAGCGTACTGGCGCTGGAGCCGCACATCGTGGCCTGGGCCGAAGCCTTCGCCCGCAAGGAAAACGCGCTATTCCTGGGCCGCGGCATCCACTACCCGATCGCCCTGGAAGGCGCGCTGAAGCTGAAAGAAATCACCTACATCCACGCCGAAGCCTATGCCGCCGGCGAGCTCAAGCACGGCCCGCTGGCGCTGGTCACTGAAGAAATGCCGGTGGTCACGGTAGCGCCCAACGACGCGCTGATCGAAAAGCTGAAATCCAACATGCAGGAAGTCCGCGCCCGCGGCGGTCAGCTATACGTATTCGCCGACGCCGACTCGCACATCAAGTCCAGCGAAGGCGTGCACGTGATCCGGCTACCGGAAAACTACGGCCTGCTGTCGCCTATCCTGCACGTGGTGCCATTGCAATTGCTGGCGTATCACACGGCACTGGCGCGCGGCACCGATGTCGACAAGCCGCGCAATTTGGCGAAGTCGGTGACGGTGGAATAGGGCGAAGTTTGGTGAGGGGGACTATATAGGCAGGAAAAGAGTCCCAGCTGCGCCTGACGATGAAAACTCAAATCGTCTCTGGCTTGCATCTGGGATTTCTCGATCAACGTTTTCCTGGTAGAGCAAAGCCAGCCAATATCAAAATAGGGACCAGCAGGCTCCAGAATTGCCAATACACACAGGCAAAAGCGCCGTTGGTCGCACCTATGCCAAACGCCAGCACAGGCCATAAAAATTTGTGGATGCGTTGTCCTGGCGCGCCGTCGCTACCGCCTCTGCTCCAATCCACTAAATCGATCACGAGTTGCGTGACGTTGCCGGTCATGACGGTAGTGGGCGTGGTATCGGCCAGAATCAGGCGATTGGCCGCATTTTGTACGCCCATCGCCGCCGCCCCCGCCATGCCGGCGCATAGGGCGGCCAGGGTGTTGGTCGTGCTTATTGGTTCTGCCTGCCAGCCCAGCAGCATAAAGGCCAACAGGAAGCATATCTGCATGCCGAACACGGGACGCAACGGCTCCCGGTTCCTGCTCTGCAGCGCGTGAACGCCCAAGCGCGTCAGCGCTACTGCCGCCACAAAGGCCGGGAAAGCCAGGAATTTGATCAGCACGCCGTGGCTGGGCCGCGCCAGTTCGCTGCCTATCAGCACAAAATTGCCGGTGACGTGGGCGGTAAACAGGCCGGACAGCGACATAAACCCAACGGTATCCACGTAGCCTGCCACGTAGCCCAGCCCGATTCCGAGATACTTGTTTTGATTCATACGCGATCCCATCTCCGATTCCGGCCTCATCCGCGATCTCGCAGCGCGGTTTCCAGCGAAAAACGTCCGGGTCCCGCCAGCGCTATGCCGGCGAAGATGGTCATCAGCAGCCATCCGAACTGACCTTCTGCAATACTCCATTCCGGGTGCACAAATACCATGGACACCAACAGCAGGAACAGGATGGGCAGGCAGGCCAGCCGGGTAAGAAAGCCCGCGGCGATCAGCAGCGGGCACAGCACTTCGGCAAAAATCGCCAGCGACAACGTGAGACCGACTCCCATATGAAAAGGATCTTCGATGTGCCCCAGTTCGCTGCTGTAGTGCAGCAGCTTGGGCAGGCCGTGCACATATAGCAGCAGGAAGGCGCCGGCCAACCTGAGCAGGAGCAGGCCGGCATCGGGGGTGCCCTGCTTCATCCAACTACCACTGTCAAAGTTCATCATCGTCATCGCGCATAGTCCTATCGTCGTTGATTGGTCTTGTTTAAACAAAAGTTCCGGCCAGCACATAACCAGCGCTCATGGCTACAACCAGCAGCGCTCCTATGGGCGTGGGCGGCGCCGGGGATGGGATGTCTTGCCAGCGGCAGAATGCGCCGATGGCCAGGCCCAATAAAGCTCCAATTGCCAGTTCCATGTCATATCCCCTTCATTTCTTCTCGATCGCATGTCCGGCGCACAGGTCCTTGTTGTCGGCCGCACGCAGCTGGCAATAACGATCCACCAGCCAGTAACCGGTACTCATCATCAGCACCAGCAAGGCGCCGCTCAGAACCGGCGGCGAAGGTACAGGAATGTGGGTCAGGCGACAGGCAATGCCAACGACAAAGGACAGCAGCAAGCCGACGACGATTTTGGTGTAAGGCACGATGGTTTCTCCTGGCCGGCTCAAAATGCAAAGCAACTGCAGCCCAGCGCGCCCCAGAAACCGGCAAACTCCGACACCGGCACGCTGGACTTGCGCGCCACGTCGTGCGCATGCGCATGCACGCCGCAGGCGCCGCGGCACTGGTGCGGCAGCAAGGCCTGGCGTTGTGCCGCAGTTTTGGAAGCGGGCCGGTAGTGGCCGGGGACCTTCGCTACCGGCGACCAGTCCGGCAGAACGGGCAGGGAGCCCGGGGCCAGCGAATCGAATTCCTGCGCGCCGTACACGATCTTGCCGCCGACGATGGTCATCACGGATTCGATGCCCTTGATGTCTTCTTCGTCGACGCTGAAGAAGTCGGCCGAGAGCACGGCCAGGTCGGCCAATTGACCAGCCTTGATCTGCCCCTTCTTGCCCTGCTCATTGGAAAACCAGCTGCTGCCCGTGGTCCACAATTCCAGTGCGGTGTCGCGCGACAAACGCGCTGCAGCGTCATACAGCCGCAGGCCTCCCACGGTGCGGCCCGACACCAGCCAATACAAGGCGGTCCACGGGTTATAGCTGGCCACCCGGGTGGCATCGGTGCCGGCGCCCACCGGCACGCCCATTTCCAGCATCTTGGCAACGGGCGGCGTGGTGCGCGCCGCGTCGGCGCCATAGCGCTCGACAAAGTACTCGCCCTGGAACGCCATCCTGTGTTGAATCGCAATGCCGCCGCCCAAGGCGCGCACCCGCTCTATATTCCGGTCCGAGATGGTTTCGGCATGATCGAACAACCAATGCAAGCCGTCGAACGGGATCTCGCGGTTGACCTTTTCAAAGACATCCAGCATGCGGCTGATCGATTCGTCATAGGTGGCGTGCAGGCGGAAGGGCCAGCGCTGGCTGACCAGATGGCGCACGACTTTTTCCAATTCGTCTTCCATGCCGGCAGCCAAGTCGGGCCGAGGTTCCAGAAAGTCTTCAAAGTCGGCCGCGGAAAACACCAGCATTTCGCCGGCGCCGTTGTGGCGGTAAAAGTCGCTGCCGTCGCCCGGTTGGACCATCTGTGTCCATTGCTGGAAATCTTCCAGTTCCTGGCCTTTTCTTTGCGTGAACAGGTTATACGCGATGCGCACGGTCAGTTGCTCTTCCTTGGCAAGCTGATCGATGATGGCATAGTCTTCCGGATAGTTCTGGAAGCCGCCGCCGGCGTCGATGGCGCTGGTCAAGCCCAGCCGGTTCAGTTCGCGCATGAACTGGCGGGTGGAGTTGATTTGCAAATCCAGCGGCAACTTGGGCCCCTTGGCCAGAGTCGCATACAAGATCATCGCATTCGGGCGCGCGATCAGCAGTCCGGTAGGGTTGCCGGCGGCATCGCGCTGAATTTCTCCGCCTGGCGGATTGGGCGTGTCCTTGGTATAGCCAACCGCTTGCAGGGCCGCCCGGTTCAATAGCGCGCGGTCATACAGGTGCAGGATAAAGACCGGCGTATCGGGTGCCGCGGCATTGATTTCTTCCAGGGTGGGCATGCGCTTTTCGGCGAACTGGAACTCGGTCCAGCCACCGACCACGCGCACCCACTGCGGATGCGGCGTGCGTGCCGCCTGTTCTTTCAACATGCGCAGGGCATCTGCCAGCGAAGGCACGCCCTCCCAGCGCAACTCCAGGTTGTAGTTCAGGCCGCCGCGTATCAAATGGATATGCGAGTCGTTCAAGCCCGGGATGACGGTGCGCCGCCGCAGGTCGATGACCTGGGTGGCAGCCGTCTTGTATTGCATGACGTCTTCGGTGGAACCGACCGCCAGGAATTTGCCGTCCTTGACGGCAACGGCGCTAGCCGTGGGCTGGCCGCGGTCTACGGTGTGGATGCGTCCATTGTGGAGAATCAGGTCGGCGTGCATGATGCCTCTCAAAAATTAGCTGTTGAAACCGGCCGGTCGCGCCTGGCGGCATGGCAACCGGCCGAGCTTGGCGCCTGGGCCTATTTAGTGGCCTTCGCTCGCATTGAACATGGTCTTGGCGTAGATCAGGCCCAGGCCGTATCCGCCGCCGTGGGCGATGGAGGTGGCGACCGTCTGATCATAGGTCTCGCCGCGAGCCCAGTCGCGCTGCAATTCCAATAGATATTGCAGCGAAGTCATAGGGCGGGCGCCGGCCTGAATCATGCGTTCCATCGCACGCTGGTGAGCTTCGTCGGACACGTCGCCGCAAGCATCGGCGATCACATACACTTCAAAGCCCTGATCCAAGGCCGACAACGCCGGGCCAACGATACATACCGAGGTCCACAAGCCGGCCAGCACAATCTTTCCTTTGCCGATGGCGTTCACGCGCTCGGCGATGCGGCCATCTTCCCAGGTGTTCATGGTGGTACGGTCGATCACCTGCTCGTTGGGGAACACCGATTTGATCTCGTCGAACATAGGTCCGGAAAAGGATTTTTCAGCGACCGTGGTCAGTATGGTCGACGCCTTGAACTCTTTGGCGGCCTTGGCGACCAGGGCCGCATTGTTGCGCAAAGAGGCCACATCAATCGACTTGGTGGCAAAAGCCATTTGCGACTGATGGTCGATCATGATCAGGGTGTGGTTGCTGGGATTTAACATGGTCTTGCCAGGTTCTGCTTTTGCTACGGGCATGATGCGCTCCTTGAGGTAGGTCATGAATAAAGGCCGATGCTTGGCAAGGGCCGGGTTGGATTAGGTGAAATTAATAAGGTAAATCGAATAACAAGATTTCAGCGGCTTCGGCCTGACTCAATGTCACCGTGCTTTCATCAGTCATTTTTAGGGCGTCGCCGGCCGCTAAGATCGTGCCGTTCACGCTCAGTTGTCCACGCGCCACATGAAGGTATGCGGTGCGCCCGGGGGCAAGCGCATGCTGGACCTGGTCGGTTCCGTTCAAAATCGATGCATAAATCGCGGCATCCTGATGGATCAACACCGAGCCGTCGCGACCGTCCGGCGAAGCGATCAGGCGTAACTGCCCCTTCTTCGACTCCGGGCTGAAGTGCTTTTCCTCATAGCCGGGTGCAATCCCTTGCACGTCGGGAGTAATCCAGATCTGCAGGAAATGCACCGGTTCCGAGCGGGAGTGATTGAACTCGCTGTGGCGAACTCCGGTTCCCGCCGTCATGCGCTGCACGTCGCCGTAGTGCAAGACCGACCCGGTACCCATGCTGTCCTTGTGTTCCAGCGCGCCGTCCAGGACGTAGGAGATGATCTCCATATCGCGATGTCCGTGCGTGCCAAAGCCCTGAGCCGGTTGCACGCGGTCTTCGTTGATGACCAATAGCGGACCAAAACCTGTGTGTTGCGGATCGTGGTAATGCCCGAACGAAAAGGTATGGCGTGAATGCAACCAGCCGAGATTGGCAACCCCGCGATCCTCACTCTTACGAATTTGCAACATGATGTTCTCCTTCGCTTCCTTGCTGATGCCGCCAAAACTTACTTGGAATAAACATCAGCAAAATTATGTTGAATAATTTCGAATAAATAATTCTATGAATTTTCTGCATTTGCCTGCTGAAAACTCAGTGATTGAATTATGCTCACTCGCGAAACAAAAGAAAAACGGATAAATTACAGTTGTATGTTCGAATATTTCGAACATTGAAAATGTGCGGCAGTAAGTAGCAAATAGTGAGCAAGACCGATAGTTAGGCTTGGTTGACGGCAACCGGCGGGGATTGCGCCGGTTCCCTAAAGGAGTTACTGAAGTATGCGGCGCGCCTGTTCCTGCGGACCGACTTTTTGGCTGTCAAGCGCCCGCCAAAAGCAAGCGGGATACAAGTTAATGGTTGTCGCGGCTTTAGAAATCGACGCCCGGCACAAAACGCATCAGTTGCTCAAATGCCCCAGGCTGACGCATGCGCTTAAGCCACCAGCTGAGCGCCGCACCGTTTTCGCCAGTTCGCCAAGCCAGGAAAACTTCTTCGTCGTTACGAGGCTCTTCCACGTCTTTTTGTACCAGTGCGCCGGACGCGATGGCAGCGCGCGCGCATGGCTCGGGCAGGAAGCCGAAACCTAGTCCTGCCAACTGGAATTGGTATTTGCTACGTATATCAGGGATCGTTAATGCGTCCTGCCCAAACAACAACCCTACAGTACGCGGCCGCAATGTTCGAGCCGAGTCGGCCACGACGACGGCACGATAAGGATGCAAGTCCGACTTATTGAGCGGTCTGTCAATGCGCGCCAGAGGATGGCCAGGAGCGACCGCAAACACAAACGGAATTTTTCCCAATGAGTGCGCGTTGTATCCACCGCCGGAGGGTCCTTCGCCCACCGCACCCACCAGCACATCCACTCGCCGCTCAAGCAAGGATTCCCAGGTTCCAGACATTGCGTCATGCATGATGCGCAAGCGGGTGCGATCCGCTACCATGTAAAATTCCTTGATCATGTCTGCTAGCGCAATCGGAGCAAACAAGGAATCCAAGCCCAAGGACAGTTCCGTTTCCCAGCCAGAAGCCACCCGGCGCACCCTGTGCTCCAGGTTTTCTGCCGCCTTCAGCAGATACCGACCCTCTCTTAACAATTCTTCGCCCGCTGGCGTCAAGCTGACCTTCGGACCGTTACGCTCAAACACTTGAACGCCCAGATCATCCTCCAGCTTGGAGACCGTATAGGAAATCGTCGAAGGTACGCGATGCAATTCAGTGCCGGCGGCGGAAAAAGATCCTCGTCGATCTATTGCGTCCAGAATTTGTAGAGCATCAAGGCTTAGTCTTAACATTCGCTATATTGAATTTGGTTATCTAACTTTTCCATACGTTGTAGCGCATTTCCAACCCGGCGCAGTCTATCATTCCGCACTAGGCATTGACGTCCCATGGCGGCGTCCCTTTGAAGGCGTCGGCGAGGAAATCGATCATGACACGAACCTTCGCGCTGAGATGACGGCGGCTCGGGTAAACCGCCAGGACATCAATGTCCGGCAAGCGATAGCCCGGCAGCAGCGGTATAAGTCGTCCGGCGCTCAAGTCGGCGCCGATCAGGAAGCTGGGTTGCCAGATGATGCCTAGTCCTGCCAGCGCCGCCGAGCGGGCAGTATCGCCATTGTTGGTGTGCATGACGCATGACACCTTTACGGAGCTGGCCTTGCCATCGACATCCGTGAAGTTCCATTCGTCGGCGGTCGCAGAGTAGCTGTATCCGATGCAAGCGTGGCTGCTCAGATCGGATGGAGTTGTCGGAGTCCCGTGCTTGCGAAGATAGGCAGGCGAGGCACAGACGATGTTATGTGAGGTGGCGAGTTTGCGCGCCGCATAGGAGCTCGAACCGGTACGTGAGATGCGAATCGCCAAGTCATAGCCTTCTTCAACGATATCCACTACGCGGTCAATCAGTGCGACATTCAGCTCCACTTCGGGATAGCGCAGCAGGAATTGCGGCCAGAGCGGCGCCAGATGGAGAATGCCGAAACTTAGCGGCGCATTGATACGCAGCACGCCGCGCGGTTTCATGGTGGCCGATGATGCGATCAGTTCGATTTCGGCGACTTCTTCAAGTAGCACCTTGGCCCGTTCAAAGAGCGCCTCGCCACTTTCCGTCAGCGACATTTTCTGAGAACTGCGATTGAGCAGCCTGGTGCCCAAATGGGATTCCAGATCACGGATATAACGCGTCACGTTGGCAGGAGAGGTCTGCAGGGCGTCAGCCGCGCGAGCGAAACCATTTTTTCGCACCACTTCAACAAATACCTCAAGGGCACGCATGCGATCCATCGTTTTCTTCCCGGTAGTTGATTCATAAATGCTGAACGTATTATGCATTTTTATCGTATTGATGAATGCATTTGTGAGTCATATAGTGTTTTCACGGGCCGAGCTAACGCGTTACTGCCCAATCAGTCAGTAAGCCAACCGGCAATGAGTAATCTTTTAGGAGTAACACCATGAATCGATTAAACGGAAAAGTCGCCATCATCACGGGCGCAAGTGCAGGGATTGGTCGCGCCACGGCAAAGTTGTTTGCCAACGAGGGCGCCAAACTGGTGGTCGCAGCAAGGCGCCAGGCTGAACTCGATAGTTTGGTGGCCGAGATCACGGCAGATGGCGGCGTTGCCGTCGCCCTGGCTGGCGATGTAACCAGCGAAAGCTATGCACAAGCCCTGGTTGAATTGGCATTGGCAAAATTCGGGCGTCTCGACGTGGCTTTCAACAATGCCGGCATTCTGGGAGAAATGGGGCCAACTACCGGTGTCTCGGAACAGGGTTGGACTGCGGCGCTAAACACCAATCTCACCAGTGGTTTTCTGGGCGCCAAGCATCAAATCCCGGCGATGCTGAAAACCGGCGCCGGTTCCATCATTTTCACTTCGACCTTTGTCGGCTACAGCTTTGCATTCCCCGGGGTGGCAGCCTATGCCGCCAGCAAATCCGGCCTGATTGGGCTGACCCAGGCGCTGGCTGCTGAATATGGCCCGCAAGGGATTCGCGTCAATGCGATTTTGCCGGGCGCAGTTGACACGCAAATGTATCGCGACATGAACAATACCGCCGAATCGCAAGCGTTCATTACCAACATGCATGCACTGAAACGCGTCGCGCAGCCGGAGGAGTTGGCGCGTTCGGTGTTGTACCTGGCCTCGGATGACTCTTCTTTTATCACCGGTACGGCTTCGTTGATCGATGGCGGCGCATCGATCACCCGCGCGTGATCAGCCTGTTTAATCAGGTTCGGAAGCATTGACGAAATGGGTGGCCGCGATAACGCGGCTTTACCCAACTCGCCAATTACCTCTGCCTTAAGGCGGCCTAGAAAAAAACAATGCACGTAACAATGTTTTCGCAAATAGTTAAATTCCCTCAACAGATAAAAACTGATCAATGTAAAATTCCCGCATCGAAAGGGCTGCGTTTAGACGGAGAAGCCACACGAACCGAACTCGAAGGCGTCGAGCTGGCTGCCAAATAAAGCATCATGACGTTTGCCGGCATAACAACAATCATCCCCGTTACCATGTTGCTCACACTAACCAAACCACGCATAGGCGACGCAAGCGCGCGCCGCACACGGCAGCTGCCGGCTATCGCCGTCCTCAGCCTGTTCCTGCAAGGATGCGCGCCGCGTGGCGCACCCTCATATGAAATTTTCGGTGCCTATTTTCCGCTCTGGCTCCTGGCCGGGGTGCTCGGTCTTATCAGCGCGCTGATCGCTCACAGAGTCTTCGTCTCCACCGGATGGGCGCAGATCGTACCGTTCCAGCTTTCCGTCTGCGTGGCGATCGGCGTGACCGTCGCCGTACTTGTCTGGCTCTCTGGAACAGGACGCTTGATATGAAAATGGCCGGCATGCGCAAAATCTCCCTCAAAGGCCGCGTGATCGCGGCCGTGATTGTCACGCTGGCTCTGATCGCAGCGTATTACGCGTATTACCTGACATCCCGCTTTCCGTCGACCGACGACGCGACCATCGACGCCGATGTAGTGCATGTCGCGACGCCGGTCGGCGGGCGGATGGTCAAGCTGCTGGTGGAAGAGAACCAGCGGGTCGCTAAGGGCGACGTGCTGTTCGAGATCGATCCCGTACCGTATCGCCTGGTGCTGGCGCAGGCCAAGGCCGATCTCGGACTCGCGCTCGCAGCGCTCGACACGCGCCGCAAGACGATCACGAGCGAGCGCGCGAACGCTGTCATTGCCGACGACCAGGCCAGCAAGGCCGCGCGCAGCTACGAATTGGCGACACGCACTGTGCAACGCATCGCTCCGCTCGCCGCGAAGGGCTACGTGCCCGCTCAGCAATTGGACCAAGCGCAGGTCACGCAACGCGAAACCGAGCTGTCGCTCAAGCAGGCGCAGGAGCAAAAGCGGGCGACTGCGCAATCGATCGGCGACGAAGCGGATGCGATCGCCACCGTCCATGCGCGCGAGGCCGCACTCGCGCTCGCGCAGCACAACCTCGACGAGACCGTCGTACGCGCGCCGCACAACGGCTTCGTCACCGGGCTCTCCGTGTTGGCAGGCGAAACGGTCGGACCGAACCAGTCGATCTTCACGCTAGTGCATGCGGACGAATGGTTCGCGGTCGCGAACTTCCGCGAGGCGTCGCTTTCGCAGATTCAGGTAGGCGACTGCGCAACGGTGTATTCGATGATCGACCGCAGCCAAGCGATCCGCGGCAAAGTTGTCGGCATCGGTGCGGGCGTGTCTGATTCCGACCGCATCAATTTGCCGCGCGCGCTGCCGCTCGTCCACCAGTCAGTGAACTGGGTGCGCGTCGCCCAGCGTTTCCCGGTGCGTGTGCATCTCGACGAACCGGTCGCCCGCTTGGTCCGAGTCGGTGCGAGCGCGATTGTCGAGGTCAGGCATGGTGCAGCCTGCCGCTGACTTTGGCCGGCCCGGTGCGGCCGCTCTGCTGAAGCTGCTCGCGCCGTATCCGGGACGTGCGGCGATGGCGTGGCGCGTTGCGCTCATCTGCGCGCTGACGGCGCTTGTGACAAGTGCTTACGGCACACCTGAAGCGGCCATCTCCGCATACGCCGTGTTCTTCTTGAATCGCCCCGACAGGCTAACGAGCGCGCTGCTGAGCGTCGCGATGCTGCTACTCGTCACCGTCCTTCTGGGGCTCGTGCTGATCGTGGCGATATGCGTGCTCGACGATCCGGTCTGGCGCGTCGCCAGCATTGCGCTGCTGTCGATAGGGCTCTTGTTCGTGACCTCGGCGAGCAAGCTGCGACCGGTGGGTGCGATTGTCGCGATGATCGTCGGGTTTGCGCTTGACAAGCTCGGCAGCGTCCCATTTGGCGAAGTGGCGACGCGCGCGCTGCTCTATGTCTGGTTGATGGTTGCGATCCCGATCGGTATCGCGATTTGCGTGAACCTGATCCTCGCGCCGTCGCCGCGCCGGCTGGCGTGCCGTGAACTGGCCAAACGCCTGCGGCTCGCCGCCCGCAGCCTGAACGATCCAAATGCGGCGCGCGATGGACTTGCCGCCTGCCTACGCCAGGGCGATGCGCAAATCGGCACGTGGCTGAAACTGTCCGTTGTCGAAGGATCGTCGGTGCGCGCCGATGCAGGCGCGTTGAAACAAGCGGTGTCGTCGACGCTGGCGATCCTGGTCGCCGCCGATCTGGCCGCGCATGAGCCATCGGGACGACTGCCTGCCGCGTTCAGCGCGCCGATTATCGAGACGCTTGAAGAGATGGCGGACATGCTCGATGCCGGCGGCTACCCGGTCGACATCGAACTCGACCTGCCGGCAGACAGCAATCTGACGCCGCTGATGCGTATCGCCGTCGCCAGCCTGCGCGACGCGATCGTCGGCTTCGCCGCGGTCGAATCCGAGGCCGCGCCGGCGCAGTCTCCGCCCAGGCGCGGCGGCTTCTTCCTGCCGGACGCATTCACGAATCCTGATCACATCCGCTACGCGTTCAAAACCACCGTGGCAGCCATGTTCTGCTACCTGCTCTATTCGCAGCTCGACTGGCCCGGCATTCACACCTGTTTCATCACGGTCTACATGGTTTCGCTCGGCACGACCGCTGAAACCGTCGAGAAACTGACGCTGCGCATCGCGGGCTGTCTCATAGGAGCACTGCTCGGTACCGCCGCAATCGTGTATGTGATGCCCGGGCTGACGTCGGTCGGCGAGCTGATGGGTGTCGTGCTGATCGGCGCCTGGCTCTCGGCGTGGGTCGCGTTCGGTTCGCCGCGTATTTCCTATGCCGGATTCCAGATCGCGTTCGCGTTCTTCCTGTGCGTGATCCAGGGCGCGGCACCCGGGTTCGACCTGACGCTCGCGCGCGACCGCACGATCGGGATATTGCTCGGCAATGTGGTCGTCTATCTGGTCTTCACGCGCGTGTGGCCGGTCAGCATCGCGGTACGGATCGACGCTACCCTCGCCGCGCTGCAACAGCAATGGATGAGACTCACGGCGCTTGGCCAAACGACCACGCGCCGCGCGCAGGCGGCGAGCGCGATGGCACAGTACGGCGCACTCGCTCAGGATCTCGCGCTGGCGCACTACGAGCCTTCGTGGGTGCGTCCCGCGCCGCAATGGATTGCCGAGCGTCAGCGCACTCTGGCCGAACTCGGAGCGCTGGAAGGGCCGATGTTCCTGCTCGCCGAGCGATCCACAGGCGACGCGGCGATAGGCGCTTGGCTGCGGCGACTGACGGGCGCAGCATCGCCAGAACCGACCGAAGTGGGACAGACGATCAGGCCTAATCCGGACCGGAAAGACGCGACGACCGACGCGCTCACTGCAGCTGTGCGCGTCGCGCTGATAAACCTGGGTAACGCCCGCCTCATCAAACTCAAGCACGGCTCCTCGGGCGGTGCGACAAAGGAACAAAATACCCATGAGCCGACTTAATCAGTCATTCGCACTGGCGATCCTGGCAGCGGCCAGCCTGGCAGGATGTGCCACATCGTCGCTCGACATGGCGCCCGAAGGTCCCGATCGCCCATGGCAACCGCGAACGAACGCGGCGGGCGCCATTGTGCCGGGCCCGGCGGCAGCGACGTCGGCATTGGCTACCCCGCCGAGAAGCTATCAATTACCCGCCAATCCCGCGCTTGCGACCGTGCCGCCTCCCTCCGCACTGGAACAGACGCACGCATACGGATTGCCGGAACTGATCGACATCGCCGAATCTGCCAACCCGTTGACTCGCATCGCGTGGAACGACGCGCGCAACGCCGCGCTCGCGGCCGGCATCGCGAAGAGCGCGTACTTGCCGCAACTGTCCATGGCGGCCATGGGGCAATACGCGAACGGCCACGGCAACAGGTCGTCGATACTCGGCGATTCGTCGGTCAGCGGTTCGACCCATGGTGCGACATCGGTGCTGTCGCTGCAGTGGCTGCTATTCGATTTCGGCGGACGCGCTGCGCGGGTCGAAGCCGCGTCGCAGGGGGCGGTGATCGCGAACATCGGTTTTACCGCCGCTCACCAACAGATCATCTACAACGTCAGTACCGCGTTCTATACGTATCAGGCGGTACGCTCGCGCATCGCCACGGCGCAGCAGGGGCTCGACAATGCCGAGGCGATTCTGACTGCGGCTCAGTCACGCTACAAACGCGGCATCGGCACCGTCATTGAAGTAGCGCAGGCCAAATGGAACCTCGCGCAGGCGAAGCTCGGGCTGGTTCAGGCGCAGGGTACGGAAAGCGACAGCTATCTGGCGCTGCTCTCGGCGATGGGCATTTCGCCGTTATCGAAACCGAAGATCGCCGAAATGCCGGTGCATCCACTATCGCCTGCGATCAGCGAATCGATCGACCGGATCGTCGCGTCCGCGATCGCCCGGCGTCCCGATGTGTTGAGCGCCTACGCGGCCGAACGGGCCAATTTCGCGAAGGTAAAGGCAGCCGAAGCGGAATTCATGCCGAAGGTATTTTTATCGGCCACCGGAGCGTACAACACGAGCAGTTCGTCGATTTCCGCGGTTCCGCCGGTCGGACAGCAACTGCCGACTGTCAACGTAAACGGAAGCCGTTACGGTGGGAACGTGATCGTCGGTTTGACGATCCCGCTGTATGACGCCGGCTTGCGTTCGGCTGCGCTTGCCCAGGCGCGCAATGATGCCGACAGTGCATCCACCCGCCTGGCCCGCAGCCGCGAAGAGGCCGTGCGGCAGGTGGTCACGGCACAGAACACCTTGCAGGCTAGCCTTGCGACACACGCCGCCGCCAAGGAACTGCTGGCCGCGGCGCAAGTGACGTACGATGCCGCGTTCGATGCTTATCGGCAGGGTGTCGGCTCGGTCACGGATTCCCTGCTTGCGCAGAATCAATTGCTGGCGGCGAAGAATGTCTATGCCGACAGTTACAGCGCCGCATTGTCGGCGGCGGCCACGCTCGCGCTCGCGACCGGTTCCGTCGATTCGATTGCGGCCCAGCCTGCCTGGTGATCGGCGAGGTATGGTGCGCTGCCTGTTCAGGCAATGGAACCGCTTGGCATGGCGATGCCACTCAGATACGGATAGACAGCCATTGACGAGACTCTTAAATCATTCTTCCTCATGAAAATATAAAGAGTGAGGTGGCTGAATGCAGCAAGAAATACGGCAGTACACCGCATGACATTTCGTATAGCTACGCCAGCCAACCAAGCCCACCCAGGAGAATAATTTGAAACTGAAGATGATCAAAGGTCTAGCCCTCGGTCTTTCATGCCTCGCAATTTCAGCGCACGGCGCTACGCAACAGAATGGTGCAGAGGCAGCTGCCGATGTCGAGCAAGCCGGGCATCAAGCCGCGCCGACTTGCCACTACAGCACCTGGACTGAAGGCGTCGACTATGCGGTAGGCAGCATCGTGAAATACCCTGCCAACGGTTCTTTTTATAAAGAGACGCATGCCGGCAGCAACGGCAGCGACGGCAGCAATCCGACGTCCAACAGCTGGTATTGGGCCCCCGTTGCCTGCAGCGGCAGCTCGACGTCGACGCCGAAACCGCCATCGAAAGCACCGTCAAACGGCTTCATTTTCAGCCCTTATTTTTATTCCGGGGACTACAACGGCACGCAACTCAATACCGCAGTGACCGGCAAGTCGGAACCTTTACTCAAGGCGATGCCGGGCAAGCTGTCGGCGGTTACCTGGGCGTTTGCTACCGGCAGTTGCGGCAGCGAAAACTGGAACGGCGTCTCGGCTGCGGCATTTGCCGCCGCCAACGTCGCCAGTTTTGTCAGCGCGGGCAAGAAATACATCGTCTCGACCGGCGGCGGCGGCGCTAACTTTAGCTGCACCTCGGACGCCAATTTCGCCAAGTTCATCAAGACCTACTACAGCGCCAACCTGTTGGGCATCGATTTCGACATCGAGAATACCCAGAGCCAAAGCGATATCAACAACCTGGTCGCGCGGGTAGCGGCGGCGCAGGCGACTTACCCGCACCTGCGCTTCAGCTTTACGCTGGCGACCGATGGCGGCAACGAAAGCCAAAGCCTGGGAAAAATGGGGGTGAGGGTGATGACCGCGATCCAGAACTATGGATTGAAGGATTACACGATCAATCTGATGACCATGGATTTTGCCGATTCGGGGCAGGCAAATTCGTCGCTGTGCACGCTCAACAGCAGCCGCAAATGCGATATGGGCAAATCAGCGATCAGTGCCGCCCAAAGTTTGCACAATCACTGGAAAGTCCCGTACAGCCAGATCGAGTTGACGCCGATGATCGGTGGTAACGACAGTATCGACGAGACCTTCACCCTGGCCGACGTCGTCACCGTATCGAATTTCGCATCGGCCAATAAACTGGCGGGCATCCATTTCTGGTCGTTTGAACGCGACCGCGATTGCGCCCCGGCGAACAAGGACAACCACTCGTCCAACACCTGCAACAACTACGGCAAGGCCGGCACCCTGGGCTATACCAATAAGTTCATTTCCGCTCTGGAACTCTGAGCGGATGGTTTGACAGGCCGGGCCGCCAATCGCGGTCCGGTGTGTACCAGCGCTACCACATCAAATCGTCCGGGTTCTGGAAGGCCGCATACGGATCGTCCGCGTCGATCTCGGTGCTGGTCTTGTTGACCCGCACGACCAGCGAGGGATCGCGCTCCGCGATCTTGTCGGCGATTATCCTGGGCACCAATTCCCTGGCGTCGCCCTGGCAGACGATCACCAGGCGCCCGGCCACCAAATGCTCCTGGACCGCGGCCGACACGTACAGCCGTTCGATCTTCTTGTCGTAGGTGAAATTGTAGGCAATGTCGCCGCTACCCTTGCTTTGGCGATTTTGCTGCACCATCTGGGCAATTTGCGCCGCGATCGCCTTTTGGGCGGCGGCCGCATCGCGCTGGGCATTGAGTTCGCGCGCCCGTTCGGCATTCTTGCGTTGCGTTTCGAGTGCCGCCAGGCGCGCTTCATCGACAGTGACCGTGCCGGTCCGGCGCTCGATCTTCTTTTGCTTGTTCTTGTCCTGGTTGACCAGTTTGGCTTTAGTTTTGTCGACCAGGCCGGCTTTCAAAAATTGCTCTTGTAAAGAGGCCATATGTGCTGCTCCGTAAATTGGGGTCCGCTAGCATAACAAAATCGGCTCTGCGGCCCCCCGATTGCGGCCTTGCGACTATTGCGCGCTTAACTTCTGCGCCGTACCGCCATCGTCAATCGGGAAGAAATCCTTCAGCAAATTGAAATACGCATCCGTTTCTTCCACCCAGGGCCGGTGTCCGCTGCGTTCAAAGACCACCAGCTTGCTGCTGGAGGCGGGCAGGGCGGCCTTGATTTCACCGGCTATCTTCGGCGTACCGACGCGGTCGTAACGGCCGACGCAGACCAGGGTCGGGACCGTCAGGGATTGCATGCGGGGGCGCGGATCGTAGCGCTTCATGGTGCCGGCCACCTGCCATTCCGGATCCTCGCCGATGAAGCTGCGGTACACATCGGAGTTCGAGCCGTCCGCCGGATCGCTGGATTGAAACAGCTTGCTCTCCAGGTCGGGATCGCGCCAGTAGATGTCGAGCTCGGTCTTTCCATAAAGCTCCCCGTATTCCGCAGCACTCGATTTAACACCGCGTGCCCGCAGTTGCATCAATTGCTCCCAAATCTCGGGAAACTGATTGCGCGCGGTGAAATTGACGCTGTCGATATTCTGCTGCCAGCTGTGCGCATTGAGCATCGTGCTGGACAACACCAGCCTGGAGACATGCTGCGGATACTTCAGTGCATATGCGAGCGCAGGCATGCCGCCATACGAATGACCGATCAACGAGATCCGGTCATATCCCAGCGCGATGCGCAGTGCCTCGATGTCTTCGGCGTCGCGTTCCACCGTGTATTCCTTAGTGTGTTGCGGCGCTAATCGATCCGATCGGCCGCGGCCGATGTTGTCCAGATACACAACCGTGTGTTCAGCGGCGAGCCGCGAAAACCACGGATGAAACGACGCATGGCTTGAACCGGGGCCGCCGGCGACCAGGAAGATCGGAGAGCCGGAGCCCTCGGTTTCATAATAAATTTTGCCGAATCTGGAAGGCGCGAACTGCCCTTTGCCGTGCATCTCTATGCCGCTCTTGGCCGCCGTCTCGACGCCGGTCTGCGCCATGGCGCTTGCCGGGAGCCAGCTGGCCATCGCGGCCGTCAATATCAGTGAAGCGATTTTTAAAACGCCGTTTTGACTAACTTGCGATTTCATTGTTTTCCTTTTTGGTGATCGAAAATTCTCATCTGACTTGCTGCCCGTCGAAGGGCAGCTGCATGCAATTACTTTGCCAGCATTTAGTGGACTGAAACAACCAATTCAAGAGCGCCTGTCACGTACCCGACACGCATGGCGGCGTTGCAAATGCTCGCAATAGTCTCGCTATTGCTGCGCTTTACGCCTTGCCCTGCGCGCCGGGAACGCGCCCTTCGCTCTCGAATCGGCTGTTTCAGTCCACTAGGAACTTAGTGACGCGGCCGGCGATCTCCGCGGAGTCCTCTTCCAGGGCGAAGTGACCGCTATTGAGCAGATGCAGCTCGGCATTTTTCAGGTCCTGCAAATAAGCGTGGGCGCCGGCCTCGATAAACAAGGGGTCGTTCTTGCCCCACACGATCAGGGTCCGCGGCTGGCTCTTGCGAAAATAAGCATGCCAGGCAGCGTATTGCTCGAGATTCGAGTGGTAGTCGACCAGCAGATTCATCTGGATCTTGCGATTCAGGTCGTTTTGCAAGCCGTCTTGGTCATGCGTCCATGCATCCGGGCTCAATTGTTCCGGATTGCGGGCGCCGGTTTTGTACATGAACTGCACGCCTTGCGGACTCAGGACCTGTGCCATGGCGCGTTCGGTGTCGGGATTGATGCCGACGCTGAGCCGCTTGATGTCGCTCGCCACTTGCGAGGACAGACCTTCCTTGTAGGCATTGGCGTTCTGGATGATCAATGCCGAAATCCAGTCGGGGTGATTGGCGGCCATGCGGTAGCCGACCGGTCCGCCAAAATCCTGGACATACAGCGCAAACTTTGTCAGCCCTTTCTTTTGCACGAAGCGCGTCATGACGTCGGCCAGCCCGTCAAACGTCGGCGTGAACGCCGCGCCTTCCGGTACTTCGCTATAACCGCTGCCCGGATAATCGGGCGCAACCACGTGAAATTTGCCCATCAGCGCAGGAATCAAATCGCGGTACATATGCGATGACGAAGGGAAGCCGTGCAACAGCAGAACGGTCGGATTGGCCGGATCGCCCGCCTCGCGGTAAAAAATCTTGATGCCGTCGACGTCCTGGGTGCGGTAAGACACTTGTGTCGCGGCGTGCGCGTCAAGCGATGAAAGCAGCGCAATAAATAAGCCGATGAGTTTCGATTTCATGATGTGCTCCTGATAGGAAAGAATGGTTGGCAGTAATTTTTCGTTTCGTTAAAGGACCTCTAAAAATCTACTGCGCGGCCCAATCTCAGGGCTGTGATGTTCGCCGTACTTCCGTACGACTGCGCTTCTCACCCAGACCTTGGGTCGCTCGCTACGGTTTTTAGAGGTCCTTAAAATCTTGCATGTCAGAAATATACCTGCATTCAATAGTCACGATAAGACGGCTAATTGGATAAACTCTGTCCATTAATAATGGACAGTGAATAATGGACAGTGCGCGATCAACATGACGAATCTTTCCTCGATCAATCTCAATCGTTTGCTGGTGTTTGTCACGGTAGTGGAGGCCGGCTCGCTGACCGCGGCGGCCAGCCGGCTGGGCCTGACCAAGACCATGGTGAGCACCCACATGCAGCGGCTGGAGAGCGAGATCGGCGCCAGCCTGCTGCTGCGTACCACGCGCAGCCTCAAGCTGACCGACGCCGGCGAGGCGTTTTACGAAGCCAGCCGCCGCATCGTCAGCGATGCGGAGAGCGCGATCACGGCCGCCGGCCACAATACGGCGGAGCCGCGCGGCACCTTGCGCATCACTGCGCCGATCGACTACGGCGCAACCGTCGTCACCCCGGTTGCGGTCGCGCTGCAACAGCGCTACCCGCTGCTGAAAATAGAATTGCTGACCGGCGACCGCCACTTCGACCTGGTCGCGGACGGCATCGACGTCGCCATCCGTATCGGACAACTGGCTGATTCCGGCCATCAGGCGGCGCGCGTCGGCAGCTATGCCGTTTGGCTGGTGGCGAGTCCGCAGTTGCTGAGCCGGGTTGGCCAGCCGCAGACGCCGGAAGATCTCAGGGATTTGCCGTTTGTCGCATTGTCGGTATTGCCGCAACCCGTGACGTGGACTTTCAAGAGCCAGGGCGAGGCAGAGCGAACCATCCGCTTCAACTCGGCGTTTTCCGCCAACACGGCCTACGCTGCCCGCATCGCCGCGCTGGCCGGAGGCGGGCTGGCGATATTGACCGACTTCGCCGTGGCGGAGGATGTCGCGGCGGGTCGCCTGGTGCGCCTGCTGCCCGACTGGGATCTGCCGGGCGGCGGCATTTATGCGGTGTTCCCGGCCTCGCGCCATCGGCCGCAGAAGACGCGAGTATTCATCGACGAACTAAAAAAGCATGTCGACCAATCGCGTGGAAGCAGCCGAAGGACAGTCGCTTAGGGGCCGTACCTGGCGCCGGCGGATCAGACTATCCCGCCGTTGGCGCGCAGGGTCTGGCCGTTGATCCAGGCGCCGTCGGCGGCGGCGAGGAAGGCGACCGCGGCCGCAATATCCGCCGGCTGGCCCAAACGTTCAAGCGGCGCCAGCTTGGCCAGCCGATCGATCACCTCTTGTGGTTTGCCGTTGAAGAACAGGTCGGTGGCGGTCGGTCCTGGGGCGACCGCATTGACTGTGATGTTTCGTCCGCGCAATTCTTTGGCGAAGATGCTCGTCATTGCTTCGACCGCGGCCTTGGTTCCGGCGTAAACACCGTAAGTAGGCTGGCGCATGCCGACCACGCTCGACGAGAAGTTGATGATGCGGCCGCCATCGCGCAGGCGCTTGCCTGCTTCACGCAGCGTATTGAAGGTTCCCTTCAGATTGATGGCGATCTGGCGGTCGAAGGTCGCGTCATCGGTCTCGGCGATAGTCGCAAGCGCCATGACGCCGGCGTTGTTGACCAGCACGTCGATGCCGCCAAACGCTTGTTCGGCGGCGTCGAACATGGCGCGCACGGCTGCCGGATCGCTGACATCGGCCTGCACGGCCAGGGCTTGGCCGCCTTCTTCGGTAATTCTGCGCGCCAGCGCCTGGGCCGGTTCCGCGTTGCCCGCATAATTGACGACCACGGCAAAACCGTCGTCCGCCAGACGCTGCGCCACTGCGGCGCCAATGCCGCGCGACGATCCCGTTACGATTGCTACTTTTCTGTTTGCGTGTGCGTGATGCATTTGAAGCTCCTTGAGGTTAGATTTCAGCACTGCTTGAGCCGCCCCATTGGTTCCGGTGAACCGGTTTTGCGGGCAGTGCGTGCATCATGCCGATTAAGCTTCGGTAGATAAACTAGCTCGGTTTGCTTAGACTGTTCAATTCAGATTAACAATGATGCCGACACTTTTATGGACAAATTTGAATCGATGCGGATTTTCACGCGCATCGTGGAGTTGAAAAGCTTCACTCGTGCGGCTGAAGACCTCGGCTATCCGAAGTCGACGGTGACCAACGCGATCAAGCAGATGGAAGCGCGCTTGCGAGTGCGGCTGCTGCACCGCACCACGCGCCAGGTGACGGCCACCCTTGATGGCGAGGCCTATTACGTCCGTTGTGCACGCCTGCTGGCCGACCTGGAAGAAACGGAAAATGTGTTTTCGGAGGCGGCCGCCAATCCCGGAGGCAAATTAAGAGTCGACATGCATGGACCGCTTGGCCGCCATTTTGTGCTGCCCTTGCTGGATCAATTCTGCGCGCGTTACCCGAATATCGAATTGCAGATCGGGATGGGCGACCGCTTGGTCGACTTGGTGCGGGAAAACATTGACTGCGTGCTGCGCGTGGGCGAATTGCGGGATTCGTCGATGGTCGCAAGACGGGTAGCCAGCCTGGAGCAAGTCACCTGCGCCAGTCCGGCCTACCTGAAGTTGCATGGCGAGCCGCGCACAGTCGAGGAACTTGCGAGACACCGCGCCGTGAATTTTTTCTCGGCCCAAACCGGAAAATTTTATCCGTTTGAATTCAAGGTCGGCGGCGCGATCCGCGAGGTCGCCCTCAACGGCACGGTATCGCTCAACAATGCGGACGCGTATATACAGTGCTGCCGATCCGGCTTTGGTTTGATCCAGTTGCCGCGCTACAGCGTGGCGCCCCTGATTGCGGCGGGCGAGCTGTGCGAAGTGCTGGCCGACTATCGGCCGAATCCGTCGACCGTCTCCGTGCTGTATCCGCATCATAGGCAACTGTCGCCCAGGGTTCGCGTGTTCGTGGATTGGCTTGCGAGCGTATTTGTTGCTGTCGGCTAAAGCTTGACGGCTAAACACGGCGAAAGGTGTTTTCGGCAGACTTTATTGCTTATTTGCACTAATGAGCATTTAATATCGTGCCGTCGGGAAATATTTTGGCCAATATTGGCTGGAACCGTATCCGATCGTTTCCGACAGCCTTTCTCATCCACTTCTTTCCCATAAGGAAAACCAATGTTGAGTCGTTCTATTCTTTCCGCAGCCCTAGCCCTTTCCACGCTCGCCGCCTGCACCACCGCGCCGTCGTTCGCGCAGGACAGCCGCGGCGACACACTCGCTGAAGCCGGCGCTCATGGCCGCCCGGTCAAGGTCATGATCATTTCGATGTTCGGACCCGAAGGCAAAGCCTGGCTGGATCGCCTCGGGCCGTGGAAAGCCGTCCCGGTGCCGGGCCTGTCGCCGGACTATCCCGACGTGCACTGCAATAAACAGGATGTCTGCGTGATCACGACCGGCATGGGCTACGCGAATGCGTCGGCGTCGATGATGGCGTTGACGTTCTCGTCGCGTTTCGATCTGCGCCATACGTATTTCCTGATCTCGGGGATTGCCGGCGTCGATCCCGCGCGCGGCACCGTCGGTTCGGCGGCGTGGGCCAAGTACCTGGTCGATTTCGGCATCCAATGGGAACTGGATGCGCGCGAAATTCCGGCCGGCTGGAACACCGGCTACCTCGGCATCAACACCAAGAACCCGGCCGCCAAGCCGCCGCTCGACTATCGCAATGAAGTGTTCCAGCTGAATCCGAAACTGGCCGACGCCGCGTTTGCGCTGTCGCGCAACACGGTGCTGGCCGATAGCACGCAGGCCCAGGCCGCGCGCGCGAAATACAATTACGCGCCGGCCAACCAGCCGCCTGCGGTGGTCCAGTGCGACATCCTGTCGGGCAATACCTGGTGGTCCGGCACGCTGCTGGGCGAACGCGCACGCGAATGGACCAAGATTCTGACCGACGACAAGGGCGTGTATTGCATGACGGCACAGGAAGACAATGCGACCTTCGAAGCCTTGAAGCGGGCATCGAGCGCCAAGCGGGTGGATCTGAGCCGCGTGGCGGCGTTGCGCACCGGATCTGATTTCGACCGGCCGTACCAGGGCCAGACCAGCGCCGACAACCTGCTCAACTATGCGGACCAGGGCGGCTTCTTGCCGGCGACGGAGAATCTGTACCGCGCCGGAAATCCGCTGGTGCAGGACATCGTGCTGCACTGGGGTGAATGGCGCGACGGAGTGCCGCGCCGGTAAACGCGCATGAAGGAGCCGGTTCGCGCACGATTGCTGCGTGCGAACCGGCTGTCATTCCTCACATTTGCCGACTTATCGACTCAGCAGCACAGTCGGATTGGCCGGTACGCCATTCCATCCCATCGGGGTATCCAGCAATTCGATCTTGCTGATGCTCTTGTTGGCCGGCACGTTGATTCCCCATACCTTGAAGCTGTCGCCATTGAGCGGATCGAGCGCGGCGGCCGGGATCGCTCCGGTCGGGCTGAACCAGGGGCGGGCGCCGCCCTGCAGCAGCACATGCAGCAAGGACCCGTCGCCGTAAGTTACCCGCACCGTATAGTCGCAGCCGCTGGCATGGCAGTACCAGGGGGTGGCGCCGGTGTTGGGCGTGATCTGGGCCAGTTGCGCGGGGGCGGTCGGATCGACCTGGCGGACCAGATTGCCTTGATACGCCAGCGGCGGGTAGATCTGCGATACGCCCGCGGTGCCGGCCAGGCTATAGGTGATGACGATGGTTTGCACCGGCACGTTGCGCTGGCTCGGCAATCCCATGTCGAAACCGTACAGGCCGCCGTCAGTGGTGGCCGGCGTCACCGCCACCCGCTTCTTGGCTATGCCGTCCCAGCGGCTATAGCCGGTGGCCGATGCCTGATCGACAAAAATCCTGCCGCCGGAATATTTATGCACGCCTTTGGCATCGGCCGTGGTCTGGCCCTCGAAATAGCGCTGGATCACGCCCGCATTGAAATCGGAGAACATCGTGAAGCGGTAGCCGGCAGCTTGATCGCCGGAACCGCCCTGCATCGGGTCCTGCTTGATGCAGCGGCCGCTGCCGTCCTTGATCCGGGAGCTGCTGGATTGGCAGTTTTTGTAGCTGTCGGCGGTGGTCGGCAGGAACGGCGCCAGCAGCTGGCCGCGGCCGGCATCGTAACCCCAGGCCGAGCCCAGCAGACTGCCGCTGATGTAGGGATACGCGCCATTGGCGTAAGCGTCGCCGGCATGCGGCATGCCGAACGCGTGGCCTTGTTCGTGGATAAACACGCCCGCATAGCGGAAATCGCCGGTCGCGACCGAGCCGCCGACCGAACCCAGTCCGCCCCAGGGATCAGCGTAAGCGCCGTTGGCGCCTAGCATCAACAGCGGTGCGTAGTATTGATTATTGGTGCCGGCCTCGCCATTGGCGGAACGGATCGCGCTCAGGATAGGGAGGGTTGCGCCCATGATCGCGTAGCCGTCTTTTTGCTGGTCCTTGTTGGTCACGCGATAGGCGGCATTGCCTTTGCCGTCGGGGCCGATGATGTAGTAAGGCCAGATGACCCGTCCGGCGGGGTGATTATGCATATTGAGCTTTGCCACCGGCCACTTCGCATACAGCTCCTGATAGGTGGCGGCATCCGGATTGGCGGTCACCGAGAAAGGCTGGGTGTTGCTGTCGTTGGCGCCGAACAGGTAAAACGGCAAGATCCGCATGTCGAAATCCGCATCCATGCCGACTTCCGGCTGCTTGAAATCGCTGGCCGCGTAATTGTCTGCGCTGACCCGCAACATGACACCAGGCGTCACCCATGCGGCCGGCAGCGTCACGCTATAGCGGTTGCCGGCATAGGCCGGACCGGCGGCTTCGGTGGGCGGCAGGCGGTCGGGAGTATTCAGCGCCAGCGCGCCCAGCTTGCTGTTGTTGAGCCAGGCTTCCAGCACCGGCCGCTGAGGCTGGGCGGCGCCGAGGTCAACCATCACCAGCGCATCGCGTTGTGCGCTCAGGTGCAATGTCCCTTTGGCGCCGGGCAGCGACCAGCTCAAGCCGGCCTCCGGCAAGACATGGGTTTGCGCCGCTTCAAAACTGTTGATCAGCAATTGCGGCGCGGCGCTGCCGGCCCCCGAACTGCCGCTGCCGATGTTGCCGCTGCCGGCAGCAGAGCCGTTATTGCTGCCGTTACTGGAGGAGCCCCCGCCGCAGGCGGCCAGCAACAACGATGCGGCGAGTGCCGAGAGGGCGAGTGAAATACGAGGTGATCTTGCCATGACGAGCCGTTCAAGAAGGAATTAAAAAAAGCAATGCAGGGCCCCGTGGCGAGGCCAGCTGCATTGCTGCAAACGAGGACATTGCAGTCGTAGGGCGGATGAGCGCAGCGTTATCCGCCGATGGATGTGCCACAGGTGTTTGACGCATCCAGAACGGCGGAAGACGCTACGCTTTTCCGCCCTACTTGCCGCAAACGAGGCATCTGATGACGACGAAATGCCATTGAAAAATTTACTTGAGGGAACAAACAGCAAGAGCTGTACCAGTCGCCTGTCAAGAGGGGGGCAGGTGCCGGTCTTGTGAAACTGACCAAAGACGTCACTTGAGATGACAAACTGCGCGCAATCACGGAGGTGATGCGACGTTCCAAATTTGAATAAAAATAAATCTGAGATGGACGACCTTAACGACCTATATCTGTTTTCCCAAGTGGTGGAGGCAGGCGGTTTCTCGGCCGCCGAGCGCGTTACCGGCATTCCGAAATCGCGTCTGAGCCGTCGCATCGCCGCCCTCGAAGCGCAGCTGGACGTGCGCTTGATCCAGCGTTCGGCGCACCGTTTCCATGTGACGGCGATCGGTGAAAGCGTCTATCGCCATGCCCGCGCCATCGCCAATGAGGTGGGGGCGGTGCGGGCTACCGTCAGTGCAACCTTGAGCGAGCCGAGCGGGCTGATTCGGGTCAGCGCGTCGCTGCTGATCGGCGAAATGATGCTGGCCGGCTGGCTGGCCGACTTTGCCAACCTGCATCCCAAAGTACGGGTCGCGCTGGACCTGTCGAACAAATATGTTGACCTGCTGGCCGAACGGATCGACCTGGCGATCCGCTTTTCCAGCAAGCCGCTGGCGTCGGCCGACATCGTCGCGCGGCCGCTCGGCACTTCGCGCATGGTGCTGGTGGCCAGCCCGGCGCTGCTGGCCGCGCATGGAGTACCGGCCGACATCGGCGAGCTCAATGCTTGGCCGGCGCTGGCGCAAGGCAGCCTGGAAGCGATCCGGCCCTGGGCCTTCCAGGGCGACGATGGACAAACCGTGCTGCATTATCCGCAGCCGAGATTCGTCACCGACAATCTCCAGGCGCTGCGCGAAGCCGCGATCCGCGGCACCGGACTGATCCAGCTGCCGCTGCATGCATGCAGCGAGGCGCTAGCCAACGGTCAGCTCAGCATCTTGTTGCCGCAGCGGGAACCGCCCGTTACCACGGTCTACGCGATCTATCCAAGCCGGCACGGCATGCCTTCGGCGGTGCGGGCGCTGGTGACGTTTTTGGAGGAACGTTTTGGCGCGTTGGGGTAAAGGGTTATTGAGTGGAAAGAGCAGGCTCAATGTGACGCCGCCCGGGACCAAGGTTACGGACGGCGTTGCTGGGCCTGGCTGACACGCTATGGCGTTGAATTTTTGTTGATAGAGAAAGGCTTCACGGTAAATTTCTCACCATGGGCATCGCAGTCTTTTGCGACGCCTTCCCACCATGCGCGGGTTTCAATATACGTGCTGCCATTGAGCTCATCTTCGGTTTCAACTGTGTCCTTCCCAAGCACCAAATTACGGCGAGCCGTCATGAGTCCCCTGTCCCGAGAATCTGGATATATGCTGCCGCCCCATAAAATCAGAGCGCGCTCTTCTTTCCAGTGCACCCAGACCATCGAATTTCCACTGGCCCAGTTGTAGCCGACGATACAAAAATGATTGGTGGAGCGGTTTTTTTTGTCAGAGACGATCCGATTTTTCAGTGCGCGTTCTGGACGAATAAAGTAAGGGCTTCTTGACACGGAAAAGCGTTCACTGGGTTTGGTCCCAAAATCGGGGTAGTCATCCTCGGCATGAGAAGCGATGGATGTGAAAGATGTCAGCGCCACAAGGCAACACAGTATTTTATGCATGTCGTTATCTCCTTTATGGCTTCTTTACATTTCTCAGTAGCGGGTCTTCCTTGAATTCTCGCGTCAACGTATAAAAATCCTGACCGCCTTGAGTTTGGAATTTAACGAAATTCGCCCCTGGGTGTCTTGCGTCAGCAGTTTTCCATGCATACAAACGGGTCGGACTGGGATCGGAGCCCGGGTTGATGCCAGTGGCAACGTCGATCGCATTTTGAACATATTCTCGACAAGCGGCATGTCGCTGATCGCTGGCGTCGTTAGCTATCCTGACAATATCCTTCAAGTTGATACTTTGTTGTCCGGTAAGAGCTGGATAGCTCTGAAACCCTTCGACTTGGTTACGCGCCTTGATGAGCGCAGTTATGCTGCTGACATTGTCCGCCCCGAAATGTCGTGATCCGAATTTGAGCCTATTCATCAATACGTGACGCATCCATTGCATCGATGTGATGGCCTGCGTCATAGACTGGAATTCGCGGGAACTAGGCGGAATGTTTTCCACCAACAGCACCCTAGCCAAAATCCCCTCTTCACTGTCCACCGGCGGCAATTTCAACTCCGGCAGGACGGTGATATGCAGCGCCTCGGTGCCCATGTCTTGCCAGCCGTTGTGGGCATAGGCGCGAATCAGGACCGGGACGGCGCTGACCGATATCGCTTCAAACTTCAGGCGTTGCTCGATATTTTTGTTGTTGACCGCCAGCGGGGTCACTTTGACTTGATGATGAAATGCGCTTTTGATCAGCAGGTGTTTGCGATCCGGGCCGAAGCCCTGCACTTTAAACGGCAGGCTGTTGCCGACAATTAAAGTGAAATGACGCTCGAGCGGGGTGTCATTCATTCTGAGATAACGGGCCATGCGGTCTCCTGTAAGGGGAAGCTATCGGGAACATCAACTCCTGCGGAAATGCGCTGTGAATGGTATGTCAACATTGAAATAAAGACAATTAATTGGACTGGCAAATCCAGCTGGCACGGCATGCCGTCGGCCGTTGATTGTCATGGCATTCAATAGCGTTTATAGTCGGCCGGTCCTCGCAGAAAAAGAACGGGGATAGGTTTCGTAGCCTGATCATCAACCGGCGAACGTGCCGCTCTTGCGGCTTTTTTTTGCGTTCGCTCTGCCTTTGTACGTCCCTATGGACGGCAGTGGCGGGGAGCCCTCGGGCTACCGGTTTGGTTGGTGCCGGTCTACGAATCCTGTCATCTGCCGTCCTCCCGTTTCGTAGCGGGAAGCGGCTCTTTAATTTTTTTCTTACCAACTTAAGGAATCCGCTATGACCAACTTTCGTACGTCTAAACCACCCCCCAAATCCATTCCATCCACGCAAGACAGTTCCATCACCACATCCACCAGCAACCACCTCCCAGACCGGCATTTAACCGTCGGCGTCTGTCCGGAGGGTAAGCTCAGAACCCCCTGGATTCGGCTGCGCGGCAAGTGGCTATTAGCAGCCGGCTTCACGCCCCAGACCCGGATCCGGGTGCAGGTGAGACGAGGCTGCTTGTTCATCACTAGAGAGTAAAAAGTAGGGCGGATGAGCGCAGCGTTATCCGCCGCTGGATGTGTCACAAGTGTTTGAGGCATCCAAAACGGCGGAAGGCGCTGCGCTTTTCCGCCCTACGATTTGGGTTGAGTCGCGTTGCATTTGTAGAACGCGGCGTGTGCATTGCTGCGGCTACCACATCGACGCCGCCACCCGTATCTTGTTGCCATCGCAATCCAGTGATGACAACAGGAGAACATATGAAGATGAAAGACAAAATTGCCTTGGTCACCGGCGCCTCGCGCGGTATCGGCGCGGCCATCGCGCGCAAACTTGCTGGCGAAGGCGCCAGCGTTGCGGTGGTCTATAACGGCAACCGGAATGCGGCGCAACAGGTGGTGCAAGCCATCCGCGGCAGCGGCGGCCAGGCTGCCGCGTTTCAAGCCGATGTGGCGGATGAGGCTTCGGTGCAGGCGATGGTGCAGCAGGTCGCGGCCGCCTTCGGCCGGATCGACATCCTGGTCAATGCCGCCGGCATTCTCGAGGTGGCGCCGGTCGGGCAGATCTCGCGCGAGTCGTTTCACGCGCAGTTTTATACCAATGCCTGGAGCGTGGTCGCCGCCACGCAGGCGGTGCTGCCTTATCTGCCGGTGACCGGCGCTTGCATCGTCAATGTTTCAAGCAGTCTGGTGCTGCAGCCCAAGCCCGGCTCGGCTGTTTATTCGGCCAGCAAGGGGGCGGTCGACGTGCTTACGCACAGTTTTGCGTTGGAGCTAGGCGCTCGCGGGATCCGGGTCAACGCCGTGGCGCCGCACATCACCCGCACCGACATGACCGCCGGCATCCCGCCCGAGCGGATCCAGGCCGAAACCGCATTGACCCCGCTGGGACGCTTGGCCGAGCCGGAAGATATCGCCGATGCGGTGGCGTTCCTGGCGTCCGACGATGCGCGCTGGATTACCGGGCGCACGATTCTGACGGATGGCGGACGGATGTAAGGCGTTCACCGAAGCGGGAAGGGGCGGGTATCGGGTACCCGCCTCAGGGACGCAAACGCTTCCGGTTTCAGGTCGCATAGTCAACAACAGGCTGGTGCGGGCACCGGCTGGAGCAATCGCACTGATCGTTTTGCAAGCTTTGACTTCGGCATAAATTAAGTCTAGTATTTCTGTCGTGACAGAAATTACGAAAATTATTATGCGACTTGGTCCTACGATGCAAAAGTACATCCTCCACTGGGGCGAAATGGGTGCCCGCTGGGGAGTCAACCGCACGGTGGCGCAAATCCATGCGCTGCTGTTCCTGTCAAATCATCCGCTGCCGGCCGAAGACATCGCCGAGACGCTGGACGTGGCCCGCTCCAACGTCAGCAACAGCCTGAAAGAACTGCAAAGCTGGGGCCTGGTGCGGATTACCCACATGCAAGGCGACCGCCGCGATCACTTCCTGGCGCATCAAGACGTGTGGCAAATTTTCCGGGCCATCGTCGAAGAGCGCAAACGCCGCGAAATCGACCCGACCCTGTCTGTCTTGCGAGAATGCGCGATCGAAGCCGAGCAAGATGCGCTGCTGGAGCAGGCGACCCGGGACAAGATGGATCAAGTGCTGGAGTTTGTCGAAATGCTGACGGCGACCTATGACGACTACAAGCATCTGTCGCCAGCAACCCTGCAACGCTTTCTGAAAATGGGCGGCAAAGTCGCACGCCTGCTGAGCGTGGATGAAAAAGGAAATAAATGATGAGCACCCCGGAACTGACCTTGTTTTTCGATGGCAACTGCCCTTTTTGCGCCGCAGAGATGCGACGTTTGCGTCATTGGGATAAAGCGGCGCGCCTAGGCTTCGTCGATGTTGCGCTGCCCGGATTCGACCCGGCGCCGCTCGGCGTGGACATGGCCGCGCTCAATCGCGAACTGCACAGCCAAACCGCCGCAGGGCGGATGCTGGTCGGCATCGACAGCCTGTTGGCGGCGTACACCTTGGTCGGCCGCGGCTGGATGGTGTTGCCGTTGCGGATACGGGTGCTGCGGCCGCTGTTGTCCGGTTTGTACCGCCTCTTCGCCCGCAATCGCTACCGCTTGTCGCGCTGGATGGGTTACAAGACGGCTCCCGCTTGTAGCGAAGGCGTGTGCGAGGTGGGTAATCCTTTCTTCAAGCGATAATTTTTTTGCTTCGATATTTCTCTTTTTACAGAATAAACAGACGGAAAATCATGCGGATTCCAACAATTAAGGAGGCGGCATGAACGTCCTTATCCTCGGCGCCAGCGGCTTGATCGGCAGTCGCCTGATGCCGGCGCTGCGCAGTGCCGGATGCACGGTAACCGGCGCCGGCCGCCGCCAACCCGACGATGTCTTGCAGTCAGAATGGCGGTCACTGGATTTCGCCGAGTTGACGACGGTAGGGGCGTGGATTCCGCACCTGGCCGGGGTGGATGCGGTGGTCAACTGCGTCGGCATCTTCCGCGAGTCGCAGTCGGGCGACTTCGACCGGCTGCATCGGGCCGCACCGATTGCCTTGTTTGCCGCCTGCGAGTTGCTCGGCATCCGGCGTCTGGTGCATATCTCGGTGCTGGGCTGCGGCGTCGACGCCGCGACCGAATACTGGCGCAGCAAGGGGGCGGCTGAAGCCGATTTGCTGGAACGGCCTGCGAATCCCAAGTTCAGGACCACCGTGGTTCGGCCATCCCTGGTGTACGGCGCAGACGGTCTCAGCAGCCGCATGTTCCTGACGCTGGCGACCTTGCCGTTGCTGGCGCTGCCGCTGGCACATAGCGCCAGGGTGCAGCCTATCCATGTCGACGATCTGGTCGAGCTCCTGGTCAAGCTGGTCATGAGCAACGATAGCGTGCCGCGCGAGATCGCCGCGGTCGGGCCGTGTGCGCTGACGATGGCCGACTATCTGGCGCAATTGCGGCGCGGCATGGATGCGCCGCCAGCCGTCGTGTTGGATTTGCCGCTGCCGCTGGCGCGGCAGATGGCGCGCCTCGCCGCACTGCATCCGGCCAGCGTATTGACGCCGGATGCGCTGATCATGCTGGCCGGCGCAAACACTGCGGATGCGGGGCCGGTCGCGGAATTCCTGGAGCGCGCGCCGCGCGAGCCTGACACCTTCGCCAAGCCGGAGCAACGGCCGGCTGCCGTGCTGGCCTGGGGTCTGCCGCTGGCGCGCATGGCAGTCGCCGCGTTGTGGCTGATCACCGCCGCCGTTTCCTGGTTTGCCTGGCCGCACGCCGAAAGCAGCCGCTGGCTCGCCGCTTGCGGCATCCCTGCCGACTGGCGGGAAACGACTTTGCTGGCTGCCAGCCTGGCCGATGCGGCAATCGGGATTGTGCTGGTGGTTCGCCCCCGCCACTGGCTGTGGCCGTTGCAGATCGCGTTGGTAGGCGGTTATACCGTCGTCATGAGCGCCTGTTTGCCGCAGTTTTGGTTGCATCCGTTTGGCCTGTTGAGCAAAAACCTGCCGATACTCGCATTGATGGCGATCATGTGGCGGCTTGAAGGAAAGAGGAATTGAGATGGATTACCTGACGCTCAAATGGCTGCACATCCTGTCCGCCACCTTGATGTTCGGCACCGGCTTCGGCACCGCGTTTTATATGTTTTTTGCCAATCGCAGCGGCAATGTGCAGGCGATGGCGGTGGTCACGCGCTGGGTGGCCAAGGCGGACTGGTGGTTCACGACGCCGGCCGTCATCGTGCAGCCGGTTTCAGGCTTGTGGATGATGCATATGGCGGGTTATCCGTTCAGCTCGCGCTGGATCATGTGGTCGCTGGCGCTGTACGCGCTGGCCGGCTTGTGCTGGCTGCCGGTGGTGTGGCTGCAATTGAAGATGCGCGATATGGCGGCCAGCGCCGCTGCCGGCAATACTGCGCTGCCCGAGCGCTACTGGCGCTTTGAGAAAATCTGGACTGTGCTTGGCTTTCCGGCGTTTGGCGGTTTGCTGGTGGTGTACTGGCTGATGGTGCATAAGCCGATGTAAAACCCGGATTCGTCTGGGTCGGCATTACACCAACCCAGTCGCATTCTCAACAATCAATAGCGCTGCCAGAAACCGCCGGAGAAGGCCCAGCCGCTGCCGCTTCTGATCCAGTGGCCGGGGGCCCAGAAATAGCCGTCGCGCCGTGTTTCCCAATGGCCGTTGACCCAGTTGTGCTGGCCATTGTCCCAGCGCCAGTAGCCGCCGATCCAGACGTGGTTGGGGCTAGGCGCCTGGGTGATGATTTCCACCCGCGGCGCCGGCGGCGCTACGTTGACCACGATAGGCGCGGTGTTGTAGGACGGGCTGATCGCCACCCAGCGGCCCGGATGATAGTTCCATTGGCCGCCGTCCAAGCTCCAGTAGGCATGTTGAAACACCATGTTCTGCCGCGCTTGTTCCCAATGTCCGTTGCTCCAGACGTAGCGGTTGCCTTCCCACTTCCAATGGCCGGCGATCCAGTATGCATCGGGATAAGGAGCCGGCGGCATCACTTCCTGCAGCGGCGCCGGCGGCGCTTGCGCCACCCGGACTTCCTTGTAGACGACATGGGTGCGCGGCGGCTCGACCACGCAGCCGGCAAGCGACAGGGTGCTGGCGGCGGCTAGCGCCGACAAGCAATAACGTTGGAATTCACGACGTTTCATTTATAGCTCCAGAGAGAAAGGTTCTGGCGTATGAACGGTTCGGCGTGCGAAAAGATTACAGCGCTTACAAATGCTTGCAAGCTTGTGAAAAAGGGCGCTGTGGTCTACCCAGCGCCCTTACGATTTTTTTAGATGCGGCCTTAACTAGTTGAGGACAGAGTAATTCGCCACGCTACGGTGGCTTTTAAACTCTGTCCTGCAACTGGTTAATCTGCCAGCTGCAACGGAATAATGCTCGACACCGTGGCCGACGGCGTCGAGCACGGATCGTCGTCGAAAGCGATATCGCCATTGGGGTCGGCGATGCCGCTGGCTTTCAGGTCGGCAAAGCCGAACAGGGCGCGGTCCATCAAATGCGACGGCGCGACGGTCGACAGCGAGGAAAAAATATTCTCGACCCGGCCTGGGAATTTCTTTTCCCACTCGCGCAACATGCCCTTGATTTGCTTGCGTTGCAGGTTTTCCTGGCTGCCGCACAGATCGCAGGGAATGATGGGGAATTGCTTGACCTCTGCATAGCGCGTCAGGTCGGCTTCTTTCACGTAGGCCAGCGGCCGGATCACGATTTGTTTGCCGTCGTCCGATTGCAGCTTGGGCGGCATGCTCTTCAATTTGCCGCCGAAGAACATATTGAGGAAGAAGGTTTCCATGATGTCGTCGCGATGATGGCCGAGCGCGACCTTGGTGGCGCCGAGTTCGGTCGCGACCCGGTACAAAATCCCGCGCCGCAGCCGCGAACACAGCGAGCAGGTGGTTTTGCCTTCCGGGATCACGCGCTTGACGATGCTGTAGGTGTCCTGGTTTTCGATGTGGAACGGGACTCCGAGCTTGCTCAGGTAGGCCGGCAGGATATCGGCCGGGAAATTCGGCTGCTTCTGGTCCAGGTTGACCGCGACAATGTCGAAATTGATCGGCGCCCGCTCGCGCAAGGTGATCAGGATATCCAGCAAGGCATAGCTGTCCTTGCCGCCCGACAGGCACACCATCACCTTGTCGCCGTCTTCTATCATGTTGAAATCGCCGATCGCCTGCCCGACCTGACGGCACAAGCGCTTGTGCAGCTTGTTGTTCTCGTGGGCGGTTTTTTCGATGTCTTTGTGGCTTTGCGCCGGTGTGTCTTGCATTGTTACGTCATTCATCATTAGCTCCAACTTCATGCTTTCGGCTTGATCCGGAATACTTCGACGCCGACCGAATGGCAATCGGGATAAGCGTCGGGTTTCTCGGTCGAGACTCGCACCGCCCGTACTTTCGGGTGCTGCAGCAGCGCCTCGGCGATGTCGTCGCACAGGGTTTCCTGCAGGTGAATATGGCCTTCCGCCATGCGTTTGGCAACCGTGTTGCGCATGAAGTCGTAATCGACCACTTCATCCATATGGTCCTTGTGCGGGGTCGACACCGCCAGCGGGATAAACAGGTCGACGTTGATCAGCGCGCGTTGCTCGCCTTTTTTTTCAAATTCGAAGACGCCGAGGTTGATCTGCACTTCGTAGTCGCGCAGGAACAGGCGACGGCAATCGCTAAGGTCGGGATGGATAAGTGCGGAGAGCATGGTTTCAGTCAGCAGTCAGAGAGGAGGAGCGGATTGCCGCTGGCGGCAATAAATGTTGGCCGCCGTCGACCAGCAGCGTGCTGCCGGTAACAGCGGTGGAGGAGGCGATAAAGCAGACGGTGGCGGCGATATCGTCCAGGGTTGACGGTGTTTGCGGCTGCATCGCGCCAAGGTCCAGCGCCGGCGCGATCCCGACCACCCGCACCTGCGGCGCGAGCGCCTGCGCCAGCAGGGTGGTGGCGCTGTGCAGCGCCGCTTTGGACAATGTGTAGGATAAAAAATCCGGCTGCGGATTGAACAGTTTTTGATCCAGCAGATTGATCACTACCGCTTGCGCGCCGCCGGTCTTGAGCGTGGCCGCGTGCAGCGCTTGCGCTAGCAGGATGGGCGCAGCAAGATTGGCGCGCATGTGGCGCTCCAGCCCTGCCGCCGAAAATCCGGGCGCGCTGTCGTGCTCGACGTGGCTGGCGTTGTTGACCACGCATGAGACGCTGCCGAGCGCCGCAATCACGCTCGGCAGCAAGGCGTTGACCTGGGTTTCGTCGCTCAGCGGACATTGGATCGTGATCGCCTGCCGTCCCAGCGCCGTGCATTCCTGCACCAGCGCCAGCAGCGCTGCCGGCGCGGCGTCATCCTGGTAATGCAGCGCCAGGTCCCAGCCCTGTTGCGCGAGGGCGAGCGCGATGGCCCGGCCTACCGGGCTGGCGGCGTCGGTGACAAGGGCAACGGCAGGTGATTGGGGACGCTTGGTCTGCATTTTGTTTCTTAGAAACGGTGTCTGGTTCTGTCGATCGCTGGCGCGCCGGCTAAATTGTGCTTTTTGATTGCCATCAAATGCCGACCTAGCAGCCTGTCGGGCATAGGAGTAATCGGCTGCAAAAACGCCTGAGCGGTCCATATTTCACCGATATTTTTTCCAATAGTCCCGCTATTGGAAAAAATATCGGCAAAATCTGTCCTCGCTCAGCCATTTTTTCGCTTCGATTCCCTAAGTCCGACAGGCTGCTAGCGCGCGATATCTCCTACAATACCGCCCATGCAACTGCAACTACCTGAAGCTTCCATCGAAGCGCAGCGCGCATCGCGCCTGCTACACAAGCTGATCGCCAGCGAGATTCGCCAGCACGACGGCTGGATTTCATTCGCTCGTTACATGGAGCTGCTGCTGTACGCGCCGGGTCTCGGCTATTACAGCGGCGGCGCCGCAAAATTGGGCAAAGACGGGGATTTTACAACCGCGCCCGAGATTACGCCGCTTTTTGGCGCGACATTGGCGCATTTGGCCACAGAATTGATCGCATCGTCGGCCAATCTGCAGGCGCAAATCCTTGAATTCGGCGCCGGCAGCGGCCAACTGGCGTTCGACATCCTGACCGAGCTGGCGGCCGACCCGGATGGGCCCGCGCTGCAAGCCTATTACATCGTCGAATTGTCGGCCGAATTGCGCGCGCGGCAACAACAGAAATTGCGCGGCTTCCCGCAGGTGCAATGGCTGGACCGCCTGCCCGAAGCTTTTTCCGGTGTGGTGCTGGGCAATGAGGTGCTGGACGCGATGCCGGTCGAGCTGGTGGTGCGCGCCGCACAAGGCTGGCAGCAGCGCGGGGTCGGGCTGGCTGAAACAGGCGGCGAAGCGGACGAAGCAGCATTTGTCTATCGCGACCGTGCGGCCGATCCGGCGCTGGTGGCGCAAATCCCGGACGCCGATACGCTGACGGTCGGCCACTTGACTGAAGTGCATCCGGTCGCGATCGGCTTCATGCATACGCTGGCGGCGATGCTGAAAGCGGGGAAGGGCGGCGTCGCGTTGTTGTTCGATTACGGTTTTCCGGCGGCGGAATATTACCTGCAGCAACGCGATCAAGGCACTTTGATGTGCCACTACCGCCATCACGCCCATCCCGATCCGTTTTATTTGCCGGGTTTGCAGGACGTCACCGCGCACGTCGATTTCACTGCGATGGCGCGTGCCGCCCTCGACGGCGGGCTGGATTTGCTGGGTTACAGCAGTCAGGCCGCGTTTTTGCTGGAGGCCGGGATCGGCCGGTTGCTGCTGCGCACCTCGCCCGACGATCCGCTGCAATATTTGCCGCAAGCCAATGCCTTGCAAAAGCTGGTGTCGCCGGCCGAGATGGGGGAGCTGTTCAAGGTGCTGGCGGTCGGCACCCAGGTCGAACTGCCCGAGCGCTTTAGCCGGCATGACCGGAGCCATCGGCTGTGAAAATTCTGGCAATGGTTATCGCCACTGAAAGTGCCGCATGATCCGCTGGCTGCTGGTGATTTTTATCGCCGTCGTCGTGTTTTCCAGCGCCTTGCCGTGGCTGGAAAAATTCGGCATCGGCCGCTTGCCGGGGGACCTGCGCTTTACGCTGTTCGGCAAAAAGTTTTCATTCCCGTTTGCGTCGACCATCCTGCTGTCGACCGTTATCTTCCTGCTGGCGCGCTTTTTGTAGTTAGTAGGGCGGAAAAGCGCAGCCCTTGCAGGGCGCGTATCCGCTGGCAGGCGGATACCGTTCAGCAGGCGGATGGCATGCCATCCGAAACCCCTGCTTCACCCTTCCGCCATGTTGGATACATCGAATGCATGTGGCACATCCATCGGCGGATAACGCTTCGCTCATCCACCCACAAATTGCTCCGGGATTTTAGGCGGTCAGCAGCCCGTCCAGCAATTGCGGCGGACGGCCGATGACGGCGCTCTGGCGGTACACCACGATCGGGCGCTGTAACAGCTTCGGATGCTCGGCCAGCGCTTGCAGCAGGGCCGCATCGTCGGCCTGGGCCAGATTCAGCGCCGCGTATTCTTCCTCGTTGTCACGCACCATCGCACTGACCGATCCGCCCAATTGGCGGTGCAGCTCAGTCAGTTGCGCCAGCGACAGCGGGGTTTTTTGGTAGTCGACGACTTCCAGCGCGACGTTATGCTGGTCGCTGAACTGTTGCGCCAGAGCCAGCGCTTCGCGTGATTTTGAGCAGCGTGGATTGTGATAAATCGTGATCATGTTTTTTCCTTGTGGTTTTCTTTACTGCGTTGGCCCAGCGGGATGATTTCATCGTCCCAGTCGCCGGTCGGCGAGTCTTCGCACAGGGTGCGGTCATGGGCAAACATTTCTTCCAGTTCTTCGCGCGCCTTCTTGGCGATCGAGACCATTTTCTGCTGGTCCTTGTGATGCGGATATAACTCGTGCAAGGTTTGCAGGTTATGGGTGCGGAATTTCATCGCCGCCTGGCGCGCGTGATAAGCGTCGAAGCCCAAATGCCGCAGCGCTTGCCGGCCCAGCTGGAGCGCCGATTCGAAGGTCTCGCGCTCGATCACGGTGACGCCCAGATTCATCAGCTCGAAGTAATGCGTGACGTTGCGCGCCCGCGCGATGATCTGCAGCTGGGGAAATGCGTGGCGCACCGCCGCCACCAGTTTCACGCTGCCTTCGACATCGTCTATCGCCACCACCAGCAGCCGTGCTTTGGCGATGCCTGCCGTCCGCAACAAGTCGATCCGGGTGGCATCGCCATAAAACACCTTGAAGCCGAATTTGCGCAGCAGGTCGATCTGGTCCGGGTCATGGTCGAGCACGGTCAGGCCGAATTGGTTGGCGTGCAGCAGGCGACCGATAATCTGGCCGAAGCGGCCGAAACCGGCAATGATTACCGGGTTTTCGTTGTCGTCGATTTCATCGGGCGGGCGTTGCGTGCTGCGCCGGAACCAGGGTTCAAGCAATTTGTCGTACAGCACCAGCAGCAACGGCGTGGTGACCATCGACAAGGCCACCACTACCACCAGGATGGACGATGTTTCCTGTGTAAAGACATGTGCGGTGGCGGCCGCGCCGAACACCACAAAAGCGAACTCGCCGCCTTGCGACAGCAGCACGGCAAACAGGAATTGTTGTGCGCGGGCGATCTTGAACAACTTGCTGAGCAGGTAAAGCACGCTCAGCTTGATCGCCAGGAAAGCCGCTACCAAGCCGAGAATCAACCACGGTTGCGCCAGGAACAGGCCAAAATCGACCGACATCCCGACCGCGATAAAGAACAGTCCCAGCAGCAAGCCTTTGAACGGCTCGATATCGGTTTCCAGCGCATGCCGGTATTCCGAATCGGCCAGCAGCACGCCGGCCAGGAAGCTGCCCAGCGCCATCGACATGCCGACCGTTTGCATCAGCAAGCCGATCGCGATCACCAGCAACAGCGCAAATGCAGTGAATATTTCACGCAGTTCAGTCTGTGCAATCAGCCGCAACAGCGGCCGGACCAGATAGCGGCCGCCGACAATCAGCGCGGCAATCACCGCCGCCACTTTTGCCGCGCCGCTCCATCCTTCGCCGCTGCCATGGGCTGCGGCAACGCCGAGCACCGGCACAATCGCAATCATTGGAATCGCCGCGATATCCTGGAACAGCAGAATCGCGAAGCTGGCGGAGCCGGCCGGGGTCGCCGTCAATTTGCGTTCGCCCAGGGTTGCCAGCGCGATGGCGGTGGACGACAGCGACATCCCGAGCGCTGCAATCAACGCTGTTTTCCAATCGATCCCGACCGCCACCGCGGCGCCGAACAGCGCCAACGTGACGGCGCCAACCTGGGCGCTGCCCCAGCCGAAAATCGGTCTGCGCAAGGACCACAAGCGTTTTGGGTCGAGTTCCAGTCCGATCAGGAACAGCAGCAATACCACGCCGAATTCGGAAAAATGCAGGATGTCTTCGACGTTGTCGATCAGGCGCAAGCCCCAAGGGCCGATCGCCATCCCGGCCAGCAGATAGCCCAGTACGGCCCCCAGCCCCAGCCGTTTGGCAATCGGCACGGCAGCGACCGCGGCCGCCAGGTAGATCAAGGCGTTGAAAAGCAGGTTATGTTCCATATGCGGATGGTGGATAGCTCAGGTCGGTGGGGCATGCATTATGACAACTAGGCGGTGCATAAGATGAACTGAAATGGAAAACGGCGCTCAATGACACTCAGCAAGCCTATACTTTAACAAGCTGATTTTTATCGATGTGCCGCAGTTTACCCAACATTCATTTCATTCCCAAAGAACATGTCCGAAATTCATAACCCCGAAGCCGGCGATGCTCAGAAGCATGCCGAACCTGCGACCGAGCCTGCCTCTGCCGAGCCAAAGCCGGCACCGGCCAAGCCGACGGAGCCAAGCGACAGCGATGCGCCGTGGCCGCAAACCTGGAAGCTGATTGCCGCCCGTTTCCGCGCCTTGTCGGACAAGGCCGGACGGCGCATGATGCAGCGCACCCTGAAGATCGGCATCTCGGCCCGGATTTTTCATCCGGAAGAGGGCGCCAAAGGGCTGCGCGGACGTACCTTGCAATACCTGGAAGAGTCGATCGCTCAATGGGTGATGTCGCGCAACGTGCTGGTGTTCATGATCCCGACGGTCAATACCAATGGACTGGTGCATCCAAGCAGCATTCGCTTGCGCGACTATGCCAAGCACCTGGACGGCCTGGTGCTGCAGGGCGGCGCCGATGTTTCGCCGCAGAGTTATGCGCAAGCGGCGACCCGGCCGGAATGGGGCGGCGACCGCGTGCGCGATATGTACGAACTGGAGTTGCTGCACGAATTCATCGAAGCCGGCAAGCCGGTGCTAGGCATTTGCCGCGGTTGCCAGTTGATCAACGTGGCTTTCGGCGGCACCCTGTATCAGGATATTGCGACCGACGTGCCGACCTCGATCAAGCACGTCAATGACGAATACGATCGCCTGCATCACGCGATTCATTTCCCGCAAGGTTCATCGCTGGCAACTTTGTTCAGCGCCCAAAGCGACGAGCACCGTGAGCTGGTGGTCAATTCGATTCATCACCAGGCGGTCAAGGATTTGGGGCGCGATCTGACGATCGAAGCGGTGTCCGGAACCGACAATATCATTGAAGCAATACGTTACCGCAAAGCACCATTTGTCATGGGCGTGCAATGGCATCCGGAGTTCCATCGGGCCGGCGGGCCGCAGTTGTTGGATTGCACTCCGATCCTGGATGGATTTTTAAGAGCTGCGCGCGAAACGCGTTTCTGATATTATTTCAGCCCCTTGACCGGCGATGAAATCCCCGTGCCGGCAAGTCCCTGGTGTCGAAGCGCTTGATGCGTGGAAATTTCTGTTGATTTGGGCGATGAGGCCGGATCGAATAGCTTGTTTAGCGATTTATTTGCATAAATTTAGAAATTTCTTAGAAAAATCATCGCTAGCAGTTGACACTTGGGAAGAGCGTTACTATAATCCGGGGTTCCCTGCGGAGAGGTGGCCGAGTGGTTAATGGCAGCAGACTGTAAATCTGCCCTCTTACGAGTACGCTGGTTCGAATCCAGCCCTCTCCACCATTTTGGGAAGAAGTGAAAAGTAGTAAAGCAGTTCAAAATTGTTGCGGTTGAAGTGAACTAGCGGGTGTAGCTCAATGGTAGAGCTGAAGCCTTCCAAGCTTATGACGAGGGTTCGATTCCCTTCACCCGCTCCAGTAGATTTTATAAAGTTGGGCGTGTTGTTGCTTAGAAGTAAAAAACACACGAACAGCATAGCCCTTGTAGCTCAGTGGTAGAGCACTCCCTTGGTAAGGGAGAGGCCACGTGTTCAATCCACGTCAAGGGCACCAGAATTAAGCATGTTTCGGTGTCTGCAGTTTCTGCAAATGGGTGCCGACGAAATAGTAGGTCAATATTCAATCTGTAAGACGGTCGGGCGCGTGCCTGAACATTCTCATCAAATCGTTAGGAGTCCAAGATGGCAAAAGGCAAATTCGAGCGGACCAAGCCGCACGTGAATGTGGGCACGATTGGCCACGTTGACCATGGCAAGACCACGCTGACCGCGGCAATCGCGACAGTATTGTCGAAGAAGTTTGGCGGCGAAGCCAAAGCCTACGATCAAATTGACGCAGCGCCAGAAGAAAAAGCGCGCGGCATCACGATCAACACCGCGCACGTTGAGTACGAAACTGCCAATCGCCACTACGCCCACGTTGACTGCCCAGGCCATGCTGACTATGTGAAAAACATGATCACCGGCGCGGCGCAAATGGACGGCGCGATCCTGGTCTGTTCCGCAGCTGACGGCCCAATGCCGCAAACCCGCGAACACATCCTGTTGTCGCGTCAAGTTGGCGTGCCATACATCATCGTGTTCCTGAACAAAGCCGACATGGTCGACGACGAAGAGTTGCTCGAGCTGGTCGAGATGGAAGTGCGCGAACTGCTGACCAAGTACGAATTCCCAGGCGACGATCTGCCTATCATCAAGGGTTCGGCCAAGCTGGCACTGGAAGGCGACACTGGCCCACTGGGCGAGCAAGCGATCATGGCACTGGCGGAAGCACTGGATACCTACATCCCGACACCGGAACGTGCTGTTGACGGCGCATTCCTGCTGCCAGTGGAAGACGTGTTCTCGATCTCCGGCCGCGGTACTGTGGTGACCGGTCGTGTTGAGCGCGGCATCGTCAAGGTTGGCGAAGCACTGGAAATCGTTGGTATCCGCGATACTCAACAGACAACTTGCACCGGCGTTGAAATGTTCCGTAAGCTGCTGGATCAAGGTCAAGCCGGCGACAACGTTGGCGTGCTGTTGCGCGGTACCAAGCGTGAAGACGTGGAGCGCGGCCAAGTGTTGGCCAAGCCAGGTTCGATCAAGCCGCACAAGCATTTCACCGGCGAGATCTATGTTCTGTCGAAAGACGAAGGCGGTCGTCACACACCATTCTTCAACAACTACCGTCCACAGTTCTACTTCCGTACCACGGACGTGACTGGTTCGATCGAGTTGCCGAAGGATAAAGAAATGGTGATGCCAGGCGATAACGTGTCGATCACCGTGATGTTGATCAACCCGATCGCGATGGAAGAAGGTCTGCGTTTCGCGATTCGCGAAGGTGGCCGTACCGTTGGTGCTGGTGTTGTTGCCAAGATCATCGAGTAATCGAGAAAAGCTGTAACGCGCCGCGACCCGGGAATTTCTCGCCTCGCGGCGTTGATGTCTGATCTGGTTGTACTAGGCAACTAGATCAGAAAAGTGTTTTAAGCGTAGGGGTGTAGCTCAATTGGCAGAGCGCCGGTCTCCAAAACCGGAGGTTGGGGGTTCGATGCCCTCCGCCCCTGCCACCGATTCAGGTGTAGGGTACTGAAAGTAAACCGCGTATGTCTAACCACCCTGTGCAAACTGTCGGCGAGTCCGGCAGCAAGCTCAAAGTAATAATGGCAGTTTTGGCTGTCGTCGCCGGCGTTGTCGGCTTTTATTTTTTGTCGGGCCAGTCTGGTCTGGCACGCGCTGGCGTGCTGGTTGCCGGTTTGGTGGTGGCAATCGCCTGTGCATGGACCTCGACTCAAGGTCGTGAATTCCTCGGTTTCGCCAAGGAAGCCGTGCGCGAAACAAAAAAAGTTGTTTGGCCAACGCGCAAGGAAGCGATGCAGATTACTGCCATCGTTTTTGCATTTGTGCTGGTAATGGCGATTTTCCTGTGGGGCATCGATAAGCTCCTCGAGGTCTTGTTGTACGACGTGATTTTGGGCTGGAAACAATAATGAGCGAAAGCACACAAAACGATGCGCAAGCAACACCGGCCGTAACGGTTCCGGCGTCTGCTGGCAAAAAGCGCTGGTATGTGGTGCATGCTTATTCCGGTATGGAAAAGAGCGTGCAACGCGCCCTTACCGAACGTATCGATCGTGCCGGAATGCAAGACCTGTTTGGCCAGATCCTGGTGCCGACCGAAGAAGTCGTCGAAGTCAAGAGTGGTCAAAAATCTGTCACCGAGCGTCGTTTCTTCCCTGGCTATGTGCTGGTCGAAATGGAAATGACCGACGATACCTGGCATTTGGTCAAAAACACCAACAAGGTAACCGGCTTTATCGGCGGCAAGTCAAATAAACCAACTCCGATTCCGCAGCATGAAGTCGACAAGATCATGCAGCAAATGCAAGACGGTATCGAGAAGCCACGTCCAAAAGTGTTGTATGAAGTGGGCGAACTGGTGCGGATCAAGGATGGTCCTTTCACCGACTTTAACGGCAATGTGGAAGAAGTGAATTACGAAAAATCGCGCGTTCGCGTGACGGTCACTATCTTCGGTCGTGCAACTCCGGTTGAGCTGGAATTCGGTCAAGTCGAAAAAGTTTAATTTGCCATTTTGATCTAAATGGCAGCAACCGGCGAAGAGAAAAAATCGCTGGAAATGTAAGCAGCAAACGCCGTTCGGAGCGTCATGAATTCAAACCTCATGGAATTCGATGCAGTAAGAGGAGCCCTAATAGGTCGTTGCCTGCTTTAATCCGCAGACTGATCGAAAAGGCGCTAATACTCAATCAACGTAGGAGCCCTCATGGCAAAGAAGATTATTGGTTTTATCAAGCTGCAAGTGCCAGCTGGTAAAGCAAACCCATCCCCTCCAATTGGTCCAGCATTGGGTCAGCGCGGTCTGAACATCATGGAATTCTGTAAGGCATTTAATGCCCAGACCCAAGGTGTTGAACCAGGTCTGCCAATCCCAGTCGTGATCACCGCATTCGCTGACAAGTCCTTCACTTTTGTGATGAAGACGCCGCCAGCAACGATTCTGATCAAGAAGGCTGCCGGTATCACCAAGGGTTCGGCTAAGCCGCATACCGATAAAGTCGGTTCGATCACCCGCAAGCAAGCAGAAGAAATCGCTACCTTGAAGAAGCCCGATTTGACTGGTGCTGATCTGGAAGCTGGCGTACGTACTATCGCCGGTTCTGCTCGTTCGATGGGTATCACGGTGGAGGGTCTGTAATGGCTAAGTTAACTAAACGCGCAAAAGCAATCAAAGCTAAAGTTGATCGCACCAAGGCATATCCATTCGATAACGCTGTTGCGTTGATCAAGGAATGCGCAACTGCAAAGTTCAACGAATCGATCGACGTGTCCGTCCAATTGGGCGTTGATGCAAAGAAATCGGACCAAGTGGTTCGTGGTTCTGTCGTGTTGCCAGCTGGCACCGGCAAGAGCGTTCGCGTAGCGGTATTTGCTTCCGGCGAAAAAGCCGAACAAGCTAAGGCTGCTGGCGCCGACGTGGTTGGTATGGACGACCTGGCTGAACAAATCAAAGCCGGCAACATGCCTTTCGACATCGTGATCGCCTCGCCGGACACCATGCGTATCGTTGGTACGCTGGGTCAGATCCTGGGACCACGTGGCTTGATGCCAAACCCGAAGGTCGGCACTGTTACTCCTGACGTCGCTACTGCCGTCAAGAACGCCAAAGCCGGTCAAGTGCAATACCGTACCGACAAGGCCGGTATCATTCACGCAACCATCGGTCGTAAATCGTTTAGCGATGCAGAATTGAAGTCCAACTTGTTGGCACTGATCGACGCATTGAGCAAAGCCAAGCCAGCAACCAGCAAGGGTGTCTACCTGCGCAAGATTTCGCTGTCGTCAACCATGGGCGCTGGCGTCCGTGTTGATCAGTCGACTTTGGCTGCTTAATACTGCTTAGGCATATTGAATCAAGTCCTGACCGCGATGTGCAAAGCGCATCGCAATCAGGCGAATCTTTGGGCTGGTCCCGCATGGTTAATAGCGATGCTGGGCCAGACAATCAAAGACCGTTGGGCAGTGTGCATGCAGGTGGTGCACAAAGTTAAACGTCAAACGAGAAATCATTTGGCACCCAGCGCAGATGGTGTACCCGAACAAGTTTTGTAGTCTCAACGCTGCGTTTTAACGCGCCAGTACTGAACTCCTAACTTCGGACGCCGTGTTCGAACCGATGTGAGGTAAGTAACCACTTGCGGTTATGTAGTTACCAAGCATCATTTTTGGAGGTTGATCTTGAGTCTCAATCTGAATGACAAAAAGGCCGTCGTCGCCGAAGTTTCTGCCCAAGTGAAAACTGCGCAGACCATCGTCGTGGCCGAATACCGTGGCATCCAGGTTGGTCACTTGACGCAACTGCGCGCCAATGCGCGTACCCAAGGTGTGTACTTGCGTGTATTGAAAAATACACTGGCACGTCGCGCTGTTGAAGGTACCGCTTTTGCCGACCTCGCCCCGCAAATGACCGGCCCGTTGATCTATTCGATCTCCGCGGATGCTGTTGCTGCTGCAAAAGTCATCAATGACTTTGCAAAAACCAACGACAAACTGGTCGTCAAGGCAGGTAACTACGCTGGTAAGTCGCTTGATAAAGCGGCTGTGCAAGCGTTGGCAAGCATTCCAAGTCGCGAAGTTCTGCTGGCCCAAGTTGTGGGCATGATGCAGATGCCGATTGCTGGATTTGCGCGTGCTTTGGCTGCTCTGGCAGCAAAAAAAGAAGCCGAAGCTGCTTAATATTAAGCAAAGCCTCGGCGCTTTTTTTAGCGTTAATACCAATCAGATGTATTTATAGTAAAAAATTAGGAGTTTCACATGGCTTTTGATAAAGACGCATTCCTGGCACAAATCGATTCCCTGAGTGTTATGGAATTGAATGACCTGGTTAAGGCATTCGAAGAGAAGTTTGGCGTTTCCGCAGCTGCTGTTGCAGTTGCTGGTGGTGGTGCTGGCGGCGGCGCAGCTGCTGCAGCTGAAGAGCAAACCGAGTTCACCGTTGTTCTGTCGGAAGTCGGCGCGAACAAGGTTGGCGTGATTAAGGCAGTTCGCGAAATCACCGGTCTGGGCTTGAAAGAAGCTAAAGACCTGGTTGACGGTGCACCGAAGCCAGTTAAAGAAGGCGTTTCCAAAGCCGACGCAGAAGCAGCACAGAAGAAGCTGGTTGAAGCTGGCGCAAAAGCTGACCTCAAGTAATTTCAGCTTTTTAGAGCGCATTCGTGCGCTGGAGTCAAAGTGCAGAATTCCCAAAAATGGGAATTCGGCTTTGGCTCCTTTGTCGTTTTCGATTTTTGTTGTTGAATTTGTTGTCGTATTTGTTGTGTTGAGTATTTTTTGTGTCGGCTGACGTACTTTCAACCCAGTCGAATCCTTATCGCCATCAAGCTTGAAGGGCTGAGACTTGAGGTTTCGCAGTTGTTGGGTTTGGCAGTTTATCCAGCGCATTCACTAAATAAATGATGGTCCGGTTTCTTTAGTGTTGTCTGGTTCGACTGAAAAATCTAGCGAATCCTGAATTCTCTATCCTTCCTGTCACTCACGGAGTGTTCATGCACTACTCATTTACTGAGAAGAAGCGTATTCGTAAATCCTTTGCGAAACGCGCTAACGTTCACCACGTTCCGTTCCTGCTGGCAACCCAGCTCGAGTCGTATCTTGGCTTTTTGCAAGCAGACAAAGTACCGTCTCAACGTAAAAATGAGGGCCTTCAATCGGCTTTCACTTCTATTTTCCCTATCGTTTCGCACAATGGTTTTGCGCGTCTCGAATTCCTGTCGTACGTTCTCGGTGATCCACCGTTTGACGTCAAGGAATGCCAACAGCGCGGATTGACTTTCGCGTCGCCACTGCGCGCCAAGGTGCGTCTGGTGATTCTGGATAAAGAATCGCCGACCAAGCCGGTCGTCAAAGAAATGAAAGAGCAGGAAGTTTACATGGGCGAATTGCCGCTCATGACAACCACCGGCTCGTTCGTGATCAATGGCACCGAGCGCGTGATCGTATCGCAGCTGCACCGTTCGCCAGGCGTGTTCTTTGAACATGACCGTGGCAAGACTCACTCGTCCGGTAAATTGCTGTTCTCGGCAAGAATTATTCCTTACCGCGGTTCCTGGCTCGACTTCGAATTCGATCCGAAAGACATCCTGTTCTTCCGCGTCGACCGTCGCCGCAAGATGCCGGTCACGATTCTGTTGAAAGCGATCGGCATGTCGGTCGAACAGATCCTGGCTAACTTCTTCGTGTTCGACAACTTCGCGTTGCGCAACGAAGGCGCCGAGATGGAATTCGTTTCCGAGCGTCTGCGCGGCGAAGTTGCGCGTTTCGATATCACCGACAAGTCGGGCAAGGTATTGGTCGCGAAAGACAAGCGTATCAACTCCAAGCACGTGCGCGATATCGAAGCTGCCGGCATCAAGCATATCTCGGTACCGGAAGACTACTTGCTGGGCCGCGTACTGGCTCGCAACATTGTCGACGGCGATACCGGCGAAGTGGTTGCCAACGCCAACGATGAGTTGACCGAAGAATTGCTGGCCAAGCTGCGCGAAGCCGACATCTCCGACATCCAGACTCTGTACACCAACGACCTGGATCAAGGTGGCTACATTTCGCAAACTCTGCGCAGTGACGATACCAACGACCAGATGGCTGCCCGCGTTGCGATCTATCGCATGATGCGACCAGGCGAACCGCCAACCGAAGACTCGGTTGAGGCGTTGTTCAACGGTCTGTTCTATAACGAAGATCGTTACGATCTGTCGGCTGTCGGCCGCATGAAGTTCAACCGCCGCATTGGTCGCGATGAGCTGACCGGCGCGATGACCTTGTCGAACGAAGACGTATTGGCTGTTATCAAGATCCTGGTTGAATTGCGTAACGGCCGCGGCGAAGTGGACGATATCGATCACCTGGGCAACCGTCGTGTGCGTTGCGTCGGCGAACTGGCAGAGAACCAATTCCGTGCCGGTCTGGTGCGGGTTGAGCGCGCAGTCAAGGAACGTCTCGGCCAAGCCGAAGCGGACAACCTGATGCCGCATGACCTGATCAACTCCAAGCCGATCTCGGCCGCTATCCGTGAGTTCTTCGGTTCGTCGCAGTTGTCGCAGTTTATGGACCAAACCAATCCGTTGTCGGAAATCACCCACAAGCGCCGCGTATCGGCACTTGGACCGGGCGGTTTGACCCGTGAACGCGCCGGCTTTGAAGTCCGCGACGTGCATCCGACCCACTATGGCCGCGTATGCCCGATCGAAACACCGGAAGGTCCGAACATTGGTCTGATCAACTCGCTGGCGTTGTATGCCCGCCTGAACGAATACGGCTTCCTCGAAACACCGTATCGTAAGGTTGAAGACAGCAAGGTGACCGATCAGATCGACTACCTATCGGCGATTGAAGAGGGCCGCTACATCATCGCTCAGGCGAATGCGACTATCGACAAATCCGGCAAGCTGTCCGATGAACTGGTATCCGCACGTGAAGCCGGCGAAACCATCCTGGTCTCGCCAGAACGCGTTCAGTACATGGACGTGGCGCCAGGCCAAGTGGTTTCGGTTGCAGCCTCGCTGATCCCGTTCCTCGAACACGATGACGCGAACCGCGCATTGATGGGCGCCAACATGCAACGTCAGGCGGTTCCTTGCCTGCGTCCAGAGAAGGCATTGGTCGGTACCGGTATCGAACGTACCGTGGCAGTCGACTCCGGCACTACCGTGCAGGCATTGCGTGGCGGTATCGTCGATTACGTCGATGCCGGCCGTGTTGTGATCCGGGTGAACGATGAAGAAGCGACTGCCGGCGAAGTCGGTGTCGATATCTACAATCTGATCAAGTACACACGTTCCAACCAGAACACCAACATCAACCAGCGGCCTATCGTGCAAGTGGGCGACCGCGTCGCCAAGCACGACGTGATCGCCGACGGCGCATCGACCGACCTGGGCGAACTGGCTCTGGGTCAGAACATGCTGGTCGCGTTTATGCCATGGAACGGCTACAACTTCGAAGATTCGATCCTGATCTCCGAAAAAGTTGTGGCTGACGACCGCTACACCTCGATTCATATCGAAGAACTGTCGGTTGTTGCACGCGACACCAAGCTGGGCGCTGAAGAAATCACCCGCGACATTTCCAATCTGGCCGAAAACCAGTTGGCGCGTCTGGATGAGTCCGGCATCGTCTACATCGGTGCTGAAGTGGAAGCCGGCGACACGCTGGTCGGTAAAGTGACACCGAAGGGTGAAACCCAGCTGACGCCGGAAGAAAAACTGCTGCGCGCGATTTTCGGCGAAAAAGCATCGGACGTAAAAGACACCTCGCTGCGCGTGCCATCCGGCATGGTCGGCACCGTGATTGACGTGCAAGTGTTCACTCGCGAAGGCATCCAGCGCGACAAACGCGCACAGCAAATTATTGACGACGAACTGCAACGCTATCGTCTGGACCTGAACGACCAGTTGCGGATCGTTGAAGGCGATGCCTTCGAACGTCTGGAGCGGATGCTGATCGGCAAGGTTGTCAACGGCGGTCCGAAGAAATTGGCCAAGGGCACCAAGCTGACCAAGGAATACCTGGCAGACCTGGACAAATACCATTGGTTCGACATTCGTCCGGCAGATGACGATGCAGCAGTAGCGCTGGAAGCGATCAAGGAATCGATCGCCGAGAAGCGCCACCAGTTCGATCTGGCATTTGAAGAAAAGCGCAAGAAGCTGACCCAAGGCGACGAACTGCAGCCTGGCGTGCAAAAGATGGTCAAGGTTTACCTGGCTGTCAAGCGCCGTCTGCAACCCGGCGACAAGATGGCGGGTCGTCACGGTAACAAGGGTGTGGTTTCGCGCATCCTGCCGATCGAAGACATGCCGCATATGGCCGACGGTACACCGGCAGACATCGTGCTGAACCCGCTGGGCGTTCCATCGCGGATGAACATCGGTCAGGTGTTGGAAGTGCATTTGGGCTGGGCTGCCAAGGGGCTGGGCCTGCGTATCGGCGAAATGCTGAAGGCGCAAACCAAGATCGCCGAACTGCGTAAATACCTGGGCGTTATTTATAACGAATCGGGCAAGACGGAAGATCTGGACAGCATGTCGGATGACGAAATTTTCCATCTGGCCAACAACCTGAAGCAAGGCGTGCCGTTTGCGACGCCGGTGTTTGACGGTGCGCACGAAGAAGAAATCCGTCGCATGCTCGATCTGGCTTATCCGGACGCTATCGCCAAGCAGTTGGGCATGACGCCATCGAAGAACCAGGTCACGATGTATGACGGTCGTACCGGCGAGGCTTTCGAGCGCAGCGTCACGGTCGGCTACATGCATTACCTGAAACTGCACCATCTGGTCGATGACAAGATGCATGCGCGTTCCACCGGTCCGTACTCGCTGGTGACGCAGCAACCGCTGGGTGGTAAAGCGCAGTTCGGCGGCCAGCGCTTCGGTGAGATGGAAGTTTGGGCATTGGAAGCTTACGGCGCATCGTATGTGCTGCAAGAAATGTTGACAGTGAAGTCGGATGACGTGAACGGCCGTACCAAAGTGTACGAGAACCTGGTCAAGGGCGACCACATCATCGACGCTGGCATGCCGGAATCCTTCAACGTGTTGTTGAAAGAAATCCGCTCGCTGGGGATTGATATGGATTTGGATCGCGAATAAGCGATCCAAATCGACCGTCCATCCTTGCGGGACAGAGTTTAAGAGGCACCGAAGCGTGCCGATTTACTCTGTCCCCAACTGACTAGAAAAGCAGTCCGAGCCAAACTCGGTGTCAGCAGAAGAAAAGATGGGGTGGCGGTTCCGTCAGAAGCCGTATTTGAGCATCAGCAAAAAGCATAAATAGTGTTGGGGGCAGAGTAAGTCGTCGCAAGGTCAATCTTGCTGCCGCTTGAACCCTGTCCCGCAATTGAGTCAATCACCTGGAGTGATACATGAAAGCACTGCTCGATTTATTCAAGCAAGTTCAGCAAAATGAACAGTTCGACTCGATCAAGATTGGTCTGGCGTCGCCCGAAAAAATCCGTTCTTGGTCTTACGGCGAAGTTAAAAAGCCGGAAACCATCAACTACCGTACCTTCAAGCCAGAGCGCGACGGTCTGTTTTGCGCCAAGATTTTTGGCCCGATCAAAGACTACGAATGCCTGTGCGGCAAGTACAAACGCCTGAAGCACCGCGGCGTCATCTGCGAAAAATGCGGCGTTGAAGTCACGCTGGCCAAAGTGCGCCGCGAGCGCATGGGCCACATCGAATTGGCATCGCCAACCGCGCACATCTGGTTCCTGAAATCGCTGCCGTCCCGTCTGGGCATGGTGCTCGACATGACGTTGCGGGACATCGAACGCGTCCTGTATTTTGAAGCCTACGTCATCACCGATCCAGGCATGACGCCGCTGAAGCGCTGCCAGATCATGTCGGAAGACGACTACGCCGCCAAGTACGAAGAGTACGGCGACGACTTCACCGCATTCATGGGCGCCGAAGGCATCCGCGAGTTGCTGCGCGCGATCGATATCGACCGCGATGCGGAAACTCTGCGTCAGGAATTGAAAGATTCGAAATCCGAAGCCAAGATCAAGAAATACGCGAAGCGCCTGAAAGTGCTGGAAGCGTTCCAACGTTCGGGCATCAAGCCGGACTGGATGATCATGGAAGTGTTGCCGGTGCTGCCGCCAGAGTTGCGTCCGCTGGTGCCGCTGGATGGCGGCCGTTTCGCTACCTCCGACCTGAACGATCTGTATCGCCGCGTCATCAACCGTAACAACCGTCTGAAGCGCCTGATGGAATTGCGCGCTCCGGAAATCATCACCCGCAACGAAAAGCGGATGTTGCAGGAAGCGGTTGACTCGTTGCTGGACAACGGCCGTCGCGGCAAGGCAATGACTGGCGCCAACAAGCGTCCGCTGAAATCCCTGGCAGAAATGATCAAGGGTAAGGGTGGTCGTTTCCGTCAGAACTTGCTGGGTAAGCGGGTCGACTATTCCGGCCGTTCGGTGATCGTGGTGGGTCCGCAACTGAAACTGCATCAATGCGGCTTGCCGAAATTGATGGCGCTGGAATTGTTCAAGCCATTCATTTTCCACAAGCTGGAAGTGATGGGCATCGCCAGCACCATCAAGGCAGCCAAGAAGGAAGTCGAGAATCAAACTTCCGTGGTGTGGGACATCCTGGAAGACGTGATCCGCGAACATCCGGTCATGCTGAACCGTGCGCCTACCTTGCACCGCCTGGGTATTCAAGCGTTTGAACCGGTTCTGATCGAAGGCAAGGCAATTCAGTTGCATCCGCTGGTTTGCGCTGCATTCAACGCCGACTTCGACGGTGACCAGATGGCGGTCCACGTTCCTTTGTCGATTGAAGCACAGATGGAAGCGCGCACCTTGATGCTGGCTTCCAACAACATCCTGTTCCCATCGAACGGCGAACCGTCGATCGTACCGTCGCAGGATATCGTGTTGGGTCTGTACTACGCCACCCGTGAGCAAATCAACGGCAAGGGCGAGGGCATGATGTTCCCTGACGTGTCGGAAGCCATCCGCGCTTACGACAACAAGGAAGTCGAGCTGACTACCCGCGTGACAGTGCGCATCACCGAGTATCCGAAAGATCCGGCGACAGGCGAATTCGTCAAGACCATCAAGCGTTACGAAACCACGGTTGGCCGCGCGATCCTGTCGGAGATTCTGCCTAAGGGTCTGCCGTTCACCGTGCTGAACCGCGCGTTGAAGAAAAAAGAAATTTCGAAGCTGATCAACACTTCGTTCCGTAAGTGCGGTCTGCGCGCGACGGTGGTGTTCGCCGATCAACTGATGCAGTCCGGTTTCCGTTTGGCGACCCGTGCCGGCATCTCGATTTGCGTCGACGACATGCTGGTGCCGCCACAAAAGGCGACCATCATCGCTACCGCAGAACATGAAGTTAAACAGATCGAACAGCAATATTCGTCCGGTCTGGTGACTGCCGGCGAACGCTACAACAAAGTGGTGGACATCTGGGGCAAGGCCGGCGACGACGTCGGCAAGGCCATGATGGAACAGCTCAAGGTGGAAGACGTGACCCGTCGCGACGGCACCAAGGGCACACAAGAATCGTTCAACGCGATTTACATGATGGCCGACTCTGGTGCGCGTGGTTCCGCTGCACAGATTCGTCAGCTGGCCGGTATGCGTGGCCTGATGGCGAAACCGGACGGTTCGATTATCGAAACGCCGATTACCGCGAACTTCCGCGAAGGTCTGAACGTTTTGCAGTACTTCATCTCGACTCACGGTGCACGTAAAGGCTTGGCCGATACCGCGCTGAAGACGGCGAACTCGGGTTACCTGACCCGTCGTCTGGTCGACGTGACGCAGGATCTGGTGGTGATCGAGGACGATTGCGGCACTTCGAACGGCGCCTCCATGAAGGCAATGGTCGAAGGCGGTGAAGTGATCGAAGCGCTGCGCGACCGTATCCTCGGCCGTGTTGCCGCGAACGACATCGTCAATCCGGAAACCCAAGGCACGCTGTACGAATCCGGCACCTTGCTGGACGAAGACGCAGTGGAAGAAATCGAACGTCTGGGCATCGACGAAGTCAAGGTCCGCACCCCGCTGACTTGCGACACACGCTACGGTCTGTGCGCGCAATGTTACGGTCGCGACCTGGGCCGCGGCATGCTGGTCAACAACGGTGAAGCAGTCGGCGTGGTGGCTGCGCAGTCGATCGGTGAGCCAGGTACCCAGCTGACCATGCGTACCTTCCACATCGGTGGTGCGGCATCGCGTTCGGCAGTGGCATCCAGCGTCGAAGCGAAGTCGAACGGCACGGTCCGTTTCACGGCAACCATGCGTTACGTGACCAATGGCAAGGGCGAGCTGATCGTGATTTCCCGTTCCGGCGAAGTCCTGATCACCGACGACCACGGCCGTGAGCGCGAGCGTCATAAAGTACCTTACGGCGCGACCCTGATCGTCAAGGACGGCCTGAGCATCAAGGCTGGCACGCCATTGGCAACATGGGATCCGCTGACCCGTCCGATCATTACCGAGTACACCGGTACGGTGCGCTTCGAGAACGTCGAAGAAGGTTCGACCGTGGCTCGCCAGATCGACGAAGTTACCGGTCTGTCGACTTTGGTTGTTATCGATGCGAAGCGTCGTGGTTCGGTCACCAAAACCGTGCGTCCGCAGGTCAAACTGTTGAACGAACAAGGCGAAGAAGTCAAGATCGCCGGTACCGAACATGCTGTAACGATCGGCTTCCAGGTCGGTGCGCTGATTACCGTGAAAGACGGTCAGCAAGTGCACGTCGGTGAAGTGCTGGCACGTATCCCGACCGAATCGCAAAAGACCCGTGACATTACCGGTGGTCTGCCGCGCGTTGCCGAGTTGTTCGAAGCGCGTTCGCCGAAGGATGCAGGTATGCTGGCCGAAGTGACCGGTACAGTTGCGTTCGGTAAGGAAACCAAGGGTAAGCAGCGTCTGGAAATCACAGACATGGACGGCAACAAGCACGAGTTCCTGATTACCAAGGACAAGCAAGTGCTGGTACATGACGGCCAAGTCGTGAACAAGGGTGAAATGATTGTCGACGGCCCAGCCGATCCGCAAGACATTCTGCGCTTGTTGGGTATCGAAGCGCTGGCCCGTTACATCGTCGACGAAGTGCAGGACGTGTACCGTTTGCAAGGCGTGAAGATCAACGACAAGCATATTGAAGTGATCGTCCGCCAGATGTTGCGCCGGGTGCAGATCGTTGATGCAGGAGATGCTTCCTACATCACCGGTGAACAGGTCGAGCGTTCCGAACTGCTGGACGAAAACGACCGCGTGATCGCCGCCGGCAAGATCCCTGCAACTTACGAAAACGTATTGCTGGGTATTACCAAGGCATCGCTGTCGACCGATTCGTTCATCTCGGCTGCATCGTTCCAGGAAACCACACGGGTGTTGACCGAAGCCGCAATCATGGGCAAGAAAGACACGCTGCGCGGCCTGAAGGAAAACGTCATCGTCGGCCGTCTGATTCCAGCCGGTACCGGTCTCGCGTTCCACCGTGCTCGCAAGGAAAAGGACAGCTGGGAAGCGGAAGAGCGCACAGCACTGTTGCAAGCCGAACAAATGGCACGCAACGCCGCTGCCGAAGCGCGCTCGGCAGAAGCAATGGGGACGCCTGACGGAGAAGCGTAATTCTCTAGTCTCGTTTCAATGCAAAACGGCACCGGGTAGTCTACCGGTGCCGTTTTTGTTTGTACTGTCATACGCGTCTACGGCAAGTTTTGCCGCGAGACTTTACAGTCCCCTCGATCGGCCGAACTCCGCATCGTAATTAGTGACGAATTTGTCGCAGCGGTTTGCCGTTGTCGATTACTTCCCGGCAGTCGCCCTTGAGGGTGGAATTGTCGTAATCGCTCCAGCCGTAACTGTCGACATAACGTGTGTGCGGCCGCAGCTTGCCGCTCAAGAAGCTCCACTCCAGGTGCTCGCTCGGATAGCGTATATCGGACAGGTCCAGCAGCGAATGGAACACGTTTTCAGTAGTCATCCTGGCGCGTTTATGGCGAATCAGCTGCTTCACTTTTTCGGGATAGGTCTGCTGGTATAAATCGGAGTACCACATCAGCGCCGGAATATGGAATTCGTATTGCGTGTTGTGTCCATGAAACGCAACCTTGCAGCTGCCGTCATAGAGCGTTTGACCATGGTCGGCAAAATACATCATCGCGCTTAACTGGTTCGACGCCTTCAGCTCGGCAATCACTTGCGATAAGAACCAGTCGACGTAGAGAATCGAGTTGTCGTAGCTATTGTTGAGTGCCGGCTTATTGGCAAGGTTGGTGTAGGCTGGATTGGCAATGCCGAACAGCGATGGCTGCCATTTGTCGAATTCCTGCGGATAGCGATGGCTATAGTTCCAGTGATTGCCAAGGGTGTGCAGCACGATTAACTTCTTCGGCGCCGGGTCCTGCATCGCCTTCTGTAGTGACGACAGCAGCACATTGTCAAAATTGGAGGTGTCGGTAAAGCCGCCGAGATTAAGGAATTCGGTCACATCGGCCTCATTCGCGAAAACCGACACCGGGGTATCGAACTTGCCGTATGACATTTGATTCGAAATCCAGTAAGTCTTGAATCCAGCTTCCTTGTAGCCGGTGACAAAGGATTTCTCGGAAAAACCGGCGTTCAGGCTTTCGAGCGCCGGTTTGCGGGAAATCATGACCGGCACCGACAGCCGGGTCGCCGATACCGGCGTGACCACATCTGAAAAGCTGACCAGATTGGCCTCTTGCTTCAACAGTGGATTGGTCTCGCGCTGATAGCCATTCAGGCTCCAGCGATCATAACGGGAAGACTCGCCGATCACCATGACCACAATCTGCGGAGCGCCTGGTTCGGGCGTCTGGCGTGCGCCAAAACTGAAGTGATTATTTTTCTGCTCAAGGTTAGCCAGGTATTTGCGTTCGTTCCAGAAGTCATAAGCGCGAACCGCGAGCCCGAATGGCCAGGTGTGTCCAAATGCTTCCGCTTCGAACGGGATGCTGGCCCAATTGGGCAGTTCTCCGAAGCGCTGGCTGGCCGCATCCGGGGTGATCGGATGGGAGGTGGTAGACGCGGTTTTAACCGGCGTCTGGATGCCGACTTCCTGTCCATACAGCCAGATGCAAAAGCCGGCGGTCAGCAGCGCGCCGCATGTCCAGCGCGATTTGTGGCTCCAGTCCAGGTCGCGGGTGCGACCAGCAGCGAACCAGCTCAGCCCCCACCAGATCACAACGCAAATAAGGATAAATGCCAGCAGCCAAATCTTGTCGCTCAAGAATTCGATGGCTTCGGTCGGACTTGTCTCGGCAATGATGCCGAGATGATGTGTAGAAATTCCCTGGCCGTAAAACTTGCGCAGATATAACTCGAGCGGCAATGCAATGAATGCGGGAAGCAGCAGCCAATGAAAACGTGCCGGTCGTTTGAATGCCGCCCATATTGCCAACCACGAGATGATTTCTATCGTCGCGACACGGCCCGGGCGTTCGATTGTTTGTCCAAACAGTAAGCCTGCAAACGGTACCAGCGACAGCGCCAGATAGGTGGTCAGCACGAACAGATTATTACGGCGCAGCAAGGAAGGCATCGTCATTTAGAAAGGCAAAGGAGAGGGATTATCCAGCAAAGCAGAGGCGCCAAGTTCGGAGGACGACCTGGGAGTGCAAGCCGGAGATAGGGCATGTTGTAATATGCGCCGAATATTCCCAGTGCTGATTGACTGGATGAAATCATTGGAGTACACTCGCGGGTTCTCGATTGTAGGCTCTTCTGGGCTGAGCGTTCTTTGGTCTGCTTCCGCTTTCTATAGCGCGTTTCCCCTTTATTGCCGAATTGAGCTGTGTGCGAACTGCGCGGTTTCTCGTGCAAGTATCTGTCCAATCCCGGACAACCGATTTCGGGATTGTTGTTATTAACGTCGTAATTTTGTTGGATATATAACGATGCCAACCATCAATCAATTGATTCGCCAACCGCGCGTTTCTGCGGTCGTAAAGAGCAAATCACCGGCGCTGGAAAACAGCCCGCAAAAACGTGGCGTATGCACCCGCGTTTATACGACAACTCCAAAGAAGCCAAACTCGGCTTTGCGTAAAGTTGCCAAAGTTCGCCTGACCAACGGTTTCGAAGTTATTTCGTACATCGGCGGTGAAGGCCATAACCTGCAAGAACATAGCGTCGTGCTGCTGCGCGGCGGTCGTGTAAAAGACTTGCCAGGTGTGCGTTACCACATGGTTCGCGGTGCACTGGATACCCAGGGCGTCAAGGATCGTAAACAAGCGCGTTCGAAGTACGGTGCAAAGCGTGCTAAGGCTGCAAAGAAATAAGTGTTTTCGTCCGCTCTAAGTGCTAACCGCAAGGTGGTTGCTTAGCTAGGTCGATCATGTGTCGGTCCCCAATGGGCCGAGTAAGTGGGTGCTATGATGGCTCCCTCGAGTGTGCAGAAACAAAAGATCTGCGTGCTCAACTGAAGATTGAAAGGAATCGAAATGCCACGTCGTCGTGAAGTTCCCAAGCGGGAGATTCTGCCGGATCCAAAGTTCGGTAATGTTGATGTTGCGAAGTTCGTCAACGTCCTGATGCTGTCCGGTAAGAAGTCGGTCGCAGAAAATATCATTTACGGTGCTTTCGAGCACATCCAGGCTAAATCCGGCAAAGATCCGCTGGAAGTGTTTGCTGCCGCAATCGGCAATTGCAAACCGCTGGTTGAAGTAAAGTCGCGTCGCGTTGGTGGTGCAAACTACCAGGTGCCAGTAGAAGTTCGCCCTGTCCGTCGTATGGCGTTGTCGATGCGCTGGTTGCGTGAAGCAGCTAACAAGCGTAGCGAAAAATCGATGCCGCAACGACTCGGTGGCGAATTGATGGAAGCCGCAGAAGGTCGCGGCGGCGCTATGAAAAAGCGTGACGAAGTGCACCGTATGGCAGAAGCGAACAAGGCGTTCTCGCACTTCCGCTTCTAATGGAATGGATGGCCGGCCCCTATATGGCGCCGCCTGTTCGCATCTGAAATTTGTTCGAGCCGAGCGCATATTTTTTCCAAAAATAGCGCTCGGTTTCGTACATTAAAGACTTAGGAATAAATCATGGCTCGCAAGACCCCCCTAGAGCGTTACCGCAATATCGGTATTTCGGCTCACATTGATGCAGGTAAGACCACGACGACAGAGCGCGTGCTGTTTTACACCGGCGTAAATCACAAGATTGGTGAAGTGCATGATGGCGCGGCCACCATGGACTGGATGGAGCAAGAGCAAGAGCGTGGCATCACGATTACTTCTGCTGCGACTACCTGCTTCTGGAAGGGTATGGCGAGTAATTTCCAGCCACACCATATCAATATCATTGATACTCCGGGCCACGTTGACTTCACGATTGAAGTTGAGCGTTCGATGCGCGTGCTGGACGGCGCCTGCATGGTTTACTGTGCGGTCGGCGGTGTGCAGCCGCAATCGGAAACCGTTTGGCGTCAAGCTAACAAGTACAAAGTCCCACGTTTGGCATTCGTCAACAAGATGGACCGTACTGGCGCGAACTTCTTCAAGGTCTTCGACCAAATGCGCGCGCGCTTGAAGGCTAACCCGGTTCCTATGCAAGTGCCTATCGGCGCCGAAGACAAGTTCGAAGGCGTGATCGATCTGGTCAAGATGAAGGCGATCTATTGGCACGATGATACCCAAGGGATGACCTTCGATTACCGTGATATTCCTGCTAATTTGGCTGACGAAGCTGCCAAGTGGCGTGAAAACATGGTTGAAGCCGCGGCCGAAGCATCAGAAGAATTGATGAACAAGTATCTGGAAGAAGGCGATTTGACTGAAGCCGAGATCAAGGCTGCGATTCGTCAACGTACGCTGTCCAGCGAAATCGTTCCAATGATGTGCGGCACCGCGTTTAAAAACAAGGGCGTGCAAGCGATGTTGGACGGCGTGATCGAATACCTGCCATCGCCAATGGATATTCCTCCGGTGCCAGGCCTGGATGAAGATGATCAGCCGATCGTCCGTAAAGCGGAAGATACCGAGAAATTCTCGGCATTGGCATTCAAGATCGCAACCGATCCATTCGTCGGTCAATTGTGTTTCGTGCGCTGCTACTCCGGTACCTTGAACTCGGGCGATACAGTTCTTAATTCCGTTAAGAACAAGAAAGAGCGTATCGGCCGTATCGTGCAGATGCATGCTAACCAGCGCGAAGAAATCAAAGAAGTTCTGGCCGGCGACATCGCAGCGGTAGTGGGTCTGAAAGACACGACAACTGGCGATACATTGTGTGATCCAGCTGCATTCGTTGTGCTGGAGCGCATGGTGTTCCCAGAGCCGGTGATTTCGCAGGCAGTTGAGCCTAAGACCAAGGCTGACCAGGAAAAAATGGGCTTGGCGTTGAATCGCCTGGCTGCGGAAGATCCGTCGTTCCGCGTCCGTACCGATGAAGAATCGGGTCAGACCATCATCGCCGGTATGGGTGAATTGCACCTGGATATTATCGTCGACCGCATGAAGCGTGAATTCAACGTTGAAGCGACCGTTGGTAAGCCACAAGTTGCGTATCGCGAAACCATTCGCAAGACTTGCGAAGAAATCGAAGGCAAGTTCGTTAAGCAATCCGGTGGTCGTGGTCAATACGGTCACGTGGTATTGAAGATCGAGCCGCAAGAGCCGGGCAAGGGTTTCGAGTTCGTTGACGCGATCAAGGGTGGTACCGTTCCGCGCGAATACATCCCTGCGGTAGAAAAGGGCGTGCGTGAAACACTGAACACCGGCGTGTTGGCCGGTTATCCAGTGGTTGACGTCAAGGTCACGCTGTTCTTCGGTTCTTACCATGATGTCGACTCGAACGAAAATGCGTTCCGCATGGCCGCTTCGATGGCATTCAAAGACGGTTGCCGTAAAGCCAGCCCGGTTATTCTGGAGCCAATGATGGCGGTTGAAGTCGAGACCCCGGAAGACTACGCTGGTACCGTGATGGGTGATTTGTCCTCACGTCGCGGCATGGTGCAAGGCATGGATGAGATCGCCGGCGGTGGCGGCAAGATCATCAAGGCTGAAGTGCCTCTGTCGGAAATGTTCGGTTACTCGACTTCGTTGCGTTCGGCTACTCAAGGCCGTGCAACGTACTCGATGGAATTCAAGCACTACTCCGAAGCGCCGAAGAATGTTATCGATGCAATCGTAACGTCCAAGGCTAAGTAAGCTAACAAATTGCGGGACGGAGTTTAAGAGCCATCCAATGTGGCGAATTACTCTGTCCTCAACTGATTAACACATCGTTCTTTTTGAAGGAAAAGTAAAATGGCAAAAGGTAAATTCGAGCGGACCAAGCCGCACGTGAATGTGGGCACGATTGGCCACGTTGACCATGGCAAGACCACGCTGACCGCGGCAATCGCGACAGTATTGTCGAAGAAGTTTGGCGGCGAAGCCAAAGCCTACGATCAAATTGACGCAGCGCCAGAAGAAAAAGCGCGCGGCATCACGATCAACACCGCGCACGTTGAGTACGAAACTGCCAATCGCCACTACGCCCACGTTGACTGCCCAGGCCATGCTGACTATGTGAAAAACATGATCACCGGCGCGGCGCAAATGGACGGCGCGATCCTGGTCTGTTCCGCAGCTGACGGCCCAATGCCACAAACACGCGAACACATCCTGTTGTCGCGTCAAGTTGGCGTGCCATACATCATCGTGTTCCTGAACAAAGCCGACATGGTCGACGACGAAGAGCTGCTCGAGCTGGTCGAAATGGAAGTGCGCGAACTGCTGAGCAAGTACGATTTCCCAGGCGACGACCTGCCTATCATCAAGGGTTCGGCCAAGCTGGCACTGGAAGGCGACACTGGCCCACTGGGCGAGCAAGCGATCATGGCATTGGCAGAAGCACTGGATTCCTACATCCCGACACCGGAACGTGCTGTTGACGGCGCTTTCCTGCTGCCAGTGGAAGACGTGTTCTCGATCTCCGGCCGCGGTACTGTGGTGACCGGTCGTGTTGAGCGCGGCATCGTCAAGGTTGGTGAAGCACTGGAAATCGTCGGTATTAACCCGACCCAAGCCACTACCTGCACCGGCGTTGAAATGTTCCGCAAGCTGCTGGACCAAGGTCAAGCCGGCGACAACGTTGGCGTGCTGCTGCGCGGTACCAAGCGTGAAGATGTGGTGCGCGGCCAAGTGTTGGTCAAGCCAGGTTCGATCAAGCCGCATGCGAATTTCACCGGCGAGATCTATGTTCTGTCGAAAGACGAAGGTGGCCGTCACACGCCATTCTTCAACAACTATCGTCCACAGTTCTACTTCCGTACCACGGACGTGACCGGCTCAATCGCGCTGCCAGAAGGTAAAGAAATGGTGATGCCAGGCGATAACGTGTCGATCACCGTGAGTTTGATCAACCCGATCGCGATGGAAGAAGGTCTGCGTTTCGCGATTCGCGAAGGTGGCCGTACCGTTGGTGCAGGCGTTGTTGCCAAAATCCTGCCTGACGCGTAATCAGGAAATTTGATTCACACGTAGTTTGTTAAATATAGCCGTGGATGAGGAGTCGTCCACGGTTCGTTCTTTAAGGGAAAACCATGTCAGCTCCTAACCAAAAAATCCGCATTCGCCTGAAGGCATTCGACTATCGTCTGATCGACCAGTCCGCTCAGGAAATCGTTGATACCGCCAAGCGCACTGGCGCAGTTGTCAAGGGTCCAGTGCCTCTGCCAACACGTATCCAACGTTTTGACGTATTGCGTTCGCCGCACGTCAACAAGACTTCGCGCGATCAGTTCGAAATTCGCACGCATCAACGTTTGATGGACATCGTTGACCCAACTGACAAAACAGTTGACGCATTGATGAAGCTGGATCTGCCTGCTGGCGTTGATGTAGAAATCAAACTGCAATAAGTGTTGTAAATAAGGTGAGCCGGGAAATTGCATTTACATACCATGACAAACTTGGTGTTGCAAATAAAAATTTACCCGGTTATACTGATCGGCTTCGGTGCGATTACAGCTTTTTGTGATCGCGCGTATTTTAGTTGTACAAACAGTCAGCCCCGCCCAATCGTAGGTGGGAATGGAGAAAAACAATGAGCTTAGGCCTTGTTGGTCGCAAGGTTGGTATGATGCGCATCTTCACGGATGACGGGGATTCGATTCCTGTAACCGTGCTGGACGTGTCGAACAACCGCGTGACCCAAATCAAAACGCCTGAAACAGACGGTTATACCGCTGTTCAAGTTGCATTCGGTCAGCGTCGCGCTTCACGCGTGAATAAAGCTGCAGCTGGTCACTACGCCAAAGCCGGCGTTGAGGCTGGTACCATCCTCAGAGAATTCCGTATTGATTCGAGCAAAGCTTCCGAGCTGAAGACTGGCGACGTCGTCGCTGCCAGCCTGTTCGAAGTCGGCCAAAAGGTTGACGTTCAAGGCGTCTCGATCGGTAAAGGTTACGCTGGTACCATCAAGCGTCACAACTTTGCATCCGGTCGTGCCAGCCACGGTAACTCCCGTTCGCATAATGTTCCAGGTTCCATCGGTATGGCGCAGGATCCAGGTCGTGTTTTCCCTGGTAAGCGCATGACCGGTCACATGGGTGACGTTACCGTAACCACGCAAAACCTCGAAATCGCACGCGTTGACGCAGAGCGTCAGCTGTTGCTGGTTAAGGGCGCGGTTCCAGGTGCAAAGAACGGCCAAGTCGTGGTCAGCCCTGCGATCAAAATCAAAGCAAAGAAGGGAGCCTAATTCATGGAACTCAAGCTCCTGAATGACCAAGGTCAAGCTGCTTCGAACGTTGCGGCACCGGATACTATTTTCGGTCGCGACTACAACGAAGCGCTGATTCACCAGGTCGTAGTTGCTTATCAGGCTAACGCTCGTAGCGGTAACCGTAAGCAAAAAGACCGTGAAGAAGTTCATCACACGACTAAAAAGCCATGGCGCCAAAAAGGTACTGGCCGCGCTCGTGCCGGTATGTCGTCTTCGCCACTGTGGCGCGGCGGTGGTCGGATTTTTCCGAACTCGCCTGATGAAAATTTCTCGCACAAAGTCAACAAGAAGATGTATCGCGCAGGTGTCTGCTCGATTCTGTCTCAGTTGGCACGCGAAGGTCGCTTGTCGGTCGTCGAGAACTTCTCGGTCGAAGCGCCAAAGACCAAGTTGCTGTCGCAAAAGCTGAAGAGCATGGGCTTGGATTCAGTGTTGGTGATTACCGACAATCTGGAAGACAACCTGCTGTTGGCGTCGCGCAATCTGCCGGGCGTACTGGTAGTTGAGCCGCGTCACGCTGATCCGGTTTCCTTGGTGTTCTACAAGAAGATCCTGATCACCAAGCTGGCTTTGGCTAAGATTGAGGAGATGCTGGCATGAACGCACTAGTTAAACATAGCGAAGAGCGCTTGATGAAAGTGCTGTTGGCGCCGGTAATTTCCGAAAAGGCAACGATGGTTGCGGAAAAGAACGAACAAGTTGTTTTCCGTATCGCGCCAGACGCAACCAAGCTGGAAGTTAAGGCTGCTGTTGAGTTGCTGTTCAAAGTTCAGGTGGAGTCGGTGCAAGTTGCCAATCGCCAGGGTAAGCAAAAGCGTTCCGGCAAGACCATGGGTCGCCGTAACCACACCCGTCGCGCATTCGTATGCTTGAAGCCGGGTCAAGAGATCAACTTCACCGAGGAGGCTAAATAATGGCACTCGTTAAAGTTAAACCGACCTCGCCAGGTCGCCGCGGAATGGTCAAGGTCGTTAATCCCGACCTGTACAAAGGCCGTCCGTTCGCTGCCCTGGTTGAGAAGAAGTCGAAAACAGCTGGTCGTAACAACAACGGTCACATCACCACCCGTCATATCGGTGGTGGTCATAAGCAGCACTACCGTGTTATCGACTTCAAGCGCACCAAAGATGGTATCCCTGCGAAAGTGGAGCGTATCGAATACGATCCAAACCGCACCGCGAATATCGCTCTGTTGTGCTACGCCGATGGTGAGCGTCAGTACATCATTGCAACCAAGGGCATGGCCGTTGGCGATCAAGTGATGAGTGGTTCGGAAGCGCCGATCAAGTCAGGTAACTGCCTGCCGATCCGTAATATTCCAGTCGGTACGATTCTGCATTGCGTCGAAATGCTGCCAGGTAAAGGTGCTCAGATGGCACGTACAGCTGGCGCTGGCGTGGTGTTGATGGCGCGTGAAGGTACTTACGCCCAGATCCGTCTGCGTTCCGGTGAAGTACGTCGCGTTCACATCGAATGCCGTGCAACCGTTGGTGAAGTCGGCAATGCCGAGCACAGCCTGCGCAAGATCGGTAAAGCGGGTGCGATGCGTTGGCGCGGTGTTCGTCCTACCGTTCGCGGTGTGGTCATGAACCCGGTTGACCATCCTCACGGTGGTGGTGAAGGTAAGACTGCAGCTGGTCGTCATCCAGTTTCGCCATGGGGTCAACAGACTAAGGGGAAGAAGACTCGCCGTAACAAGCGTACTACTTCAATGATCGTCTCGCGCCGTGGCAAGAAATAAGGGGTAACACATGACACGTTCATTGAAAAAAGGGCCGTTCTGCGACGCCCACCTGGTGAAAAAAGTCGAAGCTGCGCAAGCAATCAAAGACAAAAAACCAATCAAGACTTGGTCCCGTCGCTCGACCATCATGCCGGACTTTATCGGTTTGACGATTGCTGTGCATAACGGCAAACAACACGTCCCGGTATATGTGTCCGAAAATATGGTCGGTCACAAGCTCGGCGAATTCGCGCTGACCCGTACGTTCAAGGGTCATGCAGCTGATAAGAAGGCTAAGAAATAAGGTCCGATGATGGAAACTAAAGCTACCCTCCGCGGTGTGCGTCTTTCGGCCCAAAAGGGCCGTCTGGTCGCCGATCTGATTCGCGGCAAAAAAATTGATCATGCGCTTAATATCCTGACCTTTAGCCCGAAAAAAGGTGCGGCAATCATCAAGCGTGTTCTGGAATCCGCAATTGCGAATGCCGAACACAATGACGGTGCTGATATCGACGAGCTGAAAGTTACGACGATTTACGTCGAAAAAGGTTCGGTCCTGAAGCGCTTCACGGCGCGTGCAAAAGGCCGTGGCGATCGTATCTCGAAGCAATCCTGTCACATTTACGTGACTGTCGGAAACTAAGGAGTCACGATGGGACAGAAGATTCATCCAACCGGTTTTCGCCTTGCGGTTACACGCAACTGGGGATCCCGCTGGTATGCAGGCAATAGCAATTTTGCCCAAATGCTTAGCGAAGATCTGAAGGTTCGTGCTTTCCTCAAGAAAAAACTGAAGAACGCCTCGGTCGGTCGCGTTGTTATCGAGCGTCCTGCAAAGAACGCACGCATCACGATTTACAGCTCGCGTCCTGGTGTTGTCATTGGCAAAAAAGGCGAAGACATCGAAGTACTGAAGTCGGCGTTGACCAAGCTGATGGGTGTGCCGGTTCACGTCAATATCGAAGAAATTCGTAAGCCTGAAATCGACGCACAACTGATCGCTGATTCGATTGCGCAGCAGCTCGAAAAACGTATTATGTTCCGCCGTGCGATGAAACGCGCGATGCAGAACGCGATGCGTCTGGGCGCGCAAGGTATCAAGATCATGTCGTCCGGTCGTCTGAATGGAATCGAAATCGCACGTACCGAATGGTATCGCGAAGGTCGTGTACCACTTCACACACTGCGCGCTGACATCGACTATGGTTTCGGCGAAGCTGAAACGACATACGGCATTATCGGCATCAAAGTCTGGGTTTACAAAGGTGATCGTTTGGCTAACGGCGAAGCGCCGGTAATCGACGTGCCTAGTGACGACGACAAGAAGCGCCGTGGTCCGCGTCGTGATGATGGCAAGCCAGCCGGTCGTCCGCGTCCTAAAACTACAACGGCAGGTCCTGGAGCGCCAACAGCGCGCCCGGCACGTGCCAAGAAGCCGGATGGCGCTGCTGAAGGTGTTGCTGCACCGGCTGAGAAAGCGGGAGAATAATCATGCTGCAACCAGCACGCAGAAAATATCGTAAAGAGCAAAAAGGCCGCAACAAAGGCATTTCGCATTCGCGCGGTACCGCCGTGTCGTTCGGCGAATTTGGCTTGAAAGCGGTTGGCCGTGGTCGTATCACGGCACGCCAGATCGAGGCAGCTCGTCGCGCAATGACCCGTCATATCAAACGGGGTGGTCGTATCTGGATTCGTATTTTCCCGGATAAGCCAATTTCGCAAAAACCTGCCGAAGTCCGTATGGGTAACGGTAAGGGTAATCCTGAGTACTACGTGGCTGAAATCCAGCCAGGTAAAGTGCTGTACGAGATGGATGGCGTCGACGAAGCTCTGGCGCGTGAGGCATTCCGTTTGGCTGCAGCTAAATTGCCGCTATTGACTACGTTCGTCGTGCGTCAAGTCGGCCAATAATTGGAGTGAATTATGAAAGCATCTGAACTCCGCGACAAAGATCAAGCGGCATTGGCGAAAGAGCTGACCGAGCTGTTGAAGGCGCAATTTAGTTTGCGCATGCAAATCGCTACCCAGCAATTGAGCAATACGTCGCAATTGAAGAAAGTTCGTCGCGATATCGCACGCGTAAAGACCGTCATCAATTCGAAGGGCGCCCTGTAATGAACGATCAAGTGAAACAAGCGCTGAAGCGCACGCTGGTTGGTAAGGTCGTGTCCGACAAAATGGATAAGACGGTTACCGTCCTGATCGAACGCCACGTCAAGCATCCTCTGTACGGGAAAATCATAGTGCGTACTAACAAGTACCATGCACATGACGAAACCAACCAGGCCAAGGAAGGCGACGTTGTCGAGATCCAAGAAGGTCGTCCAATCTCCAAGACTAAAGCTTGGAGCGTGACGCGCGTGGTACAAGTAGCACAGGTACTATAAGTATTTGTTGCGGGCCAAGCATTTTGATGTAATAATGCTTGGCTTCGCTCTTCTTGATTCCAGGTAAGAGCGAAAAGAACACTCTGCAGTTGAAGTTAAGAGCTAGCAAGAAGTTTTGGAAGTCGTCCACCTAAGCAGTGCGCTCATCAAGGGTTGCTCTGACAGGACCAAGACTGACCGTAAATCCGCATCGTGCGGCAGCGAGTTAAGTTGGGAAAGAAAATATTATGATTCAAACGGAAAGCCGGCTCGAAGTAGCCGACAACACTGGTGCGCGCGAAGTCATGTGCATCAAAGTTCTGGGTGGTTCCAAGCGTCGCTATGCCAGCATTGGTGATGTGATCAAGGTTACCGTCAAAGTCGCTGCCCCGCGTGGCCGCGTAAAGAAAGGCGAGATCTATAACGCCGTTGTGGTGCGAACCGCAAAGGGTGTTCGTCGCCAAGACGGTTCGTTGGTCAAGTTCGATGGCAATGCAGCAGTATTGCTGAATGCGAAGCTTGAGCCAATTGGTACGCGTATTTTTGGACCAGTCACTCGTGAACTGCGCACTGAGCGCTTCATGAAGATTGTGTCGCTCGCGCCTGAAGTGCTGTAAGGAGTCGAGATGGATAAGATTCGGAAAAGCGACGAGGTAATCGTCCTGACTGGTAAAGACAAGGGCAAGCGCGGTGTTGTTAAACAGCGCGTGGACGCTAGCTATGTTGTCGTAGAGGGTGTGAATGTCGCTAAAAAAGCGACCAAGCCAAACCCGATGACTGGCGTAACTGGTGGCATCGTCGATAAGCTGATGCCAATTCATGTGTCAAATGTTGCGTTGTTCAACGCAGCAACTGGCAAGGCAGATCGTGTGGGCTTTAAAGACGTGGACGGCAAGAAGGTTCGCGTTTTCAAGTCCAGCGGCGAAGTTGTTAAGGTTTAAGAGATCATGGCCCGTCTCCAAGAATTCTATAAAGAAAAGGTCGTTGCCGACTTGACCGCGAAATACGCGTACAAGTCAGTGATGGAAGTCCCGCGTATTCTGAAGATCACCCTGAACATGGGGTTGTCCGAAGCAATCGCCGACAAGAAAATTATTGAGCACGCTGTTGGCGACTTGACCAAGATTGCAGGTCAAAAGCCAGTCGTGACCAAGGCGCGTAAAGCGATTGCGGGTTTTAAAATCCGTGAAGGCTACCCGATTGGTTGCATGGTCACATTGCGTGGCGCTCATATGTACGAATTTCTGGATCGCCTGATCACTGTTGCGTTACCACGCGTACGTGACTTCCGTGGTGTGTCCGGTCGTGCATTCGACGGTCGTGGCAACTACAACATCGGTGTGAAAGAGCAGATCATTTTCCCCGAAATTGAGTACGACAAGATCGACGTGTTGCGTGGTATGAATATCAGCATCACAACGACTGCAAAGACCGACGACGAAGCAAAATCGCTTCTCGCCGCATTTAAATTTCCGTTCAGAAACTGAGGTTGCCATGGCAAAACTGGCACTGATTAACCGTGAACAAAAGCGCGCTGACCTGGTAAAGAAGTATGCCGGCAAGCGGGCCGAGTTGAAGGCAATCATTGATGACCAATCGAAGTCGGAAGAAGAGCGCTACGAAGCTCGCTTGAAATTGCAAGCGCTGCCACGTAACTCGGCTCCGACCCGTCAACGTAATCGTTGCTCCCTGACTGGTCGTCCACGTGGCACTTTCCGCAAGTTCGGTTTGGGCCGTATTAAACTCCGTGAAATCGCCATGCGTGGCGAGATTCCGGGTATGACAAAAGCAAGCTGGTAATAGGAGAATATGCAATGAGTATGAGCGATCCTATCGCCGATATGCTGACCCGTATCCGCAATGCGCAAGTAGTTCACAAGACAGCAGTGGCAATGCCATCGTCGAAGGTCAAAGTTGCGATTGCCAATGTCCTCAAGGACGAGGGTTACATTGAAGATTTCGCTGTTACCGAAGAAGGTGGCAAAGCGGAACTCAAAATCGGTTTGAAGTATTACGCCGGCCGTCCTGTCATTGAACGTCTTGATCGCGTGTCCCGTCCAGGGCTGCGTATCTATAAAGGCAAAGATGACATTCCTAACGTGATGAACGGCTTGGGTGTGGCAATTATTTCGACACCAGCTGGTGTCATGACGGACCGCAAAGCGCGCGCAACCGGTGTCGGTGGCGAAGTTATTTGCTACGTCGCCTAAGGAGTGCAATATGTCTCGTGTAGGTAAAATGCCGATTGCACTGCCAACTGGCGCGGAAGCGACCATTACAGCAGCGCAGATCACAGTTAAGGGCCCGCTGGGCTCACTTTCCCAGGCTTTGAATGGCCTGGTAAAAATCGAAAACAACAACGGTACGCTGAATTTCGCTGCCGCTGACGACAGCCGCGAAGCCAATGCGATGTCCGGCACCTTGCGTGCTCTGGTCAACAACATGGTGAATGGTGTTACCAAAGGCTTTGAAAAGAAGCTGAACTTGGTCGGCGTTGGTTTTCGTGCGCAAGCACAAGGTGACAAGTTGAATCTGTCGCTCGGTTTCTCGCATCCGGTTGTTCACCAAATGCCGCAAGGCGTGAAGGTTGAGACACCGACGCAAACCGAAATCCTGATCAAGGGTATCGACAAGCAACGTGTTGGTCAGGTTGCTGCCGAAGTTCGTGCTTACCGCGAACCTGAGCCATATAAGGGCAAGGGCGTTCGTTACTCGGACGAAGTGGTAATCCTTAAAGAAACCAAGAAGAAGTAATAGGGGTTGACGATGGATAAGAAACAATCACGTCTGCGCCGTTCACGCCAAACGCGTGCCAAGATCGCAGAGTTAAAGGTGAACCGCCTGGCAGTGCATCGTACCAACTTGCACATTTACGCCAGCATCATCGGCCCTGACGCTAAAGTGCTGGCTTCGGCCTCCACACTGGAAGCTGAAGTACGTGCAGAACTGGCCGGCAAGTCCGGCGCAGGCGGCAATACGGCAGCTGCATCTCTGGTTGGCAAGCGCGTTGCCGAGAAGGCACTGAAAGCAGGAGTTACCGAAGTCGCGTTTGATCGCTCCGGTTTCCGTTACCACGGCCGCGTCAAGGTGCTGGCAGATGCCGCCCGTGAAGCCGGTCTGAAGTTCTAAGGAAGAATCGTCATGGCAAAAATGCAATCAAAAATGCAAAGCGATAAGCCGGATGATGGCATGCGCGAAAAAATGATCGCGGTCAACCGTGTGACCAAAGTGGTCAAGGGTGGTCGTATCATGGGTTTCGCTGCATTGGCTGTTGTTGGTGATGGCGATGGCCGTATTGGCATGGGCAAGGGCAAATCGAAAGAAGTGCCAGTCGCTGTGCAGAAGGCAATGGAAGAAGCACGTCGTAAGATGATCAAGGTAACGTTGAAGAACGGTACCCTGCAACACACCGTTACCGGTAAGCATGGCGCTTCGTCAGTTCTGATGACGCCAGCTAAAGACGGTACTGGTGTTATCGCCGGCGGTCCAATGCGCGCAATTTTTGAAGTGATGGGTGTTACTAACGTTGTGGCCAAGTCCAACGGTTCCACCAATCCATACAACATGGTTCGCGCCACTTTGAACGGTTTGGCAAAAATGAACACTCCTTCGGAGATCGCTGCTAAACGCGGCAAGTCCGTTGAAGAAATTCTGGGCTAAGGTGATCAAAATGACAAAGACTGTAAAAGTACAATTGGTCAAGGGTTTGATCGGCACGCGCGAAACTCATCGCGCAACTGTTCGCGGTCTCGGTTTGCGTCGCGTAAATTCGGTCTCCGAATTGCAAGACACTCCAGCTGTGCGCGGCATGATCAATAAAGTGTCATATCTTGTGAAAGTGGTTTCGTAAGCTAACGCTTGCGAACGGAGCAAATTATGGAATTGAATACTATTCAACCTGCTGATGGCGCCAAGCATTACAAGCGTCGCGTTGGTCGTGGTATCGGCTCTGGCCTGGGCAAAACGTCCGGCCGTGGTCACAAGGGTCAAAAGTCGCGTTCAGGCGGTTTCCACAAGGTCGGTTTTGAAGGCGGTCAAATGCCTTTGCAACGTCGTTTGCCTAAGCGTGGTTTCAAGTCGATGGCAACTCCGTACAAAGCGGAAGTTCGCTTGTCTGACCTGGAAAACCTGCCAGTGACAGAAGTCGATATTCTGGTTTTGAAGCAAGCTGGCGTGATCGGCGAGCTGGCACGTGTGGTACGCGTTATTCTGTCGGGCGAAGTCACTAAAAAAGTAACGCTCAAGGGATTGATCGCTACCAAAGGTGCAAAAGCTGCGATTGAAGCGGCCGGCGGATCCGTTGCTTAATTTGGCATCCTAACTCGGAGCAATAATTGGCGACTTCCCCCCAACTTGCAAAGAGTGCTGCGAGCGGCTTCCCATGGGGCCGTCTGTGGTTCCTGCTTGCGGCACTGGTTGTTTATCGTATTGGTGCGCACATTCCTGTTCCAGGGATTGACCCATCACAGTTAGCTCAATTGTTTAGGCAGCACCAGAGCGGTATTCTGGGAATGTTTAACATGTTTTCGGGCGGTGCGCTGTCGAGGTTCACAGTATTCGCATTGGGTATCATGCCGTATATTTCGGCGTCGATTGTTATGCAATTGATGTCGATCGTTTCGCCTCAGCTGGAAGCATTGAAAAAAGAGGGTGAGTCGGGGCGTCGCAAGATTACGCAATATACGCGTTACGGTACGTTGCTGTTAGCGACCTTTCAGGCCTTAGGTATTGCTGTAGCTTTAGAGTCGCAACCTGGATTGGTGCTGGATGCAGGTCTTGCCTTCCGTTTCACTACTGTGGTTACGCTGGTGACAGGGACCATGTTTTTGATGTGGTTAGGTGAGCAAATTACCGAACGTGGTCTTGGTAACGGGATCTCTATCATCATCTTTGCAGGTATCGCAGCTGGCTTGCCAAGTGCTGTCGGCGGTTTGTTTGGCCAAGTTAGTACTGGTTCGATGAGTGCGTTGTCGGCAATCTTGATTTGTTTGATTGCAGCAGGCGTAACTTTCCTGGTCGTGTTTATTGAACGTGGTCAGCGCAAAATATTGGTGAACTATGCCAAGCGCCAGGTCGGTAACAAGATTTATGGCGGTCAAAGCAGCCATTTGCCTTTGAAGTTGAATATGGCTGGTGTGATTCCTCCTATTTTTGCTTCCTCGATCATCTTGTTTCCTGCGACAATCACGGGTTGGTTTACTTCTGGTAATTCTACGAATCCAGTAGTCAATTTCTTGAAAGACCTGTCGGCATCGATGGCTCCTGGTGAACCGATTCATGCTCTGTTGTATGCAGTTGCCATCATGTTTTTCTGCTTCTTTTATACCGCGTTGGTATTCAATAGCAAAGAGACTGCAGATAACCTGAAGAAGAGCGGTGCTTTTGTGCCGGGGATTCGTCCAGGTGAACAGACTGCACGTTATATCGACAAGATCTTGATGCGTTTGACGCTAGTTGGCGCGGTTTATATTACGGTTGTCTGTTTGGTGCCGGAATTCTTGATCGCTCGCTGGAAAGTACCGTTTTATTTTGGTGGTACATCGCTGTTGATTATCGTTGTAGTTACCATGGACTTCATGGCACAAGTGCAGAATTATGTGATGTCGCAGCAATATGATTCGCTGCTACGTAAAGCAAACTTCAAGGGCGGCATTTCGACGCGCTAAGTTGAAATGAGCGACCAGAGGAACCAGTAGACCGAATGGCAAAAGACGACGTTATCCAGATGCAAGGCGAGATTCTAGAGAATCTCCCCAATGCAACATTTAGAGTCAAGTTGGAAAACGGACATATCGTCCTCGGTCATATTTCTGGCAAGATGCGCATGAACTATATTCGCATCCTGCCAGGAGATAAGGTGACGGTAGAATTGACGCCTTATGATTTAAGCCGGGCACGGATTGTGTTCCGTACCAAGTAACAGCAATTAGAACCTAGAACGAAAGAGGGCAAAAATGAAAGTGCTCGCATCAGTCAAGCGGATCTGCCGCAACTGTAAGATCATTAAGCGCAAAGGCGTTGTCCGCGTCATTTGTACGGAACCGCGCCATAAACAGCGCCAAGGTTAATTAACGTTATTGATCGAGGAATAACGAATGGCACGTATTGCAGGGGTCAATATCCCCAACCATCAGCACACTGTTATCGGCCTCACAGCCATCTACGGTGTTGGCCGCCCACGCGCACAGGAAATCTGCGAAAGCACGGGTATTTTGACTACGAAGAAGATCAAAGATCTCGACGATAGCGAACTGGAAAAGCTGCGCGACGAAATTGCAAAATTCGTCGTTGAAGGTGATCTGCGTCGTGAACTGTCGATGAACATCAAGCGTTTGATGGATCTCGGTTGCTATCGTGGTATGCGTCATCGCAAAGGCTTGCCTTGCCGTGGTCAACGCACTCGTACCAATGCTCGTACCCGCAAGGGCCCGCGCAAAGCCGCTCAATCGCTGAAGAAGTAATTTAGGCGCTTATTAATTAGTTGGGGACAGAGTAATTCGTCGCGCTGCGGCGACTTTTAAACTCTGTCTCGCAAATAATTAAATTTAGGTAGTCGGATCAAGGAAATTATTATGGCAAAGTCCCCAAATAGCGCCGCAGCAGCACGTGTGCGTAAAAAAGTTAAAAAGAACGTTGCAGAAGGCATCGCACACATTCACGCGTCCTTTAACAACACCATCATCACGATTACCGATCGTCAAGGTAACGCGTTGTCATGGGCGACATCTGGTGGTGCTGGCTTTAAAGGCTCCCGCAAGTCGACTCCATTTGCAGCGCAGGTTGCAGCTGAAGCGGCCGGTAAAGTGGCTGTGGAATGTGGCGTAAAGAATCTGGAAGTTCGCATCAAGGGCCCAGGCCCAGGTCGTGAATCTGCAGTTCGCGCATTGAACAATCTGGGTATAAAAATCACCGAGATTCAAGACGTGACTCCAGTTCCGCACAACGGCTGTCGCCCACCTAAGCGTCGTCGTATCTAAGTCGATTCTGATATTCGCTGTTTTTCTTGAACAGCAGAATACAAGTTACCCGCCAATGACCTTGGCGGGTTTTGTTCTTAAGCCCACCGTCTGATTGCAAGTGAGTCAGACTAGCGCAGGGTCAGCCGACGACATCAAGTTACGGCTGCCGGCGTCATATTTTTAAAGGAAGCATTGTGGCACGTTATATCGGACCTAAAGCAAAACTCTCCCGCCGCGAAGGCACGGACCTGTTCCTGAAGAGCGCTCGTCGCTCGCTGGATTCCAAGTGCAAACTGGACTCCAAGCCAGGCCAGCATGGTCGTACTTCTGGTGCCCGTACCTCTGACTACGGTAACCAACTGCGCGAAAAGCAAAAAGTAAAACGCATGTACGGCATTCTGGAACGTCAGTTCCGCCGCTATTTCGCTGAAGCGGACCGTCGCAAGGGCAACACCGGTGAAACACTGTTGAAGTTGCTGGAAGCGCGTCTGGACAACGTCGTTTACCGTATGGGTTTTGGTTCGACCCGTGCTGAAGGCCGTCAATTGGTCTCGCACAAGGCGTTCACCGTTAACGGTAACGTGGTCAACATCGCTTCGTACCAAGTGAAACCAGGCGACGTCATTGCTGTTCGCGAAAAAGCCAAGAAGCAAGTGCGTATCGTTGAAGCGTTGTCGCTGGCAGAACAAGGTGGCGTGCCATCGTGGGTTTCGGTTGATGCGAAGAAAATGGAAGGTACTTTCAAGTCCCTGCCGGATCGTAACGAAATCGCTAACGACGTCAACGAATCGCTGATCGTCGAACTGTACTCGCGTTAATTTTAGTTTTTCCTGCCCATCCATTCGTGGATGGGCTTTTTTCATAATGCCATCAGCCTTATCGGTGTAACGAACCGAGGGTATTGAAGAGGACATTTCATGCAAAACAGCTTGTTGAAGCCACGTATTATCGAAGTAGAAGCCCTGGGTGCCGGCCACGCTAAAGTCGTGATGGAGCCGTTTGAACGTGGTTACGGCCACACTCTGGGTAACGCATTGCGCCGCGTATTGTTGTCCTCCATGGTGGGTTACGCGCCAACCGAAGTGACCATCGCTGGCGTGGTTCACGAATATTCGTCGCTGGACGGCGTGCAAGAAGACGTAGTCGATATCCTGTTGAATCTGAAGGGTGTCGTATTCAAGCTGCACAATCGCGACGAAGTCACACTGACATTGAAAAAAGATGGCGAAGGCGCTGTACTGGCTTCCGACATCGATCTGCCACATGACGTCGAACTGGTTAATCCGGATCACGTGATCGCGCACCTGACCGCCGGCGGCGCGTTGGATATGCAGATCAAGGTTGAAAAAGGTCGCGGTTACGTTCCAGGTAACGTCCGCCGTCTGACTGAAGATGCGAACAAGACCATCGGCCGTATCATTCTGGACGCGTCGTTCTCGCCGGTTCGTCGTGTTTCCTACGCGGTTGAATCAGCACGTGTGGAACAGCGTACCGACCTGGACAAGCTGGTCATCAACATTGAAACCAATGGCGTGATCACACCGGAAGAAGCGATTCGTCAATCGGCACGCGTGCTGGTCGATCAACTGAATGTATTCGCTGCACTGGAAGGCACTGAAGCAGCTGCTGAAGCGCCATCCCGCGCACCGCAAGTCGATCCGATCCTGTTGCGTCCAGTGGATGATCTGGAATTGACCGTGCGTTCGGCCAACTGCCTGAAAGCAGAAAACATTTACTACATTGGTGACCTGATCCAACGTAGCGAAAATGAACTGTTGAAGACTCCGAACCTGGGCCGTAAGTCCTTGAATGAAATCAAGGAAGTTCTGGCATCCCGTGGTCTGACCCTGGGCATGAAGCTGGAAAACTGGCCGCCTGCCGGTCTGGAAAAGTAATATTTGTTGTTCCGTCAGGGGTGGGATAAAATCTCGCCCCTGATGTCGTTTTATAGCTTCACCATTTGCTTCATTCACATAAACCGGCCCGCGACCAGGCAGCATTGCTGAAATCGATCGAAGAGCTGGATTTAAACTCAAAAACTGAAAGGAATTACCATGCGTCACCGTCACGGTCTTCGTAAATTAAATCGTACTTCTTCCCACCGTCTGGCAATGCTGCGCAACATGACTGTTTCGCTGCTGCGTCACGAAGCGATCAAGACCACTCTGCCAAAAGCAAAAGAACTGCGCCGCGTCATCGAGCCGATCCTGACATTGGGCAAGACCGATACACTGGCTAACAAGCGTCTGGCATTCAGCCGTCTGCGCGACCGTGAAATGGTCTTGAAGCTATTCGCTGAACTGGGCCCACGCTACGCAAATCGCAATGGCGGTTACCTGCGTATTCTGAAGATGGGTTTCCGTGTTGGCGACAATGCGCCGATGGCATACGTCGAGCTGCTCGACCGTCCGGAAGTCAGCGATGCTGCAGAAGTAGTGACTGCAGAGTAATGCAAAGCGTCAGCTTACGAGCTGCGTTAAAATGAAAAGCCAGGCCTAGCCTGGCTTTTTTATTTTCAACGACGATTTTGTGTTTCTTCGCTCACTGTAAAAATCTGTCAACCCAACATGCCGCCAATTCCAGTGCCCCATATCGAATCGAATATTCTTACGGTCACGAATTTACGTAAATCCTTCAACAGCGCCGGCGCAAGTTCGGTTGTCATTGACGATTTGTCGTTTGCGTTGCGACGTGGCGAATGCTACGGCCTGCTCGGTCCCAATGGCGCAGGCAAGACCACAACCTTGCGCTTATGTCTTGGACTGATCACTGCCGACAGCGGCGAAATTACCTTGGCTGGACATGCGATTCCTTCTCAGGCGCGTTCGGCGCGGCTGCGGGTCGGGGTGGTGCCGCAGGCGGATAACCTGGATCCTGATTTCACTGTGTCGGAAAACCTGCAAGTGTTTGGGCGTTACTTCGGCATAGGCGACGCCGAGATCCGGGCCAGGATCCCGATGCTGTTGGAGTTTTCCAATCTGACAGCCAAAAAAGATGCCCGAATCAGCGAACTGTCCGGAGGCATGCGGCGTCGCCTGACGCTCGCGCGGGCGCTGATCAACGATCCCGATCTGCTGTTCATGGATGAGCCGACCACCGGTCTTGATCCGCAGGCGCGGCATATGATTTGGGAACGGCTGAAGATGCTGCTGAGTCAAGGCAAGACCATTTTCCTGACGACCCATTTTATGGACGAGGCCGAACGCCTTTGTGATCGCCTGGCCGTGGTGGACCATGGCCGCAAGATCGCCGAGGGCACGCCGCGCAACCTGATCGCCGAGCATATCGAGGCGGAAGTTGTAGAGGTCTACGGCGAGAATGCCAAGGCCTGGGTCGAGGCCGCCGGCAAGCATAACTCCGTACGGATTGAGATCAGCGGCGAAACCGCATTTTGCTACACCGACGATGCCCAGCTCTTGCTGCAAGAACTGCAAGTGACCAATGGCGTGCGCTATATTCATCGTCCTGCCAGCCTGGAAGACTTATTCCTAAAACTGACCGGTAGAGAGATGCGGGACTAGGGCCTGTTGACATATAAATTGGGAGATGCGTTCAAACCAAAACGTGTGCCGGCAAGGGTGAAGCAGGGAATTCGCGCAGTATGCTGCGCGCCTGCGTAACGATCTGCGCTTACCAGCACAGATGCGCCCTGCAAGGGTGTGGCGCGGCAAGGGGTGGTTCCCCCTTGCAAGGCGCACAACGCAGTCCGGCGCGCGTTTTGGTTTGAACCCGGAGGGAATGGGCCTAAAACGCTGCATGGCGTTGTTGCAGGTCACTTGTTTGGCTCGCCAAACTGCGCAACCTGCGCCTAGCCCTGCAGCGTTTTAGACCCATTCGCACTCCCAATTTATATGTCAACAGGCCCTATGAATATATATGCATTACCCGAATTTTCGGGCCGCTTCAGGCCGATCTGGCAGCGTAACTTCCTGGTCTGGAAGAAACTGGCGCTGGCTAGCGTGCTCGGCAATATCGCCGACCCGCTGATTACGCTGATTGCTTTCGGCTACGGTCTGGGCAGTTTGCTGCATCAAATCAACGGCATTCCGTATATCCATTACCTTGCGTCCGGGTCGATCTGCATGTCGATCATGATGGCGTCCTCATTTGAGGCGCTGTACTCGGCGTTTTCCCGGATGCATGTCCAGAAGACCTGGGATGCATTGTTGAATGCGCCGCTGGCGTTGGACGACATTGTGCTGGCAGAGATGTTGTGGGCGGCTACCAAAGCGCTGATTTCTGGCGTCGCGATCCTCGGTGTGATGTTCGCACTCGGCATCGGCTTGCATCTGCATACGGTACTGGTGCTGCCGCTACTGTTTTTGATCGGTATGACGTTCGCCTCGCTGGGGCTGGTGTTTAACGCGCTGGCTAAGGGCTATGACTTTTTCACTTACTATTTCACTTTGATGCTGACGCCGATGATTTTCCTGTCCGGCGTTTACTACCCAACCGCGCAATTGCCCGGCTGGTTGCAAATCGTGTCGCATTTGTTGCCGTTGAGTGCTGCCGTCAACTTGGTGCGGCCATTGTTGCTCGGTAGCTGGCCTGTCGCGCCGATAGCCGATCTGACGATTCTGCTAGCCTATTGCGGACTCGGTTTTTACGTCGCGGTGGTGTTGACCCGCCGCCGTTTATTGTAAGGAATCGGTGGGAGGAACGACTATGTCAGACGCGTTGTTGGTACTCACCAACTTGCCCGATTTGCTGGTCGCCGAGGCATTGGCGCGACAACTTGTGGAACGTAAATTAGCTGCCTGTGTCAATCTGCTACCAGTCGTACAATCTGTTTATCGTTGGCAAGGCGTGGTGGAACAGGCAAGTGAAGTAGCGCTGCTGATCAAGACCAGTGCGGCACGTTACGCCGAGCTGGAACATGCGATCAAGGCAGTGCATCCGTACGCATTGCCCGCAATTATTGCGCTACCGATTGTGGCAGGCTTGCCGGCCTATCTCGACTGGATCGCCGCAGAAACTCAAAAGGATGTGAATGTTTAAATCTCTCAAACTATGGTCGGTGTGCCTGGTCATGCTGTCCCTGCTGGGTCTGTCTGCGGCACATGCGGAAGATGACGATTACCTCGCGCCCGAGGTCGCATTCAAGTTTTCAGCACGCATGGCGGATGCCAAAACGGCCGAAGTGACCTATGCGATTGCGGACGGTTACTACATGTACCGCGAGCGTTTTCATTTCAAAGCCGAAGGTGCAAGCCTGGGCGAACCGCAAATCCCGGCCGGCACCGTGAAGTTCGACCAGACTTTCCAAAAGAATGTCGAAACTTATCACCACAGCGTCACCATCCGGCTCCCGGTTGAAACCAGTGCCGGCTTTACGCTGATTGCCACCGGTCAGGGCTGTGCCGACAAGGGCTTGTGTTACCCGCCGATGGAATCCCGCATTAGTTTGTCGCCGACCGGTAAAAGCGGCGGCGGTTTGTTAAAGGCAATCGCTGACGCCAGGAACGCTGACAGCGCAATCGACACCCCACTCTCCAATGCCGCCAATAGCGCTAGCCCACTCAACGTCAATACCGCGGTCGCCCCTGCATCGGGAGATGCTGCGCCCGCCGCCGACATCGGTCGCATCGAGTCGTCGTTAAAAGGCGGTAAATTGCTCGTCATCATGCCCTTGTTCTTTGTGCTCGGCGTCGGCTTGTCGTTTACACCTTGCGTATTGCCGATGGTGCCGATCTTGTCATCCATTATTGTCGGCGAAGGTACGCAGGTGCGGCGTCGACGCAGCTTTATGCTGTCAGTCGATTATTCGCTGGGGATGGCGCTGGTATATACCGCACTCGGTATCGCCGCCGGATTGATTGGTGAAGGCTTGTCTGCGACCTTGCAGAATCCGTGGGTGTTGTCGGCGTTTGCGTTACTGATGGTGCTGATGTCCTTGTCGATGTTCGGCGTGTATCAACTGCAGATGCCGGCAGCGTTCCAAACCAAATTGACGCAAGCATCCGACCAGCAATCCGCCGGCAAACTGATCGGCGTTTTTATGATGGGCGCGATTTCGGCGCTGATCGTCGGACCATGTGTGGCGGCGCCATTGGCCGGCGCATTGGTTTATATTAGCCAGACGCGCGATGTCGTGATCGGCGGCAGTGCGTTGTTTGCGATGGCTGTCGGCATGAGCGTACCGTTGCTGCTGGTCGGCATTTCAGCCGGCGAGTTATTGCCGCGTGCCGGCACCTGGATGGAATCGGTGAAACGCTTCTTCGGCGTGTTGATGCTGGGCGTCGCATTGTGGATGGTGTCGCCGGTGATTCCGGTGTCGGCGCAAATGCTTGGCTGGGCGCTGTTGGGCGCTGGCTACGGCGCATTTCTTTTATGGAGCAAGCCGTCCGGCTGGCCGGCGAAAGCGGTTGGCACGGTGGTGATGGCGTGTGGACTGCTGCAACTGGCTGGTGCGGTCACCGGCGGTCGCGATGTATTGGCGCCGCTGGCACATTTAAGCGGCCAGCAGAGTACTCATACGCAATTTGTACGGGTCAAGTCGGTCGCGGATCTGGATGCGGCGCTGGCGCAAACCAATGGCAAAACGGCGCTGCTGGATTTTTATGCGGACTGGTGCGTGTCATGCAAGGAAATGGAGAAATTCACTTTCTCCGACTCACGCGTGCAAGCGCGTTTCGCCAATATGGTGTTGCTGCAAATTGACGTGACAGCCAACAATGCCGACGACAAGGCTATGCTCAAGCGCTTCAATTTGTTTGGCCCCCCAGGAATTATATTTTTCGACCGGCAGGGCCGTGAAATACCTCGGAGCCAGGTGATCGGCTATCAAAATGCCGATAAATTCCTGCAGTCGCTGTCGGTGCTGGATCTGCAAAAATAATCACCTGGCGAGGCCGCAGGGATTGACGTAGGGATTGAGGATAGTGCTGGTATCGGCCTCATAGCGACAGGTTATTTAAGTAGTCGAAAATATTCGTTAGCTTCTCTTTGCAGCAAAGATATAGTTTTGGATCTATGTATCTAGTGGTCTGAATTAATAGCCCAGGGCACTAGCAACCCGATGCAACTTAAAGGAGACTGATATGAGCCTACATCTTGGTGATACCGCCCCTGATTTTGAGCAAGACTCTTCGCTCGGCAAGATCAATTTTTACGATTGGGCCGGGGACTCGTGGGTGGTGCTGTTTTCCCACCCGGCCGACTTCACGCCGGTCTGCACCACCGAGCTTGGCCTGACGTCCAAATTGAAATCGCAATTTGAACAACGCGGTGTCAAAGTGATTGCACTGTCGGTCGATCCGGCCGACAAACATCTGGAATGGATCAAGGACATCAACGAAACACAAAACACCGTGGTTGGTTTTCCGATCATTGCCGATGCCGACCGCAAGGTATCGGACCTGTACGACCTGATTCATCCGAACGCCAGCGCCACGGCCACTGTCCGCTCCTTGTTCGTGATCGATCCAGCCAAAAAAGTGCGTCTGACCATCACCTACCCGGCCAGCACCGGACGCAACTTCGATGAAATCCTGCGCGTCATCGATTCCTTGCAATTGACGGATAACCACCTGGTTGCAACGCCAGCCAACTGGAAGGATGGCGATGAGGTTGTGATCGTGCCGTCGTTGCAGGATGAAGCAGAAATCAAGCGCAGATTTCCAAAAGGGTATAAGGCTATACGGCCTTATTTGCGGCTGACTCCGCAACCGAATCGCAATTGAAAATAGCGCATCCGCTAGTGAAGATCTTTGAAGCCCCGTCAAATTCAAGCATCGAGTTTGGCGGGGCTTTCTTGTGTGCCTAACAGGCTGCGTGCAGCGCTGTTAGCGCCGGTCAATAATCTGATTCTCCAGGTAACGACGACGCTGGAAGAACAGCAGCATGGCGATCACAATCACGCCCATGCTGGCCATCGTGATCCAGAATCCGGCATTGTTTTTGAGTAGCGGCATCTCGTTGAAATTCATGCCGAAAATCCCGGTAATCAGCGTCAATGGCATGAACAGCGCAGTGATCACCGTCAAGGTTCGCATGATCTCGTTGGTGCGATGAGCAACCGCCGAGAAATGAATCTGTACCGCCGATTCGATCGAAGACTCAAGCCGCCGCGCATGATTCAGCACGCGGGTAATGTGTTCCATCACGTCATGGATGCGTACCAGCAGCAAATCCTTGGCGCGGCTTATTTCAAGGCCGTCTTCAGTGTCGACGAAATAATCGCGTAACTCCTGTATCGCGTCGTGCTGTTCTTCGCACAGGTTTTCCAGCTTGCGCAATTCGATCCGCGCATCCAGCAAGGCCAGCCAATCCTTGAACGGGCGCCGCGGGTCGAGCAAGGCTCGTTGCCAGCGATCCAGTTGGGTCGTGAGCGGTTGGCGCAAATCCAGATATTGATCGACCATCGCATTGATCAGGCGCAGCAATAAATCTTCCGGCGAGGTCGGCAGCCGAGTGGCGTGCAGCGCTTTCTCGGATCGATTGCAAAAGTCGAGCAAGCGGTTGCGCGTAGCGCTGATAGTGCGGCTATAGCGCTCATGCACGGTAATCAATGCGCGATCCATGATCAGGAACATGACCGGCTGCGTCGCCAGCTTGCTCAGTGCCGCAGGTATTCTGCGTTTGCTGCTGGCGCTTTCAACGGTTGCGGATTGAGGGGCGGTGCTTTCGAGCGTGCTGCTGCCATTGGCGTCGGTGACATTGTCGGCATCGCCATTCAGTGAAAGTTTGCGAAATATGACCATGCCGTAATCCTGGGTCGAATCGAAGTACGACGGATGATTCGGATTGATTGCATCGGTCAGATGCGGCTCGTATATCTGGGTGCCTGTGGCGCGGGCAATCGCATCGCGCCAGGCCTCGGGATTGGCGGCGATTTCTTCATGGGTGGCGTCAATCCACAGAAAACCTTGAGCTGGTGCCGAGTCTGGTGTTTCGCTGATTTGCGTGACTTGGTTGTCACTGATGAGAAAGATATCCATGCGTGGTCGGTAAGCGTTTGAAAATGCGCCAGAGTGCGGTTAGCGACGCGAGCGACAGCGCGATGATACAACCTTGTGCCAGCGGTGCTAACGGTACAGCCCCAAACCACGCATGACCGAGTAATACACCGGCAGCCGTTGCCATCAGTCGAAGCGCTTCCAGTGCGACATATAGCGGGCGCATTTCCATCAAGCCGCCAACTATCCACAATCCGGCGCCGAGCCAGACTGCATAGGCGAGGCACTCCAGTTGCGGAACGGTGGCTTGTGCCGCGAGGAAGTGGGTGGTGACTAGCAGCACGATGGTGAATTGCAGCAAGCAATAGATTTGTGCCGGGCGTGTAAGTTGCGGATGATAAAGCGGACGTCCGATGTCGAACTGCGAGCTGGGCCACGCGGCGGCGACATCGGCCGGACGCCAACCGGGCCGGGCAATCCAGACGCGCAATTTGTCGCCGACCTGGCGCGCGCGCCAGGCGTCGAGCCAGAGCGCTTTATACACTTCCAAATTTGCCCACACCGGGTTCCAGCTGCGTAGCGGACTGCGGGTGCCGTAGACCACCGGCTCCTGATCTTGCTCTTCGGTGAAGGTGCCGAATAAGCGATCCCACAAAATCAAAATGCCGCCGTAATTTTTGTCGAGATAGACGTCGTTGACGGCGTGATGCGCACGATGATTTGATGGCGATACAAACACCCGGTCAAACCAGCCGAGCTTGCCGATCTGTTGCGTATGCACCCAAAATTGATAGATCAAGTCGATCAGTGCCACTGCCGCAAAAACTTCCGGCGGGTAGCCGAGCAGCGCCATCGGCACATAAAAAATCCAGCCCAAAAGCGCGCCGCTGCTGGTCTGGCGAAGCGCGGTCGACAGGTTGTATTCCTCGCTTTGATGGTGCACCACATGGGCGGCCCACAGGATGTTGACTTCATGGCCAAAGCGATGCAGCCAGTAGTAACAGAAATCGTACAGCAGCAAACCGGAGACCCACACCCAGATGCTATTGGCTGGCAATTCAAGTAGTGCCACATGCCGAACCAGCCAGGCATAAATGCCGATCCGCAGTAGTTGCATGAAGGCGCCGGAGATCTGGCTCAAGACGCCGAGACTGATGCTGTTGATGGCATCGTTGACGCGGTAGGTGTTGCGTTTCCTGAGCAGGCCGACGATTAGCTCAGTGAAGATTAATAGGAAGAAAACCGGCGTCGCCAGCGTGATCACTTTTTCTTGCATGAAGGTCTCCTTGTCGCATTGCATGCGATCGGTCGTTATTGGTTTGAATGGTAACCGAGAGTGCAAGAAAAAGCGGGGGCATTTTTGCGCATGGGCAACTAGCCTGGATGCGGACGCTGGATCGATTCCAGGCAGGGCTAGGCGGGGAGGGGGGCAAAGCAGGCGGATCTCGCGGATCCGCCTGCTTGTTTTATCAGACCTTCTTCAAGTGGCGGGCGATGTCCAGCGCAAAATAAGTCAGCACGCCGTCGGCGCCGGCGCGCTTGAATGCGAGCATGGCTTCCATCATGGTTTTGTCGTGATCCAGCCAGCCATTTTGCGCCGCCGCCTTGATCATCGCGTATTCGCCGCTGACCTGGTAGGCAAAGGTCGGCACTTTGAATTCATCCTTCACCCGGCGCACGATATCCAGGTAAGGCATGCCCGGCTTGACCATCACCATATCGGCGCCTTCCGCCAGATCGAGCGCGACTTCGTGCAGCGCTTCGTTGCTGTTGGCGGGATCCATTTGATAGGTGTTTTTATTGCTTTTGCCAAGCGTCGCGGATGAGCCGACGGCGTCGCGGAAAGGGCCGTAGAAAGCCGATGCGTACTTGGCGGAATACGCCATGATGCGGGTGTAAATATATTGATGCGATTCCAGTGCGGCGCGGATGGCGCCGATGCGGCCATCCATCATGTCGGACGGCGCCACGATATCGACGCCGGCTTCGGCCTGAGCCAGCGCCTGCTTGACCAGGATTGCACAGGTCTCGTCGTTGAGTACGTAACCGTCGGCATCCAGTACGCCGTCCTGGCCGTGGCTGGTGTATGGGTCGAGGGCAACGTCGGTCAACACACCGAGTTCCGGGAAGCGCAGTTTCAACTCGCGCACCGCGCGCGGGATCAAGCCTTTTGGATTGGTCGCTTCAATCCCGTCCGGGGTTTTCAGCGATGGATTTATCACCGGAAATAACGCGATGACCGGGATGCCCAGTGCGACACATTCTTCCGCGACGTTCAGCAGCAAGTCGATCGACACGCGTTCGACGCCGGGCATCGAGCTTACTTTTTCGCGCTGATTTTTGCCGTCCAGTATAAACACCGGATAAATCAGGTCGGCGGTGGTCACGGTGTTCTCGCGCATCATTGCGCGCGAAAATGCATCTTTGCGCATACGGCGCATGCGAATTGCAGGGTATCTGGCGGTGTTTTGTGAGCGTGGCATATCGTTGTCAGAGATGGGGGGTGAGTGGGTCGTTGCAACTTGCTCAGGATTGTATCGCGCGTTCAATATTTCGGAGGATGTGCGGCGGACCGCGGTTCGTTCACTGTCGATCTTGAGCAGATTGTTCGATGATATTTTTGCGGATAATAAAAAATCATAAAAAAACGTGAACTTTTTCGGCGTAGTCCATCTCCTAGCAATAGGTGCATTATTCGCCTCCCGCTTTCCTCCCTGAGCGGGGCCGTATCGCTTCTAGTGATAAGGCATTGTGCCCTGGAGATATTCCCCTTTCTCCAGGGCCTTTTTGATTTATGCCTGAGCATTCTGACGTACGCATTGCCGTGCTTGCTCGCCAGTTTCCTCTCTACTATTTTTCCGGATCAACTGCCGCATCGCTACCCGCATCATCCGGGGTTGCCAGGCCGGCCAGCGCCAGAATACGTTCATTGGCTTCTTCCAATCCATTGCGATTCAATGCCGAAAATAATTGTGCGGTGAATGGCAGCGGCTGGTTGTTTTCATCGACATAACTCGCCAGGAAGGTGCGCGCCTGGCGCAATGCATTGGTGGCGTCGTTGCGATTTAACTTGTCGGACTTGCTCAGGATGCAGTGAATCGGTTTTCCGGTGGGAGCAAACCATTCGACCATCTGGACATCGAGTTCGGTGAAAGGCCGGCGCGAGTCCACGATCAGGATCAGTGCGGCCAATTGCTGTCTGCGGCGAACATAGTCACCGAGCAATGCTTGCCAATGCAGTTTGGCGGAGCCGGACACTTCCGCGTAGCCATAGCCGGGCAAGTCGACCAGCATCGAGCGGATTTCATCGACCTTGGTTTCATCCTTGCGATGCTGGCCGACATGCGCGCCGCCAATCGAAAAGTAATTGATGTGTTGCGTGCGGCCCGGTGTTTTGGACGCAAATGCCAGCTTTTTTTGATTGCACAGCAGATTGATGGCGGTCGATTTGCCAGCGTTGGAACGGCCGGCGAAAGCTATTTCGGGAACTTGCAATGTTGGCAAGTCGCGAAGGTGGTTGACCGTAGTAAAGAAGCGGGCTTGCCAAAGTAGGGACATGGAGTGAGCAGAAAATGCAGTAGGGGAAGACAAAAATGCCGGAAAGCTATTGTACAATAAGGGGTTATGTCTTGTAGCAGTACCGAGCTATGCGGGGCATGTCGATGAAGTGGCCTCAGGGTTTTCGTCATACGCAGACATAGTGGGGGCACCTCGAAAAACCGTAGCGAGCGACCCAAGGTCGGGGCGAGAAGCGCAGTCGTACTGAGGTACGGCGAGCATCACAGCTCCGAGATTGGGACGCGCAGTAGGTTTTCCGAGGTGTCCAGTGGAAGTGCCGGCAATAATACCGTCGCCATTAGGGCAGAATTTCAATAATTTAGTCTCAGGGTGTGTGAATGAACCGTGCGTTTTTTCCAATAGCAAAATCCTTGTTCGCCGCAATGCTGGCGTTTGCTTCTGTTGCTCATGCAGCCGAAGATCCAAAAGCCGGAGCTGCCAAAGCAGATCCAGCCAAAGGCGAAGCGCTCTATACCAGTGGCGACGCGGCCCGCAATATTACCGCCTGCGTTTCCTGCCATGGCGCAGCCGGTGCATCCACCATCAGCCAAAACCCGAAACTGGCCGGTCAGCACAGTGCATACATCCACAAGCAATTAACCGATTTCAAAGGCGCCGATCGCAGCAATCCGATCATGTCGCCGTTGGCCAAGGTCTTGACCGACGATGAAATGAAAAACATCGCGGCCTATCTGGAAGCGCAAGCACCCAAACCGGGCGCAGCAAAAAACAAGGATACGCTGGCCCTGGGCAAGAGAATTTACCGTGCCGGTATCGCAGAGAAGAATGTCCCCGCCTGCGCCGCTTGCCATGGTCCGACCGGCGCCGGCATCCCGAACCAATTCCCACGCATTGGCGGCCAGCATCAGGACTACACGGTTGCCGAGTTGGCCAACTTCGACAACCGCACACGTAAGAACAGCCCGCAAATGGATGCCATCGCCAGACGCATGTCCGCTGATGAAATGAAGGCGGTTGCCGATTACATCGCCGGATTGAAGTAACGCCAATAGTCAATTCATGCATTCAGGGGGTGGCCTAGGCCGCCCCTTTTTCTTTTAAAAGACCAACTTGCTATGCGGACAAATAACAGTGACAGCACCAGTACTGCAGGAATTGAGTTGAAGACAAATCGTCGCTGGCTGGCCGATGCCGTCGAGTTGCTGTCGTCGATGCGCTTCGCCATCAGTTTGCTGACGATCATTGCGATTGCATCGATCATCGGTACCGTGCTCAAGCAAAATGAGCCGATGCCGAATTACGTTAATCAGTTCGGCCCATTCTGGTTTGAAGTGTTCGGCAAGCTGGGTTTGTACGCCGTGTATTCGTCGTGGTGGTTCCTGTTGATCATGACGTTTCTGGTCGCGTCCACCTCGCTGTGCATTATCCGCAATGCGCCAAAGATGCTGAAAGACATGCGCAGCTGGCGCGAACATGTGCGCGAGCAATCATTGCGCAACTTTCATCACAAGGCCGAGTGGACCTCGATCACCGCGCCGGCTGTGCTGACACAGCAATTGGCGGCGCGGATTGCGGCCAAAGGCTACAAGACCAAGATCGTCGCCAAAGACGATGCCACCTTGATTACCGCCAAGCAGGGCGCGGCCAACAAGTGGGGCTATATTTTCGCGCACAGTGCGATCGTGATCATATGTCTCGGCGGTCTGCTCGATTCCGATTTGCCGATTCGCGTACAGCAATGGATTTATGGCAAAACGCCTTTTAACGGCAACGGCATCATTGCCGAAATCCCGGCAGAACATCGCCTCGGTCTCGGCAATCCGACTTTCCGCGGCAACACCCTGATCCCCGAAGGTTCGGCCAGCAGCACGGCGATCATCCCGCAGAAAGACGGTGTGCTGATCCAGGATTTGCCGTTCACCATTCAGCTGAAGAAATTCATTATCGACTTCTATAGCACCGGCATGCCGAAGCTGTTCGCCAGCGAAGTCGTGATCCGGGACAACGTCAGCGGGGAGACTTTCCCTGCCACGATTAAAGTCAATCAACCGCTGATTTACAAGGGAATTGCGGTTTACCAGTCGAGCTTCGAAGACGGCGGCAGCAAGCTGAAATTGAGCGCGTATCCGATGGTCGGGGCCAATCAGGCAAGCTTCCCGCTATCCGGCGAAGTGAATGGCTCAACGCCGTTGGCCGGCAATACCGACTATACGATTGAATGGTCTGGCTTCCGTCCATTTAATGTGGAGAATATGGCGCAGGCTGGGGATGATTTGCGGGCCGTCACCAAGGCCAAGAGTCTGCATCAACGCCTGTCGGACGATCTGAGCGAGCACCTGGGTTCCGGCGCCAAAAGCGCCAATAAGAAAGACTTGAAAAATGTCGGGCCCAGCGTGCAATACAAGCTGCGCGACAAGACCGGCCAGGCGCGTGAATTCAGCAACTACATGCAGCCAATCAAGGTTGGCGATGCGTATGTATTCCTGGCCGGCGTCCGGGATATGCCGGATGAACCGTTCCGCTATTTGCGTATTCCGGCGGACGACAACGACTCGGTTGAAGAGTGGATGCGGCTGCGCGCGGCATTGATGAATCCGGAGTTGCGCAGCATGGCGGCGCAGCGTTATGCGCAACGTGCGCTGCCCGCAAGTCGCGACGGCATCGAACTGTTGCGCACGCAGTTGCAGCAATCCGCGATCAAGGGTTTGTCATTGTTCGCGGGTGACGGCAAGCAGGGCGGATACGTGGCGATTTCCAACTTCCTGGCGCGGGTGCCGCCGCAAGAACAGGAAAAGGCTGCCGATATTTTCATGAAAATTCTCGACGGCGGCATGTGGGATTTGTGGCAAGTGGCGCGTCAGAAAGACGGCCTGAAAGAAGTGCCCAGCGACGACAAACACGCGCGCTTTTTGCAGCTGAGCACCAATGCGATGTCGGATGCAAACTTTTATAATGCGCCTGTGTATCTGCAAATGACCGGCTTTGACGAAATCAAGGCGTCGGTATTCCAGGTCACTCGTTCACCCGGTAAAAAAGTGGTTTATCTGGGCTGCCTGCTACTGGTATTAGGAGTGTTCTCGATGCTGTATGTGCGTGAGCGCCGGGTGTGGGTGTGGATCCGGCCCGGCAAGGATGCGGATGGGCAGTCGCATGCGCTGATGGCGATGAGCTCGCAGCGCAAGACGCTAGACTTCCAGAAAGAATTTGAAGTGTTGCGAACGCAATTGATGCAATCAGAAACTTAAATCGAACTGGCGTGCAACGATGTGCAGACGTCATCCACGACATGCAAGCAACAACATGAGTTCCAGTGCACGCCACCGGCGCTGCTAAAGAACGATACGGAGAAAATATGGAACTGACGCAAACTTATTCGCCCCCGAACGGCTTTTTCAAGCGCCTGTCGGTGTTGGACTGGCTGTACGCGGTGGCGCTGGTGGCGGCCTCGTTGTTCGCGCTGACGCGCTACGGCGCGCACATGGATTATTACGAAAAGGCGGTACTGGTGCTGGCGGCCCCGACCTTCGCCTGGCTCGGCTGGCACTGGAAGTCGGTGCGCTGGCTGATCGCATTGCTCGCAGTATTGTCGTTGTCGGCGATTGCCATGTACGGCGGTGCGCTCGAGATGGCCAACCAGAAATTTTTCCTGAAATATATGCTCTCCAGCCAGTCCGCGATCCTGTGGATGAGCACGCTGTTTTTCCTGTCGACGCTATTTTTCTGGGGCGGATTGATTACGCGTTCCGGATTTGGCGCATCGATCGGTTCCAAGTTGTGCTGGGCTGCGGTGGTGATGGGCTTTACCGGCATGCTGGTGCGCTGGTACGAGTCCTACCTGATCGGCGCCGATATCGGCCATATACCGATCTCCAACCTGTACGAAGTATTTGTCCTGTTCAGCCTGATCACGGCCTTGTTTTACCTGTATTACGAACATCACTACGGCACCCGCCAGCTAGGCGCTTTCGTGCTGCTGGTGATTTCGGCCGCGGTCGGGTTCTTGCTGTGGTACATGGTGTCGCGCGACGCCGCGGAAATTCAACCGCTGGTGCCGGCATTGCAAAGCTGGTGGATGAAAATCCATGTGCCGGCAAACTTTATCGGCTACGGCACCTTCTCGCTGGCGGCCATGGTGTCGGTGGCGTATCTGCTGAAGTCGCACGGCTATCTGGTCGATCGCCTGCCGTCGCTGGAAGTGTTGGACGACGTGATGTACAAGGCGATCGCAGTCGGCTTCACGTTCTTTACGATCGCGACCATCCTGGGCGCGCTGTGGGCGGCTGAAGCTTGGGGTGGTTACTGGTCATGGGATCCGAAGGAAACCTGGGCCCTGATCGTCTGGCTCAATTATGCGGCGTGGCTGCATATGCGTTTGATGAAGGGACTGCGCGGTCAGGTAGCTGCGTGGTGGGCGCTGATCGGCTTGCTGGTGACGACATTTGCCTTCCTCGGCGTCAATATGTTCCTGTCCGGCTTGCATTCCTACGGCGAATTGTGATGGGCACCTCGAAAACCTACTGCGCGGCTCAATCTCGGGGCTGTGATGCTCGCCGTACCTCTTGTACGGCTGCGCTTCTCGCCCCGACCTTGAGCCGCTCGCTACGGTTTTTCGAGGCGCCCTGATGTGTCGCTGGCGACGCTGTCGCCAGCTAACTTTTTCCGCTAAAAAAAGCTGGGTGGCGCCGTTCAGGCCAAGGTCGATTCCAGCGCAAACAGGTCGCCCGGGTTTTCGCGCTTGCGAATCAGGTGCGCCTGATCACCGTCCACCATCACTTCGGCCGCGCGCCCGCGCGTGTTGTAATTGGACGCCATCGTCATGCCATAGGCGCCGGCCGACATAATCGCCAGCAAATCGCCTTGCTCGATCGCCAGCGAGCGCGAGCGCGCCAGCCAGTCGCCCGATTCGCATACCGGACCGACCACGTCGTAGGTCTGGCTGGCGGTAGGGCGTTGCAGCACAGCTTGCACGCCGTGCCACGCTTCATACATCGCCGGCCGCATCAAGTCGTTCATGGCGGCATCGACCACCGCGAAATTTTTCGCCGCAGAGTGTTTCAGGTATTGGACTTCGGTCAGCAGGATGCCGGCATTGCCGACGATGGAACGGCCCGGTTCAAACATCACCTTGATCGGCGCACCCTGGTATTTTTGCTGACGCCAGGCGTCGACACGGGCAAACAAGCGGCCCAGATAGTCGGTGATGGCAACCGGCTTTTCATCGTCGTAAGTGATGCCGATGCCGCCGCCGATATCCAGGTGGTGCAGCTGAATTCCTTCGCTGTGCAACTGGTCGATCAGCTCGATCACCTTGTCGAGTGCTTCCAGCAACGGTGCATCGTCCAGCAATTGCGAACCGATATGGCAGTCGATCCCGACCACCTCGATATGCGGCAGGCTCGCAGCGGTGCGGTAGCAAGCCAGCGCTTCGTCGTAGGCGACGCCGAATTTGTTTTCCTTGAGGCCGGTCGAGATATACGGATGGGTCTTGGCATCGACGTTCGGGTTGACGCGTAGTGAAATGGCGGCGCGCTTGCCCATTGCGCCGGCCACCTCGTTAAGCCGATGCAACTCGGGAATCGATTCAACGTTGAAGCAAAAAATATCGTGCGATAGTGCCAGTCGCATTTCGTCCCGGGATTTACCGACGCCGGAAAAAATCACCTTGCGAGGATCGCCGCCGGCTGCGATTACGCGCAATAATTCGCCACCCGAGACTATGTCGAAACCGGAGCCGAGCTGGTTCAGCAATTGCAGGACTGCCAGGTTCGAGTTGGATTTGACCGAATAGCAGATCATTGCGCCGGTGTCGTCGCGGCCATGCAGCTTGCAGGTATCGTGATAGGCGGAAAAATGTTCGACCAGTGCGGCCTTGGAATAGACGTAAGTGGGGCTGCCGAACTGTTGGGCAATAGCACTCAGTGCAACGTTTTCAGCGTGCAGGACGCCATTCTTGTACGAAAAATACGACATAGGAAAGCCAATTATCTGGTAGCAGGTGGTGAGGTTGCCGGTGCGTCCGGCGTTTCCGGCACATCGGGTTTAACGGGTGTTGCTGGTGTCGTCTTGACCGCTGGCGGCGGCAGTTTTGCGGGCATGAACAGCGGACCTTTTTGGCCGCAGGCGGTCAGCAGGGCAAGCATGGCGGTAACCATCGCGACGCGCGGCAAATCAAAAGTGGGTTTCACGGATTAGAATCACTGTTTAACGAAACGGATTGGAGTGTAGCATGACGGAATCAGAATTCCTGGCCGCGGCCGAGGCTGCTTTGAGCAAGATAGAGACGGCGCTGGAGCAGGTCAGCGATAGCACCGATCTCGATGTGGAATGTAGCCGCAATGGCAACGTGCTGGAGATCGAGTTTGTCGGCTCCAAGATCATCGTCAACAGCCAGGCGCCGATGCAGGAATTATGGATCGCCGCAAAGTCCGGCGGTTTTCATTACCGGCAGCACGGCGACACCTGGTTGAATACGCGCGATGGATCCGAATTTTTTGCCGCGTTATCGGTGATGATCAGTCAACAGGGTGGCGTGCCTGTGGTATTGCAGTCATAAGCGATGACATATTTCGTTGCCGCCAAGATACGCGCAATATAATGCCGTTCTGACATTCTGATGCGGCCGGCCGACCAAGAGTCGACGGTTGCAGCGCTTATCCAAAAAGATCAAATGACAATCCCCCGAATGGCGGCCGGTGCCGCGATTTTCCTGATGCTGACAAGCGCTGCACTGCATGCGCAAACGCGTCCCGCAACAGCGGCGCGCGCCGCCCCTGCCGCTCCGTTGAACTTGCTGGCCGAGGCTGCGCGCAGCGTCGGCGTCAAACAGTGCCAGCCCGCCATCACGCGCTTGTCGGGATTGGCGATCAACGGTACGCGCGCGCACGATGTGCTGGTCGACTGGGATCGGGCGCATCCGGATCGCGGGCCGTTTTTCTCGCTGACCGGGGTCGAATATGCCGGAGCCTCCGCAGCGGTTTCGATCACCGCGGTGCCGCAGGAAAATGGCGCCTGCTCGATTGCCGCAGAACGCATCTCGATTGCGCCTTACTCTTGCAAGAGCATCGCCGAAACGGAGCTGAAAGGGTATCGCGCCAGTGCCTTGCTGCCGACTTTTACCGTGTATGTGTCGGCGGCTGAGCCAGGCGGCTCGGTGTCGCTGGTCGATTCGCCTCCAGGTTGTCTGATCATTCGCCGCTACGTGCAGTACGGCTGGACAGAACAGACGCAATCGCCCGCGCTGACGCGCTAACGTCTTTATCCGCACTCATTCCACCGCACGTTTACAACAAAAATATGAACGCATCCACAGGCGCCACAGGCTCATTACGCATAGGCATCACGATTGGTTTGCATCAGGAAAACGAATCCTTATGGAATAACGGCATCAAGCAGAACGCGGTGTATCTGGCCGAGGCGCTCAAGCAGTGTCCGAGCGTGCAGTCGGTACGCCTGGTCAATACCACCGCAGTTGCCATCACCGCCGCTTTGCCGTGGGATCAAACGCGCTGGCCGACCGTGACGTTCGAGCAGGCCAAAGACGACCTGGATATCATGATCGAACTGGGTGGCCAGATCGACGCCAATCAGACCGACTATCTGAAGCAGCAAGGGACGCGGCTGGTTTCGTATTGCTGCGGGTTTGAGTACGTGCATGTGATGCAGTCGGTGCTGTTCAATCGGCCGATGTGGGGTTACGACTTGTTCGTCAACCAGCGTTACGACGCCATCTGGATGGTGCCGCAGGTGGCTACCAACAGCCAGTCCTACTTTGAAACCTTGCGCCGGCGTCCGGCCCAGGTCGTGCCGTTTGTCTGGGACCCGGTATTCGTCGACGAGCGCAGCCGCGGCTTCGAGCATCACGGCGAATATCGCCCACGCAGCGGCCCCAGGCGCCTGACCGTGATGGAGCCCAATCACGATATTGTGAAGTTTTGCATGTATCCGGCTTTCATCGCGGAAGAAGCGTTCCGCCGGCAGCCGCAAGACATCGCCATCTTGCAGGTCACCAATGCCGAGCGGCTGGCGCGCGAGAGCAAGGAATTCATCGCCGTCATGAATCAGCTGGATATCGTGCGTCAGCACAAGGCGGTTTTTCTTGGCCGCTTCGATACGCCGCAGTTTCTTAACCAGATGACCGACGTGGTGATTTCTCACCAGATCGAAAACGCGTTGAATTATTTTTATTTCGACGTTTGCTGGCAAGGTTATCCGCTGATCCATAACGCCTATATGTGCAGCGATCTTGGCTACTACTACGATGGCAATGATGTGCAGGCCGGCAGCCGCAGACTGCTCGATGCATTGGCCAATCACGATGCCGTCTGGCAGGATTACCTGACTCGCCAGCGCCAGGTGCTGGGACGTTATTTGCCAGGCTGCCCCGAGGTCAGCGCGGAGTATGAGCGCTTGCTGACGACGCTGATGCGGCAGACGATTGCGTGATGAACAGTCATTTCCAAAACGGTTTTTAATACGTCGCCCTCCATGAAAAAAATCAATGTAGGAATTTCAGTATTTGCGGTCCAGGGCGCGCAGCTCTGGTCCAACGGCATCAATCAAAATCTGGCTTTTCTGGTGCTGCTGTTGCAGAGCAGCCCTCAGGTCGGACGCGTGTTTTTGCTGAACGGCGGCAATCTGGATCACATACCTGTCGAGATGGGATTCGATGGTCTCGACGCGCCGCTGGTCAAGCCGCAGGACGTGACGCACGAGCTGGATGTGGTGATCGAGATGGGGGCGCAACTGCCGCTGGAGTGGCTGCTCCATGTGCGAGCACTGGGCGTCAAGATCATCACTTTCTTCGTCGGCCACACCTATGCCGATAACGCCGAGAGCCCGATGTTCGATGGCCCTAGCGGCCAGATTTTCAACGGCACGCCGTGGCATGAAATATGGACCTTGCCGCATCACATGAAAGCCAGCGGTCCGCTATTGCGCACGGTGTCGCGGGTGCCGGTCTGCGCCATGCCGCATATCTGGTCGCCGCTGTTTATTCAAAGGCAGATCGACCAGGTCGAACAAGACGGCCATCGTTTCGGTTATCAGCCGAACGCCAAGCCGAATGCCGGTGAAAATCGGCGCGGTTGGCGCACCGCGATTTTCGAGCCGAATATCTCGGTCGTCAAAAGCTGTTTTATTCCGATGCTGGTATGCGAGCAAGCCTTCCGTCTGGAGCCGCAATCGGTGAGCACGATGATGGTCATGAACACGCTGCAGATGAAGGAACATCCGACCTTCAACCGGTTCGCCATCAATCTCGACCTGACCCAGCAAAGCAAGGCCACTTATGAACCGCGCGTGGCGTTTGTAGAATGCATGGCGGTGCACAAAATGGATGCGGTGGTATCGCATCAATGGGAATGCGAGATGAATTATTTGTATTACGACGCGCTCTACGGCGGCTATCCGCTGATCCACAATTCGGACTATTTGAAGGCGGCCGGCGTCGGCATTCATTATCCTGATTTCGAGGCCAGCGCCGGCGGTCGCGCACTGCTCGACGCTTGGCATAAAGAGCCGGATTTCTGGGACGACTACAAACGCGCCGGCGCGGCGTTTTTGGGTGATCTCAGTCCGACCCACCCCGCCAATGTGGAAGCATTCGTGAAACGGCTGCAACACACCGTAGAGGGGCAGGCATGAGCACTTTGAATAGCGCTTTACCGCAACGCAAACTGCGGGTCGGCGTGACCCTGCATGTGCGCAAAGGGCCGCAGTCGATCTGGGAAAACGGCATCTTTCAGAACTGTGCCTTCCTGGTGCAACTGTTCAACCAATCGCCGGCGGTGGAGCGCGCGGTGCTGGTGCTCGACGGCGAGACACAGCAGGTCAGCGACGCCATGCTGCTGAGCGATCTCGGCATCGACATGATAGGACTCGACGAGGCGCTGAACACGCTGGATGTGGTGGTGGAGATGAGTGCCCAGCTCAATGAAGACTGGGTGCGGCAATTCCGCGAGCGCGGCGGGCGCTACGCCTGGATGCGGGTCGGCAACGACTACGTGATCGACATCGAGCGCGCCATGTTCAACAAACCGCATGGCGGCTTATGCAGCAACAAGCCCTATGACGCGGTGTGGACGCTGCCGGAATACGAGCGCAGCTGCAAAGATTATTTCGCCCTGACTGCGCGGGCGCCGGTGCATATTGTTCCGCATTTGTGGACGCCGCTGTTTTTTGAAAAGGGCATCGCCACGCTGCCCGGCCATCTCAGTTACGGCTATCAGCCGGGCAAGCCGCGCTGGCGGGTTTGCGCTTTCGAGCCCAATGTCTGCATGGTCAAAACTTCGCTGATTCCGATGCTGGCTTGCGAAGAAGCCTACCGCGCGCAACCGGCTTTCCTGGAGTATCTGCGGGTCTGCAATACGTTGCACCTGAAAGAGCATCTGAAGTTTTCGCACTTCGCCCGCACGCTGGACGTGGTCAAGCACGGTCTGGCTTCTTTCGAGGGACGTTTCGCGGTGTACGAATTCATGGCCAATTACGGCGACTGCATTATTTCGCATCACTGGGAAAACGGTCAAAACTACCTGTACTACGAGGCGCTGTACGGCGGCTACCCGCTGATCCACAACTCGGAGTTCATCAAGGATTACGGCTATTACTATCCGGAGTTCGATTGCCATGCCGCTGGCCAGGCCGTGCTGCGCGCCTTTGCCACGCACGATGCGCAATTGGAGGATTACCGGCGCCATGCGCAGACCTTGCTGCGCTCGCTGGATGTGAGCTTGCCGGAAAATATTGAAATTTATACGCGCCAGTTGCTGAGTCTGTACGCGAAGTAGGATGCGCTGCGTGCGTGCGGGGTGGCTGGCACGGCACGCAGCGTCAAGCGATCAGAACAATTCGTTCTTGACCTCATCCTGTGCTTTTTCTTCATCCGAACGCGGAGCGGTGCCGACGCCGAGACTTTGCGTGCCGGCTCCCGGCGGATATTCGGCATAATAATATTCGGCCCCTGCCTGGATCAGGCCATCCGGCACCGTGCGATCTTCCATCGGTACGCCTTTCAATGCCTGCTGCATGAAACTCATCCAGACCGGCAGTGCCAGGCCGCCGCCGGTTTCACGGTCGCCCAGGCTTTTCGGCTGGTCGTAACCGATCCAGGCTACCGCTGCCAACGACGGTTGATATCCGGCGAACCAGGCATCCATCGAGTCGTTGGTGGTGCCGGTCTTGCCGGCCAGGTCGGTGCGGTTGAGCGACATCGCCTTGGCTGCGGTGCCGTAGCGCACCACATCGCGCATCATGCTATCCATCAAATAAGCATTGCGCGGGTCGATCACGCGGTTGCCTTCATCGCCCGCTGTTTCCGGGTTGACCTGCGACACCACGTTGCCGTTGGCATCGGTAATTTTGCTGATGATATAGGGGCTGATTTTATAGCCGCCGTTGGCAAATACCGAATAGGCGCCCACCATCTGCAGCGGCGTCACCGCGCCGGCGCCCAGCGCCAGCGTCAGATAAGGCGGATTTTTGTCGGCGTCGAAGCCGAAGCGGGTGACGTATTCCTGTCCGTACTTGGCGCCGATTTTGTCCAGGATGCGGACTGACACCATATTCTTGGATTTGGTCAGCGCACGGCGCATGCTCATCGGGCCTTCATATTTGTTGCCGTAGTTCTTCGGCTCCCAAACCTGGCCGCCGGTCTGGCCGCCGCCGTAGCTGATGGGTGCATCGTTGATGACGGTGGCAGGCGACAAGCCTTTTTCCAGCGAGGCGGAATAAATGAACGGTTTGAACGACGACCCCGGTTGGCGCCAGGCCTGGGTGACATGGTTGAACTTATTGCGATTGAAGTCGAAGCCGCCAATCAGAGCGCGGATCGCGCCGTCTTTGGTGTTGGCGGCGACAAATGCCGATTCCACGGATGGCATCTGGGTGATGGTCCAGTTTTTTCCTTCCAGCATGACGCGGATGATGGCGCCGCGTTTCACTTTGCGTTGCGGCGGCGCTTTGTCGCTCAGCAGGTTGGTGGCGATGCTCAGGCCGGCTCCTGAAATATTGATTTCCTGTCCCGACGACAGTAACGCGCGCACCAGCTTGGGGCTTGCCTCCAGCACCACCGCGGCGACGATTTCATCGCTGTCGGGATGTTCGGCCAGTTCCACTTCCATCGCGTTTTCGGCTTCTTCTTTAGAGCCGTCTGGGATTTCCATATAGCCCTCGGGGCCGCGATAACCGCGTCGCTTCTCATAGTCCATGATGCCGCGACGCAGCGCGATATAGGCCGCATCCTGATCGGCCTTGGTGATGGTGGTGAAGACGTTGAGGCCGCGGGTGTAAGTGGTTTCCTTGAACTGGTCGTATACCAGCTGACGCGCCATCTCGGCTACGAATTCTGCATGGATGCCGAATTCGCTGGTGCCGCTCTTGATGTGGAGCTGTTCGTTTTTGGCTTGTTCGTATTGTGCCGGCGTGATGTAGTGCAATTGCAACATCCGCAACAGAATATATTGCTGGCGCGCCGTAGCGCGTTTCGGGTTGACCACGGGATTATTGGCCGATGGCGCTTTTGGCAAGCCGGCCAGCATCGCCGCCTCGGCAGTGGTGATGTCTTGCAGCTTCTTGCCAAAATAGACTTGTGCGGCGGAGGCGAAGCCGTAGGAGCGCTGTCCCAGATAAATCTGGTTCATATAGACCTCCAGAATCTGGTCCTTGGTCAGATTGCGCTCGATTTTCCAGGCCAGCGGGATTTCATACAGGAACTTGCGCGAGGCTTTTTGCAGAAAGGTCGGTTCGTTGCTGGTAAGGAAAAAATTACGGGCGACTTGTTGCGTAATTGTGCTGGCGCCGCCGCCGCCGCCGCTCAGATTGTTCAATGTTGCGCGCACGATACCTTGGTAGTCGACGCCGCCGTGTTGATAAAAGCGATCATCCTCAATCGCCAGCACGGCCTTCTTCATGACATCGGGAATCTCGTTGATACGCACCAGGCTGCGTCGCTCTTCGCCGAACTCGCCGATCAGGACGCCGTCGGCAGAAAAGATACGGAGCGGGATTTTGGGCCGATAGTCGGTCAGCGAATCCAGTTCCGGCAGATTGGGATAGGCCATCGACAGCATGAAGAAGATTGTTAGCACGCCGATAATTATCAGGCTGAGAACAATGCCAAACAAGCCGAATACCAGCCGCAACAACAACGGCATGCGGCGACGTGGGGTGGGAGTTTGGGTGTCGCTGGCAGATTCTGGGGGCGTCATGCGTGGCGTTGTAAGTGGAGTAAGAATGCCTCGCATTATAGCGGTACAGGGCATGGCTCAAAACTTGCTGTGCATCATGTAGTTCTACTTGCGTCAGAAATCCGTTGCGAAATTCAGACGGAATTTGTCTGTCGGGAGCCAATTACCATGAATAGTGTTGGCATGTAGCAAAGTTCAATGATATTTAAGCAATTGCCTATGGGAAAATTTCTTTACAGCCATGCGCTCTTATTGTTACGATTTCGCATAACTAAATTTAACATTGCTGTGAACCCTGGTTGTTACAGGGTTTTTCTAACTTCGAATCGGTTTACTGCAGATGCGACCGCTTAGTAGGCAGTATGTTCCCCAAATATTAAACACACGGGAGAAATGCTCTTGGCATTAGATCTTGGATCGCTAATCGGTAAAAAGAACCCACCGCTGGTGGGCATTGACATTAGTACGTCGGGCGTCAGGCTGGTCGAACTGTCCGAGTCAGGCAAGGATCAATTCCGTCTTGATCGTTATGCTTCTGAGCCCCTGCCACGCGGTGCGGTGGTGGATGGCAATATTGAAAATATCGAACAAGTCACGGAAGTGGTGCGGCGGCTTTGGAAAAAAAGCGGTTCCGGTACCAAGCTGGTCGCTTTGGGCATGCCGCCGGCGTCGGTGATTACCAAAAAAATCATCCTGCCGAACGGGATGTCCGAGGATGAGCTGGAAATGCAGGTCGAATCCGAAGCCAGCCAGTACATTCCGTTTGCGCTGGATGAGGTCAGCCTCGACTTTGACGTCATCGGACCGGCGCAGCACTCGCCAGAGGATGTCGAAGTGCTGCTGGCCGCGACCCGCAAGGAGAAGGTCGAAGATCGCGTGGCGGTGGCCGAGGCTGCAGGCCTGAAGCCGGTCGTGATGGACATCGAGTCCTACGCGGCGCGTGCTGCCATCAATCGCATCATCGACCAGTTGCCGAAAGCCGGACAGGGTCAGATCGTCGGTTTGTTTCAAATCGGCACCCAGACCACGCATGTGTCGGCATTGTTGGACGGCCAGCTTATTTATGAGCGCGAGCAGCCATTTGGCGGCAACCAACTGACGCAGGACATTGTGCGCGCCTACGGCTTGTCTTACGACGAAGCTGAAACCAAAAAGCGCAGCGGCGATTTGCCTGAAGGCTATCAACAAGAGATTCTCAATCCATTTTTGGAAAGTGCAGCGTTGGAAGTGACACGGGCGATTCAATTCTTCTTTACTTCGACCCCTTACACGCGGGTTGATCAATTGTTCCTGGCAGGCGGTTGCGCCACTATCCCCGGCTTGGTGGAAGTGGTGGCCGGTCGGACCAAGATCTCGACCTCGGTCGTCAGCCCTTTCACGGGCATGCAACTTGGCTCCAACGTGCGCGAGAAGCAATTGCGAATTGAGGCGCCGTCTTATCTGGTTGCCTGTGGTTTGGCCATGCGGAGGTTCGGCTGATGATCAAGATTAATCTGCTGCCTCATCGCGAGGCCAGCCGCAAACAACGCCGGAGCGCTTTTTTCGCCATGCTGCTGCTATCGGCGATCATCGGGCTGATAGTGGTGCTGCTGGTGGGGGCATTTTTCGCCAACAGTATTGCCAACCAAAACGAACGTAATCGCTTTATCAAAGCAGAAAACACACGACTTGATGCAGAGATTCAGGAAGTCGCGTCGCTGAAGCAAGAAATCGCTGCATTGAAGGCGCGCCAACAGGCGGTCGAGGATTTGCAAAGCGATCGTAATCAGCCTGTGTATCTGATGGATGAGCTGGTCAAGCAAACGCCGGAAGGCATTTACCTGCGATCCTTCAAGCAAGAGGGGCAGCGCGTCGCTTTGAACGGTTACGCTCAATCGAATGAACGGGTCTCGGAGCTGTTGCGCAATTTGAGTAATAACTCCGCCTGGCTGGAACGTCCCGATCTGATTGAAATCCGGGTGGCCAATATCGGCGCCGGCAGAGATGCCAAGCGGGTGTTCGAGTTCACTGTCAATGTCGGCATCAAGCGACCATCCGACAATGAGCCGGGAGCAACGCCAAAAAGCGCCGATGGCGCCGCTGCAGGTGCGGCAGCCGCAAAGAAGCAACCTTGATATGAAAGATGCTCGATGACCGATTTGAACAGTATGGGCGCCTCGATCGGTGCCCAGTTTAATGGACTAAATGGCCGCCATCCTGGTCAATGGCCCATTGTGCCTCGCGCTTTGTGTGGGGTTGGCGTGTTTTTGCTGGCGTTGCTAGTGGGCTGGTACTTCTACTGGAGCGATCAGCAGGATGAACTCAATAGCGGTGAGCAGAAAGAGGCCCAGCTGAAGGAAGAGTACAAAGGCAAGATTCAGCAGGCCATCAACCTGGAAGCTCTGCAAAAGCAAAAGAAGCAAGTGGGCGAATACGTTGCCACGCTTGAAAAGCAATTGCCTAGCAAGGCGGAAATGGATGCGCTGCTGTCCGACATCAACCAGGCTGGTTTGGGACGCGGTTTGCAGTTTGAGTTGTTCAAGCCAGGCCAAGTGCTGGTGAAGGACTACTACGCCGAACTGCCGATCAACATCAAGGTGACCGGCAATTATCATGATGTCGGCTCGTTTGCCAGCGACATCGCCAACCTGCCGCGGATTGTTACGCTGAATAATATGAACGTTGCAACCGGCAAGGACGGTGCACTCACCCTGGATGCGATTGCCAAGACCTTTCGATATCTGGACAAGGACGAAGTGGCCGCACAACGTAAGGCCGCTGATCCAGCTAAACAGAAAGGACAAAAATGACGTTTTTTCGCATTGGCCATTTGGCCCGCGTGACATTTTTTGTCGTGTTGTTACCAAATTTGTCAGGCTGCGGTGACAGTGGTGTACCGGAAATCAAGGAGTGGATGGCGCAGGTCAAGAGCCAGACGCACGTGGGAATTCCGAAGTTGACCGAACCCAAGAAATTCATTCCTTTTGTGTACGGCGGCGCTACCAGCATTGATCCTTTTAGCCCCAGCAAGTTAATGGTGGCACTGGCCAAGTTACAAGGCAGTTCGTCAGGCTTGAAGCCGAATCTTGAACGTCGTCGTGAAACGCTGGAGAACTATCCGCTGGACACCGTCAAGATGGTCGGGACACTGCAAAAAGTTGGTCTGAGTTATGCCTTGCTGCAAGTCGACAAGACTGTTTTTCAAGCCAAAGTGGGTAACTACATTGGACAGAATTTCGGCATGGTGACCAAAATTACGGAATCCGAAGTGATTCTCAAAGAAATCGTACAAGATGCGTCCGGCGAATGGGTCGAGCGCGAAGCCAAGTTAGCGTTGCAGGAGAGCACAAAATGATTGCAGCAGTAAAAAGATTCGTTAACCTGAACGTGATTCGCCAGAAAGCGCTGATGCTTTGCGCGCTGGTTTGTTTGGTCGGGGTGGGGCGTTCGGCGATGGCTGAAGAAAACGCCATTACTTCGATCAAAGCAAGCCAGCAAGGGGCGAATGTCATCCTTGCGGTCAATTTCAGACAAGCACTGACCAAGGAGCCGACTGGCTTTTCGGTGCTGAACCCGGCGCGGATTGCGCTGGATTTCCCCGGCGTCAGCAATGCTACCGGCCTGACCACGCAAGACATTAGCCTGGGCGACGTGCGCAACGTGATCCTGGCGCAAAGCGACGGCCGCTCGCGTCTGATCATCAACCTGAAGCGCACGCTGACCTACGCTACGGCGATTGACGGCAAGGCTCTGGTGGTGACGATTGACGGCTCGGGCGGGATTGCGACGCCGGTCAATGCGGTCGGCGTGCCGGTGGCACGTACGGCTTCTGCTGCAGCGCCTGTTTCCCCTGCAGCACCGGCGCCAGCGCCGCTGTTGAACGGCAAACCGGCCTTGCGTGATATCGACTTCCGTCGCGGCACGGCTGGCGAGGGACGAGTCGTGATCGACTTGCCGAACACGCAGGTAGGCGTTGACGTGCGTCAGCAAGGTCAAACGATTGTGGTCGATTTCGCAAAAACCGCGTTGCCGGACATTTTGCGTCGCAAGCTGGATGTCGGCGATTTCGGTACGCCAGTGCGGACCATTACCACCATGACGCAAGGCGACAACGTGCGTATGGTGATTGAGCCAAAAGGCCTGTGGGAGCACAGCGCTTACCAAAGCGACACGCAATTGGTGATCGAAGTCAAACCGATCAAGGAAGATCCGAACAAATTGGCGCAAGGAACTGCGAAAGGTTATCGCGGCGACAAGCTCTCGCTGAATTTCCAGAACGTTGAAGTGCGCTCCGTGTTGCAAGTGATTGCTGACTTTACCGGCTTGAACATCATCACCAGCGATACCGTTGGCGGCAATCTGACGCTGCGCCTTAAAGACGTGCCTTGGGATCAGGCGCTGGACATCGTGATGCAGGCCAAAGGTCTGGACATGCGCAAGAACGGTTCGGTGATCTGGATTGCACCTAAAGATGAATTGCTGACCAAAGAAAAGCTGGAACTTGAACAGCGCGCGCAAATTGCCGAGCTGGAGCCGCTGCGTACCGAATCGTTCCAGTTGAATTATCAAAAGGCCGAAGCATTCAAGAAAGTGTTTGGTATTGATGAAAGCGGTGGTGGCGGTTCCGGCAAGAAAAACAGCATCCTGTCGGCACGTGGTAGCGCGGTGATTGACCCACGCACCAATCAATTGTTTATTACCGACACGCCGACTGTCTTGCAAAATATCCGCAGTCTGGTGCAGAAAATCGACATCGCCTCTCGTCAGGTTCTGATCGAGGCACGGATGGTCGAAGCCAATGATAGTTTCAGCCGTAACCTTGGAGCCAAACTTGGATTCGGATCTCACAGCGGCAACCGGCCGATTGTTGAAGTTGGCGGACAGCAAACTGGCACTGTAGGTGCGGCTGGCGGTAGTTCGGCCAATGTACCAGGCTTGAACTCTTCAGCACTGAAAACGGTTAACGGCAACTCGGTCAACTTGCCGGCAGACGGCTTGAATGGGAATCTGGCAGGTTCAATGGCATTGACTTTGTTTAATGCTGCTGCAACCAAGTTCATCAGCCTGGAATTGTCGGCACTGGAAGCAGATGGACAGGGCAAGATCATCTCTAGCCCACGGGTTGTCACAGCTGACCAGCAAAAAGCGCTGATCGAGCAAGGAACCGAGATCCCTTACCAGAACGCGACCAGCAGTGGTGCTACTGCGGTTGAGTTCAAGAAAGCCAATCTGAAACTGGAGGTAACGCCGCAAATCACACCCGATGGTAATGTCATCCTGACGGTTGACGTGACCAACGATAGCCCGGGTGACCCTACTTCCGGTGGTCTTGCGATTAACACCAAACATGTGCAAACGCAGGTGCAAGTGGAAAATGGTGGTACCGTAGTGATCGGCGGAATTTATACCCAGATCGAGAAAAATCTCGTTAATAAAGTGCCACTCCTTGGAGATATCCCGGTTCTAGGGTATCTTTTCAAGAAAACGAATCGCGTCAGCAACAAGACCGAATTATTAATTTTCTTGACACCGAAAGTCGTGATCGACCGTATTGCTGGGCGCTGATTGCACAGGGACACCGGTCATGCACCGGTGTCTGCACTTGTGCAAAAGGTAAGCAGTGAAATGGTACGGTGTACATGAAAGGTAATATCTTTTTGGTCGGCCTGATGGGTGCCGGCAAGACCACGGTCGGCCGTGCCCTGGCCAAAAAGCTAAATAAGCTATTCATTGATTCGGACCATGAGATCGAGGCGCGTACCGGCGTCTCGATTCCGTTGATCTTTGAAATTGAAGGCGAAGAGAGCTTCCGTCAACGCGAAGCTGAAGTCATACGCGACCTGAGCGCGCGCCAAGATATCGTCTTGGCTACCGGCGGCGGCGCCATTCTGAGGCCGGAAAACCGCGAATATCTGAAAACCAGAGGCACCGTGATTTACCTGCGTGCCAGCATTCACAGCATTCTTCAGCGCACTAGCCGCGACAAAAAACGACCGCTGCTGCAAACTGCCGATCCGCGCAGGCGGCTTGAGGAACTGTCACGCCAGCGTGAGCCTTATTATCGCGAAGTCGCTGACCTTGTCATCGATACCGGGCGACCTAACGTACAATTTCTGGTGCACAGCATTTTGAGCCAGCTTGAATTGTTGTCCGATAACTCTGATCTGGAGCGAGAGTCCGCCCTGCCTGGTGCCGGCGTCGGATGCCGCACTCATCATATTTCACCGGATTTCCCCATGACCCAGCCGCAAGCGACTCCACAAGCCCCATCCCCGGCGATCACGTTGCAAGTAGATCTCGGCGAACGCAGTTACCCGATCGTAATAGGCCCATCGCTGTTGACCGACCGCGATCGCATCTCGCGCCTGATTGTCGGCAAGCAGGTTGCCGTGGTGACCAATACCACGGTCGCGCCGCTCTATCTTCAGCGCTTAACCCAGACCTTGCAGGCGGTAGGCAAGAAAGTCATTGAAATCGTCTTGCCCGACGGTGAAGAAGAAAAGAACTGGGCAAGCCTGATGCAAATTTTCGACCGCCTGCTGGCAGAAAAATGTGATCGCAAGACCACATTGCTTGCCTTGGGCGGCGGCGTGATCGGCGATCTGACCGGTTTCGCGGCTTCCGCCTATATGCGTGGCGTACCGTTTGTACAAATTCCGACAACGCTGTTGGCGCAAGTCGATTCGTCGGTTGGCGGCAAAACCGGGATCAATCACCCGCTTGGGAAAAACATGATCGGTGCGTTCTACCAGCCGCAAGCTGTGATCGCCGATACCATGACCTTGAACACGCTGCCAGCGCGCGAGTTATCGGCCGGCTTGGCCGAGGTGATTAAATACGGGGCTGTGATCGATGCTGAATTCTTTACCTGGATCGAAGCCAATATCGGTAAATTGATGGCGCGCGATACAGACGCGCTGGTACATGCAATCCGCCGCTCATGCGAACTGAAGGCTGATGTAGTGCGGCAGGATGAGCGCGAAGGCGGCATGCGTGCCATCCTCAACTTCGGTCATACCTTTGGCCACGCAATTGAATCCGGTCTCGGTTATGGCAAATGGCTACATGGCGAGGCAGTCGGTTGCGGGATGGTGATGGCGGCCGATCTGTCGCATCGCCTTGGCTATATCGACGCCGTGGTCAAAGAGCGCGTTTGCGCGTTGATACGCGCCGCCGGCTTGCCGACCGAGGCGCCGAATCTTGGCGCGCAACGCTGGCTTGATTTGATGCAGGTCGATAAGAAAAACGAAGATGGCCAGATCAAATTCATCCTGATGAAGCCGTTGGGGGGATCCCTGATCACGACGGCGCCGCAGGACGCATTGCTGGCGACGATTCAGCAACTGGCATCCGGGGAAATCCCGCGATGAGCTCGGAAGCGTCTCTCGCGCCATATGCCGCACATTCAGCGACATCGCAAGGACGCCTGTTTGACGAAGCATCCCCAAACTCACGTACCGAATTCCAACGCGACCGCGATCGCATCGTTCATTCCACCGCATTTCGCAGGCTTGAATACAAGACGCAAGTGTTCGTCAATCATGAAGGCGACCTGTTCCGCACGCGTCTGACGCATAGCATCGAGGTCGCGCAAATCGGACGTTCGATCGCCCGCAATCTTCAGCTCAACGAAGATCTGGTAGAGGCCATTGCACTGGCACATGATCTCGGTCATACGCCGTTTGGCCACGCAGGGCAGGACGCCTTGAATGCCTGCATGGACGCTCATGGAGGCTTCGAGCACAATCTGCAAAGTCTGCGCGTGGTAGACAAGCTGGAACAGCGCTATGGTGCGTTCGACGGCCTGAACCTGATGTTCGAAACGCGCGAAGGCATTCTGAAGCACTGTTCGTTGGCCAACGCAAAAAAACTGGGACAGATTGGCCTGCGTTTTATCGAGCGCAGACAGCCGACGCTGGAAGCGCAAGTGGCGAACCTGGCAGATGAAATCGCTTACAACAATCACGATATCGACGACGGTTTACGCTCGGGTTTGTTGACGCTTGAGCAGATGCATCAAATCGATTTCTATGCGGTTCACAGCCGCGAAGTCGAGGCCGTTTTTCCTGGCTTGAGCGGGCGACGCGCGATCAACGAAACCGTTCGCCGAATGATTAATGCGCTGATCACCGATCTGATCCGGACCTCGCAGCAGAGGATTCTGGAAGCGCGGCCGCAGACCCTGGACGACGTGCGCAACGCGCAGCCGTTAATTGCATTTTCCGATGCGATGGCACAGCAAGCGGCGGTGCTCAAAGGCTTCCTGCGTGAAAATCTTTATCGTCACTATCTGGTGAACCGCATGACCAGCAAAGCGCGCCGTATCGTGGTCGATCTGTACGAGTGCTTCATGCGTGAGCCAACCTTGTTGCCGCCGGATTATCAGCTGTCGTCGAATGACGCCGGGATTGCCGAGAGCACGCAATTGCAGGCGCGCCAGGTAGCAGATTACATCGCCGGCATGACCGATCGTTACGCGATACGCGAGCATAGGCGCCTGTTCCTGGTAGATGAAGGGCATCTCTAAGATATCGTTATTGTTCATTTAAACTCACCAAGGACCAAGTATGAAAATTCTCCGGCTATCCACACTGGCGTTGATGCTGGCCGTATCGGCATCTGCAGTATTCGCTTTTTCGCTCAGCGATCTGAGCAATCAGGATGCGAGTAGCGGTCTGAAAGCGGCGCTACAAAAAGGGGCTGATAGCGCGGTATCCAAATTGGGTGTCGAAAACGGCTTCCTGAATAACGACAAAGTGAAAATCGGTTTGCCGAGAATACTCGAACAAGCGATGCCCATATTACGAATGACAGGTAAAGGGCAGCAATTGGATGAGCTGGTGGTGTCGATGAATCATGCTGCCGAGTCTGCCGTGCCATTAGCCAAACCGCTGCTGCTGAACGCAGTGAAGTCAATGTCGATAAGCGACGCGAAAAATATTCTGACCGGCGGCGATACTTCCGTGACCAATTTTTTCAAGCAAAAGACGTCAAGCCAGTTGGGTGAAAAGTTTTTGCCAATGGTGAAGAAGATTACCGATCGTAACGGTCTGTCGGCGCAATATAACGCTACCATGGAGCAAGTCAGCAAAACCGGCCTGGTTCCAGTGCAGCAAGCGACTGTCGAAGGCTATGTCACGCAACGTGCGCTGGACGGCTTGTACACCATGATTGGTGAAGAAGAGAAAGCAATTCGCAACGATCCGATCGGTGCGGGAAGTGCGATTATCAGCAAAGTGTTTGGCGTACTTAAATAAATTGCTGAATGATAGTTTGAGACGCTGATCAGCGAGCATCAAGGCCGAGGTGGCCCGGGTTCCAAAATAACAAAGGGCGCATTGACTGCGCCCTTGTTCATTTATAGGCTAGAACCGGTTCCAGTTCATATGCCTATAGGTTCATTTGACGGCCGGATCAGGTCACGGCGGCGGGAATCTCTTCCGGGAAATGCTTGATTGCATCGTGTTGGTGATCCTGGATCTTGTCCTTGTATTTCTTCACCTGGCGATCGAGCTTGTCGATCAGCCCATCGATGGCAGCATAAAGATCTTGGGCAATATGTTCTGCATGCAGGTCTTTTCCTTTTACGCGCAGATTGATTTCCGCTTTTTGGCGCTTTTCTTTTTCAGTGATTTTGTCGACGGTCAGAATGACGCTGATATCGATGACATGGTCGAAGTGGCGTTTGATGCGCTCCATTTTGCTTTGTACATATTCGCGAATGGCAGGGGTTAATTCGAGGTGATGCCCACTGATTGTGAAGTTCATACAGCGCTCCTATCAAGGATGTTGCTGGAGGTCCGGATCCGATATGAGCTTAATCTTTAGCTGACCAATCTTTTGGGGGAGATCAATCTTATAAGATGCGCTCTGTCCGAACGCAGCAACGGGGTCCAACAGTCAAACAAAAAGAGAACTACAAGGCCTTGCGTAAATTTACTGGCGGGATTTTTAACGCTTCGCGATATTTTGCGACGGTCCGGCGAGCTACCACCATCCCTTGTTCCGCGAGCATTTCGGCAATCTTGCTATCAGAGAAAGGATTTTTTGAATCTTCAGCTCCTATCAATTGCTTAATGAGCGCCCGTATCGCTGTTGAGGAGGCCTCTCCACCTGCCTCAGTAGCGACGTGGCTACCGAAGAAATACTTGAGTTCGAACATCCCGTGGGGTGTCAGCATGTATTTCTGAGTGGTTACACGAGAAATAGTACTCTCGTGTAAACCTAGTGTATCAGCTATTTCACGCAACACAAGCGGCCTCATGGCGACCGCGCCATGTGAAAAGAAATTCCGCTGGCGTTCTACGATGGCCTGCGCGACCCGCAAGATCGTGTCGAAACGCTGCCGCATATTCTTGATCAGCCACTTGGCTTCCTGCAGCTGCGAAGTCAGCGATCCTTCGCCTTTGCTTTGTTTCAGGATATTGGCGTACAGCGCGTTGACGCGCAGTCTTGGCATCACGTCATTATTCAACATCACTTGCCAGCCGCCTTTTGTGCGCCTGACAATCACATCCGGCACCACATAATCAGAAGCGTTGGCTGCAAACGGAGCACCTGGATGCGGATTGCATTGTTTGATGACCGCCTGCGCCTCGCGCAAATCCTCGTCGTCGCAGTCGAGCGCTTTCTTGATTTTATTGAAGTCGCGCTGGGCGAAAAGCGTCAGATGTTCTTGCACAATGATCAGCGCCAGGCGCCGGGTTACAAGCGGCACTTTGGCAAAACGTCTGATTTGCAGCGTCAGGCATTCTGCGGCGCTGCGGGCGCCTACCCCGGCCGGATCGAAGCTTTGGACCATCTTCAATGCCATCGATAGCTCTTCGATTTCAATCCCTAGCTCGGACGGCAAGCGCGCATGGATTTCTTCCAGCGGTTCTTCCAGATAGCCGTTATCGTCAAGCGCATCGATGATCAGTTCGACCAGCGCGCGGTCTCGCAGGTCATGCAGCGTTTCCCGCATTTGCTGCTGCAAGTGTTCTCGCAGTGTTGTTTCCTGCGCCTCCAGTTGAGGCCGCGAGTCTTCGTCGTCCGGTGTTTTTGAGCTGTGCGCGACGTCGTCAAAACTCCACTCGGTGTCGCCATTTTCCGCCGCCGCCGGCGCATCGACGGGAGCCTCGCTTTCGCTCGGCGAGCTGCTTACTTCGCTGTCGCCGGTCGGCGCATCCATGGTCGATTGGGTGCCGCTAATGGCGCCATCCGCCAGCAGCCGCACCGAGTTGTCGAGCGGGTCGTCGAGGCGCTCCAGCAACGGATTGTCCGACAGGATTTGTTCCAGCTCCTGATGCAGTTCGAGCGTCGACAGTTGCAGCAGTCTGATCGACTGTTGCAACTGAGGCGTCAGCGCCAGATGCTGGGAGGTGCGGAGTTGGAGAGATTGTTTCATCTGTGCCGTTACATGCGGAAGTGTTCACCCAAATAAACGCGGCGTACCGACTCGTCGGCGATGATGTCATCCGGACTGCCGCTAGCCAGCACGCTGCCCTGGTTGATGATGTAGGCGCGATCGCAAATGCCCAGTGTTTCGCGCACATTGTGATCGGTGATCAGGACGCCGATGCCGCGCTCTTTCAGGAAGCGCACGATGCGCTGGATTTCGATGACGGCGATCGGGTCGATGCCGGCAAAAGGTTCGTCCAGCAACACGAAGCGCGGATTGGTTGCCAGTGCCCGGGCAATTTCAACTCGCCGTCGTTCACCGCCCGAGAGCGACAGTGCCGGACTCTCGCGCAGTTTTTCAATCTGCAGTTCGTGCAGCAATTTTTGCAACTGGGCCTCGATCTCGTCCTTGCTCAGCGCTTTGCCATTCGGCCGCTGCAATTCAAGCACGGCGCGGATGTTGTCTTCCACCGTCAGCTTGCGAAATACCGATGCCTCTTGCGGCAAATAAGACAGCCCTAGCACGGCCCGGCGATGAATCGGCAGTCGCGAAATGTCGACGCCGTCCAGATCGATCTCGCCGCCGTCCGAAGGGACCAATCCGACGATCATGTAAAACGAAGTGGTTTTGCCGGCGCCGTTAGGACCCAGCAGGCCAACCACTTCACCGCACTTCACTTCGAGCGAGACGTCGTGCACCACCTGGCGCGCACCGTAACTTTTTTGCAGGCCTTTGACGATCAGGGTGCTGGCAGCTGTCATTGGGTCGCCTTGTCGCGTGGCTGGATGATGACCTTGATGCGTCCGGCGCCGGGCTGGCTGGTGCCGTTGACCGTATTGTTGACCGAATAGTATTCGGCCCGGCTGTCATAGGAAATGAATTCGCCGTTGACTTCATCGGTCGGCTTGACGCCTTCAAGACGCCGCATTTGGGCTTTTGAATACAGTTTGACGATTTCTGTCTTGCCATCGTATTCGATCCGTTCGGCGTGGCCGTCGATCCACAAATCGGGACCGCCGTCGCGCTTCTGGCGGAAGGTCGCCAGGCCGCCCGGTTTTGCATACAGGGTCGCAAACTCATAGCCGGATGGGTCGGTGGTCAGCACCACGCGGTCGGCTTTCATCAGCAGCGTGCCGCGTGTCATGACCACGTTGCCGGTAAAGATCTTGACCTGCTTGACGTCGTCGTAAGTCAATTGGTCGGCGTCGACATTGGCAGGCTTTTCGGAGTCCGCCTTTTCCGCATGTGCGACCGGCATTGCCGTTAGCTGCAGTGCGAGTAAGGACAGAAAAAATATTCGTTTCATGTTGAATCCTGGGTGAAGAATAGGGCCGCGTTGCATCTGACGAAGTCCGATCGGTTAATGCGGCGCTGGGTGAAATACGCCTCGCACCTTGCTCGACAACTTCAATTCGCGCGTGGCGTTGTTGAAGTGCATGCCGGTGCCATTCAATATCGATTGCCCCAGCGTGATCTCGACCGGCTTGTCGGTCTGTATCACGTCATCGTCAGGCAGCAGCAACAAGTATTCGGACTTCAGGTGAAAATTGTCAGCCAGCGGTGTGCGCGGGCGATCCGCATTGACGTCGCCGTACAAGTGCACCTTGCTGTTGTTGTCCTCGATCTTGGCGCGCTCGGCGCGCAGATTCATTGGCGGCTTGGTTTTGTCCAGGCTGTGGATCAGCGGCTTTTGAACGTCAAATGAATCGTCTGCCGGATTGTGCGTGAGGAGGTCGCCCGAGATGTTGTAGCGCGCCTGGCCGCTCAATGACATCTGCACATAGTTGAATTTCTCGACGTAATAATCAGGCTCGGTCCGCGTCTGATGCGGCAGCATGTCTTCGGTATCCTTGCGCATCACTTGCACCAGCCAGAAACTGCCGAGCGCCAGCAAGGTAACCAGCACCAGCAGCAGAATGAAGCGAAAGCGATAAGCGGAACGGAGGTTCTTCATGCCGGATTTTTATTCAGCGGATTGGTGCGCAGATAAGTGGCCAGCGTGGCGTCATAGGTATGTTGCGCACGCATGATCAAATCGCACACCTCGCGCGCCGCACCATGGCCGCCGCTGGCCTGGGTCACATAGTGGACGCGGGATTTGACGTCGCTATGGCCGTTGGGGACGCTGACGGCAAATCCTGCGCATGACAGGATAGGCAAGTCGATCACGTCGTCGCCGATGAATCCGCAGGCATCTTCGCTTAATCCGAGTTGTGCCATTAACTTTACAAATGCAGCGTATTTGTCGTGCACGCCTTGCTGCACATGCGCAATGCCGAGATCGCCGGCGCGGCGGCTGACAATGCCGGACTGGCGCGCGCTGATGATCGCGGTGGCGACGCCCGATTGCTGCAATTGCTTGATGCCGTGACCATCCAGCGCGTTAAAGCGCTTGAGCTGTTCGCCATCGGCGCCATACAGCAGGCCGCCGTCGGTCAGCACGCCATCGACGTCAAAGATCATCAGGCGCACCCGTGCCGCGCGTGCCAGCACGTCTGCGCTCGGCGTCCCGCTATCGGTGGCAATGATCGAAGTGGCGGCCGACATCAGATAACCTTGGCGCGGGTCAGATCATGGATGTGCAGGGCGCCGACCAGCTTGCCTTCGGCATCCGCCACCAGCAATTGATTGATGCGGTATTGCTCCATCATGTGCACCGCATCGACCGCCAGTTGATCGGGACCGATGGTGCGTGGATTGGCATGCATCACATCGGCAATCGTGACATTGGTGAAATCCTGGATCTGTTCGATCAGGCGGCGCAGATCGCCGTCGGTAAACACGCCGATCGCGTGATAACGATCATCCACCACGGCGGTCATCGCCATCCCCTTGCGGGTGATTTCAAGCAGTGCCGCCGACAGCGAGACCTCGGCGGTCACCGCCGGAATCGCATCGCCGCTGCGCATCACATCGCGTACATGGGTCAGCAGCCGGCGTCCGAGCGCGCCGCCCGGGTGCGAGCGGGCGAAGTCTTCTTCGCGGAAGCCGCGCGCGTCCAGCAGCGCTACCGCCAGCGCATCGCCCAGCGCCAGCGTGGCGGTGGTGCTGGCGGTCGGCGCCAGGTTCAATGGACAGGCTTCCTGGTCGACCCGCACGTTGAGGTGGACCGTGGCCAGTTGCGCCAGCGCCGAGCTGTCGCTGCCGGTCATCGCAATCAGGGTGGCGCCCATCCGCTTGACGGTCGGCACAATCGCCATCAACTCGGAGGTTTCGCCCGAGTTGGAAATGGCGATGAAAGTATCGTTTTCAGTCACCATGCCAAGATCGCCATGCGCCGCTTCGGCAGGATGGATGAACAAGGCAGGGGTGCCGGTGGAAGCCAGTGTCGCCGCAATTTTGCGGGCGATATGGCCGGATTTGCCGATGCCTGATACGACCACCCGGCCGCTACAGTTGAGCAGCAATTCAACGGCGATGGCAAAAGGATCGTCGGCCTGATCGGAAATCCGATTTCTCAATGCGATGATGGCATCGGCTTCGATTTGCAGGGTTTCGCGAGCAAGCTCAAGCGCACGGATGGCGTGAAAGGATTTTGGCAAGATTTTGGCGTCGGTTACACTCATCCCGAAAGTATAAACGAATTCTCAAAGCAAAAAACTTGCCAGTGTCAGTCGGAAACAATTAATCTGCTTCTTGCAGCAATTGATGATAGTTGCTGTAAAAAATACAAATTATTAATAAGCTTGATTCTTAAGCTTGACTGCAAGACTAATTGACTAGATTGGCGATGATGCTTTCCGGACTTGAACTCACGATTCTTTTGCTTGGATGCGCCGTGCTGGGGGTGGTGGCGTTTCGCACCTTTCATCTGCCGCCGATGCTGGGCTATCTCGCGGTCGGCATTCTGATCGGGCCGCATGCGTTGGGGTTTGCCGAGGATAGTGCGGCGACCCATGCGCTGGCCGAATTCGGCGTGGTGTTTTTGATGTTCTCGATCGGGCTGGAGTTTTCGCTGCCCAAGTTGACGGCCATGCGTCACTTGGTATTCGGCCTCGGCCTGGCGCAAGTGATGGTGACAATCGCCGCCACCATGCTGTTGGGCTGGGCGCTGGCCACACTGCTGCCGCGATGGTTCCATATCAGCTGGCAAGCGGCGTTCGCGCTGGGCGGAGCCTTGAGCATGTCGTCCACCGCCATCATTTCGAAATTGCTGAGCGAACGGCTGGAGCTGGAAACCGAACACGGCCGCCGCATCATCGGCATCCTGCTGTTCCAGGATCTGGCGCTGGTGCCGTTGCTGATCATCGTTCCGGCCTTGGCCCAACATTCTGACAACCTGCTGCTGACCTTGGCCTGGGCCAGCGCCAAAGCCGTCGTCGTGCTGGTGCTGCTGCTGTTTTTCGGTCAGAAGCTGATGCGCAACTGGTTCCAGGTCGTGGTCAGGCGCCGCTCGCAAGAGCTGTTCATGCTCAACCTGCTGCTGGTCACACTGGGCGCCGCCTGGATTACCGAGCGTGCGGGGCTATCGCTGGCGCTGGGAGCGTTTATCGCCGGCATGCTGATCTCGGAAACCGAATACAAGCACCAGGTGGAAGAGGACATCAGATCGTTTCGCGATGTGCTGCTGGGGTTGTTCTTCATCACCATAGGCATGCTGCTGAATTTGCGTTTGGTGATCGAAAACTGGTGGCTGGTATTGCTGCTGCTAAGCGGTCCGGTGCTGCTCAAATTTGCGCTGATCGCCGCGCTTTCAAAAATATTCGGCTCGTCCAGCGGCGTTGCCTTGCGCACCGGTCTGGCGCTGGCGCAGGCCGGCGAATTCGGCTTCGTGCTACTGAGCCAGGCTGGTGGCTTGCGGCTGATGGATCCGTTGATCATCCAGTTGATCCTGGCGTCGATGGTGTTGTCGATGCTGGCCGCACCGTTCATCCTGGCGCAATCCGATGCGATCGCGATGAAGCTGTCGGCCAATGAATGGATGATGCAATCGCTGGCGCTGACCCAGCTCGCGGCCCGCACCATGGCGACCAAGAAGCACGTGATCATCGCCGGCTTCGGCCGTAGCGGTCAAAGTCTGGCCAAGTTGCTGGAAGAGGAGGGCATCGCTTATCACGCACTCGACCTCGATCCCGATCGGGTGCGCGATGCGCGGTCGGCCGGCGCCCAGGTGTCCTACGGCGATGCCTCGCGCCGCGAAAGCCTGGTGGCGGCCGGCTTGCATCGCGCCGCCGCGCTGGTGATCACTTACGCCAGCACGCCATCGGCATTGAAAGTGCTGCGCCATGTGAACGAGCTGGCGCCGGCGCTGCCGGTGATCGTGCGCAGTTACGACGACACCGATCTCGACAAACTGCGTGCCGCCGGCGCGACCGAAGTGGTGCCGGAGGCGATCGAAGGCAGCCTGATGCTGGCCTCGCACGCGCTGGTCATGCTGGGCGTGCCGTTGCGCCGGGTGGTGCATCGGGTGCAGGCGTCGCGCGACGAGCGTTATGCAGCGCTGCGCGGGTATTTCCACGGCGTCAGCGATGTTCCCGACGATGAAGATCACTTGCAGGTACGTCTGCATTCGGTGGCGCTGCCGGATGGCGCGGCCGCCGTCGGCAAGTCGCTGGCGCTGCTGGCGCTGGCGGAATGCGGCGCAGAAGTCACGGCAGTGCGGCGCGGCAGGGCGGGCATCGCCGTGACGCCGGAAACAGTGCTGGAGGCGGGTGACATCGTGGTGCTGCGCGGCGCGGCGGAGGGCATTTCCAGGGCTGAGGGGCGGCTGCTGCAAGCTTGAGGTGCCCTGAGGGGTTTATTCAATAATCAAACGCAGGGCGATGGCCCACATCACGATCCAGATGATGCACTCCAGGATTTTCCATGATCGCGGTTTTTCGAAAACCGGCCTTAGAAATGCAGCGCCATAGCCGAGCATAAAAAAGAATAGAAAAGAGGCGGTGGCAGCGCCTGCCCAAAACGGAAAAGACTCGCCGGGAAATTTTGTCGATACCGAGCCCAGCAACACAACCGTGTCCAAATAGACATGCGGATTGAGAAACGTCAGCGCCAGGCAGATGCCAAGCGTCCTGATTAACGAAGCTTCCTCCTTCTCGCTTGGCAACAACGAAGCGGAAGTTTTCAACGCAGCCATCAAGCTGCGCCAGCCATACCAAAATAAGAATGCGGCGCCGCCATACCTAGACAAAGTATCGATCCACGGCATTTCTTTGATCAACACATAAAAGCCGGAAACGCCAATGGCGATCAATAGCGCGTCGGAAACGGCGCAGCTGAGACAGACCCAGAAAACATGCCGGCCGCGAATACCCTGCTTCAGAACGAAGGCATTTTGGCTTCCTATCGCCAGGATCAGCGAAAGCCCAACCAGGAAGCCATAGCTAAATACCGCCATTCAAACGCCCAGCAAAATACTTTCGGCCGCAGCCGAGCGGCTGCCGGCGATCGGCGGATTGCTCAGTCCGTGATAGGCAAACACGACGGATTCTTTCACCAGTTCGCTGTTGTTCCGGCCGGCGGCATGGAACAGGCCGCTATGGAAAAACACCACATCGCCCCGGTTCAGCTGCACCGCTTTGCCCTGCGCAAACAAGGCTTGATTTTCCGCCACGTCGGGACGCAGGAAATCCAGATCGTCCATTTGCCCGCGCTGGATGTCGATCCGATGCGAGCCGGGGATGAAGCGCAGGCCGCCGTTGTTTTCGTCCTCGTTGTCGAGTGCCAGCCAGACCGAAATCAGTTCATTGCGAGGGAAGGACCAATAGCGGATATCGCGATGCCAGCCGGTCGCGGTGCCGAAGTGCGGGTGCTTGGTCATCACGCAATTGTGGTGCGACAAAGTAAGGCAGACGCGCTCGCCCAGCAGTTGTTCCAGCATCGCCACCAGTTGCGGATTGGTGGCCCACCGGCGGTACGAATCGTGCCGGTGGTAAGCATCGCGCAAGCGGCGCGCTGTGCGGCCGCCGACGCTGTCGAGCGAAGTCGGCGCGCCGGCGTAACCGACATCCGCTTCGTATTCCAGCGGCGGCAGCGCCTGCGCCAGATGGGCGTTGGTGGTCGCGACCATCACTTCGCAGTCGGCGGCCGCTACCATGCGCGGCAGGATCAGGAATCCGTCTTTTTCAAAAGCATTTACTTGCGCAGCAGAGAGCGCTGCTTTGGTGCTGGTGGACATTGCCGCTATCTCCGAAAACGATGATGGTCAGGGCTTACGCAAAAATATGAAGAAGTAGGGCGGATGAGCGTAGCGTTATCCGCCATTGGATGTACCACATGCGTTCGACGCATCCAGAACGGCGGAAGGCGCTGCGCTTTTCCGCCCTACTATTTTTTCTTTAGTAATGGCCCCAGGTATTTCCCGGTGACGCTGGCCGGGTTTGCGGCCACTTCTTCCGGCGTGCCGGTGGCAATGATGCGGCCGCCGCCGGCGCCGCCTTCCGGTCCCAGGTCGATCAGCCAGTCGGCGGTTTTGATGACGTCCAGATTGTGTTCGATGATGACCACCGTGTTGCCTTGATTGCGCAGGCGATGGATCACTTTCAGCAGCAGGTCGATGTCGTGGAAGTGCAGGCCGGTGGTCGGTTCGTCCAGGATGTAGAGCGTGCGGCCGGTGTCGCGCTTGGACAGTTCCAGCGACAGTTTGACGCGTTGCGCTTCGCCGCCGGACAGCGTGGTCGCGCTTTGGCCGAGGCGGATGTAGCCGAGGCCGACATCCAGCAGCGTGTGCAATTTGCGGGCGATGACCGGCACCGGTTTGAAGAATTCATGCGCTTCTTCGACCGTCATGCCCAGCACTTCGGTGATGTTCTTGCCCTTGTATTGCACTTCCAGGGTTTCGCGGTTGTAGCGCTTGCCGTGGCAGACGTCGCAAGGTACGTAGACGTCCGGCAAAAAGTGCATCTCGACCTTGATCACGCCATCGCCCTGGCAGGCCTCGCAGCGTCCGCCCTTGACGTTGAACGAGAAACGCCCGGCGTTGTAGCCGCGTTCCTTGGCGGTCGGCACGGTCGAGAACAAATCGCGGATCGGCGTAAACAAGCCGGTATAGGTGGCCGGATTGGAGCGCGGGGTGCGGCCGATCGGCGCCTGGTCGACCGAAATCACTTTGTCGAAATGTTCCAGGCCGCTGATCGATTCATGTGCTGCCGGTTCCGCCTGCGAGCCGTACAGATGGCGGGCCGCGGCGTGGTACAGCGTGTCGTTGACCAAGGTCGATTTGCCCGAGCCGGAAACGCCGGTGACGCAGGTCAGCAAGCCGACCGGCAAATGCATGGTGACGTTCTTCAGGTTGTTGCCGGTAGCGCCGTTGATGACGAATTGGCGATCGGGATTCTTGGCGGTGCGCTTTTCCGGCAGCGCGATTTTGAGCGTGCCGTTCAGGTATTTCGCGGTCAGCGATTTTTTGCTTTTGAGAATTTGTTCCAGCGTGCCTTCGGCGATCACTTCACCGCCGTGCACGCCGGCTCCGAGTCCCATGTCGACCACGTAGTCGGCGGTGCGGATCGCGTCCTCATCGTGTTCCACCACCAGCACGCTATTGCCGATGTCGCGCAGGTGGCGCAAGGTTTCGATCAGGCGATCGTTGTCGCGCTGGTGCAAGCCGATGGACGGCTCGTCCAGCACGTACATGACGCCGGTCAGGCCGGAGCCGATTTGCGACGCCAGACGGATGCGTTGCGCTTCGCCGCCGGACAGGGTGTCGGCGCTGCGTTCCAGCGACAGGTAATCGAGGCCGACATTGTTGAGGAAGGTCAGGCGCGAGACGATTTCCTTGATGATGCGATCGGCGATTTCCTTTTTTGCGCCGGTCAGCTTCAGCTTCTCGAAGAAGGTCAGCGTCTCGCGCAGCGGCGTCGCGGCGACTTCGTAAATGGCGCGTTCCTGCTTGCCGTTGCCGACCTTGACGAAGCGCGCTTCGATCCGCAGGCGGGCGCCGCGGCAGGACGGGCATTCCTTTTCATTGATGAACTTGGCCAGCTCTTCCTTGACCGCCATCGAGTCGGTTTCGCGGTAGCGCCGTTGCAGGTTGTTGACCACGCCTTCAAAGGTGTGTTCCTTGATGACGGTGCGGCCGCGCTCGTTGACGTAGGTGAACGGAATGGTTTCGCGGCCGGAGCCGTACAGCACTGCTTGCCGGGATTTTTCCGTCAGCTTTTCAAACGGGGTGTCGATATCGAAATCGTAGTGGGCGGCGATGTTGGTCAACATCTGGAAGTAAAACTGATTGCGCCGGTCCCAGCCCTTCACCGCGCCGCTGGCGAGCGACAGGTTGGGGAAGGCGACGATGCGCTTCGGATCGAAAAATTCGATATGGCCGAGGCCGTCGCATTCCGGGCAAGCGCCCATCGGGTTGTTGAACGAGAACAGCCGCGGTTCCAGTTCCTGCAACGAATAGCCGCAGATTGCGCAGGCGAATTTGTTGGAGTACAGGTGTTCGGCGGCGCTATCCATTTCCAGCGCGATGGCGCGGCCGTCGGCGATGCGCAGCGCGGTTTCAAAACTTTCCGCCAGCCGCTGCTTGCTGTCGGCCTTGACCTTGAGCCGGTCGATGACGACATCGATCGTGTGCTTCTCGGTCTTCTTAAGCTTCGGCAGCTCGTCGACTTCATAAATCTTGGCGGCGCCGGTGCCGCTCTGGACCCGGAAGCGGACAAAACCCTGGGCCTGCATCTGTTCGAACAGATCGGCGTGCTCGCCCTTGCGGTTGGCCACCACCGGCGCCAGGATCATCAGCTTGGTGTCTTCCGGCATCGCCAGCACCGCATCCACCATTTGCGATACCGATTGCGCCGCCAGCGGATTTTCGGGATGGTCGGGGCAGTACGGGGTGCCGACGCGGGCGTACAACAGGCGCAAATAATCGTGAATCTCAGTCACCGTGCCGACCGTCGAGCGCGGGTTGTGCGAGGTGGCTTTTTGTTCGATCGAAATCGCCGGCGACAGGCCCTCGATCAGATCGACATCCGGTTTTTCCATCAATTGCAGGAACTGCCGCGCATACGCCGACAGCGACTCGACGTAGCGGCGCTGCCCTTCCGCATACAGCGTGTCAAACGCCAGCGACGACTTGCCGGAACCGGACAGTCCGGTAATCACGATCAGTTTGTTGCGAGGTAAATCCAGATTGATGTTCTTGAGGTTGTGCGTGCGCGCACCCCGGATGCGAATCTCTTCCATGTACCGCTTTCAGCGTAAATTTTTTGGCAGTGTTGGCTTGTTGGAATGGCAAAAGTCCCAGTAGCGCCGCGTCGTTTGGCCTTTGGCAGCTACGTTTGCCGTAAGCGCGAGGCGCTATGTCGAACGGACCAGCCCGATACTATATCAGGTTTGAAAATCATAAATCGGAGCTCTTATTCGGTCTGCCGGGGGTTTGCGCCGCATAAAATTCAACCGGCATTTGCTCTCCTTCGGCATCGCGACTTGATCCCCTCTGCGCAAAAAAACCGCCGGTCCCGTGAGGGTGTCGGCGGTTTGCGAGGTCATTGCGCTGTAATCATGCTTGCCCGGTTCTGGCGCCGGGCGCAGCTGCTTGCGCAGTTATCGATTTTTTGTGTTGCAAGGAATTAATGCGTGGACATGATGCCGTTCAGCGTATTCCACAGCGGTTTGGTGTTTGGCATCAGGTCTTCCTTGGCATACCACCAGAAATAACCACCGATGTAGTTTGCAACTGGTGGTTTGGTCGTGTAGTAGCGTGTCATGTAGGCGGCCTTGTTGGTCGTCGTGGTGCCGGTCTCGCCGAAGCCCACTTTCGAGTAAGGGAACATCGCCGACAATTTTGTAAACACTGCGTTCCAATCCGGCTTCAGACCGTTGCAGTCTTCCTCGTAATAGCTGACCAGCACATAGTCCAGACCCTGCTTCATGCGCGCCGGTACATTGGCGGCCGCCCATTTGAACATTTCATTGTCCGGGTTATCCCAGCAGTCCTGGTTGTAGTACAGCGTCAATGCGGCTGTCTTGCCTTGTGCTTTGACCAAGTCGTAAGCGCCGGTCATCTTGGCGACGACGTCGGCATTGTTGCCCAGCCATTCGCCATTCACTTCGTTGGCGACTTCCCAGATATTCACAACGTCACCCAAAGTACTTAAGTATTCTTTGGTGCGGTTCAGATATCCCGACACAGAGTAGGTGTCAACGTACTGGGAATCCAGAATCTCGCCCATGACATAGCTGACTCGGTTGATGGCGACCGCCGCGTTGCGATAGTCGGCGGCAGGCACTTGCTCATCAAAAACAATACGTGTAGTCGGCTTCTTCGGCAGCTTGCTCAACGCAGTCGTGATCGAGGACAGCCCGGAAATGTCGTCTACCGTCACACCCCAGATTTGCGGATTGCTGTATACCGCCGCGGCGATGCTATTGCTACCAACCGCACTAGCTCCCAACATCAAAATGCTAGACCAAATAACTTTTTGAATCTTCTTCGATACCATGCAAAAACGCTCCTTAAGAAAGTTGACGGCAGTTGCTTTTCACTACCAAGCCAGTGTTTAAGGTTCACACAACCGTTTTCAAAAAAACTTACAGCTAGCGCCGATAGTGCTTATCCATCGTTACCGGGTGGTAATTTTCTGAGGGATTGCCGGTACTGCCGGATGCTTTAGTCCGTCGTTATCCAGCCGGAAGCACGAGGGATCGCGCCTCCGGAATGGACTGGGTCGGGATGTCTAGCGGTGAAGTGCCGAGGGAGGCCCAAGTGCACTTGCAGAGAAAATCAGCCACGGCAACGTTGCGGCTGCTTGTCGTCTCGTAATATTTTTTTTAGGGTGTTTCTCAAAATCATGTTGGCTGACATTAGTGGTTTAAATAATGCAAACAATATGAATTATTTAAAAAATATTAATGTTTCCGATTATTTTAATAATGTTATTAAATCCTGTGATTTAAAAAAAATTAATAAATAAAATAATTTAAAAAAATCCAACAAAATCAATAATTTAAATAAAGTTAATGGATAAACTTTATCGCCAATATTTGCTGTCAAGCCTGAACCATACTTTGAAAAAGCAGTCGAGTGCAATAGCAGAAATACTAAAAAATTTAATCGATAGGTAAATAAAGAATTAAATTAGTTTTTTCTGCTTATATTCTATTAATAATACTGTTATTTCTACCGGCAATATTGCCATCTGTAATCATTAATAGTTCAATCCCCCGTTCAACCATCTCCAGGCGCGCCCTGCATTGCCTTGCATGCAAGTTTCGGCCTCATGCAAGCGGATCGAATTTCGAACTCTGATACCATGGCGGGTTTCGATCTTCGCCCTCATTCAAGCCCGTCTGCGGGCTTGGCATCAGCTCCAACATGAACAGTCAGTCTTCCGCTCTCCCTACAGAAAACAGTGCCGGCATGCAGCGTGCCGAAGTCCTGGCAAGTGCCTGGCTGGCGTCCATTTTTGCGTTGCGCATGCTGGGCCTGTTTTTGGTTTTGCCGGTGTTCGCGGTGTATGCCAAGACTTTGCCCGGCGGCGACAGCGCGGCCATGGTGGGTTTGGCCATGGGCATTTACGGTCTGGCGCATTCGTTCGGGCAAATCCCGTTTGGCGCCGCCTCCGACAAATATGGCCGCAAGAAGGTCATCGTCGTCGGCCTGATCCTGTTTGCGCTGGGATCGTTGATAGCCGCCGGTGCCGGCAATATTTATTGGGTGATCATCGGCCGCGCGGTGCAGGGCGCCGGCGCCATTTCAGCCGCGGTCACCGCTTTCATTGCCGATTCCACGCGCGAAGAACACCGCACCAAGGCGATGGCGATGGTCGGCGGCTCGATCGGCCTGACCTTTGCGCTATCGCTGATCGTGTCGCCGTTGTTGTATCAATGGGTCGGCATGAGCGGGATTTTTGCGCTGACCGGCGTGCTGGCACTGGCCGCAATAGCGGTGGTGCTGTGGCTGGTGCCAAGCGCGCCGATGATCAAGGCCAAACGCGTGGCCTGGTCGGAAGTCCTGCGCAATCGCGAATTGATGCGTTTGAATGCCGGCGTCTTTGCGCTGCATATGATGCACATGGCGATGTTCGTGGTGATGCCGTCGGCGCTGGTGAAATACGCCGACCTGCCGCTTGCGGCGCATTGGAAAATTTATTTGCCGGTGGTGCTGGCCTCGTTCTTGTTGATGCTGCCGCCGGTATTTGTCGGCGAGAAGCACGGCAAGATGAAGCAGGTGCTGATGGCCGCCATCGGCTTGCTGCTGCTGGTGCAGCTCGGCATGTGGCTGGCGTTTTCGCAAAACACGGTGCATTGGCAGTGGCTGGTGGGTTTGCTGCTGGGTTTTTTCATCGCCTTCAATGTGCTCGAAGCCAGCCAGCCCTCGCTGGTGTCGCGCATCGCGCCGGCCGCCGCCAAAGGAGCGGCCTTGGGTGTTTACAACACGGTGCAGGGGCTGGGTTTGTTTTGCGGCGCGGCGCTGGGAGGTTTGCTTCAGCAGCACCTTGGCGCATCTTCCGTCTTTGTATTGGGTGCCGTGGCAAGCCTCGGGTGGCTTATAATCGCGTCCGGCATGAAGAATTTACCGCGTCGCGGCCAACAAGCAGTTGCGGTTGCGGTAGCGCAATTTAATTAAGTAGGCGCAGTTTAAGGCACCTCTAAAAACCGTAGCGAGCGGCCCAAGGTCGGGGCGCGTAGTAGGTTTTTAGAGTGCCCTTTAAAGATTATTTAGGAGAAACAACATGGCATCGGTCAATAAAGTCATTATCGTCGGCAACCTCGGCCGCGACCCGGAAACGCGCTATATGCCAAACGGCGAAGCGGTCACCAACATCGCCGTTGCCACCACCGAAAGCTGGAAAGACAAGAATAGCGGCGAGAAAAAGGAATTAACCGAATGGCACCGGATCACCTTCTATCGCAAGCTGGCTGAGATCGCCGGACAGTACTTGAAGAAAGGTTCGCAGATTTACGTCGAAGGCCGTCTGCAAACCCGTAAATGGCAAGACAAGGATGGCGCCGAGCGCTATACCACCGAGATCATCGCCGACACCATGCAAATGCTCGGCGGCCGTGCAGGTCAGGGCGGCAGCGCGCCGATGGACGACGGCGGCTACAGCAGCGCACCGGCGCCGCGTCAAAACACCAGCGCGCCATCCGCGCCTGCGTCCCGTCCGGCACCAGCATCGCGCCCGGCACCGAACTTCTCGGATATGGATGACGATATTCCGTTCTGATTGGCGTAAATTTTGTGAAGCTACAGTGGCCGGATGTTGAGCCAGGTCCTTCATAAAAACAAATCAAAAAAGCCTCTTAATCCTGTGCAGGATTAAGAGGCTTTTTGATCTGCATTTGTGCGTGGCCGTTGACGAAAAGCCGGATTGTTCAGGCCCGCGTCATCAGCGCTCAAATGCATGGTTATTCATTTACGGTGTTTCCTGATTCAGAACGTCGATGTATGCGCTGTAGGCATATACCCGGTTGCGTTTGTGACCAGTCAGTTCGTGCACCATGCCGAGATTGTGTTCCATAGCGTCCAGCGCCTTGCCGATAGTGGCCGGAGTCAGGCCGGTGGCGCCTGTCAACGCGGCGATATTCGATATCGGATGGGCAAACAGCGCATCGAGGATTTGCGTGGCGGAGCCTGCCATGCGGCCGAGTTCTGCCAGTCGGGTTTTATCGGCGGCGAGTAATTGATTGAGCTGTTGCGCGGTGCTGACGGCTTGGTTGGCGGTGGCGGCGATGGCATCGACAAAAAACAGCACCCAGGCTTCCCAGTCGCCGCTGATGCGCACTTGTTGCAACAGGCGGTAATAACTGTCGCGGTATTGCTTGAAAAATACCGATAGATATAACAGCGGCTCTTTCAGAATGCCAGCCTCGACCAGGATCAGAGGAATCAGCATGCGTCCGAGACGGCCATTGCCATCCATGAAGGGGTGGATGGTTTCAAACTGCACGTGCGCCAGCGCGGCCTTAACAACTGGCGCGGTGGTTTCCGGCACGTCGTTGATAAATTGTTCCAGCGCGGCCCAGCAATCGGCTATCTGGTTGGCAGGCGGCGGCACGAAGGTGGCTTGGTCGGCACGGTAGCCGCCAATCCAGACCTGATTGCGGCGGAATTCGCCCGGCCCGCGTTGTGCGCCCCGGCCTGAAGTCATTAGCGTCTGGTGGACTTCGGTCAGTAGCCGAAAGCTGATCGGATGGCCTTGGCGTATCCGATCCACGCCCAGCGTCAGGGCTTTGACGTAGCAGGAAACCTCTTGCACATCATCCATCGGCACGCCGGGCTGCCCCTCCATCTCGTACAGCATTAAATCGCTGAGTGAGGATTGGGTGCCTTCAATTTGCGAGGACATCACCGCTTCTTTGCGCACATAGCTATATAAAAACAGCTTGGCATCGGGCAGTAAGGTGCTGATCGCATCCAGTCGTCCAAGCGCAATCAGTGCCTCATCCAGCCGCGCTTGCAGCTTGCCGTGCAAATCCAATCGGGGTCGCGGCGGCAAAGGCAGCGGCACAAAGGCTTGACAGGGGATCCCGCCGGCAACGGTTGGGGTGAAATGGCCGGTTATTCCGCGTTCCATTGGTATAGGGAAAGTTAAAATTAGCCGAGCCGCTATTTTAACTTATCGTAAAAAGTAAAATAGCGTGCTCGACTAATTTAGCTTTGCGGGGCTTATGGGGTGTTATGCGGCTTTCGGCCGCGAAGCATCAGCGAATCGGCTGTTACAGTCCACTAGTTGGCCGCTGAACAACTACTCTCCCACCATCCCCAATTGCTCTGCCGCCAGTTCCGCCAGCGTCAGGATCGGCACTTGCGTGTTGACCGCCGTCACTTCCGGAATCACCGAGCCGTCGACCACCATCAGGCCATCGACTCCCCATACGCGGAAGCGCGAATTGACTACGCTGTTGGCCGGGCTGCGGCCGGCTGAACAGGTGCCGACATAGTGAAAACCGGCGCCGCCGTTCTGGGCGATAAACGCCAATTTCTCGCTGCGCGTTTTCGGCGCCGGCGACGGATACAAGCCGGCGGAGAAGCCCTTGAGCGCGTTGCTATTGCCGATATCGATCGAGCGATCCAGGGCCATGATCAGGTTGTCCTGGTCGATGGTCTCCTGCAGATAACGCGGATCGATGCTCAATGGCTTGCGCGGATCTGCGCTGACCAACTTGGCGCAACCCCGGCTGCGCGGTTTCGACAGGAATGGGGCAATGCTGAAGCCTGATCCAAGCGGCAAGGCATTGGTCAGGAATGGACTCTGCAAGCACATGATTTCCACGTCCGGCGCCCACAAGCGGGAGCGATTGCTGAAATACGCCAGTGCCGCTGCCGCGTTCATTAGCGGCGGCGGCAGCGCTACTTGCGACTTGAACAAAATGTTTTTCAACAGGATGTGGTCCTGCAGATTTCGGCCGACGCCAGGCATTTCATGCCGCACCTGGATGTCTACCGCTCCAAGTTGGTCGGCGCTGCCGATGCCCGATAACATCAGCAACTTCGGCGACTCAAAAGTTCCTGCGCACAGGATGGTCTCCCGTGCGGCGGTGATCCTGGTCGATACGCCATCGATGATCGCGTTGATGCCGCGGCAGTCGTCGCCCTCCAACACAAGACTCGTGACTAGCGTGTTCGACAGCACCGTCAGATTCGGGCGAGTCAGCGCCGGGATCAAATAGGCTTGCGCCGGTCCGGACCGGCGGCCATCCGGGGTGGCATTGACTTCTGCAATGCCGATTCCGTCCAGCGCGCCGCCGGCGTTCACCTCGATCTCTCCGAGGCCCAGCTCGCTGCCCGCTGCGATGTAGGCCGCTGTTAGTGGATGGGCCGGGGCGTAGCGGCCGAAGGTGATCGGACCGGTACCTGACGGCGAGCGCAACGGGCGTGCGCTCGGCAGCGGCGTTGCAAGACGCAGGTACGCGCGCTGCAGCGCGGCGAGATTCCATTCCGGCCCGACATGCTGTTCCCAGTGCCGAAAGTCGCGCACGTCGCCGCGCAGCCAGATCATTGCGTTGATGCTGCCCGAGCCGCCCCAGATTTTTCCGCCGGATGCCGGTTGCGGCCGATTTCCCAAACCTGGCCGCGGAACACTTGTGCGCCCCCAATCCGTATCGCTGAAAATGTTCTCCGGCCATCGCTTGACGTCGCTAATCTTCGGCTGCTCGATGTCGGCGCCGCCCGCCTCGACCAGCAATACCGACGCGCCGGTGGCCGAAATGCGACTCGCCAGTACGCAACCGGCCGAGCCGGCGCCGACGATGATGTAGTCGTATTCATCGCGCAGCGCCGCCCGTCTGGCTCGCTGATTGCGGTTGGCGGCCTCAGCATGGTTTGCCAGCAAACCGGCCGATGTGGCGCTGACGCCGAGTGCCAACAAGCGCGCGAGAAAGTCGCGACGGCCAATTTTCCCGCTGAGCGCTGCCCGCTCCAATTCGTCGATCTTCGGTCCTACGCTGGCGTCATGGTCCATTGAAATAGCTCCTTGGTATATGAGTGGAAATTGTTCGCTATACGCCGCAACAGCACCGCCCGATGCGAATTCCTGCACGATTTTGACGGGGTGTCAGTTATTACCGCTGGCGTGAATCGTGCGGATTGACACACGAAACAGCCGCCTATAGTATGCATATACACATAATTGAGCAAGCATATGTTGACTGCGCGAGTCAGCTGATTTGTCGCGTGTTGCAAACATATTGGCACCTCTAAAAAACGTTGCGAGCGGCCTGAGGCAGCGCGCAACGGTCCGTGTTATCGGTAACGCCATCCTGCCGGCAAGGCGCCGAGCGCGCCGCAATGGTCGCACCGATATCGTCTTCTGCCATCGCTCAAAAGAGCATGCCGGGACGACTTGAACAACCACATTTTTCAGGAGATATCTTCATGCGCAACTGAACTCGATGCTTCCTTCAATGGGCACCTCTAACAACCTACTGCGCGGCCCAATCTCGAAGCTGCGATGCTCGCCCGCTCCGTACGGCTGCAGGTGTTGCAACTTCGTCCCTCCGACCTTGGGCCGCTCGCTACGGTTTTTAGGGGTGCCCCAATGTCCTGGGTAGCCTCAAATGGGATTGTTCGGTTTTGACAATTCAACACAAATTTTTCGTCAGTTTAGGGCCGTCAAATGGCCTGGATCTCACATACAAAGGAGTAATCAATTGAATATCAATGGTTCCGTAGTATTTGTCACCGGCGCGAATCGCGGCCTCGGTCTTGCGTTCGTAAAGGGGTTGCAGGCGGCCGGTGCGCGAAAAATTTATGCGGGCGTGCGCGATCCCAACATCTTCGATGTACCGGGTGTGCATCCAATCAAGCTCGACATCACCAATGCCGAACAGGTGCTGGCAGCGGCACGGGAAGCGTCGGACACCAATGTGCTGATCAACAATGCCGGGATCATGGTGCCTAGCGGTTTCCTTGGCGAGAATGGCGTCGCCGCCAGCCGCCATCACTTCGAGACCAACTTTTTCGGCACGCTGGCAATGGCCCAGGCGTTTGCACCGGTTCTTCAAAAGAATGGCGGCGGCGCGTTGGTGAATGTGCTGTCGGTGCTGAGCTGGCTCAACATCCCGACGATTGGCGCCTATTGCGCATCGAAGGCCGCGGCATGGTCGCTGACCAATGGCCTGCGCAATGAGTTGCGCGCGAACCAGACGCTGGTGGTCGGCGTGCATGCCGCCTATATCGACACCGACATGGCGAAGCAAGTCCAGGCGCCGAAGACCAAACCGGAGGAGGTTGTGCGCCTGACGCTGGAAGCGATCGAAAGCGGGCGTGAGGAGGTGTTGAGCGATGAGATCACGCACAAAGTAAAAGGCGAGCTGAATGCGGAACTGCCTGTCTACGTCCGTGAGTGGGGCAAGTAAATCCGAGCACCTCGAAAAACCTACTACGCGACGCAATCTCGGGGCTGCGATGCTCACCGTACCTTCGTACGGCTGCGCTTCTCGCCCCGACCTTGAGCCGCTCGCTACGGTTTTTCGAGGTGCCCGCCGTCGACGATGCCATTGTTTGGCCGAAGGGCTGCGTTGGCAGCCCAACAAGAAACCGAAAGAGGACTAATGATGATCCGAAATTCCTGGTATATGGCGGCACTGTCTTCCGAGATCAAAGCCGAATTGTTTGCGCGGACAATTTTGAATGAAAAAGTGGTGATGTATCGCACCTCTGGCGGAAAGCTTACTGCGCTTGAAGATCGCTGCCCGCACCGGCAGGTGCCGTTATCGAAAGGGCGTTTGCAAGACGACACGATCGAGTGCTGGTATCACGGCATGCAGTTCGACGCCAGCGGCAAATGCATCCACATTCCCAGTCAGAAGGTGATTCCGGAACGTGCCTGCGTAAGGACTTATCCGGCGGCTGAAAAATACGGTTTCGTCTGGCTATGGATGGGGGATGCCGAGCGTTGCGATGAAGCGCTGATCCCGGATCATTCGGTTTGCAGCTCGGCGCAATACGCGGGTGAGATGTGCTATACCCATGCGCACACCGATTACCGGCTTGCGATCGACAATTTGCTCGATCTGTCCCACATCGCCTATGTTCATCCGGAGACGATCAGTTCATTGGCGGTTGCCGAAACGTCTCCCGAGATCACGGTTAGCGACAGCGAGGTGCGCGTGCGCCGGGTTTTGCGCAAGGAAAAGAACTCGCCTTTGTTGAAGCAAATGATGAAACTCGACATCATCGATCGTGTTCAGGAAGTTATTTATTGGCCGATAGGCAATACGCGTGTCGAGACAATCGCACATGCACCCGACGAGCCGGATGGACTTGCGCTTCGCTTGTTCACAACGTCCATTTTCACCCCTGAAACCGTGAACAGCTGTCATATCTGGGTCGGCATTCATCGCGACTTTGCGCTCGACAATCAAGCGCTGACGCAGCTGATTCTTGATCAGGTCAAGAAAACTGTACTTGAAGATAAAGATGTCACCGAACATTTACAGGCAAACTGGAAGACGGATGCCCCGATCATCCATCTCGCCGTCGATCATGCCGGGCACGCGGCACGTCGCATGCTGACCAGACTTCAACAGCAGGAACCTGAGGTCCGCGAGCGCGGCATTGTCGAACTGATGTAAGAAGCAGGGGCGCCGCTGAATTTTCAGTCCACCCTTCCCAGTTTGTAAGCAATCCGAACGGAGCCCTGGTGGCTCCGTTTTTTTTTGCCTCCGACGCGGCGCTTGACGAAAATTGTATAGCTGGTTTTGGCAGCACTTTTTAGGTGCAATCGCACTGGAATGATGCAGCGACGCGATAGCTTGAGGTGCGCTCAAGAAGCGCTTGCACTGTAATGATGCGGCCCGTCGAGGCCAATAAAAAAAAGTTTTGGATATGCAAAAATATCGCAAATTTTGTATTGCGCTTGGGCAATTAAATCACTATCCTAAACTTAATAAGAGAGCCAGCTGCAATATAAGACAGTAGCCAAAAGCAGCGCACCTCCGTCCCGGGGCACTCACTCCATAAGAGTCGTGGTGCCGCATCAATCCACACCTTGGCCGTTGTAAGTCCCTAAAAAGGAAAAGATATGACTTGCGCTGGATCCGACTCGACACAGGCAGTTCTCCTGCCGTCGCCGCTTGGCGATCTTCTGCTATCTCTGCGCGACATCTCCCGCTGTTTGCTGGCACAGGTAGCGATCACGCACCGGCCATCCCAATAACGGATCAGGTCCGTTATCGACTGCATCGCAGTACGCGATGCAGGATCCTGCGCTTAGTCGACTCATGCATTGGATAGACCCAGTGCAGGGGGACTATTGCGTCCTTTTATGCAGTTCATTCAATAGGAACAAGCACATGAAATCGAAAGTCTCTACACGAAATTTTGCGATTCCCCAGGCTTCGGCGCTGTCGTTGGCGCTGTCCCTGGCGTTTGGTTCTTTGGCCGCACAAGCAGCAGTATCCGACAACAGCGCCTGGGTCCCGACCAAGACCCAGGCCTTCCTGCATCGGGTGCAAGTGAACACCAGCGCAGGGCCGCAGTCGGCCGCGCAATCGGCAGTCGACATGGCGCAAGGTGAGCCAGTGCACGTGGTGCTGAGCCTGAACCTGCGCAACGAAGCGCAGCTCGACCAGTTCCTGCAAGAGTTGCATCAGCCCGGCAGCGCTGCATACGGAAAATTCCTGACCCCGGCGCAATTTGCCGCGCAATATGCGCCGACTGAAAAGCAGGTCGCCGCCGTAGTCACGCATTTGAAAAAGGCCGGCTTTGTGAATATCAACGTCGCCAAGAACCGGCAACTGGTGTCTGCCGACGGTACCGCAGCCACGGTCGAAGCCGGCTTCCGCACCACGCTCAAGCGTTTCGTGCACGAAGGCCGCGGCGTCTATGCCAATACCGCCGCCGCGCAAGTGCCGTCGGCGCTGGGCGATATCGTCGGCTCGGTGCTCGGCTTGCAAAACGTCGAGATCAACCAGACCCATCATCACCGGATTGCTCCCGTGACTGCGGCCGGCAGCGCGTTGCAGGCAACCCAATTGGCAGCCGCCGCCGGATCCGCAACTTCGCACAATCCGGTGGAATTCTCTGCGTTGTATAACGCCGGCACCACGCCGACCGCAGCCAACACCACGGTCGGCATCATCTCCGCCGGCAGCCTGGATCAGACCATCGCCGATTTGGGCACTTTTACCTCCAACAACAACCTGGCGACGGTCAATACCTCGGTGGTGCTGACCGGCCCGGCCGGCAGCGACTATAGCGATACTTCCGGCCAAGTCGAGTGGAACCTGGATAGCCAGTCCATCGTCGGCGCTGCCGGCGGCGCGGTGAAGCAGCTGGTGTTTTATGTCGCACCGACCCTGGATAACAGCGCCATCACCACTGCTTACAACCATGCGGTGAGCGACAACAAGGCCAAGGTCATCAATGTCTCGCTGGGCGAATGCGAAGCCGCCGCCAATGGCGACGGCACCCAGGCCGCGGACGACAAAGTGTTCAAGCAGGCAGTGGCGCAAGGCCAGACCTTCTCGATCTCAACCGGCGATGCCGGTCCTTACAACTGCAGCGTCGACGCCAGCGGCAATCCCGGCGTGCCGAACGGCCGCAATTATGACGTCAGCGAACCGGCCAGTTCGCCATACGTGATTGCGGTCGGCGGCACCACGTTGCTGACTTCGTCGAGCGGCGCGTATAGCAATGAAACCGTGTGGAACGAAGGATCGAGCACAGGACGCCTGTGGGCCACCGGCGGCGGTTTCAGCAAATTCGAGGCAGTACCCAGCTGGCAGAAAGCAACGACCAAGAACGCCAAGCGCGGTTTGCCTGACGTCTCGTTCGATGCGGCTGGCAGCAGCGGCGCGATGATCGTGATCAACGGCGTCGCCGACGATACCACCGTGGTTGGCGGCACCAGTCTGGCGGCGCCGATCTTCAGCGGCATCTGGGCTCGCCTGCAATCGGCCAACGGCAACAAGCTGGCGTTTCCGGCGGCGCACATTTACCAATATGTGCCGATCAATCCGACGCTGGTGCATGACGTGGTGTCCGGCATCAACGGCGACGGCGGCTATGGCTATAAAGCGGCAAAGGGATGGGATGCGGCGACCGGTTTCGGTAGTTTGAATATCTCGAAACTGAACGCTTTCATCAAAACGCATAGCTTTATAACTCCTTAAACCGGTAGCAATGAAACTCAGCTATCGGCTCCTCCTTTACGGACTTTAGGTCTGTTATCGACTGCATCGCGATACGCGATGCAGTCTCCCGCGCTTAGTCGACCCGTGCATTGGAGACGTCCAATACAGGGCCGCGCTATGGCGTTTTTTATGTAGTGCATTTTTCAATAGGAACCTGTACATGAAATCGAAAGTAGCAACAGCAAAATTTGCGATTCCCCAAGTCTCGGCCTTGTCGTTAGCGCTGTCCCTGGTGTTTGTATCTTTGTCGGCGCAAGCAGCGGTGGCGGACACATGGGTTCCCACCAAGACCCAGGCCTTCGTGCATCCGTCGCAACTGAGCACCAACGCCGGGCCGAGAGTGGCGCCGGCATCGAAAATGGAAATGGCGCACGGCGAAGCGGTGCATGTGGTGCTGAGCCTGAAACTGAGAAACAAAGAACATCTCGACCACTTCCTGCAAGAACTGCATCGTCCCGGCAGCGCCTCGTATCGCAAATTCCTGACACCGGCCCAGTTCGTCGCGCAATACGCGCCGACCGAGAAGCAAGTCGCCGCAGTGGTTGCGCATTTGAAAAAAGCGGGCTTTGTGAACATCAAGGTCGCCAAGAACCGGCAACTGGTGTCGGCTGACGGCACCGCCGCCACGGTGCAGGCCGGCTTCAACACCACACTCGAACGCTTCACGCATGAAGGCCGCAGCGTCTATGCCAATACCGCCGCCGCGCAGGTGCCGTCGGCGTTGGGCAATATCGTCAACTCGGTGCTTGGGCTGCAAAACGTGGAGATGAATCACACCCACCATCGCCTGGTTACCGAGACGCCGCTCGACCAGTCCGCCCATACCGCTGTGCTGGCCAAAACCGCCGCCACCGGCACTGCAAAACCGCACAACCCGATGGATTTCTCCGCGCTGTATCACGCCGGCAATACGCCGACCGCAGCGCAAACCACGGTCGGCATTATTACCGCCGGCAGCCTGGACCAGACCATCGCCGATTTGGGGCAATTTACCAATGACAACGGGCTGGCGACTGTCAATACCTCGGTGGTGCAAACCGGCCCGGACGGCAGCGACTATAGCAATACGGATGGCGCGGTCGAGTGGAATCTGGATAGCCAGTCCATCGTCGGCGCTGCCGGCGGCGAAGTGGGGCAGCTGATATTTTATGCGGCGCCTTCGATGAGCTTTGCCGACATCACCGCCGCCTATAACCAGGCGGTGAGCGACAACGTCGCCAAGGTCATCAATGTTTCGCTGGGCTACTGCGAGTCTTATGTCAACGGCACCGGCACGCAGGACGCGGACGACCAGATCTTCCAGCAGGCCGTGGCGCAAGGCCAGACCTTTTCGGTGTCGTCTGGCGACGAGGGTACCTACAACTGCAGCTTCAGCAGCATTTCCCATGGCGCCGGGGTGCCGAACAAAGGCACTTATGACGTCAGCGAGCCGGCCAGTTCGCCTTACGTGATCACCGTCGGCGGCACCGAAGTGCTGACTTCATCGAGCGGCGCCTATAGCAGCGAAGTGGTGTGGAACGAAGGCTTGAAAGCGATTAGCTCGCAGGATCCAACGCTGCGGCTGTGGGCCACCGGCGGCGGTTTCAGTCAATTCGAGGCCGCACCAAGCTGGCAGAGCGGAGTGACCCACAATGCCAAGCGCGGCTTGCCCGATATCGCTTTCGATGCGTCGGGACGCAGCGGCGCGAAGATCTTCATCACGCTGCCACCCCGCAATGGACAAGTCATGACCGGCTATCACGTGGTCGGCGGCACCAGCCTGGCGGCGCCGATTTTCAGTGGCATCTGGGCCCGCCTGCAATCGGCTAACAACAATGGCTTGGGCTTCCCTGCCGCCAGCATCTACCAATATGTGCCGACCAATGCCTCACTGGTGCATGACGTGATCTCCGGCAACAACGGCTCCGGCGGCTACGGCATGAAAGCGAGCAAGGGTTGGGATGCGGCCACCGGCTTCGGTAGTCTGGATATCTCGAAACTGAACGACTTCATCCAGAACACGCCGGACTTCGCACATCAGTAATCCCGGCTTGCATGGTTACTGCGTTTGAAGACTAGTGGACTGTAACAGCCCACTAGCCACTTCGGCCGCCAACCGCGCTCTGAGGGCGCGGATTGGCGGCGTCGCCTGGAGAGGAGATTAAATGAACAAGTCAAATATCGTTTGGGGCATCGTCGCCCTTATGCTGGGCGTCGGTGCTGTCGCCAGCGTGGTGTCGTATGGCGACTCGGATCAGGCCGGCGGAAGCGGCGCCTCGATCGGCGATGGCAAGCCGTTGAACGGGACTGGTTCAGGAGCACGCTCGCGGTCGCCGCAATCGCCGCAGAAAGCCACGGACAGCGTCAGCATCAATCCGTTCGGCAAATCCTGAGCAGCGGGCCGCTAACGCCATGCGTTTGGATTGCGCTTGCTCTAGCATATTTTGTTCGTCTCACCGGCGCGACTCTTTCGCCAAATATTCACTGCATCGCAGCAGGCGATGCAGTCTCTTGCGCTTGGCCGACTCTGGTATTGGTTAGCTCCAATGCGGGAACGCCAGCGCGATTTTTATGTAATTCACTCAATAGGAAGCAGCACATGAAATTTAAAGTATCAGCAGGAAAATTTTCGATTCCCCAGGTAACCGTACTGTCCTTGGCGCTGTCCCTGGCGTTTGGTTCTTTGGCTGCGCAAGCAGCCGTGACGGATAACAGCGCGTGGGTTCCGACCAAGACCCAGGCTTTCTTGCCGCAGGTGCAGGTGAATACGCATACAGGTCCGCAGTCGGCCACACAAGCGGCCGCCAAAATGGCAACCGAACTGGCGCACGGCGAGCCAGTGCACGTAGTGCTGAGTCTGAACCTGCGCAACGAAGCGCAGCTAGACCAATTCCTGCAAGAACTGCATCAGCCTGGCAGCGCCTCATACGGCAAATATCTGACGCCTGAGCAGTTCGTCGCGCAATACGCGCCGACCGAAAAGCAGGTCGCCGCAGTGGTCGCGCATTTGCGACAAGCCGGCTTTGTGAATATCCAGGTCGCCAAGAACCGGCAACTGGCGTCGGCCGACGGTACCGCAGGCACGGTGCAGGCCGGCTTCCGCACCAGCCTCAAGCGCTTTGTCCGTGACGGCCGCAGCGTCTATGCCAATACCGCTGCCGCCCAAGTGCCGGCGGCGCTGGGCAATATCGTCGGCTCGGTGCTCGGGCTGCAAAACGTGGAAATCAACCGCACCCATCACCGGCTGACTCCGGTGGCTGTGGCCGAACATGAAGTAGGTGCCATGACGCTGGCAAAAACGGCTGTCGCCGGCACCGCGAAACCGCACAATCCGGTGGAATTCTCCGCGCTGTATAACGCCGGCGCGACGCCGACCGCGGCGCAAACCACGGTGGGCATTATTTCCGAGGGTGACCTGACGCAGACCATCGTCGATCTGGGGCAATTTACGTCGAACAACGGGCTGGCGACGGTTAACACTTCGGTGGTGCAGACCGGTCCGGCCGGCAGCGACTATAGCGATACGTCCGGCATCGACGAGTGGAATCTCGATAGCCAAACCATCGTCGGCTCTGCCGGCGGCAGCGTGAAGCAACTGATATTTTATGCGGCGCCGTCGATGGAGTTGAGCGCCATCACCGCTGCCTACAATCGCGCCGTCAGCGACAACGTCGCCAAGGTCATCAATGTTTCGCTGGGTGTCTGCGAAGCCGCATCCAATTCCGACAACGCGCAAGCAGCCGATGACCAGATCTTCAAGCAAGCGGTGGCGCAAGGCCAGACTTTCTCGGTCTCGACCGGCGATGCCGGCACCTACAATTGCAGCGTCACCGCTTCCGGTACGCCAGGCGTGCCGAACAAAGGCGTGTATGACGTCAGCGAACCGGCCAGCTCGCCCTACGTGATCGCAGTGGGCGGAACCGAGTTGCTGACTTCGGCGAGCGGCGCCTACAGCAGCGAAACCGTATGGAACGAGGGCTTGGCTGCGACCGACGACCCGGCCAAGCCGAACCGTCTGTGGGCTACCGGCGGCGGCTTCAGCAAGTTCGAAAAAGCGCCGAGCTGGCAGACCGCAGTGACCAAAAAATCGACCCGCGGCTTGCCCGATGTCTCATTCGATGCGTCGCAAAGGAGCGGCGCAAATATCATCGTCCGCGGCAATACGTATACCTCTGGCGGCACCAGCCAGTCGGCGCCGATTTTTGCCGGCATCTGGGCCCGCATCCAGTCGGCCAACAAGAATGCATTGGGCTTCCCGGCCGCCAGCATTTACAAATATGTGCCCACCAATCCGACGCTGGTGCATGACGTGATTTCCGGCATCAATGGTTCCGGCGGCTACGGCTATAAGGCGGCAAAAGGATGGGATGCGGCCACCGGTTTCGGCAGTCTGAATATCTCGAATCTGAACGCCTTCATCAAGAAAACGCCGGACTTTGCACGTCCGTAATTCCGGCTCGGATTGTTCTTGGATTGTTACTGCGCGTTTCTGCATTGCCTGCGGCAATGCAGAAACGCCTTTTTATGTCGTCAACTCAATAGGAACCAGCACATGAAATCGAAAGTATCGGCAGGAAAATTTTCCATTCCCCAGATCTCGGCATTGCCGTTAGCGCTGTCCCTGGCGTTCGGCTCTTTGGCCGCGCAGGCCGCGGTGACGGACACGTGGGTCCCGACCAAGACTCAGGCCTTCCTGCATCTGGTGCAAGCGAATACCCGCACGGGCCCGCAGTCGGCCACACAAGCGGCCGCCAAAATGGCAGTCGAAGTGGCGAAGGGCGAGGCAGTGCACGTGGTGCTGAGCCTGAACCTGCGCAACGAAGAACAGCTCGACCAGTTCCTGCAAGAGTTGCATGAGCCGGGCAGCGCCTCGTACGGCAAATTCCTGACGCCTGAACAGTTCGCCGAGCAATACGCGCCGACCGAAAAGCAGGTGGCCGAAGTGGTCGCGCATTTGAGAAAAGCCGGCTTTGTGAATATCAATGTCGCCAAGAACCGGCAACTGGTGTCGGCCGACGGTACCGCAGCCACGGTCGAGACCGGCTTCCGCACCACGCTCAAGAGTTTCGTCCACGAAGGCCGCCGCGTGTACGCCAATACCGCCGCCGCCCAGGTGCCGCCGGCGCTGGGCAATATCGTCGGTTCCGTGCTGGGCTTGCAAAACGTCGAGATCAACCACACCCATCATCACCTGATTGCTCCTGTGGCCGAGGCTGAGCATGAAGTCGGCAGCACGCTGGAGGCAAGAATGCTGGCAAAAGCAGCCGATCCAGGCAAACCGGTTCCGCACGATCCGGTGGAATTTTCCAAGCTGTATAACGCCGGCAATACGCCGACCGCAGCGCACACCACGGTCGGCATCATCTCCGCCGGCAGCCTGGATCAGACCATCCTCGATTTGGGAAAATTCACGTCGGACAACAAGCTGGCGACGGTGCACACCTCGGTGGTGCATACCGGTCCGGCCAACAGCGACTACAGCGATACTTCCGGTGCGGTTGAATGGAATCTGGACAGCCAGTCCATCGTCGGCGCTGCCGGCGGCGCGGTGAAGCAGCTGGTGTTTTATGTCGCGCCGACGCTGGATAACCAAGCCGTCACTGCCGCCTACAATCAGGCGGTGATCGACAACATGGCTCGGGTCATCAATGTCTCGCTGGGCGAATGCGAAGCCGCCGCCAACGGCGACGGAACCCAGGCAGCCGACGACAAGATCTTCAAGCAAGCCGTGGCGCAAGGTCAGACTTTCTCGATCTCGACCGGCGACGCCGGTCCTTACAATTGCAGCGTCACTTCCGACGCCACCAACAACCAGCCAGGGGTGCCGAACAAAGCTACCTATGACGTCAGCGAGCCCGCCAGTTCGCCTTACGTGATCGCGGTTGGCGGCACCACGCTGTTGACGGATGCGAAGGGCGGCTATAGCGGCGAAACCGTGTGGAACGAGGGCTTGGACCAGACCGGCGACCCGGCTAAACCAGAGCGTCTCTGGGCTACCGGCGGCGGCTTCAGTCAGTTCGAGAAAACGCCAGCCTGGCAGCGGAAAACCACCAAGAAACCGACCCGCGGTTTGCCTGACATCGCGTTCGATGCGGCCGGCAGCAGCGGCGCCAAGATTTTCATCACCATGAAAGCCAAAGACGGCACCACCAGGTCCGGCTATGGCGTGGTCGGCGGCACCAGCCTGGCGGCGCCGATCTTCAGCGGCATCTGGGCCCGTCTGCAATCGGCCCACGGCAATCAGCTGGCTTTCCCGGCGGCGCATTTTTACCAATATTTGCCGCACCATCCCGAGCTGGTGCATGACGTCACCTCCGGCATCAACGGTTCCGGCGGTTACGGCTATAAGGCGGCCAAGGGTTGGGATGCGGCCACCGGTTTCGGCAGCCTGGATATCTCGAAACTGAACACCTTCATCCAGAAAACACGAGGTTTTGCACACCCGTAATCCCAAAAAGGCCGGCGACACTCAAGCGCATATGGATATGTAAAACCATACGTTTGGATTGTTGCCGGTCCAGACTATTCTGTTCGTCCAACATATTTTTATAAATTCTTCAGTCCAGCTTCACTAGGGCCACAAGCTCTAGTGAAGCTCAATGAAAAATGAAAAATCCGGGGAAGGAAGAATTGCAAATGCTCAGATTCAAGACGTTGCCGGTGCAAGCTGCATTGGCGGTGCTGATTGCCGGCGCCGAGGCATCTTATGCACAAGCAGAGCCGACGGCAGGCGAAGTGCAGCAGGTGATGGTGACCGGCTCGCGGATTCCGCGCGCCAGCAAGGAAGGCCCCAGCAGCGTGACGGTGATCACCGGCGACGACATTGAAAAGCAGGGTTATAAAAATGTGTTCGATGCGTTGAATTCGCAAACCCAGAATACCGGCATGACGCAGGGCGCGGATTTCGGCAATACCGCCACGCCCGCGGCCAACACCATCAGCTTGCGCGGTCTGGGGCCGAACCACACGCTGACCCTGGTCAACGGCAGGCGGATTGCGGATTATCCGGTGGCGTATGAGGGCGCGGTGAATTTCGTCAATCTGGCCAATATCCCGTCGGCGCTGGTCGACCGGATAGAGATCTTGAGCGGCGGCGCATCGGCGGTCTACGGCTCCGACGCGATTGCCGGCGTGGTCAATATCATCTTGAAGAAACAGGCCAGCGGCTTCGATATCAATCTGAAGGCCGGCGGCACCCAGGACGGCGGCGGCGCCAATAAGCGAATCCAGTTCAGCGGCGGCGGCAGCAGCGGAAAATTGAGCGGCCTGTTCGGTATCGAGCTGAGCCAGCGTCAGCCGATCTGGAGCCGGCAGCGCGATTTCATGGCGTCGTCCTCATCCGACGGCAGCGTGCCGCCTAAGGCGTTCTCGCGACTGGATGTCGATAGCGGACGCTACATCGATCCCGGTGCGGATACTTGCAACCGGCTCGGCGGGCTGTTCTACGACAGCGTCACGCGGGTGCAAACCAAAAAGGGCGCGTATTGCGGCAGCGGCAAAGTGCAGCCCGCCTACTGGACCACGGAAACGCAAAACCAGAGCGAAAACGCGTTTGGCAGTCTGAACTATCAGCTGAGCGGCAAGACCGAACTGTTCGGCGACCTGATGCTGGGATTTAACTCGACGCAAAACAATACGCGCGGCCCCAGCTGGAATTCCGAAGCGGCCAACGGCGGCTATTTTTTCAACCAGAATACCGGCGGCTACGAAAGCTGGTCGCGCCGCATCGCACCGGAAGAAATCGGCGGAGCGACGCGCTTCAACCGCAAATGGGACGATGCCGCCGCCAATCTGACGTTCGGCATCCGCGGCGATATCCCGCGCACCAGCTGGAACTATGAAGCGGCATACAACATCTCCGGCTACAGCAGCCGCACCACCACGCCGTTGTTATTGAGCAGTGTCGACAGTTATTTTCTGGGGCCGCGTCTCGGCTTCGATGCCAGCGGCGCGGCCATCCATGCGCCGGATTCGAACCGGCTCTATCAGCCTTTGACAGCGGACCAGTTCAACGCCATCACCGGCCAAGCGCAGAGTCATAACAAATCGTGGACCCAGACCTTGAGCCTGAGCGCCAATGGCGAGCTGTTCAAGCTGCCGGCCGGTCCGGTGCGGCTGGCCGGCATCACGGAATTCGGCAGCCAGGGTTTCAGCAATACCCCGGACCCCCAGCTCAACCAGGGCGTGTTCTACAACCAGAAGGAGGCGGTCGGCGCCAGCGGCTCGCGTCAGCGTTATGCGCTAGGCGCGGAGCTGAATATCCCGCTGCTCAAGGAACTGATTGTGACCGCCGCCGGCCGCTATGACGACTACGCATTCGCCGGACGGCATGACGGCAAATTGACTTACAACACGGGTTTGGAATTCCGTCCGGCCAGAACGCTTTTATTCCGCGGCAATTACGCCACCAGCTTCCGCGCGCCCGACATGAATTACATCTATTCATCGACCACCCGCGGCTATTACGCCTCGACCACCGACTATTATCGTTGCGCGCTGGCGGGCCACGGACTGGCCGGCTGCGAGTTCAATAATTATTCGCCGGGAGCCAACTACATTCAGACCGGCAGCAAGGATTTGAAATCGGAAAACGGCAAATCATGGAGTTACGGCGTGGTCTGGTCGCCCAGTTCCAACTTCGATGTGTCGGCGGATTTCTGGCGGATCCAGATCGACAATCTGGTCACCAATCTGGACCCCGATAAAATTCTGCGCGACGAGGCCGATTGCCGCGCAGGCCAACTGGATATCCACTCGCCCACCTGCGTCGACGCCTTGAACCGCGTGCGCCGCAATCCGGCCAATGCGACCTTCGACCCGAATGCGATCCAGAATATTCTGGTCAATCCGATCAACGCTGCGCAGCGGCGCACCAGCGGCCTCGACATGAGCGGCAAATGGCATGTGAAGGCGGGCGGCATCGGCGATTTTCTGTTGAAGGGGAATTACACGCTGGTGCTGAGCCACCACTTCAAGCAGTTCGCCAGCGATCCGGATCAGAACCTGCGGGATGCGCTGGACAACCCCGACTGGCGCTCCAAAATCAATGCCAGCCTGACCTGGGTCCGCCAGCAGTGGTCGAGCACGGTCCAGGTCACGCGTTACGGCAGCTTGCCGAATGCGGCCGGGACCGCGCGCACCTCGCCATTTTCACTGGTCAATATGAGCGCCAGCTACCAGATCAGTCCCGCAGCGTCGCTGTCGCTGATCGTCAACAATGTGCTGAATTCTCATAAGGAAGATAATTCTTCCGGCTGGCCGTATTATCCTGTGGGCAACTATGATCCGTATGGGCGGCAGGGCTGGCTGGAGTTCAATTATCACTTCGGTTCTTGAAATCCCGTCGTGATCAATGACTTGTCTGCCTATGCATTTTTGATTAATTCACAGACCTTTTTACAGGGGCAAAGATGAAAATTCGCTACCTTGCTTTCGCCGCAATGATGTTTGCCGCCGCACCTGCGTTGTCGCTAGCCGCCGCTGAAAAAAGCGCGGTTCCTGCCGCCGCCGCGGGTATTGATTGGTACGAGGGCGATGTCGATGCCGCCTTCGCCTTTGCCAAGACGCACAACAAACCGCTGTTCCTGTACTGGGGCGCGGCCTGGTGCCCGCCGTGCAACCAGGTCAAAGCCACCATTTTCAATCGCCAGGGCTTCATCGAGCGCTCGCGCTTTTTTGTGCCGGTGCATATCGACGGCGATAGTCCGGGCGCGCAAAAACTCGGCGCCCGCTTCAAAGTGCGCGGCTATCCGACCATGATCCTGTTCAAGCCCGACGGTACCGAGATCACCCGCTTGCCGGGCGAGGTCGATGCCGAACGCTATTTGAAAACGCTGACCCTGGGCCTCAGCGCCAATCGTCCGATCAAGGACACGCTGCAACTGGCGCTGTCCGGCAAAGGCAAGCTGACAGCGGACGATTGGCGCTTGCTCGGCTACTACTCATGGGACACCGATGAGCAGCAATTGGTCAGCAGCAAAGATTTGTTGCCGACCTTGAAGCGGCTGGCAGCCGCTTGCCCACCGGGCGACACCGCCAAGCGGCTTGCTTTAAGCGTGCTGGTGGCGGCTGCGACGGCCAAGCCCGAGGCGGCAGCAGCGGTCGATCCGACGGCAGCGGCGCAATTGAGCCGGGTGCTGAGCGATGCCCGCAGCGCCCGCGACAACATGGATCTGCTGACCAATTACCCGGCCGAACTGGTTGGCTTGGCGTCCGCGCCGAAGTCGGCACCACGCGCCAAACTGATCGCAGCCTGGAACCTCGCCATGCAGCGCCTGACGGCCGACGCCACCTTGTCCAAGGCGGACCGACTGTCGGCGCTGGCGGCGCAAGTGTCGCTGGCGCGGATCGAGACGCCGACCGGCGCGCTGACTCCGGCGCTGGTCAAGGACGTGCGGCAACAGGTGGCGCAAGCCGACCATGCGACCACCGATATCTACGAGCGGCAGTCGGTGATGAGCACGGCAGCCCATACCCTGAGCGAGGCCGGCTTGTTGGATGAATCCGACAGCTTGCTCAAGGCCGAACTCAAGCGCTCGCATTCGCCGTACTACTTCATGCTCAGCCTGGCATCGAATGCGAAAAAGCGCGGCGACAAGCCGGCCGCGATCAACTGGTATGAACAAGCCTACCAAGCCGCACAGGGGCCGGCGACGCGCCTGCAATGGGGCGCCGCGTATTTGAACGGCTTGCTTGAACTGGCGCCGCAGGATGACGCCCGGATAGAGCAGGTCGCGCACAGCGTGTTGCAGGAGTTGGGCATGACGCAAAATGCGTTCTATGAGCGCAACCGCTCGGTGCTGGAAAAGCTGGGACACAAACTGGCCGACTGGAATGCGAACGGCAGCCACGATGCGGCATTGCGCCGGATACAGAGTCAGCTGGATGGCGTCTGCGCCAAATTGCCGGTTGGCGATCCGCAGCGGGCCACTTGCCAGGGTTTGTTGAGTCCGACTCGCGCGTAAGGCGCTTCTAAAAGCTGTCTGCTGGGTTTGGCAAGCCCGGCTTCCACCTCTCGTGCGCCAATCCCAGTAAAATTGATTCTTACCGACCGGACATGGAAGTCCGGTCGGCGACGCCGACACCGGCGTTGTCGTATTTGTCGATGTCACCACGGAGAGTCAATGTTCCCGACTGAGCAATTTACCGATCCCACCGCCGCGGTTGAACGCGTGCGCGAAATTTACGAGCACCATACCGCGCTGTTGCGCGACGCTTTCAAGCGCTTTGCCAGCGGCGAGGTATTGCCGGGCCGGGTGCGCGCCTGTTATCCGTTTGTGCGGATCACTACGGAATTCAATACCCGGGCCGATACCCGGCGCTCATTCGGCTATGTGGCGCGCCCCGGGGTGTATCAAACCACGCTGACGCAGCCGACGCTGTATACCAACTACCTGGTCAGCCAGTTCAAATTGCTGCGTGAAAATCACGATGTGCCTTTGGAAATCGGCGTCAGCGAAATGCCGATTCCGGTTCACTTCGCCTTCTCCGAAGGGATACACGTCGAAGGCAATCTCGACCCGGACCATTTGCGCGACTTGCCGGATATCTTCGATCTGCCGAACCTGTCGACGATGGATGACCGCATCGTCAATGGCACCTATGAAGAACAAGCGGGCGAACCGCATCCGCTGGCTTTGTTTACGGCGCCGCGCATCGATTATTCGCTGCATCGCCTGAAGCATTACACGGCCACTTCACCGGATCGTTTTCAACGCTACGTTCTGTTCACCAACTATGCGTTTTATGTCGATGAATTCATTCGCATGGGACGCGAGCTGATGCAAGTCAGCAGCGACCCCGAGCAGCGCGCATATCGCCAGCAATACACCGCGTTTGTCGAACCCGGCGATTTGACTACCTGGAATGCCAACCTCGATTTGCCGGCGGACCGTGCGATCAACGGCGTCGCCCCGGCGCGCCAGCCGCAAATGCCGGCCTATCATTTGCAGCGCGCAGACGGCTCGGGCATTACGCTGATCAATATCGGCGTGGGCCCGTCGAACGCCAAAACCATCACCGACCATATCGCCGTATTGCGTCCGCATGGCTGGATCATGCTGGGGCATTGTGCCGGGCTGTCGGCGTCGCAGCGGATGGGCGACTATGTGCTGGCCCATGCGTATGTGCGCGACGATCACGTGCTGGACGACGATTTGCCGCTATGGGTGCCGGTGCCGGCGCTGGCCGAAGTGCAACTGGCGCTGCAGGATGCGGTCGCCCATATCACCCAGCTGGAAGGCTATGAGCTCAAGCGCATCATGCGTACCGGCACCGTGGCCTCGGTCGATGACCGCAACTGGGAGTTGCGCGACCACCGGATGCCGCTGTTGCGCTTCAATCAAAGCCGTGCCATCGCGCTGGATATGGAAAGCGCAACTGTTGCCGCCAACGGCTTCCGTTTCCGTGTACCCTACGGCACCTTGCTATGCGTATCCGATAAACCTTTGCACGGCGAAATCAAATTGCCCGGCATGGCTAATCGCTTTTATGAACAGCGCGTCAATCAACATCTGAAGATAGGCATTAAGGCGCTGGAATTGTTGCGCAATCAAGGCGTGGAACAACTGCATAGCCGCAAGTTGCGCAGCTTCAGCGAACCGGCATTCCGTTAAATACGCTCTGCAACACCCTGTTGATCCCCTAATGACTGCGCGACTGTGCGGTTACAGTGGGATTTTAGCGATGCAAATGGGGCGCCTCGAAAAACCTACTGCAGGGTTTTGCAAGCCCGGAAATCTCGGGGCTGTGATGCTCGCCGTACTTCCGTACGGCTGCAGGTGTGGCAATCTCGTCGCCCCGACCTTGAGCCGCTCGCTACGGTTTTTCGAAGTGCCCAAAGGGAGAGCAAGATGCCAGTAGTTGTTAAACACAGAAACACGAACATTGTTACGCTGGAGCGCGGCGAAACCATCCCCGCGCATTGCGGCCCCGGCGACATAGCGATTGTCCAGGGCGATGGCGGCTGGTGGACTCATTTCGTCGGCGAGAATGGCGAGGTCGATAGCTATGACGCTCCTTTCGAGAGTCACAACAAAGCGCTCGGGACGGCAAAGGCAGCGGCGGAATTCGATGCTGAATAAGGTCGCCGTCGCAGAAATCAGGAAAAATTCGGATGCAATATAGACATTTCAAAGGCGGGATTTACGATTTCGTCTGCGAGGCCACACTGGAATCGGACCCCACGGTAACGATGATCGTTTATCGCGCCGCGAACGGTTCGATCTGGACGCGGCCAAGCGCGGTATTTTTTGAACTGGTCGAAGTCGACGGGGCAATGGTGCAGCGTTTCACGCGGATTGAAGAAGCGAAGTGATAAAACCAAGCAATGCGGCAGCTGGTGATTCAGCTAATAGATACACAAACGTCATGAACCAAGAAAAGCCAAAAGACCAGCTTCACGGCATTACCCTGGAAAATATACTGATTGCGCTGGTGGATCACTATGGCTGGGATGGGCTTGGACAACTGATTGATATCCGCTGTTTCCAAAGCGATCCCAGTGTGAAGTCCAGTCTCAAATTTCTCAGAAAGACACCCTGGGCACGCGCGAAGGTTGAAGCCCTGTATCTCAAATTAAAAGAATAAAGGGCGTCTCTAAAAACCTACCGCGGGGTTTGGCAAGCCTGCCAATTTCGATGCTGCAGGGTGGCATATTCATCGCAGTACACGCGGAAATAATCAAATAATTGGGGTCAGAGTCAAATTAATTTTTCGATTGATTATTTTAATTGGGGTCGGAGTCGTATTATTGCTTAGAATACGACTATCAATAACCATCGAATGCCTCCTGCTCATGGCCCGCTTACCCCGACTCGTCATCCCCAAACAGCCGCACCACCTGATCCAGCGTGGCATCGACCGCCAGGCAATTTTCCGCGAGACCGAAGACTATTCGGCTTTCCTGGCCTGGCTGAAGGATGGCGCCAAGCAGTACAAGGTGCAGATACACGCCTATGTCCTGATGACCAATCACATCCATTTGCTGGCGACGCCGGCTGATGCGCAAGGTTTGGCACGTGTGATGCAATGGGTGGGTCGATATTACGTGCCGTATTTCAATCAAAAATACGGACGGGTCGGTACCTTGTGGCAGGGACGTTACAAGGCGACGGTGATCGATACCGAGCGGTATTTCATGCTTTGTAGCCGTTACATCGAGCTCAATCCGGTGCGTGCCGGCCTCGTTGCTGCGCCCGGCGAGTATCCGTGGTCGAGCTATTTGCACCATGTCGGGATTAGGCCGGATGGCTTGATTGTGGATCATCCGCTGTACTGGGCACTGGGCAATACACCTTTCGATCGCGAGGCTGCATATAAGGCAATGGCTGAGCAAGCACTCACGTCAGGCGAGATGGCGGAACTCGTTGACGCAACCAACAAGGGTTGGGCGTTGGGCTCGGAAAAATTCAAACGCAGCCTTGAGCGGCAAGGCAATCTTCGGGTTCGCCCCGGCAAGCGCGGTCGACCATTTAAAGAGCCTGCTGGCGTGTCTGAGGCCGATGAGAGCAGTGCATCGTCAAAATAAGTCCTTGAGCGTTGGTTGAAGGAAAGTTGCCACATTGACTATGTCCCCATTTAAATATGTTGCGTAACATTAGATTTTTAATTTGACTCTGACCCCAATTGTTGTGGTTGAAGTCTATTCTGGTCTGCTCTATTCTCAATGTCCTTACTGACAATGTGGTGGAGTTGCCGTTATGCATGCGCAAGGTTTATACGACCCGACCAATGAACATGATGCCTGTGGTGTGGGCTTCATTGCTCATATCAAAGGCAAGAAGAGTCATTCGATCGTCGAGCAGGGCTTGCTCATCCTGAAAAATCTCGACCATCGGGGTGCCGTGGGTGCCGATAAGCTGATGGGCGACGGCGCCGGCATTCTGATCCAGCTGCCCGACCAGTATTACCGCGAAGAGATGGCGAAGCAGGGCGTGGCGCTGCCGCCGCCCGGCGAATACGGCGTCGGCATGGTGTTCCTGCCGAAAGAAAACGCGTCCCGCATCGCTTGCGAGCAGGAAATCGAGCGTGCGGTGCTGGCCGAAGGTCAGGTCGTGTTGGGATGGCGTGCGGTGCCGGTCGATATCGAGATGCCGATGTCGCCGACGGTGCGCGACAAGGAACCCGTGATTCGCCAGATTTTTATCGGCCGCGGTCCCGACATCATGGTTACCGATGCGTTGGAACGCAAGTTGTACGTGATTCGCAAATCGTCCGGCCACGCGATTCAGGCCTTGAATCTGTTGCACGGCAAAGAATTCTTCGTGCCGTCGATGTCGGCGCGCACGGTGGTGTACAAGGGCTTGCTGCTGGCCGATCAGGTCGGCGTGTATTACAAGGATTTGCAAGATCCGCGCTGTGAATCGGCACTGGCATTGGTGCACCAGCGTTTCTCCACCAATACTTTCCCCGAATGGCCGCTGGCGCACCCGTATCGCCTGTTGGCGCATAACGGCGAGATCAATACCGTCAAAGGCAATTTCAACTGGATGCGGGCGCGCGAAGGCGTGCTGAAATCGGCCGTGCTGGGCGACGATCTGCGCAAGCTGTTTCCGCTGATTTATGAAGGCCAATCCGATACCGCCTGCTTCGACAATGTGCTTGAATTGCTGCTGATGGCCGGTTATCCGATTGCGCAGGCAATGATGATGATGATCCCGGAAGCCTGGGAAAACCACGCGACGATGAACGACAATCGGCGCGCTTTCTACGAATATCACGCAGCGATGATGGAGCCCTGGGACGGCCCGGCGGCGATGGCGTTTACCGACGGTCGCCATATCGGCGGCACGCTAGACCGCAACGGCCTGCGGCCGGCGCGTTACATCGTGACCGACGACGATCTGGTGGTGATGGCATCGGAGTCCGGCGTACTGCCGATTCCAGAGTCGAAGATCATCCAGAAATGGCGTTTGCAACCGGGCAAGATGTTCCTGATCGATCTCGATGCCGGCCGCATCATCGACGACAAGGAACTGAAGGACACTTACGCCAACGCCAAGCCGTACAAGCAGTGGATTGCGTCGGTGCGGGTCAAGCTCGATGCGCTCAAGGCGGAGCCAGCCGAAGCCGGCTCCAGCGTGCCTTTGCTGGAACTGCAGCAGTTGTTCGGCTACACCCAGGAAGACATCAAGTTCCTGATGTCGCCGATGGCCGCCGCGGCGGAAGAAGCGATCGGCTCGATGGGCAACGACTCGCCGCTGGCGGTGATGTCCAACAAGAACAAGACGCTGTACAACTATTTCAAGCAGCTGTTCGCGCAAGTGACCAACCCGCCGATCGACCCGATCCGCGAAGCGATGGTGATGTCGCTGGTGTCCTTCGTCGGACCCAAGCCGAACATGCTGGACACCAACAACATCAACCCGCCGATGCGTCTGGAAGTGTCGCAACCGATCCTGAATTACGCCGACATCGCCAAATTGCGCAATATCAGCGCGCATACCGGCGGCAAGTTCAAATCGCATGAGCTGAACATTTGCTATCCGGTGGCCTGGGGCCGGGAGGGGATCGAGGCGCGTCTGGCATCGCTGTGCGCGAAAGCCGTCGATGCGGTCAAATCCGGCCACAACATCCTGATCATTTCCGACCGCAAGGTCGATGCCGAGCATGTCGCGATTCCGGCGCTGCTGGCGACGTCGGCGATTCACCAGCATCTGGTGAGCAAGGGCTTGCGCACCTCTACCGGCCTGGTGGTGGAAACCGGTTCCGCGCGCGAAACACATCATTTTGCGCTGCTGGGCGGCTACGGCGCCGAAGCCATCCATCCGTATCTGGCAATGGATACGCTGACCGAAATGGCCAAGGGATTGCCGGGCGCTTTGACTGCGGACAAGGCGATTTACAACTTCCAGAAGGCGATCGGCAAGGGCCTGATGAAAGTGATGTCGAAGATGGGCATTTCGACTTACATGTCGTATTGCGGCGCGCAGATTTTCGAAGCGATCGGTCTCAACAAGAGCATGACCCAGAAGTATTTCAAGGGCACCGCATCGAATGTCGAAGGGATAGGCGTATTCGAAGTCGCTGAAGAAGCGTTGCGCCTGCATCGCGCTGCGTTCAGCGACGATCCGGTGCTGGCCAACGCGCTCGACGCCGGCGGCGAATACGCGTACCGGGTGCGCGGCGAAGATCATATGTGGACGCCGGATGCGATCGCCAAATTGCAGCACTCGACTCGCGCCAATAATTTCAATAGCTATAAGGAATACGCGCAACTGATCAACGATCAATCGAAGCGCCACATGACCTTGCGCGGCTTGTTCGAGTTCAAGCTCGATCCGAGCAAGGCGATTGCGCTGGACGAAGTCGAACCGGCCAAGGAAATCGTCAAGCGCTTTGCGACCGGCGCGATGTCGCTCGGTTCGATCTCGACCGAAGCGCATGCGACCTTGGCGGTGGCGATGAATCGTATCGGCGGCAAGTCGAACACCGGTGAGGGCGGCGAGGATGAAAATCGCTATCGTCAAGAGCTGAAGGGCATCCCGATCAAGCAAGGCGAAACGCTGGCGTCGGTGATCGGCAAGGACCGGATCGAAGTCGATATCCCGTTGCAAGCCGGCGATTCCTTGCGTTCCAGGATCAAGCAGGTGGCGTCCGGCCGCTTCGGGGTGACGACCGAATACCTGATCTCCGCCGACCAGATCCAGATCAAGATGGCGCAAGGCGCCAAGCCCGGCGAGGGAGGCCAGCTGCCGGGGCATAAAGTATCCGAGTACATCGCCAAGCTGCGTTTCTCGGTGCCCGGTGTCGGCCTGATTTCGCCGCCGCCACATCACGATATTTATTCGATCGAAGATTTGGCGCAGCTGATTCACGACCTTAAAAACGTCAATCCAAGAGCCTCGATCTCGGTCAAGCTGGTATCCGAAGTCGGGGTCGGCACGGTCGCCGCCGGCGTCGCCAAAGCCAAGTCCGATCACGTCGTGATCGCGGGCCATGACGGCGGTACCGGCGCTTCGCCGTTGTCGTCGATCAAACATGCCGGCGCCCCATGGGAATTGGGCCTGGCGGAAACGCAGCAAACCCTGGTGCTGAACGGCTTGCGCAACCGGATCCGGGTGCAGGCCGACGGCCAGATGAAAACCGGCCGCGATGTCGTGATCGGCGCTTTGCTGGGGGCGGACGAATTCGGTTTTGCGACCGCGCCGCTGGTGGTCGAAGGCTGCATCATGATGCGCAAATGCCATTTGAATACTTGCCCGGTCGGGGTCGCGACGCAAGATCCGGTGCTGCGCTCCAAGTTCTCCGGCAAACCGGAGCACGTGGTCAATTTCTTCTTCTTCATCGCGGAAGAGGTGCGGCAGATCATGGCGCAGCTGGGACTGCGCACTTTCAATGAATTGATCGGTCGCGCCGACCTGTTGGACAAGTCGCGGGCGATTACTCACTGGAAGGCGCAGGGGCTTGATTTCAGCCGTATTTTCTATCAGCCGGCGCTGGCTGAAGGCGGGGTGTATTACCACACCGAAGAGCAGGATCACGGTCTGCAGAAGGCGCTCGACAACAAGCTGATTGCGCAGGCCAAGGCGGCGCTGGACAAGGGCGAGCGGGTGTCGTTCATCTCGCCGATCAAGAATTTGAACCGCACTGTCGGCGCCATGCTGTCCGGCGAAGTGGCGAAAAAATACGGCCACGAAGGTCTGCCCGACGACACCATCCACATCCAGCTGCAGGGCACCGCGGGCCAATCGGCCGGCGCGTTCCTGGCGCACGGCATCACCTTGGACCTGGTCGGCGAAGGCAACGATTACGTCGGCAAGGGACTTTCCGGCGGCCGCATTATCGTCCGTCCCAACACCGAATTCCGCGGTCGTGCGGTCGACAATATTATTGTCGGCAACACCGTGTTGTACGGTGCGATTGCAGGCGAAGCCTTCATCAACGGCGTTGCCGGCGAGCGCTTTGCGGTGCGCAATTCGGGCGCCATCGCAGTGGTCGAAGGCACGGGCGATCACGGCTGCGAATACATGACCGGCGGCACGGTGGTGGTGCTGGGCGCAACCGGCCGCAACTTCGGCGCCGGCATGTCGGGCGGGGTGGCTTATGTGTACGACCCGGACGGCGAGTTCGGCGCGCAATGCAATTTGTCCATGGTGGCGCTGGAGCCGGTGTTGAGCCAGGGCGAGCAGGAAGCCACGATAGACCGCGCGATCTGGCACAGCATAGGCGGCGAAGCGCAAGTCGACGAGGCGATTTTGAAGGGCTTGATCGAGCGCCATTTCAAATACACCGGCAGCACGCGCGCACGCAATTTGCTGGACAACTGGGTGGCTTCGCGCAGCAAGTTCGTCAAGGTGTTCCCGACCGAATACAAGCGGGCGCTGGGTGAATTGAACGCGGTCAAAAGCGTTAAGCCGGTCAAGGAAAAAGCGCTTGCTTAGTCCGACTCCGGTAGTGAGATCGAGAGTGCCGGCATGGCCCGGCCTTGCTGAATTCGGTAGAAAGAATGTGAGTGGAAAATGGGAAAAGTAACAGGTTTTATGGAATTTCAGCGCGTCGGCGAAACCTATGAAGCGCCGCAGGCACGCAAGAAGCATTACAAGGAATTCATCCTGCAACTGGGCGACGGCGAGGCCAAGATCCAGGGCGCGCGCTGCATGGATTGCGGGATTCCGTTCTGTAACAGCGGCTGTCCGGTCAATAACATCATCCCCGACTGGAACGACCTGGTGTATCGCGGTGCGTATCAGGAAGCGCTGGAGACTTTGCAATCGACCAATAACTTCCCGGAATTTACCGGCCGCATTTGCCCGGCGCCATGCGAAAGCGCCTGCACGCTGGGGATCAATAGCGACCCGGTAGGGATCAAGTCGATCGAACATTTCATCGTCGACAAGGGTTGGGAAAACGGCTGGATCGTGCCGCAACCGCCGCTGGTCAAGACCGGCAAGAAAGTCGCCGTGGTCGGCTCCGGCCCGGCCGGCCTGGCTGCCGCGCAACAGTTGGCGCGGGTTGGCCATGCGGTCACCGTGTTTGAAAAAAGCGATCGGGTCGGCGGCTTGCTGCGTTACGGCATCCCCGATTTCAAGATGGAAAAATCGCATATCGACCGCCGCGTGGCGCAGATGGAGGCGGAGGGCGTGGTGTTCCGCACCAGCGTGTTGATCGGCAAGGATTTCCCGGCCAATGTGAATAACTGGGCCAAGAAGACCATTTTCCCGGAAGAGCTGATGGCTGATTTCGACGCCGTCGTGATCGCCGGCGGCGCCGAGCAGCCGCGCGACTTGCCGGTGCCGGGGCGGGAGCTGAAGGGCGTGCATTTTGCGATGGATTTCCTGCCGCAACAAAATCAGGTCAATGCCGGCGACAAGGTCAAGGACCAGATCCTGGCTAAAGGCAAGCATGTGGTGGTGATCGGCGGCGGCGATACCGGTTCCGATTGCGTCGGCACTTCCAACCGTCAGGGCGCCGCGTCGATTTCGCAGTTCGAACTGATGCCGCAACCGCCGGAGCAGGAAAACAAGCCCTTGGTATGGCCGTACTGGCCAACCAAACTGCGCACCTCTTCTTCGCATGAAGAAGGCTGCGAGCGCGACTGGGCGGTGGCGACCAAGCGCCTGGAAGGCAAAAACGGCAAAGTCGAGAAACTGGTCGCGGCGCGGGTCGAATGGAAGGACGGCAAGATGCAAGAAGTGCCGAATTCCGAATTCGAAATGAAGGCCGATCTGGTGTTCCTGGCGATGGGTTTCGTATCGCCGGTGGCACAGGTGCTGGACGCGTTCGGCGTCGACAAGGATGCGCGCGGCAATGCCAAGGCGAGCACCGACGGCGACGGCTGCTATCAAACCTCGGTCGACAAGGTCTTTGCCGCAGGCGATATGCGGCGCGGTCAATCGTTGGTGGTATGGGCAATCCGCGAGGGCCGTCAATGCGCGCGCGCCGTCGATGAATTCTTGATGGGGGCGTCGGTATTGCCGCGCTAACCGCTAGTCGTTGAGTGGTTGTCGTGGTGGTAAAGGAGCATGTTTGCGAATTAACGCGCAAACATGCTCTTTTTTCTTGTACTTGCTGCATCACAATTTTTCCTCTGGGCAGCCTTTTTTTGAAAACTGTTTTTAACAGCTATTAAACTGTTGTAACGGCGGCACATGCAGGCGAGTGCGCTATCGTCTCGCTCGGAACGATTGTTGCATTTGTACTACAATACGGCCTTTGTTTAAGTCGGTGGATGCTGTGTCAAATATCGTCGAAATCCGGGATTTGCAGTTTGGCTATGGTGAGAGGTCGATTTTGTCGGCGCTCGACATGGACTTTCCGCGCGGTAAAGTGATCGCCGTCATGGGCGGCTCCGGCTCAGGCAAGACCACGATTCTGCGGCTGATCGGCGGTCAGCTGAGTCCGCAAGCGGGCACTGTCAGCGTCGACGGCCAGGTCGTGCACAAGCTCGACACCGCGGCCTTGTACGCGTTGCGGCGCAAGATGGGGATGTTGTTCCAGGGCGGCGCGCTGTTTACCGACCTCACGGCATTTGAAAATGTCGCCTTCCCGTTGCGCGAGCATACCGATTTGCCGCCTGAATTAATCCACAACCTGGTCTTGTTGAAGTTGAATGCGGTCGGCCTGCGCAATGCGGCACAACTCAAGCCTTCGGAAATTTCCGGCGGCATGGCGCGCCGGGTGGCGCTGGCGCGGGCGGTTGCGCTGGACCCCTCGCTGATCATGTATGACGAACCGTTTGCCGGTCTGGACCCGATTTCGATGGGCGTGACCGCCAACTTGATTCGCCAGCTGAATGACGCGCTGGGTTCGACTTCTATCCTGGTCTCGCACGATATCCACGAATCATTCGCGATTGCCGATTACGTTTATTTCCTGTCGCAAGGCCAAATTGTCGCGCAAGGTACGCCGGCGGAAATGCTGGAATCGACGCACCCGTATGTGAAGCAATTTGTGCATGCCGAATCCGATGGGCCGGTGCCGTTCCATTATCCCGGCAAGTCGCTGGCCGCGGATCTGGGGCTGGAGGTGTCTCGATGATCAGCAACGTACTTGGCGCGCTGGGGCGCAAACTGCGCGAGTCCCTGATCGGCCTGGGCCTGGCGACGCGCATGTTCTTTTCCATTTTGCAGGCGTCGGCTGGCTTGTGGCGGCGGCCGCGGCTGATCACCGATCAGATTCATTTCATCGGTAACTATTCCCTGGTCATCATCGGCGTGTCCGGTTTGTTTGTCGGTTGCGTGCTGGGCTTGCAGGGGTATTACACGCTGAACAAATACGGCTCCGAACAGGCGCTGGGTTTGCTGGTGGCGTTGTCGCTGGTGCGCGAACTGGGGCCGGTGGTGACCGCCTTGCTGTTCGCCGGCCGCGCCGGTACTTCGCTGACTGCCGAGATCGGGCTGATGAAAGCCGGCGAGCAGTTGTCGGCGATGGAAATGATGGCGGTCAATCCGCTGCAGCGCGTGGTGGCGCCGCGCTTCTGGGCCGGTGTGGCAGCGATGCCGATGCTGGCGGCGTTGTTCAGCGCGCTGGGCGTATTCGGCGGTTATCTGGTCGGCGTAAAACTGATTGGCGTCGATGAAGGTGCGTTCTGGTCGCAGATGCAGGGCGGGGTCGATGTCTGGCTGGATATTGCCAACGGCGTGTTGAAAAGTGTTGTGTTCGGGGTCGCCGTGACGTTCGTGGCAGTGTGGCAGGGCTATGAGGCGCAACCGACGCCGGAGGGTGTGGCGCGGGCCACTACGCGTACCGTCGTGATTTCATCGCTGGCGGTGCTGGCGCTGGATTTCCTGTTGACGGCATTGATGTTTAGCTGAGTTTATTTCTTGCGGCTTATTTTCTCCAGGGTTTATTCACGAAGAGCGGCGTAGCTGCACGGAGCTGTGGCAGTATGTCGGCGATTGAGTAAATGCCGGATGGTATTTTTAAGGTGATGAATCATGCAACAAAAATCTGTAGATGTCTGGGTCGGCTTCTTCGTGCTGGTGGGTGTACTGGCGTTGGCTTTTCTGGCGTTGAAAGCAGGCAACCTGAGTGCCACGACCTATGATAAAACCTATCAGGTGACGGCCAAATTCGACAATATCGGCGGCTTGAAAGCGCGTGCCGCGGTCAGGAGCGCGGGCGTGGTGGTCGGCCGGGTCGCTTCCATCAATTTCGACGACAAGCATTTCCAGGCGGTAGTGGCCTTGAACATGGACCAACGCTACAAGTTCCCGAAAGATAGTTCGGCCAAAATACTGACTGCCGGCTTGTTGGGCGAGCAATATATCGGCATCGAACCGGGCGGCGACAGCAAGGACCTGGCTGCCGGCGACACGATTAAATTGACACAATCTGCGATTGTGCTGGAGAACCTGATCAGTCAGTTTTTATACAGCAAAGCTGCAGACGGAAAGGAAGAATCGAAATGACCAACATGACTCGCTTGGCTGCCGTTGCCATGATCGCCGCGTTGAGCGGCTGCGCCACTACCCATAACCCGCAGGACCCGCTGGAAGGCTACAACCGGGCGATGTTCAGCTTTAACGACACCGTTGACAAGGTTGCCCTGAAGCCGGTCGCTACCGCCTACCGGAACTGGCTGCCGTCATTTGTGCAAACCGGCGTACATAACTTTTTTGGCAATCTTGGCGATATCTGGAGTTCGGTCAACGGCTTCTTGCAAGGCAATGTCGCGGACGGCACCTCGGACGTGATGCGGGTGGCGGTCAATACCACCTTTGGTCTGGGTGGTTTGCTGGACGTCAGCTCCGAAGCCGGCTTGCAAAAGCACAATAAAGATTTTGGTCAAACTCTTGGTAAATGGGGCGTAGGATCCGGCCCATATCTGGTGTTGCCATTGTTCGGACCATCCAATATTCGCGATACCGCCGCGCTGCCGGTCGATTTCCGCGGCGATTTGTGGTCCTACAAATATCCGGTGCGCTGGCGCAATACCGGCTCGGTGGTGCGCCTGATCGATAAGCGCGCCAATTTGCTGGATGCTTCTGAAATGCTGGAAGACGCCGCTCTCGACAAATACGAATTCGTGCGCGACGCCTATACTCAACGTCGTCAAAGCCAGATTCGCGGCAACGATGAAGATGCGCCTGCGGATAAGCCGGCAACGACCAAGCCTGCTGAGTAAGCATGGCTTGCCTTGCACCCGCGGCGCGTGTCATGCTGCGGTGCGGGAACCTGTGGTGGCAGTTGCCGTCTTAGCGGGTGCCGGGAGCGAGGCAGCTGTAGCATCCGCCAACAATCACTAAAATTATTGGAAAAACATGAATATCTTCAAGAAATACCTAGCGGTGACACTGACTTTTGGTAGCTTGGCATTTTCTGGCGCCTCCTTTGCGCAGGAAGCGCCGGATGCACTGGTGAAACGTATCAGCCTGGATGTGTTGAATACCGCCAAGGCTGACAAGAGCATTCAGGGCGGCAATAAGGAGCGTATCAAGGCGCTGGTTGAAGAAAAGATCATGCCGTATGTCAACTTTGAGCATACAACCGCATTGGCAGCCGGGCGCTACTGGCGTGAAGCGACGCCGGAGCAGCAAAAACAGCTGATCGAGCAGTTCCGCATCCTGTTGATCCGCACTTATTCCGGGGCGTTTTCCCAAGTGCATGACCAGACCATCGAACTCAAGCCGATGCGCAGCGATGCGGCCGACACGGACGTGATAGTGCGCTCGGCAGTGGTGCAGTCGGGTCGCGAGCCGATTCAACTCGATTACCACATGGAAAAAATTGGCGCGGGCTGGAAAATCTATGACGTCAACGTGCTGGGCGCCTGGCTGGTCGAAACATATAAAGGGACTTTTGCTTCCGAAATCGGCAAATCAGGTATCGACGGGCTGATCAAGACGCTGACTGAAAAGAACCAGAAACTTGCCGCCGCCAAAGCTGCAAAGTAAGAAAGTTATTACATATCCTTATTGATTGACCACCATGTTCAGGCCATCTCACTCGCTCACCGTCAGCAACGCCAAAGCCACTCTGGAAGAGGGCTTGCGCGCCATCGCCGAGGGCGAGACCGGGATAGACCTGAGCAATGTGCTGGCGGTCGATTCGGCCGCCGTTGCAACATTGTTGGCATGGCAATCAGCTGCCCGCAAGCAGGGCGGCACGCTGCATTTTTCCGGCTTGTCCGCCAATCTGCAAAGCCTGATCGAGTTGTATGGCGTCGCCGAGCTGTTGTCGCTGACAACGACGCCGCCGCAGCCAGTCAGCCGCATCACCGAATATCACTAATCCATTTCCCTTCTCTTCCCTCGGATGTTTTCGGGTTTGCGCCCATCCCCGGTTCTCGGCCTGGAATTCCAATATAATCAAAGGTTTCGCCACCAGGCTCTGCTTCAGGCAACGCCGGTGGCGCTACCATTTTAATCGTACGTATCCAGGCGTTATGGCGGCCATACAAATCACCAATGTCAAAAAACGCTACCAGTCGCTGCAAGCGCTGGGCGGTGTTTCGCTGACCATCGAAGAGGGCGAATTCTTTGGTTTGCTGGGTCCCAACGGGGCTGGCAAAACCACGCTGATCTCGATCATCGCCGGCCTTAATCGGTCCGACTCCGGCACCGTCACGATTCACGGTCACGATGTCGTCAGCGACTATCGTGCGGCGCGCAGGAAGCTGGGCGTAGTGCCGCAGGAGCTGGTGTTCGATCCGTTTTTCACGGTGCGCGAAACCTTGCGCATGCAGTCCGGTTACTTCGGCCTGAGAAATAACGATAAATGGATCGACGAGGTGATGGAAAACCTCGACCTGACCAATAAGGCCGATACCAATATGCGCGCGCTATCCGGCGGCATGAAGCGGCGCGTGCTGGTGGCTCAGGCGCTGGTGCACAAGCCACCGGTGATTGTGCTGGATGAGCCGACCGCCGGCGTCGATGTCGAGTTGCGCCAGACCTTGTGGCAATTCATTTCGCGCTTGAACCGCGAAGGCCACACCGTCGTGTTGACCACCCACTACCTGGAAGAAGCGCAGGAGCAATGCGATCGGATCGCGATGCTGAAGCTCGGCAAGGTGGTGGCGCTGGATTCGACCTCGGCGCTGATCAAGCAGATTTCCGGTTCGCAATTGCTGGTGCACCTGGCGAATGGCGGTTTGCCGGCGGCGCTGCAGCCATTGGTATTGCATGCCGACGGCAACAAGTTTGCGTTGCGCGTCAACGACTATCCCGATGTTGAACCTATCCTGGCCACCTTGCGCCAGGCCGGCGCGGTGATCGAGGACATGCAGTTGCAGCAGGCCGATCTGGAAGATGTGTTCCTGCAGATCATGGGCGGCGAGACGGCCCCCGCCAAGGTCGGCGAAGTCTGCGCGGAGGGTGTCAAATGATTGGCTTTCAAACCCTGTTTTACAAGGAAGTGCTGCGCTTCTGGAAAGTCGCGACGCAGACCATCGCGGCGCCGATCCTGACGGCGATGCTGTACTTGCTGGTGTTCGGGCATACCTTGAAAGATCACGTCGAAGTTTATCCGGGTGTGCAATACACGGCATTTCTGATTCCCGGCCTGGTGATGATGAGCGTGTTGCAAAACGCGTTTGCCAATACTTCGTCGTCGTTGACGCAGTCGAAAATGACCGGCAACCTGGTGTTCGTCCTGTTGCCGCCGCTATCGCATTGGGAGCTGTTCGGCGGCTACGTGCTGGCGTCGGTGGTGCGTGGCGTGGCGGTTGGTTCGGGGGTGTTCGTGATTACCGCCTGGTTCGCCAATCTGTCGTTCGTGGCGCCGTGGTGGATAGTCATCTTTGCAGTGCTGGGCGCGGCGCTGCTGGGGACCATGGGCTTGATCGCCGGTATCTGGGCCGACAAGTTCGACCAGTTGGCGGCGTTCCAGAATTTCCTGATCATGCCGGCGACGTTCCTGGCCGGCGTGTTCTATTCGATTCGTTCGCTGCCGCCGTTTTGGCAGGCGGTATCCCACTTGAATCCGTTCTTTTATATGATCGACGGCTTTCGTTATGGATTTTTCGGTCAGTCGGACATCAATCCGCTGATCAGTCTGGCCGTCATTTCCGTGTCTTTGGCATTGCTGGCGACGCTGGCGGTACAGATGTTGAAGCACGGTTATAAATTGCGGCACTAAAGAGAGAATTATTATGTTCCCGACCCCCGATCTGGTTAAAAGTTACATTGCTGCCGGCCTCGAATGCTCGCACCTGGAAGTCGAGGGCGATGGTCAGCATTTCAATGCGGTGATCGTCTCGGCTGCCTTTGACGGCAAGCGCCTGATACAGCGTCACCAACTGGTTTATGCAGCGTTGGGAGATCGCATGCGTGAAGAAATCCACGCGTTGTCGATGAAGACCCTGACTCCCGAGGAATTTCAGAAATAATGGATGCATGCTCAAGCTGCATCATCATGGATAAATAAATGGATAAATTATTGATACAGGGCGGTAACCGCCTGTCCGGTGAGATCACCATCTCCGGCGCCAAGAACGCGGCGCTGCCGATTTTGTGTGCAGGTCTGCTCACCGCGGATCAATTGCAATTGACCAACGTGCCCAATCTGCACGATGTGTCGACCATGTTGAAGCTATTGCGCCAGCTGGGATTGAAGGCGACGCAAGACGGCCACGCAGTGACATTGCAAGGCGACGCCATCGATAGCCTGGAAGCGCCGTATGAAATGGTGAAAACCATGCGCGCTTCGATTTTGGTGCTGGGACCGTTGTTGGCACGCTTTGGCGAAGCCAAGGTGTCGTTGCCGGGCGGTTGCGCGATCGGCTCGCGTCCGGTCGATCAGCACATCAAGGGCTTGCAGGCGATGGGCGCCGAGATCGCGATCGAGGCCGGCTACATCCATGCCAAAGCGAAGAAGCTGAAAGGCACCCGGATTGTCACTGACATGATTACCGTGACCGGTACCGAGAACCTGCTGATGGCGGCAACGCTGGCCGATGGCGAAACAGTACTGGAAAATGCCGCGCGCGAACCGGAAGTGAGCGATCTCGCCAACCTGCTGGTGGCGATGGGCGCCAGGATCGACGGCATCGGCACCGATCGCCTGGTGATTCAAGGCGTCGACAAATTGCACGGTGCGCAGCATGCCGTGATTGCCGACCGGATTGAAACCGGCACTTTCCTGTGCGCGGTAGCCGCCGCCGGTGGCGACGTGACCTTGAAAAACACCCGCAGCAATATCCTGGATGCCGCGCTCGACAAGTTGCGCGAAGCCGGCGTGATCCTGACTTCCGGCGACGACTGGATCCGGGTGCAGATGGCAGCGCGGCCGAAGGCGATCAGCTTCCGCACCACCGAATACCCGGGGTTCCCGACCGACATGCAGGCGCAGTTCATGGCCTTGAACAGCATTGCCGACGGCACCAGCCACGTCACCGAAACGATTTTCGAAAATCGCTTCATGCACGTTCAGGAAATGAACCGTCTCGGCGCCGCGATTGATGTCGAAGGCAATACCGCGATCATCAAGGGCGTCGACCATCTGGTTGGCGCGCCGGTGATGGCAACCGACTTGCGCGCTTCGGCTTCGCTGGTCATCGCCGGCCTGGTGGCGCAAGGCGAGACGCTGATCGAGCGCATTTATCACCTGGATCGCGGCTACGACCACATGGAGCGCAAGCTGTCCACGGTCGGCGCCAAAATCGAAAGAATCAAATGAGCCAGAAATTAACGCTGGCCTTGTCCAAAGGCCGCATTTTCGAAGAAACGCTGCCGTTGCTGAAGGCCGCGGGCATTGTCGTCACCGAAGATCCGGAGACCTCGCGCAAGTTGATCCTGGCGACCAACGATCCGCTGGTCAATGTGATCATCGTGCGCGCTTCCGATGTGCCGACTTATGTGCAATACGGCGCGGCTGATTTCGGCGTGGCCGGCAAGGATGTGCTGCTGGAACATGGCGGCGAAGGCCTGTATCAACCGATAGACCTGGATATCGCAAAGTGCCGGATGTCGGTGGCGGTGCAGGCCGGTTTCGATTACGCCAGCGCGATTCGGCAAGGCGCCAGATTGCGCGTTGCCACCAAATACCTGCTGACCGCGCGCGAGCATTTTGCCGCCAAGGGGATGCACGTAGACCTGATCAAGTTGTACGGCTCGATGGAACTGGCGCCGCTGGTCGGGCTGGCCGATGCCATCGTCGATCTGGTCAGCACCGGCGGCACCTTGCGCGCCAACAATCTGGTCGAAGTCGAACACATCATGGATATTTCATCGCGGCTGGTGGTCAATCAGGCTGCGCTGAAGCTGAAGCGCGAGCGGCTGCAACCGATTCTGGAAGCGTTCGAAAAAGCTGCGATTCAATAATTACGAAGATGTTATGGGCATTCTAAAAACCGTAGCGAGCGGCGCAAGGTCGGAGCGACGAAGTTGCAACTCCTGCAGCAGTACGGAGCGGGTGAGCATCGCAGGTCCGAGATTGCGCCGCGCAGTAGGTTTTTAGAGTGCCCTTATCGAAGCAACGCGGATCACTATGAGCATAACAATCAGGAAACTCGATTCGGCGATGCCGGATTTCAATGCGCAACTGAGGGCGGTGTTGGCATTTGAAGCGAGCGAAGACGATGCAATCGACCAGGCCGCGGCCCGGATTCTGGCCGACGTCAAAGCGCGCGGCGATGCCGCTGTGTTGGAGTACACCAATCGCTTCGATCGCCTCAATGCCGGCAGCGTTGCAACACTTGAAATCGGCCAGCAGGAATTGCAAGCGGCGCTGGCCGGCTTGTCGCCGACGCGCCGGGATGCTTTGCAAACCGCTGCCGACCGCGTGCGCGCTTACCATCAACGGCAAAAAGCGGAGTGCGGTTCGGATGGCTTCAGCTACACCGAAGCCGACGGCAATGTGCTGGGGCAAAAGGTCACGCCGCTGGACCGGGTCGGCATTTACGTCCCCGGCGGCAAGGCCGCCTATCCGTCCTCGGTGCTGATGAATGCGATCCCGGCCAAGGTCGCCGGGGTGCAGGAAGTCATCATGGTGGTGCCGACGCCGGATGGCGTCAAAAATGAACTGGTGCTGGCTGCTGCGGCTATCGCCGGAGTCGATCGGGTATTCACGATCGGCGGCGCGCAGGCGGTCGCTGCGCTGGCATATGGCACCGCAACGGTGCCGCAGGTCGACAAGATTGTCGGCCCCGGCAATGCCTATGTCGCAGCTGCCAAGCGTCGTGTGTTCGGTACGGTCGGCATTGACATGATCGCCGGCCCGTCGGAAATCCTGGTGCTGTGCGATGGCACCACCGACCCCGACTGGATCGCGATGGATTTGTTTTCGCAAGCCGAGCACGATGAGCTGGCGCAGTCGATCCTGGTCTGCCCGGATCCGGCCTACATCGCGCAAGTCGAAGCCAGCATCAACCGCCAACTGCCGCTGATGCCGCGACATGAAGTGATCCGTACTTCGTTGACCAACCGCGGCGCGCTGATCAGCGTGCGCGACATGGACCAAGCATGCGATATCGCCAATCTGATCGCGGCTGAACACCTGGAAATTTCAGCTGCCGATCCGCAGCGCTGGGCCGACCGGATTCGTCATGCCGGCGCCATGTTCCTCGGACGTTTTTCATCGGAATCGCTGGGCGATTATTGCGCCGGTCCGAATCACGTATTGCCGACCTCGCGCACCGCACGCTTTTCGTCGCCGCTCGGCGTATACGATTTCCAGAAGCGTTCCAGCATGATCCATATCAGCGAAGCCGGGGCCCAGACCTTGGGCAAGATTGCGGCCGAACTGGCTTACGGCGAGGGCTTGCAAGCACATGCCCGGTCAGCGGAATATCGCCTGAAAGAACCCGCCAAATGAGATCGCTGATGGCAGTGGCGGCATGAGCGATTGGCGCAACCGGATTTATGGCGAGGACGCGCTGCAAGGCTTGGCGCGCATCCCGGATGGATCGGTGGACTTGCTGCTGGCGGACCCGCCGTACGGCTTGGGCAAGGATTACGGCAACGACTCCGACAAGCTCGATACTGCGGCCTACCTGCGCTGGACCGAACAGTGGATCGATGCCGCATTGCCGAAGCTGAAGCCGAACGGCAGCCTGTATATTTTCCTGACCTGGCGCTATTCGCCGGAAATCTTCGTGCTGCTGAAACAGCGCATGACCATGCTCAACGAAATCATCTGGGATCGCCGGGTACCTTCGATGGGCGGCGGCACCAGGCGCTATTCGTCGGTGCATGACACGGTTGGTTTTTTTGCCCGCGCCAAGGATTATTACTTCGATCTCGACGCGATCCGGATTCCCTACGACGCCGAAACCAAGAAAGCTCGCTCGCGCTCGATTTTTGTCGGCGCCAAATGGCTGGAGCTGGGTTACAACCCGAAAGATATCTGGAGCGTTTCCCGGCTGCACCGCGAGCATCCCGAGCGGGCCGATCATCCGACCCAGAAACCGCTGGAAATCGTCGAGCGCATGATCAAGGCATCCTGCCCGCCCGGCGGCATCGTGCTGGACCCGTTCATGGGTAGCGGCACGACGGCGGTGGCGGCGCGACGTTGCGGGCGGAATTTCGTCGGTTTCGAATTGAATCCGGAGTATTGCGCGTTGATTGAGCAGCGACTGGCGCAACTGGACAAGCCGGATGCGCTCGAGCTGGTCGGGTGAACCGGTTGTGGAGCGTGTTTTTTCAAGCTCTACCACCGCATTTGAATGCCGTAAGACAAGTTAATTGCAGGGCGGAAAACCTGAATGCCAATTATCGTTAGCCATGCCGGTCGCGATGCCGGGTTTGCCAAAAAATATCGGTAAAATGGTGGCCTGACTGAACCGCTGCTTGGCAACTTACAGTAGTAAATCGAAGTGCCAAATAATTTAGTACACTAATTCCTCTACGCCTCAAACGCGTCATTCGCATCGTAACTTTGGCCTCAACCTGAACATGTCCACGCCCAGAACTGCAGAGATCACCCGCAACACCAATGAGACGCAAATCCGCGTCGCCATCAATCTGGATGGTACCGGCCAGCAAAAGCTGCGTACCGGCGTACCGTTTCTGGATCATATGCTGGATCAAATTGCGCGACACGGCCTGATCGATCTGGACATCGAGGCCAATGGCGACCTGCACATCGATGCCCATCACACAGTGGAAGACGTCGGCATTACTCTGGGCCAGGCTTTTGCCAAGGCAATCGGCGACAAGAAGGGCATCCGCCGCTACGGTCATTCCTATGTGCCGCTGGATGAAGCGTTGTCGCGCGTGGTGATTGATTGTTCCGGTCGTCCCGGGCTCGAATTCCACGTGCCGTTCAAGCGCGCCATGATAGGCGGCTTCGATGTCGATCTGACCCATGAATTTTTCCAGGGCTTTGTCAATCATGCGCTGGTGTCCTTGCACATCGACAATCTGCGCGGCGAAAATGCCCACCATCAATGCGAAACCGTATTCAAGGCCTTTGGGCGCGCGCTGCGGATGGCGATAGAACTGGACGCGCGAGCAGCCGGCACCATCCCTTCAACCAAGGGCAGCTTGTAGAACCCGGAATCGGCGCATGTTTTTATTCCGTTTCGCACCAAACGGCATTCTTTCCCGGACCTGAATTTTTATCATGAACAAAATTGTTGTGGTTGACTATGGCATGGGCAATTTGCGCTCGGTGGCGCAAGCCTTGCGCCAGGTAGCGCCAGAAGCCGATGTGCGTATTTCCGGCGAGGTGGCCGACATCAAGGCCGCTGATCGCGTGGTATTGCCGGGCCAGGGCGCGATGCCGGATTGCATGCGCTGTCTGCGCGAGTCCGGATTGCAGGAGGCGCTGCTTGAGGCTGCGCGCAGCAAGCCGTTGTTTGGCGTGTGCGTCGGCGAGCAGATGCTGTTCGACTGGAGCGAAGAGGGCGATACTGCTGGTCTGGGATTGCTCCCCGGTAAAGTCGTGCGCTTCCGCCTGGATGGTCAGTTGCAGGAAGACGGCTCGCGTTTCAAAGTGCCTCAAATGGGCTGGAACCGGGTTCGCCAGTCGGTGCCGCATCCGCTTTGGAGTGGGATTGCCGATGATGCATATTTCTATTTCGTCCATAGTTATTACGCGGCGCCCGCAGAGCCGGCACATACCGTGGGTCAGACCACTTACGGCGCGGCGTTTAGCTGTGCCGTCGCACGTGATAATATTTTCGCGACGCAGTTCCATCCGGAAAAGAGCGCAAGCGCCGGTTTGCAGCTGTACAAGAACTTTGTTCATTGGAATCCGTAAAGTCTGCAATTCATCGCATATCCATTTTTCTAACCTTTCTGCTCACATACTGTAGCCATGCTGCTGATACCTGCCATCGACCTCAAAGACGGTCACTGCGTACGCCTGAAACAAGGTGATATGGACCAAGCCACTGTGTTTTCCGACGATCCGGGTGAAATGGCCTTGCATTGGCTGAAACAAGGCGCGCGCCGCCTGCATCTGGTCGACCTGAATGGCGCCTTTGCCGGCAAGCCGAAGAATGAACCGGCGGTCAAGGCTATCATCAAGGCGGTGCGTCAATTTGCGCTGGACAATGAAGTCGATGAAATCCCGGTGCAACTGGGCGGCGGCATCCGCGACCTCGACACCATCGAGCGTTATCTGGATGGCGGCCTCAGCTACATCATCATCGGCACCGCCGCGGTCAAGAACCCTGGTTTTTTACATGACGCCTGCAGCGCCTTCCCCGGCCAGATCATCGTCGGCCTGGATGCCCGTGATGGCAAAGTCGCAACTGACGGCTGGAGCAAGTTGTCCGGTCACGAAGTGATCGACCTGGCCAAGAAATTCGAAGATTACGGCTGCGCTTCCATCGTCTACACCGACATCGGCCGCGACGGCATGATGGGCGGCGTCAATCTCGAAGCCACCGTCAAGCTGGCGCAAAGCATGACGATCCCGGTGATCGCCTCCGGCGGCGTGCATAACGTCAAGGATGTCGAGGCGCTGTGCGCGGTGCAGGACGAAGGCATCGAGGCCGTGATTTGCGGTCGTTCGATTTATGAAGGCACGCTCGATCTGCGCTCAGCGCAGGAACGTGCAGATGAGTTGACCGAGGAGTTGACGGACTACATCGATGCCACAGAATTGACGGAGCAGCCTGACGCTGAGCAACCATGACGCTCGCCAAACGTATCATCCCCTGTCTTGACGTGACCAATGGTCGGGTCGTCAAAGGGGTTAATTTTGTCGAATTGCGCGACGCCGGCGACCCGGTTGAAATTGCGCGCCGTTACGATGAGCAGGGGGCCGACGAGCTGACCTTTCTTGATATCACCGCCTCATCCGACGGCCGCGATTTGATTTTGCACATTATCGAAGCCGTGGCGTCGCAAGTCTTCATTCCGCTGACGGTAGGCGGGGGCGTGCGCGTGGTTGACGATGTGCGTCGCCTGTTGAATGCCGGCGCCGACAAAGTCAGCATCAATACTTCGGCAGTGACCAATCCGCAATTGGTGGCCGATGCCGCCAGTAAATACGGCTCGCAATGCATCGTGGTGGCGATCGACGCCAAACAGACAGCGCCCGGCAAATGGGAGGTTTTCACCCACGGCGGCCGCAAGGCGACCGGGCTGGATGCGATCGAATGGGCGCAAAAAATGGAGCAGTTGGGCGCCGGCGAAATCCTGCTGACCAGCATGGATCGCGATGGCACCAAAATCGGCTTCGACCTGGCATTGACCAGCAGCGTATCGAATGCGGTGAGCATACCGGTGATTGCATCCGGCGGCGTCGGCGGCTTGCAGGACCTGGCTGACGGCATCAAGATCGGTCGCGCCGATGCGGTACTGGCGGCCAGTATTTTCCATTACGGACAACATACGGTACAGGAGGCCAAGCAATTCATGGCCGCACAACAGATTCCGATGAGGCTGGCATGAGTTCGACCTGGTTAAATAAAGTGAAGTGGGATGAGCACGGGCTGGTGCCGGTCATCGCGCAGGAAGCCGGTTCCAATGACGTGTTGATGTTCGCCTGGATGAACCGCGATGCGCTGGCAAAAACCGTGGCGCTGGGCGAGGCCGTGTACTGGAGCCGCTCGCGCAAGAAGCTGTGGCATAAGGGCGAAGAATCCGGCCACGTGCAGAAGGTGCTTGAAATCCGTCTCGATTGCGATGAGGACGTGGTGCTGCTGAAGGTCGCGCAAGCCGGCGATATCGCCTGCCATACCGGGCGCCACTCCTGCTTCTTCCAGAAATTCGAGGGCAGCGAGAAGGACGGCGCCTGGGAAACAGTCGAGCCGGTACTGAAAGAGCCGGACGCAATTTATAAATAACATTTATCACCGAGCGGCCGCTAGCGAAGCTGCAAAAATAACAAATACGCAACCATGAACATTTATCAAAAGTTGGCATCATGAGTGAAACCTTGCAGCGCCTGGCCGAGATCATAGAATCGCGCAAGCTTGCCAACGGCGGCGACCCTGAAAAGTCGTATGTGGCGCGTTTGTTCGCCAAGGGCGACGATGCGATTTTGAAAAAGATCGGCGAGGAAGCCACCGAAACCGTGATGGCTGCCAAGGATGCGCGGGTCGATGGCGATGTCTCACATGTGTTGTACGAGTGTGCCGATCTGTGGTTCCATTCGATGATCATGCTGGCGCAATTCGATCTGACGCCGCAAGACGTGCTGGATGAGTTGGCGCGGCGCGAAGGACTGTCCGGTATCGAGGAAAAAGCCAACCGCAAATTGCTAGCACGTGAACAGCATGAGGCCGATCAGGACAAGATCTAACAAGTTGGACTTGCCGCACTATTTCAGACTAATTTGACACCTGGGGATAATTTGGATAACTGTATTTTTTGCAAGATTGCTGCCAAACAGATTCCATCGAAGCTGATCTATGAAGATGACGACCTGATGGCGTTTCATGACATCCGTCCCGCTGCGCCAGTCCATTTTCTGATCGTCCCGAAACAGCATATTCCGACCCTCGCTGATTGTGATGAGCGACATGCGGTATTGCTGGGTAAAATGGCGCTCCTGGCGCCGCGGCTGGCGCAAGAGCAGGGCTGCGGCTACCAGGTTGATGGCGACGGCGTTAGCAGCGGCGGCTACAAGACGCTATTCAACGTCGGGCCGGATGGCGGTCAAGAGGTGTACCATTTGCATATGCATGTAATTGGCGGGCCTCGGCCGTGGCGGGGAATGCACTGATTTGACGGTGGGGCATCTTGAAAAACCGTAGCGAGCGGCTCAAGGTCGGGTCGAGAAGCGGAGCCGTACGGAGGTACGGTGAGCATCACAGGCCCGAGATTGGGTCGCATAGTAGGTTTTTCGGGGTGACCGGTGGTTTTGTAAGGTTTCAAGGCCTAAGCTGACTTAATGAAAGAAGTTCGGGCATTTGCGTCCGGCAAGGAGAAAAAATGGGTTCGTTCAGTATTTGGCACTGGCTGATTGTGCTGGTCATTGTGATGCTGGTATTTGGCACCAAGAAAATCGGCAATATAGGCTCCGATCTGGGCAAGGCTGTCAAAGGCTTCAAGGATGGCGTCAAAGGCGAAGAAGAAAAAGCTGCGCAATCCGACAAGACGACGATTGACGTGGCTGCCAAAGAAAAGGATAAGTCCGGCAACTGAGCCATCGGTGCCGCTTGAGTTTCTGTCGTACCGGCACCTGGCTTGATGTTTGTCGCTCCTTCCCATGATCGATATCGGACTCACAAAACTAGCGGTGATTGGCGCCGTTGCACTGGTTGTTATCGGACCGGAAAAGCTGCCGACCGTGGCTCGCATGGCCGGGTCGCTGTTCGGCCGCGCGCAGCGCTACATCAACGAAGTCAAGTCGGAAGTCAGTCGCGAGATGGAGCTGGACGAGTTGCGCAAGATGCAACAGGACGTGGAGGAAGCCGCCAGCGATATCGAGCAGAGCATTGCGCGCAGCGTATCCGATACCAAGCGCTCTCTGCATGCGGCCTGGGACGATGGCGTCGACGGCATTAGCAATCACGTCGACACCTATAATGTTGAACAGTTGGCGCGTAAGGCCAAGAATTTCCGCAAGAAGAAGCTGGCGCGTACCAGCGCCATTCCAGCGTGGTACAAACAACAAAGCGGCCGCAAGGTGCGCGTGATATCCGGCGCCGCACGGGTGGCCAGATACCGACCCGCCGGCAGCACCAAAACTTCCGGCTCTTTTTATTCATGAACTCGGCCCGAGTCGAGTTTGTCGAGTTCCGCAAGCGCGCTTGCCGGCATAAAACTTTTGTAGTGACACAATGACTGAAGAACAGAAAACCGGCGGCGTCGAGGAAACCTTCATCTCGCATCTGGTGGAGTTGCGCAATCGCCTGATGAAGGCGTCGATCGCGATCATTGTGATCTTTTTGTGCCTGATGCCCTGGGCCGCGCATATCTATGACTTGCTGGCGGAGCCGATGATGGTGGCTTTGCCGGCCGGCAGCAAGATGATTGCTATCGGGGTTATTACGCCATTTCTGATCCCAGTCAAGGTGACGCTGCTGCTCGCCTTCGTCATCGCGTTGCCATGGGTGCTGTACCAATTGTGGGCATTCATTGCACCCGGCTTGTACGCGCATGAAAAGAAGCTGATTGCACCGCTGGTGATCTCATCGTCGATCTTGTTTGTCACCGGCATCGCCTTTTGCTATTTCCTGGTATTCAGGGTGATCTTCCGGTTTATCAATAATTTCGCCCCGAAGTCGATTTCGGTCGCGCCGGACATCGACAGTTATTTCGATTTTGTGATGACCATGTTTATTGCCTTCGGCATGACGTTTGAAGTGCCGATCGTGGTGATCGTGCTGGTGCGTATGGGCTTGGTGCCGCTGGAAAAACTGAAAGCGATTCGCCCCTACGTGGTGGTGGGCGCATTCGTTATAGCGGCCATAGTCACGCCGCCGGATATCATGAGCCAGTTGTTGCTGGCGGTACCGCTATGCCTGTTGTATGAGATCGGCCTGTTCGTCGCGCCGCTATTCGTCAAGGCGACCCAGGCACCTGCAGAGTCGGAAGAAACGATCTGATCAATATTCCGTTTTTACTTGCCGTAGCCAGCTCACCAGCGGATAAGCATCGTTAAAGCCGGTAAGCACCTCGGTTTCCAGGGCGTCGGACAGCATCTTCTTCAGCGGCTGTTCCTTCCAGACGATAAAGTTCTTCAGCTTGATGTATTCAATGTGCGGGGCGTCCGCATCAAAGCCTTTGGGCGGCCGCGTCAATTGGCCTTCGGTTTGCAAACCGCCGTAAGCCGCCATCAATTTCTTGTTCTTCAGCAGTTTGCCGAAGCCGCTGGCATCGGCAATCACATGCTGGCGTATCGCCCGCAGGCGGTCTGCCGGCGGCATGTATTCGCCGCCAGCGATCAACAGCGTGCCGCCGGCGTCGATATGAAAATAATATGCAGGCCCGCCGCCTTGGCTTGGCTTCTTCAGGCCGCTGGCGGTGATCGCCGCCGAGAAGGTAGTTTTGTACGGGCTCTTGTCATGCGAGAAGCGCATGTCGCGATTGATTCTGAACAGCGCTTTTTTCGGATTGCAACCAGCGATGGCCGGATCAAATTTGCTGATGTCGGCGATCAATCGGATCACCAGTTCCAGAAACTCCGCCCGCAAAATATCGTAACGCGGCTTGTTCATCACGAACCAGGCACGGTTATTGTTTTCGGATAATTCGGCCAGGTACTGGGTCAGGTCACGCACGTGCATTGCAGCTTTTCCTTTTGCCTGCGGTATGGGGAGGGGGGGCTGATTAGTTGGGGACAGAGTAATTCGGCACGCTGCGGTGCCTCTTAAACTCTGCCCCGCAATTGTTGTGGCTTCTCTGTCCCGCAATGATTTACTCTTGCGCTTCGCGTTTCATCGGCGGACGCTTGCCAATGACCGCCTCAAGCGTGGTCTCGCGCGTCTTGCGCAATACCGTCAGTTTGGCTTTGCTGCCGGGTTGCAATTGCGCGATCTGATTCATCATGTCGGTAATATCCGCGACCGATTTTCCTTCAACCGCTACCAGGATGTCGCCGGGTTTTAGCCCAGCCTTGTCTGCCGGACCGTTTTTCAGGACACCGGCGATAATCGCGCCGGTTTTCTTGGTCAGGCCGAAGCTTTCCGCCAGTTCGGGGGTAATGTCCTGCGGTTCTACGCCAAGGTAGCCGCGTACCACATGGCCGGTATTGATGATGGATTCCATCACATTTTTTACGGTGGTCACGGGGATCGCAAAACCGATCCCGAGCGAGCCGCCGGTACGTGAGTAGATCGCGGTATTGATGCCCAGCAGGTTACCGTTGGTATCGACCAGCGCACCGCCTGAATTGCCGGGATTGATGGCGGCATCGGTCTGAATGAAGTTCTCGAAAGTGTTGATGCCGAGATGGTTACGGCCGAGTGCGGAAATGATGCCCATCGTTACAGTCTGGCCGACCCCAAATGGGTTGCCGATTGCCAGCACGACGTCGCCGACGCTGGATTGCTCGACATGGCCGAGCGTGATCGCCGGCAAATTCGGCAAATCAATCTTGATCACCGCCAGATCGGTTTCCGGATCGGTGCCGACCACTTTGGCCGATGCATTACGGCCGTCTGCCAGCGCTACTTCGATCTCGTCGGCTGCTTCGACCACGTGATTATTGGTCAAAATATAACCCTGCGAACTGACCACCACGCCTGAGCCAAGACTTGCCTGCTTTTCGTCCGGATCGTCGCCGCGATCGCCGAAGAATTTCCTGAGCAAAGGATCTTCCAGGAATGGGGAGCTACGCTGTTTTGCCTCTTTGCTGGTGAATATGTTCACGACAGAGGGCATGGCCCGACGCGATGCTTCGCGATATGAACCCGGCGTCGGCGTTCCAGGCGCAACCTCATGTAGCGTTACATGAGACGACGCGATATGCAGCGGGAAACTGGCTAGCGAGCCGCTTGCCCAGTCAGGCTTCAAGGTCGTTACAATGAACCAAATCGCCAAACCGATGGTTACGGTTTGCGCAAACAACAGCCAGAAACGTCGCATAGTGAGGTCGTAAATTGAGTCAAAAATTGGTAAGTCGCGTTGAACTTACAAAATATCTAGCCGAAACGTTAAATATTACACAGTTCCGAGATTATTGCCCAAATGGGCTACAGGTGGAAGGATGCGCCGAAATTAGTAAATTGGTCAGCGGCGTCACGGCCAGCCAGGCTTTGCTGGAAGCGGCATTGGAATATGGCGCCGACGCGATCCTGGTGCACCACGGCTACTTTTGGCGAGGCGAGGATGCGCGGGTTGTCGGCCCAAAACACAAGCGTCTGAAATTGCTGCTTGCGCATGACATCAACTTGTTTGCTTATCACTTGCCGCTCGATTCCCACCCAACTTTCGGCAACAACGTGCAACTGGCTCAACAACTTGGCTTGGCGGCCAGCGGCCGCTTTGGGGACGACAATCTGGGCTGGCTGGGCAGTGCCGTTGATCCGTCGGTCAACACAGTCGGCGACCTGGCGCGCGTGATCGAACGCCAATTGGGCCGCACGCCAGTGTTGATCGGCGATCCTGGGCAAGCGCTGGGGCAAGTCGCCTGGTGTACCGGCGCCGCCCAGAGCATGCTGGGGGATGCGATCGAAGCTGGCGCCAATGTCTATATCAGCGGCGAAATTTCCGAGCCGACAGTGCATCTTGCGCGTGAAACCGGGGTTGCTTATCTGGCAGCCGGTCACCATGCCACCGAGCGTTACGGGGTGCAGGCGCTGGGCCAGCATCTGGCTGAACGCTTTGGATTGCAGCATCGCTTCATCGATATCGACAATCCGGTGTAATGGAGCGGCAGAAAATCATGAGTAATGCCAACGACAGCGTGCGTATCGACAAATGGTTATGGGCGGCACGGTTTTTCAAGACGCGCACCCTGGCCACCGATGCGGTTGATAGCGGCAAGGTGAGGTTGAATGAAGAACGCATCAAGCCCGCGCACGGCCTCAAAATCGGCGCCACCCTGGCGATCGACAATGGCGCCAACGCCTGGGAGGTGGTGGTGCTGCAGTTGGCCGACAGCCGCGGCTCGGCAGCGATTGCGCGGACCCTTTATCGGGAAACCGAGCAAAGTATAAATAAGCGCGCCGCGGTGGCCGAGGACAGGAAGTTCTTTCGCGAGCCAACCTTCGCCATCAAAGGCCGGCCGACCAAGCGCGATCGTCGCTTGCTCGACAAAAGTCAATCCTAAGCAGGTACGGCGCGCGATATTCGCCGCCGATGTGTGGTTTCCAGCAGCAAAGACAGGCTGCGCCGCGAACCGGCCGGCGCCGGATTGCGAATCGGTTTTCAGTAGAATTCGCCCTCTAAGCCGCCGTTTGACATTTCAGGTCCGATGGATAATAGTACGAGCGTTCGTATTGTTGTCGAAGCGGCTGAAGTTACCGCGCTGTAAGGACCTTATACCAACCAGACAGGATTATTGTGGCTCATTCGAACACTGACACACCGCCAAGGTTTATGCGTAAAGGCGAATTGACGCGCGCGGCGATTCTTGACGTCGCCATCGAACTGGCTAGCCGCGATGGACTGGAAGGCTTGACGATTGGTTTGCTGGCCGAAAAGATGAACATGAGCAAATCCGGCGTGTTCGCCCATTTCGGCTCGCGCGAAGATTTGCAGATCGAAGTGGTGAAGCTTTATCACCGCCAATTCGAGCAAGAAGTGTTCTATCCCAGTGTTAAAGAAGCGCGCGGTTTGCCCCGTCTGGAAGGCATGTTTGCGCGCTGGATCAAGCAGGTGACGATCGAAATCGCGTCCGGCTGCATTTATATCAGCGGTGCGGTGGAGTATGACGATAGGCCCGGCGAAATCCGCGATCAGTTGGTGACGATGGTCCGCACCTGGCAACAGGCATTGCACCGCTGCGCGCTGCAGGCGATCGAAACGGGTCACTTGCGCGCCGATACCGATGCCGATCAACTGGTGTACGAGATGTACGGCTTGATTTTGGGGCTGCATCACGATGCGCGTTTTCTGAAGAAGGCTGGCAGCGTGGAGCGTGCGCAAAAAGGGTTTGAGCGCCTGATCGACAGCTACCGCAATACGAAGCCGCTACCGGCGACTAAGAAATCCTCAGCAACGAATCACAAATCCGCTGCCTAGAAGGCAGCCTGACAAAACCAATACACTCAATTTTCAGGAGAACACCATGGGTCAATACGTCGCGCCGCTGCGAGATATGCAATTCGTCATGCACGAGCTGCTGCATGTCGAAGACGAGCTGAAGCAATTGCCGAAGCATGCAGAGATTGATGCGGACATCATCAACCAAGTGCTGGAAGAAGGCGGCAAGTTCACCTCCGAAGTGCTGTTCCCATTGAACCATTCCGGCGATCGCGAAGGCTGCCATCACGACAAGGCCACGCAGACCGTGACCACGCCGAAGGGCTACAAGGAAGCCTACAAGCAATACGTGGAAGCCGGCTGGCCTGCATTGTCATGTGATCCGGAATTCGGCGGCCAAGGCTTGCCGCTGGTGATCAACAACTCGTTCTACGAGATGATGAATTCGTCCAACCAGGCCTGGACCATGTACCCGGGCTTGTCTCACGGCGCCTACGAATGCCTGCACGCGCACGGCACGCCAGAACAGCAAGCGCTGTATTTGCCCAAGCTGGTTTCCGGCGAATGGACTGGCACCATGTGCCTGACCGAATCGCATTGCGGCACCGATCTGGGCTTGCTGCGCTCGAAGGCAGTGCCGCAGGAAGATGGTTCCTACAAGATCACCGGCAGCAAAATTTTCATTTCGGCCGGCGAGCACGATATGTCGGCCAACATCCTGCATCTGGTGCTGGCACGTTTGCCGGACGCACCGGAAGGCTCGAAAGGGATTTCGCTGTTCCTGGTGCCGAAGTTCCTGCCGAATGCCGACGGTTCGCTCGGTGCGCGCAACCCGATCACTTGCGGTGCGATCGAAGAGAAGATGGGCATCCACGGCAATTCGACTTGCCAGATGAACCTGGACGGCGCGACCGGCTGGATCATCGGCGGCCCGCACAAGGGTTTGAATGCGATGTTCGTGTTCATGAATGCAGCACGGCTCGGCGTCGGCATGCAAGGCCTGGGACTGACCGAAGTGGCGTATCAAAATGCGCTGGTGTACGCCAAGGATCGTATCCAGATGCGCAGCCTGTCGGGCATCAAGGCCGCAGACAAGCCAGCCGACCCGATCATCGTGCATCCGGACGTGCGCCGCATGCTGCTGACCGCCAAAGCCTATGCCGAAGGCGCGCGCGCTTTCTGTTCCTACGTCGCATTGCAACTCGACAAAGAGCTGAACCATCCGGACGAAGCGGTGCGTAAAGACGCGGCCGATGAAGTCGCGTTGCTGACCCCGGTGGTCAAAGCCTTCATCACCGACAATGCCTGGACTGCCACCTCGGAGTGCATGCAGGTATACGGCGGCCACGGTTTCATCGCTGAATGGGGCATGGAGCAATACGTGCGCGACGCCCGCATCAACATGATTTACGAAGGCACCAACACGATCCAGTCGCTGGATCTGCTGGGCCGCAAGGTGTTGATGGACGGCGGCGCCAAGCTGAAGAAATTCGGCGCCAAGGTGCAGGCATTCATCGAAGAAAACGGCACCGACGATGCGTTGTCCGAGTTCATCACGCCACTCGCCGATCTGGGCGACAAAGTCACCAAGTTGACCATGGAAATCGGCATGAAGTCGTTCCAGAATCAAGACGAAGCAGGCGCCGCAGCAGTGCCATACCTGCGCGTGGTCGGTCATCTGGTGTACGCCTACTTCTTCGCGCAAATGGCGAAGATCGCGTTGGCCAAGCAAGATTCCGGCGACAAGTTCTACGTTTCGAAACTGGCCACCGCACGTTTCTATTTCGCTCGTTTGCTGCCGGAAACAGCGATGCTGATCCGTCAGGCGCGTTCCGGCTCTGCCACGTTGATGGCACTTGACGCGGATTTGTTCTAATTAATCGCTCCGTATCCAACTGATTAAACCAACCAGGAGTTACAAGTGTCCAATTTCATCGTAAAGAAAGTCGCCGTTCTGGGCGCCGGCGTGATGGGTGCCCAAATCGCCGCACATTGCCTCAACGCCAAAGTGCCGGTCGTGCTGTTCGACCTGCCTGCCAAAGAAGGTCCGAAGAACGGCATCGTTCTGCGCGCTATCGACAACCTGAAAAAACTCAGCCCGGCGCCGCTCGGCAACAAGGAAGACGCTGCGCTGATCGAAGTCGCCAACTACGAAGACAATCTCGATCTGCTGGCAGGTTGCGACCTGATCATCGAAGCGATTGCCGAGCGCATGGACTGGAAGCACGACCTGTACAAGAAAGTGGCTCCGCACATCGCGCCAAACGCGATCTTCGCATCCAACACGTCGGGCCTGTCGATCACCGCACTGTCGGAAGGTTTCGATGCTGAACTGAAGGCACGTTTCTGCGGCGTCCACTTCTTCAACCCGCCGCGCTACATGCATTTGGTCGAGTTGATCCCGACCGCGACCACCAAGCCGGAAATCCTCGATCAGCTGGAAGGCTTCCTGGCCACCACGCTCGGCAAGGGCGTGGTACGCGCTAAAGACACCCCGAATTTCATCGCCAACCGGGTTGGCGTGTTCGGTATCCTGTCGACCGCGCATCAAGCTGAAAAATTCGGTCTGTCGGTCGATGTGGTCGATGATTTGACCGGCTCCAAACTGGGTCGCGCCAAGTCGGGCACCTTCCGCACCGCCGACGTGGTTGGTCTGGATACCATGGGTCACGTGATCAAGACCATGCAGGACAACCTGAAGGACGATCCTTTCTACGGCGTGTACGCAACGCCGCCGCTGCTGGCCAAACTGGTCGAGCAAGGCGCGCTGGGTCAAAAATCCGGCGCCGGGTTTTACAAGAAGGTCGGCAAGGACATCCTGCGGATTGATGCCGCCAAGGGCGAATACGTAGCAGGCGGCGGCAAGGCCGACGACCTGGTGGTGCGCATCCTGAAAGACAAGGATCCGGTCAAGCGCATGAAAGCCTTGCGCGAGTCGACCAATCCACAAGCGCAATTCCTGTGGTCGATTTTCCGCGACGGCTTCCATTACATCGCCGTGCATCTGGAATCGATCGCCGACAATGCGCGCGATATCGACTTCGCGATGCGCTGGGGCTTCGGCTGGAGCGTCGGCCCATTCGAGATCTGGCAAGCCGCGGGCTGGCAGCAAATCGCTACCTGGGTCAAGGAAGATATCGACGCCGGCAAGGCACTGTGCAATGCACCGTTGCCAGCCTGGGTATTCGAAGGCCAGGTTAACGACAATGCCGGCGTGCACACTGCACAAGGCTCTTACTCGCCGGCCAAGAAAGCCAGTGTTGCCCGTTCCGATCTGCCGGTTTATCAGCGTCAGGTGTTCCGCGCACCGCTGCTGGGTGAAGGCGTGGCCGACGGCAAGACCGCCGGCACCACCTTCTTCGAAGATGACTCGGTACGCATTTGGCATCAGAACGACGATGTCTTGATCCTGTCGTTCAAGACCAAGATGCACGTGATCGGACCAGGCGTGATCGCCGGTTTGAACAAGGCGCTGGCCGAAGCCGAAAAGAACTTCAAGGGCCTGGTGTTGTGGCAATCGGATTCGGCCGAAGGCGGCGCCTTCTCGGCCGGCGCCGACTTGCAGTCGATGCTGCCGTTGTTCATGTCGGGCGGCGCCAAGGCGATCGAGCCGATGGTGGCTGAATTGCAGCAATCCTTCATGGCGCTCAAATACGCCAACGTGCCAGTGGTTGCCGCGATTGCCGGCCTGGCGCTGGGCGGCGGCTGCGAGTTGGCCTTGCACACCGCCAAGCGCGTGGCTTCGATCGAGTCCTACATCGGTCTGGTCGAAGTCGGCGTCGGCTTGATTCCGGCCGGCGGCGGTTTGAAGGAAGCGGCAGTACGCGCCGCCAACGATGCCAAGGGCAACGACATCCTGCAATTCCTGAAGACATCGTTCATGAATGCGGCGACTGCCAATGTCTCGAAATCGGCATTGCAAGCGAAGAGCATGGGCTATTTGAAAGCCGACGACGTGATCGTCTTCAACGCCTATGAATTGCTGCACGTGGCGAAGGTCGAAGCGCGCGCCATGTTCGACGCCGGCTATCGTCCGCCGCTGAAGGCGCAGATTCCGGTGGTCGGCGCTTACGGCGTCGCCACCATCATGGCGCAGCTGGTCAACATGCGCGACGGCGGTTTCATTTCCGCTCACGACTACAAACTGGGCAGCATGATCGCCAACATCGTTTGCGGTGGTGAGGTTGTAGAAGGCAGTGTGGTAAACGAACAATGGTTGCTCGATCTGGAGCGCAAGGCCTTTGTAGAGTTGCTGAATAACCCGAAAACGCAAGAGCGCATTATGGGCATGATGCAAACTGGTAAACCCGTGCGCAACTAATACAACTAAGCCAAAACAATTGCGGGACAGGGTTTAAAAGTCGCCAAGGCTAACCTTGCGACGAATTACTCTGTCCCCAACTGACTAAAACAGGAGCTGGAAATGACTAAACAACTTCAAGACGCATACATCGTTGCCGCGACCCGCACGCCTATCGGCAAAGCTCCACGCGGCATGTTCAAAAACATCCGCCCGGACGATCTGCTGGTGCGCGTATTGCAATCGGCGCTGGCCCAGGTGCCTAACCTGGATCCGCAACTGATCGAAGATGCGATCATCGGCTGCTCGTTCCCGGAAGGCGCGCAAGGCTTGAACATGGCGCGTAACGCCGTGTTGCTGGCAGGTTTGCCGAACCGCATCGGCGGTGTCACCGTGAATCGTTATTGCGCATCCGGCATCACTGCAATCGCGATGGCGGCCGACCGTATTCGCGTCGGCGAAGCCGATGTGATGATCGCCGGCGGCGCCGAGTCGATGTCGATGGTGCCGATGATGGGCTTCCACCCGTCGGTCAACATGAATGTGTTCAAGGACGAAAACGTCGGCATGGCCTATGGCATGGGCCTGACCGGCGAAAGAGTGGCCGATCAATGGAAAATCTCGCGTGAAGCGCAGGATGCGTTCTCACTGGAATCGCATCGGCGCGCGATTGCCGGCCAACAGGCTGGCGAGTTCGATGCCGAAATGACTTCGGTCGACATCATCGAGCGCTTTCCGAACTTGGCCACCGGCCAGATCGATATCAAGACCCGCACCGTGAATCGCGACGAAGGCGCGCGTGCCGACTCGTCGATGGCGGCATTGGCCAAGCTGAAGCCGGTATTCGCAGCGAAAGGCAGCGTCACTGCCGGTAACAGCTCGCAAACTTCCGATGGCGCGGGTGCTTTGATCCTGGTCAGCGAAAAGATCCTGAAGCAATTCAACCTGACCCCGCTGGCGCGCTTTGCGTCGTTTGCGGTGCGTGGTGTGCCGCCTGAAATCATGGGTATCGGCCCGAAAGAAGCCATCCCTGCCGCGCTGCGCGCAGCCGGCATCACCCAGGATCAGCTGGATTGGATCGAATTGAATGAAGCATTCGCCGCACAATCGCTGGCAGTGATTCAAGACCTTGGACTGGATCCAGCCAAGGTCAACCCGCTCGGCGGCGCGATTGCATTGGGCCATCCGCTCGGCGCCACCGGTGCGATTCGTGCTGCAACCACAATCCACGCGCTGCGCCGTCGCAACCTGAAGTACGGCATGGTTACGATGTGCGTTGGCACCGGTATGGGAGCCGCAGGTATTTTCGAGCGCATGTAATTAGGTTGCCACAAGCAATCGCCAAAACAGGAAAGCCGTACAGCCACCGCCGTACGGCTTTCTTGCCTTCCAAGGCGTATGGAAAACGATAACTGCGTTGCATGGCCTTGCCGTACTTGCGTACTGTCTGCGGCTCATGCGCCTTGTTCTCCTTTCCCATACGCCTTGGAAGGTCTAGGTCTTGGTGAATGGGTTATGAAAATTAATAAGCATTATTGATGGAGACACAGATGGATATTTTGACCAGCAAGGAAAACGGGATTCTGACGATTGCATTCAATCGTCTCGACAAGAAGAATGCGATCACCAGCGAGATGTACCAGATCATGGCCGATGCATTGAAGGATGCGGACTCGGACAACGCGGTGCGGGCGATTCTGTTTGTCGGCAAGCCGCAGGTATTTACTGCCGGTAACGACCTAGCGGATTTTGCCAAAAATCCGCCGAGCAGCGAGGCCAGCCCGGTGTCCCAATTCCTGTGGCAGATCAGTCATGCCAACAAGCCCTTGGTGGCGGCGGTGGCGGGCGCTGCGGTCGGCGTCGGTACCACCATGCTGATGCATTGCGATTTGGTCTACGCGGCTGAAGACGCCCGTTTTTCGATGCCGTTCACCCAGCTTGGTTTGTGCCCGGAAGCGGCTTCCAGTTTGCTGCTGCCGCAAATCGCAGGCTATCAGCGCGCGGCGGAAAAGCTGCTGCTGGGCGAACCGTTTTCGGCGGAAGAAGCGCACGCGATGGGGCTGGTGAACAAGGTCTTGCCCGCGGATCAGTTGTTGGCGTTTGCGCAAGCGCAGGCAGCTAAATTGGTGGCATTGCCGGCGGCGTCGATCCGTACCACCAAGCGCCTGATGAAAGGCGGGCAAACCGCCGCGATTGAAGCACAGATGAAGCAGGAAATCGGGCATTTCGGCGCGATGCTGAAGGCGCCGGAAGCGCAGGAGGCATTTATGGCCTTCTTTGAAAAACGCCAACCGGATTTCAGCCGCTTTGCTTGATTGTTTGACCCATTAAAAAACCCGACCTGGAGTCGGGTTTTTTGTTGGTGCCAGCTGCCGGGAATTACATCTTCTTTTGGACATCCTCAGCAGCGTCCTTCACTTTTTCGCCGCCGGTTTGTACATCTTTGCCGACTCCTGCCACGGTGTTGCAGGCGGTCAGTGTCCCGAACATTCCCAGCATGATTGCGACTGCAAGAACTCTCTTCAACATAGTGCTCTCCTGTGACGGTTGGTAAGGTGGTAATGCTAAAACTAGCTTCCGACTTATTCGCGTCCCCAAAGATTATTGGGAGCAATGAGCATGCTACTACGTATCCGATGGGAACTGTGGCCGCAGTTTCCTTTTTTATAATTTCTGCTTAGTGGGCCTGTGCTTGCGACAGCAGCAGCAAGCCGCTGACGCCGTCCCACAGAATCTGCACACCGATACACAGCAAGATAAAAGAAGTCATGCGCAACATGACGGTGGTGCCGGTGTCGCCCAGCAGGCGTATCAGCAGACCGGCAAAACGGTTGCTGAGATATACCGCAAACGCCGCCAGCGCCAGGCCGACAATGGCCGCAATCATTGTCAGCGGCAGCGGCACATTCGTATTGGGGGCATGCACGCCGGCGCCGAGGGTGATCGCAATCGAGATCGAACCCGGACCCACGGTCAGCGGGAAGGCGAGCGGATAAAACGCTTTTTTGGATGCCAACTCATGGGTCCAGAGCGAGTCCGGCACCGCTTCCATCTTGGGCATTTCATCGGTGTTGAGCATTTTCCAGGCGGTGGCAACCACCAGCAAACCGCCGGCAACTTTGACTACTGGCAGCGACAGTCCGAAAAAGGCCAATACATGGGTACCGATAAACATGCCCGCCATCAGCAGGATGAAGGCATTGATCGCCACCCGTCTAGCCAAGGAGTTGCGGGTGGCGTCGGAGGCGCTGATCGTCAGCGAGTGAAAAATCGGCGCAATGCCGGGCGGGTTCATGATGGGCAGTAATGCCGCCAACACAAAGAGAACCGTCTTCATGAAGCTGAGTAGGTGGAATTCCATTTGTGCTTATCGTCCAACATCAAAAAAACAACTCGCCGCAACGAATCCAGGAGCGGATTCAAGAACTTGGTGCGAGGCCCGATTGTAGACGGACAATAATGGCGGCGGCAAGCGGCCCGGTGTTGCGTTTTGCGCGCCTACGCACCGAAAACAAACGGGCCGGCGTCGATGGACGTGGATTCGCCGGCTATCAGTTGCGCCAGCAGGGTCGCACTGCCGTGGGCCAAGGTCCAGCCCAGACTGCCGTGGCCGACATTCAAATAGAGATTGGTGACCGGACTGGCGCCGATGATGGGGACGCCGCTTGGTGTCGCCGGCCGGAAGCCGGTCCACGGCGACAATGTCTCGCTGTCGGACAGACAGTCGCAGTCTGGAAACAGTGCGTCGACCCCGCGCTTGAGCTCATCGATGGCGCGCTCGGGGATGCTGCGATCCATGCCGACCAGCTCCACTCGCCCTGCCACACGCAGGCGGTCGCCCAGACGGGCGTAGACGATTTTCCTGGCGAGGTCGGTGATGGACACCGTGGGTGCGGCTTGGCCGGCACTGCCTGACAGCGGCAACGTGATGCTGTAGCCCTTGAGCGGGTAGAGCGGCAACCGGAATCCGGCTTGACGCGCGAAGCCGGCACTGTCGGCGCCCAATGCCAGTACGAAGGCATCGGCATCGATTTGTTCGCTGCCGGCATGCACCGCGACCAGTGCGCCGCCGCGCATTTCCAGTTTGCCGATGCGATGCGAATGGGCAAAGCGGAAACCGCTTTGGCGCGCCATCGCATCGACCAGCTGCTGACAAAACAACGCGCAATCGCCGACTTCTTCGTCCGGCGTATAAACGCCGCCGGCCCAGTGAGGTCGAGCCGCTGCCAGCGCCGGCTCGATTTCCAGACAGCGGGCGGTGTCGACGACTTCTTGCCGACAGCCGTATTGGGCTTGAAACGCAATCTGCGCGCGTGCTGCATGCAAGCTGTTCGGTTCGCTATACAGCACCAGTTTGCCGGCGGTTCTGTGCTGGAAGGCTAGCGGCATGGTATGCATCAGCTGGTGCAATTGGGCGCGGCCGAAAAAGGCCAGTTGCAATAGATCGACGGTGGTTTTCCTGACCCGTTTGGCGTTGCAGGCAGCTAAAAACTTGATCAGCCAGTGCCATTGGGCGGAGTCCATTTTTGGCCGCAGTGTCAGCGGCGATGCGGCGCCGAATAAATATTCCGGCCAATGGCGCCAGACCGACGGATCGGCCAACGGGGCGACGTAGGAGTAACTTAATTGCGCGCCATTGCCGTAGCTGGCCTGGCTGCCCGGCTGTGCTGCGGCATCGATCAAGGTGACCTGGTGGCCGGCTTCCAGCAGGCGATAGGCGGAGGTCACGCCGATGATGCCGGCGCCTAGTACGCAAATATGCATTGATGCGATCCCATTGCAGAAGTGATTGAATGTTGTCCTTAGTCAGTTGCTGCGTAAATACTATATGCATCCGCTTTCTCGGGCATCGTTTGAAATAGCAGTGGGGGATCTGCAGGTGCTGAGGTAGAATGCCGCCTGAAGTAAGCCAGACAGCCGCTGGCCGGCGTTGCAAAACGTTGGCGGGAGGAAGGTCCGGACTCCATAGAGCAGGGTGACGGTTAACGGCCGTCCGCCGCGAGGCGAGGAATAGGGCCACAGAGACGAGCGTATTTAGTTACGGTGAAACGCGGTAACCTCCACTCGGAGCAACCCCAAATAAGCACGCATTGATGCTGCTCGCGGAGCGTGCGGGTAGGGGGCTTGAGCACTGGAGCAATCCAGCGCCTAGAGGAATGGCTGTCATAACGGGCGGGCGCAAGCTCAACCGTCGTAACAGAATCCGGCCTATCGGCTTACTTCATTTTCTTTCGGCTTTTGCATATTGCCGTCGCTGGGCGCATTCGCCGCCGCAGCATTTTCCACATGCTTTCCAAATCAATAATCTTCGCACTACTTTTTTCCTCAATGCGTTTTGAGTGACGTTTACGTTAACGTCAATTATTGTTATTCTGCTGAAGCTCATCGCTGGCAGCATTCAATGGGCACCTCGAAAACCTACTGCGCGTCCCAACCTCAGGGCTGCGATGCTCACCGTACCTCCGTACGGCTGCGCTTCTCTCCCCTGACCTTGGGCCGCTCGCTACGGTTTTCGATGTGCCCAAATGACAAAATTATCATCCGCTCAGGAGACAAACCACCATGGATTTCGAATTATCAGAGGAGCAGCGCGCGTTCCAACAAACGGCGCGTGATTTCGCGGCAGGCGAACTGGCGCCGCATGCGGCCAAATGGGATGCCGAGGGAATTTTCCCGCTCGACGTGATTGCCAAGGCCGGCGAACTCGGCTTTTGCGGCTTGTACACGCCGGAAGACGTCGGCGGTCTCGGCCTGTCGCGACTGGATGCGACGATTGTTTTCGAAGAGTTGGCGCACGCTTGCACCTCCACCACGGCTTACTTGACGATCCACAACATGGTGAGCTGGATGATCGCCAACTGGGCGACGCCGGCGGTACGTGAGCAATGGTGCGCGCAACTGGCAAGCGGCCAAAAACTGGGCTCGTATTGCCTGACCGAGCCTGGCTCCGGTTCGGATGCGGCATCGCTGAAGACCAGTGCGGTACTGGAGGATGGCCATTACGTCATCAATGGCTCCAAGGCGTTTATCTCCGGTGCCGGCGCCACCGATATCCTGGTGTTGATGGCGCGTACCGGCGGCGCCGGTTCGCACGGCGTCTCGGCGTTTGCGGTGCCGGCCGATGCGCCCGGCATCAGCTATGGCCGCAAGGAAGAAAAGATGGGCTGGAACAGCCAGCCCACGCGCACCATCAGCTTCGACGATGTGCGGATTCCGGCCGATCATTTGCTGGGCCAGGAAGGCGAGGGCTTCCGCCTGGCGATGCGCGGCCTGGATGGCGGCCGGATCAACATCGCAACTTGTTCGGTCGGTACCGCGCAGGCGGCATTGGATGCGGCCCACGCGTATATGAGCGAGCGCCGCCAGTTCAACCGGCCGCTGGCCGATTTCCAGGCGCTGCAATTCAAGCTGGCCGACATGCAGACGGAGCTGGTGGCAGCACGCCAGATGGTGCGTCTGGCGGCCAGCAAGCTGGACGCCAAAGATCCGAGCGCAACCACTTACTGCGCAATGGCGAAACGCTTCGCGACCGACATCGGCTTCCAGATCTGCAACGAGGCGCTGCAAATCCACGGCGGTTACGGTTACATCCGCGAATACCCGCTGGAGCGCTATTTCCGCGACGTGCGCGTGCATCAAATCCTGGAAGGCACCAACGAAATCATGCGCGTGATTATTGCCCGCCAATTGCTGAGCAACGCATCCAATGAGGCGATTCGATGAGCGCCGCGGCTACCGATATCAGCTACACCAATCTGCGGCTGGAGACAGTCGGCCACACCGCCATCGTCACCATCGCCAATCCGCCGGCAAATACCTGGACTGCCGAAGGCTTGCGCGATCTCAAGCGTCTGGTTGAGGCGCTCAACGCCGACAAAAATATCTACAGCCTGGTGATTGCCGGCGAGGGTGAGAAATTCTTTTCGGCCGGCGCCGATCTCAAGCTATTCGCTGACGGCGACAAGGTCGTGGCGCGGGAAATGGCGCGCTGCTTTGGCCAGGCGTTCGAAACCTTGTCGAACTTTCGCGGCGTGTCGATCGCTGCGATCAACGGCTATGCAATGGGCGGCGGTCTGGAGTGCGCGCTGGCTTGCGATCTGCGCATTGCGGAAGAACAGGCCCAGTTGGCGCTGCCGGAAGCTGCTGTCGGTTTGCTGCCATGCTCCGGCGGCACGCAGAATCTGCCGTGGTTGGTTGGCGAAGGCTGGGCCAAGCGCATGATCCTGTGCGGTGAGCGGGTTGACGCCGAGACCGCGTTGCGGATCGGGCTGGTGGAAGAGGTGGTGAAGCGGGGCGATGCCAAACAACGCGCATTGGCATTGGCACAGCAAGTCGACAAGCAAAGCCCGTCCAGCGTCACCGCATGCAAGCGGCTGATCCAGGGCGCGCGCGCCAATCCGCTGGCGACTTTGCTGCCGGTCGAGCGCGAATTATTCATCGATTTATTTAATACCAAGGATCAGCAAGAGGGCGTCAACGCTTTCTTGCAAAAGCGTCCGGCTAAATGGAGTAACGAGTAATGGCAGAAGCAGTGAATCAGCAAGCGCAACCGGCAATCGCAGCACCGGTTTTGTTTGAGGAATTGAAGACCAATAACGGCAAGCGGATAGCCGTAGCGACGCTGAATGTCGAAAAAACGCTGAACTCCTTATCGCTGGAAATGGTCGATTTGCTGGACCCGCAATTAAGGTTGTGGGCGGCCGATCCGCAGATCGCCATCGTGGTATTGCAAGCGGCCGGCGACAAGTCGTTTTGCGCGGGCGGCGATTTGCAGCATTTGTATCGCACCATGCTGGACCAGCATGCTTCCGATCAGCGCGAGGATATCCGCAGCAACGTCTACGCCTGCGATTTTTTCGAGCGCGAATATCGGCTCGATTACCTGATCCATACCTACCCCAAGCCGATCCTGGCATGGGCGCACGGCATCGTGATGGGGGGCGGCATCGGCTTGATGGCCGGCGCAAGTCATCGCGTGGTGACCGAGAAGTCGCGCCTGGCCATGCCGGAAATCAACATTGGCTTGTACCCCGATGTTGGCGGCACCTGGCTATTGGGCCGGATGCCGGGCCAGATCGGCTTGTTCCTGGCCTTGACCGGAGCCTCGATCGGCGCTGCCGACAGCATTTTTACCAAATTGGCCGATTACCAGCTGGCACAAGCCGATAAGCAGTCGGTGTTTGACGCGCTATTAAACCAGCCGTGGGACGGCAAGCAGGATGGTGTCTTGTTGACGCGCCTGCTGCAAAGCGCGGAACAGCACCGTGCCGCAACGGCGGATGCGCCGCTGACGCCGTTGCGCCAGCACTTCGAGTTGATCAACCAGCTGTGCAGCGCGCCGACATTGTCTGAAATCGTCGACAACATTGTCGCGCTGGAAACGGACGATCCCTGGTTGCAGAAAGGCATTGCAACTTTGGTGGCCGGCAGTCCTGCTTCGGCATGGCTGTCGTATACCTTGCTGCAGCGAGCGCGGCATATGTCGCTGGCTGAAATTTTCCGGCTGGAATACGTGGTGTCGCTGCATTGCGCTGCCCGGGCAGATTTTGCCGAAGGAATCCGGGCCTTGATCATCGACAAGGATCGCAAGCCAAAATGGCAACCAGCCACGCTGGGCGGCGTCGCCAGCGACTGGGGCGATGGATTTTTTGCCGATCCGTGGCAGCCGGAAAATCACCCGTTGGCAGATTTACAGTAGGGCGGGCAGCTTTGCTTTCTGATATCGCAGCTGGATACGGAAAGCAAAGCGATTGCCTGACGATATTGTCAGTTGGTCTCCAAGGTGCCGATTCGGCATTCTGAAATATATCCACCCGCGGATATCAGGCATGTAAAATTAATCACAAATTTATTGCCTGCGGGAATTTTAATCCATGTCGGAAAAGCACAAAAAACATGGTTCAAAATGAAAGCATTTAGTTAATTTCCGGCACGTGATTCTCCTTGATAACATATCCTGTTACCACTTATACTCTGAGGGTTTTAGCTTGTGCGGACGGGCCAGTCGCCCCGATCGGACGGGTCAATGATTAAGTGCGGTTAGTAGGGCTGGGGCGTGATTGATCTGCACCTGGCCATGAACGCATTGCAGTGCAGGACGTATATATCTGTTGCTTGAACTTGGTGCAGGCACAAGAAATCCGATAATTCAAACTGGGTTTTCGATTAATTCGAACTACAGTTCAGGAAGCGTGCTCGGATTAGTGTCTGGTAATTGACATAATTATAATTTTGGGCTTTTGAGGAAATCATGAAATATGCGAAGCGCCTTATATCGTTGATGGTCGGTGCGTCGCTCTTGTCGGCAGCTATGCCGTCATGGGCGGTGGTCGATAGCCCGGGCGGGCCGGCGGTACTGCAGATGAATTTTCAACCGCCAGTGACCCAGATCGCGCAACAGATTTACGACCTGCACAATCTGATGCTGATCATCTGCCTGGTGATCTTCCTTGCCGTGTTCGGCGTGATGTTTTATTCGATCCTCAAACATCGCAAATCTCTTGGGGCCAAATCGGCCAGCTTCCACGAAAGTACCTCGGTTGAAATTGCCTGGACCGTGATTCCATTCCTGATCGTGATCGGGATGGCATTGCCGGCGACCAAGACCGTGGTGGCGATGAAGGATACTTCGAACGCCGACATCACGATCAAAGTCACCGGCATGCAATGGAAGTGGGGCTACGACTACCTGAATGGCGAAGGCGCCGGCATTTCCTTCCTGTCCAACCTGGCGACGCCGCATGAACAAGTGGTCGATGCGACCAAGGTCAAGAACGACAACTACCTGATCGAAGTCGACAATCCTGTCGTGGTTCCGGTCAATAAGAAGGTACGTATCATCACCACCGCCAACGACGTGATCCACTCATGGACCATCCCGGCGTTCGGCGTCAAGCAAGATGCAATCCCCGGCTTCGTGCGCGACACCTGGTTCAAGGCTGAAAAAGTCGGCACTTACCGCGGTCAGTGCGTCGAGCTGTGCGGCAAGGATCACGCCTTCATGCCGATCGTCGTGAACGTTGTCAGCGAAGCCGACTATAAGGCATGGGTCGAAGGCAAGAAGAAGGAAATGGCCGCCCAAGCTGACGATCCCAACAAGACCTGGACTATCGACGAGCTGAAACAGCGCGGCGAAAAAGTGTATACCGCAAATTGCGCCGTTTGCCATCAAGCCAGCGGCAAGGGCGTGCCGGGCGCGTTTCCTGCACTCGATGGAAGCGCGGTCGTGAACGGTCCGCGCGGCGAGCAGATTCATATTGTGCTGGAAGGCAAAATCGACGGCAGCATGCAGATGCCGGCCTGGAAAGGCGTACTGTCGGATACCGACATTGCTGCGGCGATTACCTTCACCCGCAACAACTGGTCCAACAAGGCACAGGAAAATATTGTTCAACCGGCTGAAGTGCTGGCTGCGCGTAAGTAATCAAGAATATTGCGGGGCAGAGTCAAGCCAAGCGGTAGCCTGTCCCCCAACAAAACTAGGAGTTTGAGATGAGCACTACCGTAGTAGATCACGCACACGATCATTCTCATGACCACGCACACGATCACCCGCATGGCTGGCGCCGCTGGTTGTTCGCAACCAACCACAAAGACATCGGTACTTTATATCTGTGGTTCTCGTTCACCATGCTGTTGTCTGGCGGCGTGCTGGCACTGTTGATCCGCGCCGAACTGTTTCAGCCGGGCCTGCAATTTTTCAAACCGGAGTTCTTTAACCAGTTGACCACCATGCACGGCCTGGTGATGGTGTTCGGCGCGATCATGCCGGCCTTCGTCGGCTTCGCCAACTGGATGATTCCGCTGCAAATCGGCGCGTCCGACATGGCCTTTGCGCGGATGAACAACTTCTCGTTCTGGTTGATGCCGCCTGCGGCCTTGTTGCTGGCGACATCGTTCCTGGTGCCCGGCGGCGCGACTGCTGCCGGCTGGACCCTGTACGCACCGCTGTCGACGCAAATGGGGCCTGGCATGGATATGGCGATTTTCGCTATCCACATCATGGGCGCATCGTCGATCATGGGCTCGATCAACATCATCACTACCATCCTCAACATGCGTGCTCCTGGCATGTCATTGATGAAGATGCCGATGTTCTGCTGGACCTGGTTGATTACCGCCTACCTGCTGATCGCCGTGATGCCGGTACTGGCCGGCGCGATCACGATGACACTGACCGATCGTCATTTCGGCACTTCGTTCTTTAACGCCGCCGGCGGCGGCGACCCGGTGATGTATCAACACATCTTCTGGTTCTTCGGTCACCCGGAGGTGTACATCATGATCCTGCCGGCGTTCGGCATCGTTTCGCAGATCATTCCGGCATTCGCCCGCAAGCAATTGTTCGGCTATGCATCCATGGTGTATGCGACCGCTTCGATCGCGATCCTGTCGTTCATCGTTTGGGCGCACCACATGTTCACCACCGGCATGCCGGTGACTGCGCAGCTGTTCTTCATGTACGCAACGATGCTGATTGCAGTGCCGACCGGGGTCAAGATTTTCAACTGGATCGCTACCATGTGGCGCGGTTCGATGACTTTCGAAACGCCGATGCTGTTCGCGATCGGCTTCATTTTCGTGTTCACGATGGGCGGCTTCACCGGCCTGATCCTGGCCGTGACGCCGATTGACATCCAGATGCAGGATACCTACTACGTTGTGGCTCACTTCCACTACGTGCTGGTAGCCGGTTCGCTGTTTGCGTTGTTCGCCGGATACTATTACTGGGGGCCGAAGTGGACCGGTTTCATGTACAACGAAACACGCGGCAAGATCCACTTCTGGAATTCGCTGATCTGGTTCAACGTGACTTTCTTCCCGATGCACTTCCTGGGACTGGCCGGCATGCCGCGCCGTTACGCCGACTATCCGGCGCAATTCACCGACTTCAATATGCTGGCTTCGATCGGCGCCTTGGGTTTCGGTCTGAGCCAGGTGTACTTCCTGTTCGCCGTGATCATTCCATCCATCAAGGGTGGCAAGAAAGCTGCCGACAAGCCATGGGATGGCGCTGAAGGTCTGGAGTGGACCGTGCCGAGCCCGGCTCCGTTCCACACGTTCGAAACGCCACCGACCGTTAAATAATGGGAGCGGCAGGTGCAAGCCTGCCAACTCTGTATGCCAACTCAAAAAAAGCCTAATAACGTACGCACCGGACTGCTGGTCGGATTGCTTGCCCTGAGCTTCTTCGTTGCGATCTTTATCAAGATGCTGTGGTTTAAGTAAATGGACGATCCGGCAGACAGCGCAAAAAAGACCCTGTTGCGCAAGCTGAATGGACAAATGCTCGGCAAGTTGCTGGTCATCGCCGTTCTGATGCTCGGCTTCGGTTACGGCCTGGTACCCGTCTATAAGCAGATTTGTGAAATTACCGGGGTCAACTTTCTGACGCCGAAGGATTCCACGGTAGAAGCGCCGACCAATAGCCAGGTGGACAAAACCAGAACCATCACGGTTGAGTTCGACGGCAATGCGCACGGTCCCTGGCGTTTCCGGCCCATGGTCAGCAGCATGCAGGTGCACCCGGGTGAGATGGCCCAGGTGACTTATGAAGTGGTGAATACGCAGTCGCGCAAGATGGATGCACAGGCAATTCCAAGCTATGCACCACAGCAGGCGGCGGCATTTTTCAAAAAAGTAGAGTGTTTTTGTTTCGCCCAGCAAACCTTGGGACCGAATGAGGCAAAGCAAATGCCGGTGGTGTTCTACATCGATCCTGCACTGCCCAAGGATGTGAAGCTGATTACACTGTCGTATACATTTTTTGAAATTGCAGGGCAAGCGGACAAGCCCGTCTGAACCAGGCGGCAAGCTGGAGTGACCGCAACAAGAGGTGCAAAATGTCGGATCTGAGGGATGCAAGTCGTCGTAAGGCTTCGTTTGGCGCCACCATGAAGGCCGTATTCTGGTCGTTCTTCGGTGTCCGCAAAAGGAAGGATTACGAAAGCGATGCAGCCGGGTTGAATCCGGTGCATGTTGTGATTGCCGGGATTCTCGGCGCGTTGATTTTTATTGCGATATTGATCACGATTGTGAAGCTGGTCGTCGCCAAGTGATTATTTAAAAAATTGTATCGGGAGATGGAAATGAGTGCTCAACAAGGTAATGCACCCTATTATTTCGTGCCTGGCCCATCCAAATGGCCGGTGCTGGCCGGTGCATCGCTGCTGGTGACGATGGCCGGTGCGGCAGCATGGGTCAACGCTGTAGCCTGGGGCTCGGCGGTCTGCGCGGTCGGTCTGTTGGCGGTGCTGACAGTGCTCTACAAATGGTTCAGCGATGCCATTAGCGAATCCGAAGGCGGCATGTACAGTGAGCGCATCGATACCTCGTATCGGTGGAGCATGAGCTGGTTCATCTTCTCCGAAGTGATGTTCTTTGCTGCATTTTTCGGCGCGCTGTTCTATGCACGCAGCATCACAATGCCGTGGCTGGGCGATCTCGATCACAAAATCCTGTGGCCTGATTTTGCCGCTCACTGGGGCAATGTCGGTCCGGCCGGAACGGTTGAGCCATTCCGCACCATGGGCCCGTTCCCGATCCCGACTATCAACACTGCATTGCTGCTGAGTTCCGGCGTCACGCTGACCATTTCTCACCATGCCTTGCGCGCCGGCCATCGCGCCAAGACCGCGTTCTGGCTGTTTGCAACCATTCTGCTGGGCGCAACCTTCATGGGCTTCCAAGCCATGGAATATATGGAAGCGTATCAAGATTACAATCTGCGGCTGACATCCGGCGTATATGGTTCGACCTTCTTCTTGTTGACCGGCTTTCACGGGTTCCACGTCACGATCGGTGCAATCATGCTGTCGGTGGTGTTGTACCGCGTACTGAAGGGGCACTTCACGCCCGAACATCATTTCGCGTTTGAAGGCGCGGCCTGGTATTGGCACTTTGTCGACGTGGTCTGGCTCGGTTTGTACGTTGTGGTCTATTGGCTGTAAGACGTTGCATGCATAAAGAAAGGCCGCACTTCGGTGCGGCCTTTTTTACTGATGGGCTTTGAAATGATCCGGGTTCAAATTGTCCGGATTCAGGCAGCGATCGTAGCGTTTTAGCGAATGCCGGTCGGCTGGATATAGCCAAGCTTGTATGCGACCAGCAACAAAATGAACAAGGTGACCGAGAAGCCGACGCGCAATGCCAAAGCTTGCACTGTCCGGTTGCTTTTACCCTTGTCGCGCATCAGAAAAATCAAGGCCGAAGCCAGGCTGCCAATGATCAGGATGAAGGCGACGGCGACGATGATTTTCATTTGCGGATGGGGAATACGTTGAGTAAGGCGACATTGTAATGCCAATCAGATTTCGTTTTCGCTTGATCCCTTTCGTGGTCACGGTGTTGCTGATTGCGCTCGGCATCACGCTGGCGCAGTGGCAGACCCGGCGCGGCGATCAGAAGCAGGCGATAGAAACCAAATTATTGCAACGCGAAGCGGCGCCGATGGTGCAACTCGGGGCGGCGTTACAGGGAGCCGCCGAAACCGAATATCGACGGCTATCGGTGCGTGGAGAATTTATATCGGGCTGGGCAGTCTATCTCGACAATCGCCCGTCCAACGGTGTTGCCGGGTTCTATCTGCTGATGCCGTTTAAAATAGCGGATTCGGATACCTATGTGCTGGTGATGCGCGGCTGGCTGCCCCGCGATCCGTTGGATCGAAGCAAGCTGCGGTCGACGCCGACGCCAACCGGCGTGGTTGAGATAGAGGGCGTTGCGCGGCGCGATGTCGGCCATGTCATGCAATTGGGGGATGCCGGAGCGCTTCATCCGAACGCCATCGTGCAAAATCTCGGGATAGCCGAATTTGCTGCGGCCAGCCATTTCAAGCTACAGCCGTTCGTGATTGAGCAAACCGGCAACACGCAAGATGGCCTGGTGCGCGACTGGCCAAAACCATCGCTGGGCATCGAGAAACACCGCGGATATGCGTTCCAATGGTATGCGCTGGCCGTGATGGCTCTACTTTTTTTTGTGGCGACAGGATTCAAACGTGGAACAACAAGCAAACCAAACGACAGCCAATCAATTTGATAGGCGGACCGAGCAACTGGCCAGCAAACAGCGCCAAAGCGGCCGCTGGAAACTGTTCGCGGTGATTGCCGTGTGTGCAGCGCCGATGATCGCCTCGTATTTCACGTATTACGTGCTGAAGCCGCAAAGTCGCAATAACTACGGCACCTTGCTCGACCCACGCCAATATCCGATCCCGGCGCTGGGCAGCACCGCGCTGGATGGGCAACCGGCTGACCTTGATGGGCTCAAGGGTAAATGGTTGATGGTGCAGGTCAATGGCAGCGACTGCCAAAAAGCTTGTCAGGACAAATTGTTCGAGATGCGTCAGTTGCGCTTGATGCAAGGCAAGGAAATGGACCGCATCGAGCGCGTCTGGCTGATTACCGACCAGCAACCGCTGGAAACGCTGGTGATGCGCGAATATGACGGTACCAAGTTGTTGCGCGTAAAGCCGGAATTGCTGAAGGCCTGGTTGCCGACCGAGGCCGATACCACCGCCGCCGATCATCTCTATCTGATCGATCCGCTGGGCAACCTGATGATGCGCTTCCCAAAAGACGCCGATCCTAACAAGGTGAAAAAGGATCTTTCCAAACTGCTTCGCGCATCGGCCATAGGATGAGTGCCGTCTCGTTGACCCAACTCGCCGGCATGGGATTGCTGGTTGCAGTGCTGGCCCTGTGCGTGGTCTGGGCGTCCGGCGATTCCAATAAATACCGCAAGCTTGTGTGGATGACGCTGTTCCTGACCTTCGACCTGATCATGTTCGGGGCATTCACGCGGCTGACCGATTCCGGTCTCGGCTGTCCTGACTGGCCGGGTTGTTATGGACATTCCAACCCGCTGCTGGCGCATGCGCATATCAGCGCTGCGCAAGACGCGATGCCGACCGGGCCGGTCACAGTGATAAAAGCCTGGATCGAAATGACCCATCGTTATTTTGCGATGGGTGTTGGGGCACTGATCATTGCCTTGATGGCGATTGCCTGGATACGCAGATTTAAATCGACGCAACGCGAAGCGAAGCTGTCGCCGTGGTATCCGACTATGCTGTTGGCGCTGGTCTGCCTGCAAGGCGCGTTCGGCGCCTGGACCGTGACCCAGAAATTGCAGCCGATTATCGTCACTACACACTTGTTGCTGGGGCTGACCTTGTTAGCCATGCTGGCCTGGCTTGGCGCTCGTCAAAACGATCATCTGCCGGTGGCGGCAACCGCGGCCAGACTGGCATCGCCGGCGCTGATCGCAGTGATACTTTTAGTCATCCAGATTGCTTTGGGCGGTTGGGTCAGCACCAACTATGCGGCGCTGGCGTGCAATGATTTCCCGCTATGTCATGGCAGGCTGGTGCCGGAGATGGATTTTGCCAACGGGTTCACCTTGTGGCGTCATCTCGGCATGACCGCTGACGGCGAGTATTTGCCGTTTCAGGCATTGACGGCGATTCACTGGACCCATCGGAGCTTCGCCTTTGTCGTCATCGCTTACGTTGGCTGGCTGGCGCATAAGGCGCTGCGCATTCATGGCTTGCGCGCGACCGGCCGCTGGCTGTTGATCGCGATCGGATTGCAGTTACTCACCGGCTTGTCGACTATCTTCCTGGACTGGCCGCTGGCGATTGCCGTGGCGCACAATGGCGGTGCGGCGCTGCTGCTGGTGCTGCTGGTCATGTTAAACTTCAAAACTCGACATGCTCCCGGGTTTCAGGCCGTTCCGGCAGTGCCAAACAAACCACTCATTGTTGACCATCTCCATCCGCATTCATGACCGCTTTGACCGCACCACCTAATCGAATTGCCCAGTACTGGGCACTGACCAAGCCGCGCGTAACGCAGCTGGCGGTGTTTTGCGCAGTCATCGGCATGTTCCTGGCAACTCCGGAACTGCCCGATTGGCAACGCCTGATTGCCGCAACCATCGGCATCTGGTTATTGGCCGGCGCCGCCTTCGCGGTGAATTGCCTGGTTGAGCGCGAGATCGACTCACGCATGGCGCGTACCGCACGCCGGCCGATGGCAAGGGGCGAACTTACTGTAAGCCAGACCCTGGTGTTCTCTGGCGTAATCGGCGGCTGCGGCATGTGGGTGCTATATAACTTTGTCAATCCGCTGACGATGTGGCTGACATTTGCCACCTTCGTCGGATATGCGGTGATTTACACGATGATCCTGAAGCCGGCGACGCCGCAGAATATTGTCATCGGCGGCCTGTCGGGCGCGATGCCACCCGCTTTAGGCTGGGCGGCAATTGCCAACGACGTGCCGATGCAGGCCTGGATCCTGGTATTGATTATCTTTATCTGGACCCCGCCGCATTTCTGGGCGCTGGCGATGTATCGCCGCGATGATTACGCCAAGTCCGGCTTGCCAATGCTGCCGATCACACACGGCCTCAAATTCACTCAATTCCATATCTGGCTATACACCATCGCGCTGGTGGCGACCACCATGCTGCCATTCGCGGTCGGCATGAGCGGCTTGATCTATCTGGCCAGCGCTGCCGTTCTCGGCGTGATTTTCCTTTGGTATGCCTGGCAGATATATCAGCACTACACTGACTTGATTGCGCGCAAGACTTTTGCGTATTCGATCATTTATCTGTCTTTGTTATTCGCGGCGTTGCTGGTCGATCACTATTTCAAATTCTGAAGGCTGACATGAAACGTGCCAATTCTGCGATCTCCATTTGCGCCGGTTTGCTGCTGGCGGTCTCATTGACCGCCTGCGGCGACAAGCAGGTCGTCGGTAGCCAGGAAATGACGCTGTCGCCGGCCAAAAGTGCGTTCATCAATACCGACGTTACCGGTCTCGGCTATGCCCGTGATTTCGCACTGACAGACCATAATGGCAAGCCGCGTACGCTGGCCGACTTCAAGGGCAAAGCGGTGGTCGTGTTTTTCGGCTTTACCCAATGTCCGGATGTCTGTCCGACCACGATGGTCGAGATGGCAAACGTGATGAAAGAATTGGGACCGTTGGCGAGCAAGGTGCAGATGCTGTTCATCACGGTTGATCCAGAGCGCGATACCCCGGAATTGCTGGCGAAGTATGTGCCGGCTTTCAATCCCAGCTTTGTGGGTTTATACGGCGACCAGGCCGCGACCGCCAAGGTCGCCAAGGAATTCCGCGTGTTCTATCAAAAAGTGCCGGGCAAAACACCAGGCAGTTATACGATGGACCATACCGCGGGTAGCTATGTGTTCGACCCGCAAGGCCATATCCGCCTGTTTATCCGGCACGGCCAGGGGCCCGACCCGATAGCACATGATCTGAAGTTGCTGTTGTCGTGATGGATCGCAGTGGCAGCGCATTGTTGCCGATGCTGGAATAAAAAAAGCGCCAATCAGGCGCTTTTTTTATTGTCGATGGACTCAGGAATAAGCCGCCAGAGAGCCCTTCATTTTCTTCAAGGCTACGGCTTCAATCTGCCGGATCCGTTCTGCGGAAACACCGAATTCGTCAGCCAACTCATGCAAGGTGGCGCCTGAGCCGTCATCGTTGGCGAGCCAACGTGCTTCAACAATCCGGCGTGAGCGATCGTCCAGTTTGCTGAGCGCAGACTCCAATCCTTCGGACTGCAAGCGATCGTATTGCTGCGATTCCAACACCTTGGTCGGTTCTTGCAATTCCGACGATAGATAGGCGATCGGAGCGAATTTATCATCGTCATCGTCGCTCGGCGCATCCAGTGCAATATCGCGACCAGTCAGGCGGGTTTCCATCTCGATGACTTCCTCGCGCTTGACGCTAAGCGTTTTTGCCAGCGCATCAACTTGTGAAGGCGTCATGGCATCCAGGCCTTCCTTGTGGCTGCGCAGGTTGAAGAACAACTTACGCTGGGCTTTGGTGGTTGCTACCTTAACCAGGCGCCAGTTCTTCAGGATGTACTCATGCATCTCAGCCTTGATCCAGTGCATCGCATACGAGACCAGGCGTACCCCTTGATCCGGATCGAAGCGCTTGACCGCCTTCATTAGACCGATGTTGCCTTCTTGAATCAGATCGGCGTGCGGCAGGCCGTAACCGAGATAGCCGCGGGCAATCGACACCACCAGGCGCAAATGCGACAGCACCAGCTTTTGGGCCGCAGCCAAGTCATTTTTGCTGCGCAGTTGTTGGGCGAGGGAAATTTCTTCGTCGTGTGTCAGCATCGGCAGCCGGTTGACGGCCGAGATATAGGCGTCAATATTCCCTAGCGTACCGGAAAAACCGAGCGCCAATGCATTGGCCTCGGCTGGGATTAGCGCAGTGTTGGATGACCGATTTTTCATTTTTCCTCCATGCTGTCCAGTCCAAAGTTACGGCTGGTAGATCTGCAATCAGATCCTTTGGGTCAGGTATATTAGCACTCCCTATCATGGAGTGCTAATTGGATTTGTTAGAGAGTGTAAATAGAACTTAGCTATTTATATTGCATATGTGATTGCTGTTAATTCGGATGTTAGAGGCAAGACCACCATGAAAGTTCGGAACCAATTGATCCGATATTTAAGCGCTGGAGCATCTTCTTTTGATCTAATTTCAAACAGCAATGTCGGCCGTCATCGCGAGGAAGTCGTCGTACGGCGGCTGGGATAGAAACTGGCGTATTTGCTGTCGGTGAGTGTCGTCAGCGATGCTGATGTAAAGCCGGGCGGGGGAGTTGCGCAGCAGGCGATTCAGCGTTACGCGCAGGGTCAGGTTGCCAATGCAGCAAAAACAACCAGGAGCAATGCGCTTTATTTCCAGGTTTGGATAGGCTTGGTCGGCGCCCAGCTTGCCATCAGCCAAGCCTTCCAGGATCAGTGCGGTGCTTGAATGACGTCCGCTGTCGTTGCCGGAGTCGCTTTCAATAGCGGACCATATCGCTGCTTCGCGGGCGCTGGCGGATGCGCCGAATACCAGGGTAGTGAGGGTCATCCGCCTTTTTTTGATAGCTTCCCAGGGTCGACCCCTAGTTGCTTCAGTTTTCGATACAAATGGGTACGTTCCAATCCCGTCTTTTCCGCCACCCGCGTCATGCTGCCATTTTCACGAATCAGGTGATACTCAAAATAGGAGCGCTCGAATGCATCGCGGGCTTCGCGCAATGGCAGGCCGAATGATGAGGAGAAAACATTCTCTGATGAGCTTGCCGCCGACGGTTGCACTGCAATATGGGCGGGTTCGGATTGTATTGAATTGCTAAAAGCAGCGGCATTGATGACAGTGTCGACCAGTTCATTCGCTGCGGCTGCCGGTTGTGTGTAAAGCGTCGGCGCCCTGGCGGTTTTTGATGCTTGTGACAAACCTTGTTGGACCGCTTTCAACAATTTTTGTAATGCAATTGGCTTTTCGAGGAAATTGAGGGCGCCGATGCGAGTTGCTTCCACCGCCGTGTCGATGGTCGCATGACCGGACATCATGATCACCGGCATGGTGAGCAAGCCATCGCGCTGCCATTCCTTCAGCAGTGTGACGCCATCGGTGTCAGGCATCCAGATGTCCAGCAATACCAGATCGGGTACGCCACTCTGACGAAATTCCCGCGCCTGTTGTGCATTTTCCGCGGCCGTTACTACATGCCCTTCGTCACCTAAAATTTCCGAGAGCAATTCCCGAATTCCCATTTCGTCGTCAACGACTAGGATGTTAGCCATGCGGTAGCCTTCCCATTTCCTGTTGCATCAAATCCCACTGTTTGGACCGCTCAGATAGTCCAGATTATTTATCAATGTCGCCCGTCGTATTGCCTCAATTTGAGTCCGAATATTATGCTATATCAACGCTATGCGAGTTTGCATTCGTTCGCGGCATTAAATTATCGTCGACTCATGAAGTGAGGCTAACTTTAACAGCAAAATTAGGATCTTTGCGCCCTTTGTATCGCTTCGATTCTGCAGATCTATACGGCCGCCATGTTCGTCGATGATTTTTTTTACCATCGGCAATCCCAGGCCGGTTCCACGAGGTTTCGATGTGACATAGGGCTCGAATGCCCTGGCCAGGATCTTCGGCGAAAAGCCCGCTCCATTATCCGTAATCGACAATCGCACGGCAGTGCGCGTGAGGCCATCGGAACCCTGGTAGCTCACGCGCTCCGTCACCAAGTCGATACGCGGGTTGGTGGTGTCGGTGCTGCGATCCATGACCGCATCCTGTGCGTTTTGCAGAAGATTGTGAATGACCTGGCGCAGTTGCGTGGCATCGCCCATGATTTTAGGCAGATCTGGCGCCAGCGATGCATGGATCATATCGCGTTCGTCGCCAGCCAGATAAAGATGCAAGATTTCCGCAACCAGAACATTCAAATCCAGCTCGGCCAATACCGCCGGAGGCGTTTTTGCGTAATCGCGGAAGTCATCCACCATGCGTTTCATGGCCGCTACCTGATTGACGATGGTGTCGGTGCTTTTCTTCAAGATGGCGGCATCTTGCGTCATCAGCTTGTCTTCCAGCTTCATTTGCAGGCGTTCTGCCGACAGCTGGATCGGGGTCAGCGGATTCTTGATTTCGTGCGCCAGCCGGCGTGCCACTTCGCCCCACGCAATCGATCGCTGTCCTGAGATGACGTCTGAAATATCGTCGAATACCACGACGTAACCGGTACGGTTTTCAACCGGCAGCCGCGAGCCGCGCGCCAGCAAAGTAATGTCGTCGCTGTCCTTGTCGCCGATGTCGATGCGGCGCGGGATTTCGATCTGTTGCTGCCAGTGCAGCCCGCCGGGGTCAATTTTTCCGGCGGTAAATTGCGCACTTTGTTCCGAGAATGCGTTGGTAACAACTTCCGCGAAGTGGGCCAGGCCGTCGATGATACTCAGCGGCTGCCCTATATGCGGCGCAAAGTCATATTGCAGGATCCGTTGCACCGAATGATTGCTGGTGACCAGCCGGAAGTCGTCATCCAGCACCATGACGCCGGCCGACATGTTGGCCAGTACCGATTCCAGGTAAGCCTTGGCGTTCTCCAGTTCGGTGCGGTTTTTTTCAACCGAGGCACGCGCATCGTACAACTGCCGCGTCATCATGTTGAACGATTGCGTCAAGGTGCCCAGTTCATCCGAGGTGGCGACAATCGGGCGCGGCGATAGATTGCCTTCGGCCACCGCCTTGGTGCCTTCCGCCAATAGCAATAGCGGCTTGGCCAGATCGCTTGCGATCAGGAAGGCACTGGCGATAGCGCCGAAAATCGCCAATAGCAAGGTCAGGGTCAGTGTGACCAGATAAATTTTGCGCAGCCCGGAGCGGCCGATCGAACGCTCCTGATATTCGCTGTAGGCCGAACGCAGCGCCTCGGCGTTGGTGGCCAGATTGGCCGAGACCGGTTGGATCAGTTGCAGGAAGTGTGTTTCGTTTTGCAGTGAAAGCGCCTTCAGCGGCGGCGGTATTTCCACTACGACATGCAGCCGAAGATTGTTGGCAGTTTCGGTTTCGCTGGCTTTGACGGCACGGCCGGGAGCGATTTCTGGCTGCGTGTCTTCGAGCGTATCCAGTTCACTTTCCATCACCGCAAAGCCGCGCGGCCGACGTGCCTGCTGCAACATTTTTGGCGTCGGCAATTTGGGCATCAGCGCCCCCAGCGGTTCGCCTATCGACGCAATCACCTGGCCGTTGGCACTGACGATCGAGGCCTCCAGATTTTGATCGCGCAATCGACCTAGTTGCGTCGCTTGCGCCGAGTTCGACAGCTCGGATAATTCCTGCGCCATGGTGAGCGCTCTGGTGGTCAGCTCGTTCAGCGAGGTCTCGAGCGCGGAGCGACTCAGATTCAGGCCGGACTCAAGTGCCGATTCGACTCGCACGTCGAACCAGGATTCGATCGAGCGCGATACGAATTGCACCGACACCAGGTAAATCACGACCCCAGGCAAAATCCCGATCAGCGCAAACATCATCACTAGCTTGGCCATCAGCCGGGAGCCGAATTGGCCACGTCGGTATCGCCGATAAAGCCGCCCGAGCAGCAGGCAAACCAGTCCCAATAGCGCGATCGCCACCAGCGCATTCAAGCCCAATAGCCATGAATAATGCTGATCGAAGAAAGCCGATTTGTCGGAGGCCGAGGCCAGCAGGAATAACAGGATGCTGACAATGGCGCCGCCGACCACCAATACGTACCGCAGTGTGCGTGATTCCATCGTTAAATCAAGCTGGCGCTTGCTCGGCCTGGCTTGCCGTATGCGGGGACGGTCGGCAGCCAGGTTTCAAAGTCGATGTGAAAAAGGAATGGCACTGTCACTCTGCCTTGTAGTTGAAATTCTTCCAGTCGGAAGAAAGGCGCCAGTCGCTGTTGTTCAAGGCATTGATCTGGAATGGTTTCGGCGATTGCGCCAGATCCAGTCCCATGCGCACCGCCACCTTGTAGATTTCGCCGTTCTTTAGCGCGCCTTTGTCGGCGATGACCCAGCGATTGGGGCGGCGTATCAGCGACAACGCATCATCCAGTGTGCTGAAGCTCTGTTGCAGGCTGCCGGAAATGGCGGCATGGTAGCGCCGGGTCAGCACGTTGTACGACAGGCGGATGGTTTGTGATGCCTGGATCGCCTTTTCGTCGAACCAATACCAGCGCGGGCGAGTCAGTTCGACGTCAGTCGTGAAATACAGCGGGACACCGCGATTGACGGCGTCTTCCAGGCCGCGATTGAGGTCGAATGAAAATGCCGACGACAATTTGTAGCCCTCGTCGCTGGCTTCGATGTGCGCCTGAACCATCTCGACGCCATCGGCTGCATAGCTCGACGCATGACCAAAGGACATTGCCAGCATAAAAGCTAGCAGCCAGTATTTTATGAAATGAGGCAATGGTCGCGTCACTGGTCTTGGGGGCGGATCGGGGTCCGGTCAAAAAGATTGAATAAAAGTTATGTCGATAACATCAAGGCTTCTGAAACAATGCATAAAACAGGCCGTCATGATCTTGTTCGGTGCTTACCGTCGGCAATAATTGCCCCGGAGCCGGTAAGCGAATGGCATGATTGCGAGCCGCAAAAGCAATTGCCTGTGCTTCCGATTCTTCCGGCCATAGGGAGCACGTTACCAATAGCAATTTACCATCCGGGCGCAGCATCTGCCAAAGGTTGTCCAGAATCTGCGCCGAAAGTGTTGCAAGTTGTGCAGTATCGGTCTTGCGGCGCAACCAGCGGATATCGGGGTGGCGCCGCAGAATGCCGGACGCGGTGCAAGGGACATCGGCCAGAATCCGGTCGAATGGCACGCCATCCCACCAGCCGCCGCCTTTGGCACCCTCGCAAGCATCACCGACCTGCAATGTTGCCTGTAGCTGCAAGCGCTGCAAATTCTGGGTGATCCGCTGCAAGCGTTTGGCATTGTTGTCCAGTGCGGTCAGTTCTACCTCAGCCGTTTCCAGGATATGGCCGGTCTTGCCGCCGGGGGCCGCGCAGGCGTCCAGTACCCGCATGCCGTCATGCAAATCCAGCAGCGGCGCCGCCAGTTGAGCCGCCGCGTCCTGCACCGAAACCAGGCCGTCGTCAAAGCCGGGAATCTGGGCCACCGGCAGCGGGCTATCCAGGCGTACCGCGTCAGCGCCGATCTGGCGGGCGCCGAGGCCATGCGTCGACAAGGTCTGCAAATAGGCGGCTACCGTGGTTTTGCGGCGATTTACGCGCAAGGTGAGCGGCGGCGGCAAATTGCCGTTGGTTAAGATGGCTTGCCAGTCTTGCGGGTACGCGGCCTTCATCCGATCGATCCACCAGACCGGGTAATTCCACAAGCCGAGCGGCGTTTTGATCGCGCTGGCGATCAGCGCTGCGCGCTCGCGCAAGAAGCGGCGCAGCACCGCATTGACCATTCCCTTTGCATGCGCCATTTGCGGGTCGGAGGCGGTAGCGGTGACGGCCTGATCGACTACGGTAAATGTTTCGTAGGCGGCATCGTCGGCGTCAGCCAGCAGGCACAGCGCGCAGCACAGCAGGCAGTGCAGCAGCGTCGGCTCGGGCGGCCTGCTGGCCAGGCTGTTCAATAAAGTTTCGGCGCGACCCACTCCGCGCATGGTCCGGTAAGCGATGTCCTGGATGGCGCCGCGGGTTGGCGCCGGCGCAGCGGATTGGGCAAATACTTGCGCCAGCGCTTGCGGCAGCGCGGCACCGTCGCGCACCAGGGCTACAGCCTGGGCTGCACCCAGCAGGCTGAAGGCGAGTGAATCTTTTTTGAGAGTGGAATAAGTCAATTTGCGGTCAAGTCAGTTCTGCGTGGCTCGATGGGAAAGGCGAACATGCGATTGTAGCGGGGATGGTGTCTTTAGCGTGCGCTCCGATGGCAAATCATGCAATAAAGCGGCAAAATCCCCAGTTTTCATGTCATCGGGAGCGGATTCAGCGGTCGCAGCATCTGCTGCGCATCAAGCCAGCGGCGCAGATCGGCAAATACGCGTTCGGCGCCGATTTCATTCAAAAGCTCGTGGTACATGCCGTCGTAATCGTGCAGCGTGCCGATAGCGGGCCGCAAGGCATCGAAGAAACGGCGGCTGCCATCGGGATTCACCAGGTGGTCGTCAGCCGCAACCAGCAGCAGCGTCGGGATCGCCAGCGCCTGGGCATGGCCGAGCGCGAATTCACCGGCATGCAGCATGCTGTTCAACAAGCGTGCGCTGATCTTGCCATGTACCAGCGGATCGGCGCGGTAAGCCTTGGCGACCGCCGGATCATGCGACAGCTGGTCAGCAGACAGGCCGCTCGGCAGCGCCAGGCCGGGAGCTATCGCGGTCATCAGCTTAAGCAGGCGCAATTGCATGCCGGACAAGGGCAAAGCCAATCCCGGCGACGACAAAATCAATCCACGCAGCGGCGACAGGCAAGCCGTGGCGAAACGCGCGGCAAACAAGCCGCCCATGCTGTGGCCGAACAATAACGGGGCTAATGGAGGCAGGTCGGGATAAGAAGCGGTTTGCTGGCGGCTGAAGTCATCCAGCACCATTTTTGCATCGCGCAATAGCGCCGTGTCGTCGGGGACATCGCCGCGTCGGCCGCCGGAGCGACCGTGACCGCGCTGGTCATAGCTGCGCACCACCAGGCCGCAGCGATTGAAAAAACGCACGACATGGGCATAACGTCCAGCATGTTCGCCCAGGCCGTGCATCAGCAGGATACTGCCGGCGACTGGCGCGCCGGGGGGAAGCGGCCAGTCGGTAACGAATAAAGAAATGCCATCGTCAGTCGCAAGTTGATGCTCGCGAGCTGCGCTCATTAGACACCCCAGAGCACGTTGTCCTGGTGTTTTTGCGCTTCGCGCAGCATTTCCAGCAGTGGGTGGATGCGGTGGCCGAAGGCGATCGCTTGCACTGGCTCATGACCGGAGTCGTCGCCGGCTTCGCCGTGATGTACTGCGATATCGTGTTGCACGACGTCGGACATCGGGTGGGCACGGCTTTCCAAGGCTTCCGCTTCCAGTTTTGCAATCGCTGCTGCGCCTTCTTGCGGAGTGATAACGCCCATCTTCACCTCTTTGTGCAGCAGGTCAAGGATGCGCTTGGCGTCCGGTTCGAACATGATGACGTCGGCGGATTCTTTGGATTTGAAAGTGACTAACATAAAGCCTCAAGATATTGTTGTGGATAAAATTACGCACCGCATAGAATACCTCTTTGCGGTAGTGCTCGCTAGCGCTGTCACCGTCGGCAACAGCGGGTGTGCCTGGAGTTTTATTGACGGTGAGTCAAGTAATGATCACATTGTCAATGGGGTTTGAAGGATGCGATGAAAGTGTCCGCGTTCTCGCGCGATACGTCCTTCTCCGGCCCGATCACGATGACCTGATAGACCTCTTTTCCTTTGCTGACAAAGTGCCCGAACAGGATTTGCGGCTTGCCGCCTGTCGGGGTGCCGACCGCTTCCATATCGATGCTGGCCGACCAACCTGGCGTGTTGCCGGCAGCGGCGGTGGTTTTCTCGGATTTAAGCGTGCCGTTGATATTTTTCACCAATGCGGTTTGCATCGCAACCAGCGCCGCCTGCGCCTGAGCGCTCTCCGGCAGCGTCGCGCTGCCGACCGCAAATACCGTGTCGTCCACCTTGGCCGCCGTCATTGTCATCGTCACCGGCAAGCCGCCCAGATCGATCGGACGCGAAAAAGTTGACGGCTTGGCAGGCAGCAGCACGCTGTACGAGGCGTCGCTGGCGCGTACTTCGCGCCAATTGAACTTGGGCGAACAAGCGCCAAGCATCAGCACGGCGCAAGCGGCGAGCAAGGCGCAGCGGCCGGAAAACTTCAGGGCATTTGGAAGGGCAGGTTTCACGGAAGGGTGCAGACGGCTGCAAAAAATGAATCCAGCCGCTATGGTATCTGATGCTGGAAGGTACGCACACCAAAAACCACGCCGAGGCACAACAACACAATCCCCGCCAGCACCTGCATGCCGGGCAGCGTGCCCCTGAAAATAAACGCGTACAACAACGCCGACAAGGTTTCGAAGACGATCAATTGCGCCAGCAGCGCGGTCGGCAAATGCTGGCTGGCCTTGTTCCACAGCAGCGTCCCGAGCCACGAAGCGCTAAGGCCGATCAACAGCATCAGGCCGATAAACTGGAGCGGACGCGGGCCGAACGGAAAGGCATAGGCGCCGCCGGATAATTTTAAATAAATGCCATAACCGAGCAAACCGGTCAGCGCCAATGGCAAGGTCGCCAATCCTTGTGCTGTGGCCCAGGTCGACGGGCTGATATGCGGATTGGCTTTCAGGTAACGGGCATTGACGATCGGATACCAGGTCCAGGCGGCGACCCCGCCCAATGCAATGACGCAGCCCAAAGCATAGTCGGACAGCGAGCGGGTATGGCCGGCCGCCAGTTTCAACTGCGCCAACTCGGCGCCATTCACGCACAGAATGCCAACCAGAATAATCAGCAGCGAGGGCGCCAGCAGTCGCCAGGCGACGCTCTCGGCCCCATGCCCGGCGGACCAGTTGGAGCAAACCGAAATCACCACCGGCAAGGTGCCGATCAGCATCGTCGGTAGCGGCGCATCAGCCAATTGAATGGCGGTCGCCAAAGCGGCGTAATACAACAGATTGCCGACCAGCGACAACTTCAGCGCCGCTCTCCAGTCGGCTTTGCTCAGCGTCGCGATGCGCTGGCGGTCGAGCAGCGCCGGCACCAGCGCGATCAGGCCGAACGCGGCATAGCGGCCGAACGACAGCATGATGCCCGGGTAGTCGGCCAGCATCAGCGGCGCAATGAACACCAGTCCCCACATCAGGCCGGCGCCCAGCGCGCATAACAGACCGGTCAGCATGACGGCTTGGCCTACGCCAGGCGCGCCAGATGCCGGCGCACGGACAGCACCGCGCCGATCAGGCCCAAGCCGGCGCTGATCGCCAACAGCGCCAGCATCGCCGCCGAACTCAGCGGCAGCAGCCGGAATTCCGATGCGTACAGACGGGCAAATTCGGCAATCGCCTGATTCAAGGGCTGCAAGCCGAGCGCGATCGCAGCCAGCGCCAGGCCGCCGGCGCACAAGCCGAGCAGCGCGCCGCTGTAATAAAACGGCCGATGGATAAACGTGTCGGTGGCGCCGACCAATTTGGCGATCGCAATTTCTTCGCGCTGGGTCAGTACTTGCAGGCGCACTGTATTGAAGACGACTGCGACCACCACCACGCCGAGCGTGATCGCCAGAAACAGCAACACCAGCCGCAGGATGGCCAGCAGCGCTGCCAGTCGTTTCACCCATTCCGAGTCGACCTGGACGCTATCGATTCCCGGCAATGCTTTCAATTCCGCGGCGATCGTATCGACCCGGGCCGCGTCCGGCGCATCGTGGAAGCCGGACAGCTTGAGCACGTAGGCATCCGGCAGCGGATTCTGGCCCAGCGTGCTCAGGGCGTCGGCCAAGCCGGTTTTATTTTTGAGACTGAGCAAGGCGTCTTCGCGCGGCATGAACAGCACCTTGGCGCTGCTGCGATGCTTTTGCAAGACGGCGCCAATCGGCTCCGCCAGGGCGACCGCCTTGTCGCGCGGCGCGTCGACCGCCATGAACAGGCTGATTTCCGGCTCCACCGCCAGCTGTTCCGATACCGGACGGACGTTTTCGAGCAAGGTCAAGCCGGCAAACGGCAAGGCCAGGGCGATGCCGACCACCAGCACGTTCAACGCAAAACTGCCGGGCGCTTTGCACAGATGGGTGAGTGCATCGCCGATTGCAAACAGATGCTGCCGCAGCCAGATCTTCATGCGCCGCCTCCCGTGGCACGCATCGCAGAGTTCTGCCAGTGGTCGACAATCCGGCCCTGGTCCAGGAACACCACGCGATTGGCGCTGCCGAGGAATTGCTCGTCATGGGTTGAAATCAGGCAGGTCACGCCGACCGCATGGAATGACTTCAGCGCATCCAGCACCTTGTCGGCATTGTCGCGATCCAGGTTGGCGGTCGGCTCGTCGGCCAGAATGATTTGCGGGCGATTGACGATGGCGCGCGCGATCGACACCCGTTGTTGTTCGCCGCCTGACAAGGCTTGAGGGTCGGTGCCGGCTTTGTCCAGCAGGCCGACTTTGTCGAGCGCCGCATGGGAGCGCTTTTCAGCCTCGGAACGGCTGGCGCCGGTGACCAGCAGTGGCAACATGACGTTGGCCAGCACGGTCCGGTCCAACAGCAGTTTTTGCTGTTGCAGGATCAGGCCGAGATTGCGCCGCAGATAGGGCAGGCCGGAAGATTTCAATTTGCCGATATTGGCGCCGCTGACGGTCAGCGTACCGCCGCTAGGGCGTTCTATCGCCGCAATCATGTTGAGCAAGGTCGATTTGCCGGCGCCGGACGGGCCGGCCAGGAAAATCAGATCGCCTTTGTTCACCGATAGCGTGATATCGCGCAGCGCATAGACGTCGCGCGCATATTTCTTGGACACCTGCTTGAATTCGATCATGGCTTTAATCAACCGGATATGCGATTAACCAAGCAGCGCATCGACAAACTCGACCGCGTTAAACGGTTGCAAATCGTCGATCTGCTCGCCGACGCCGATGAAATAGACCGGGATCGCGCGCGTGGTGGCGATGGCTGCCAGCACGCCGCCCTTGGCGGTGCCGTCGAGCTTGGTGATGACCAGTCCCGTCAATCCGAGCGCATCGTCGAAAGCCTTCACTTGCGCCAGTGCGTTCTGGCCGGTGTTGCCGTCGATGATCAGCAATACTTCATGCGGCGCCGAGGCCATGCCTTTGCCTATCACGCGCTTGATTTTTTTCAGCTCGTCCATCAGGTGCAATTGCGTCGGCAGGCGGCCGGCGGTATCGACCATGACCACATTGGTGCCGCGCGCCTGCGCCGAATGCACGGCGTCGAATGCGACCGCGGCCGGATCGCCGGATTCCTGTGCAATCACGGTGACGTTGTTGCGTTCGCCCCAGATCGTCAATTGTTCGCGAGCGGCAGCGCGGAAGGTGTCACCGGCGGCCAGCAAAACCGATTGCTGATGCGCTTGCAGATGCTTGGCAAGTTTGCCGATAGTGGTGGTTTTGCCGGCGCCGTTGACGCCGGCGATCATCATCACCAAAGGTTGATGCCGGCCCAGCACCAGCGGTTTTTGCAGCGGCGTCAACAAGTCGATCAACAGCATGCGCAAAGCCGCCTTGACCTGGGCGGCCTCGGTCAGCTTGTCTTCCTTGACCTTCTTTTTCAACGCGTTCAGCAAGAACTGGGTGGCCTCGACCCCGGCGTCGGACAGCAGCAGCGCCGATTCCAATTCTTCATATAGGTCGTCGTCGATCTTGGCGCCGACGAACAGCATGGTCAGGCTGGAAGAGGTTTTCGACAAGCCGGTTTTCAGGCGCGATAACCATGAGCGCTTTTGCTCTGCCGCTACTGGCGCGGCAACGATGATTGTTTCTTCTTCAATTGCTGCCTGAGCCGGCGCAACTGGGGGGATGTGGGCCGTGACAACGGGAGCCGCTTCGGGCTCAGTCTGCTGTGGCAAGTCTGTCAATGCTTCCGGTGGCGATTCTGGCAATGCTGCGGGTTCGACTTTTGGTTTTTTCTTGAAGAAGCTAAACATCTGGGATCTGGCCTGGAAAGCAGTGAAATAGGGTGATACGGCGCTCTTTGGCGCACCGTACAAGAGGTACAATCCTCCGCATTCTATCAGAGCGACGGCAATGAAATTAAAGATGGGGTCAGCTCTTCAGCCGGTTTGAAGGTGTTTCAGGCAAGAAAAATTCCTGCATATTTATTGATTATTAATGAAAAAACAAAGCATTAAGAAAACGCCCGCAAAAACGCCGGTACATGGCAGCAAGCCTGCTTTGGCGCGGCAAGTCAGGATTATCGGCGGCGAGTGGAAGCGCACGCCGCTGGCGGTGCTGGACAGCGAAGGTTTGCGGCCGACACCGGACCGGGTGCGCGAGACGGTATTTAACTGGCTGGGCCATTTGTTGGATGGCAATTGGCACGGAGTGCATTGCCTAGATTTGTTTGCCGGCACCGGCGCGCTGGGTTTTGAGGCGGCCAGCCGCGGCGCCGCGCAGGTCACGATGATCGAACACAATACCCCGGCCGTACGGCAGCTGGAGGCCACGAAAACCAAACTGAACGCGGACCAGGTCCAGATCCAGCGTAGCGATGCGTCGACCTGGCTGGCCAAGACCGGCGCCGGTACGGCGCGCTTCAACCTGATTTTTCTCGATCCGCCGTATCACCAGAACTGGCTGGGTAAAGTCGTGCCCTTGTGCCAAGGTTTGCTGGCCGACGGCGGCTTGCTGTATGTCGAATCCGAATTTGCACTGACTGACAGTGCCGATAGCGTTTTGCCCGAATGGATGACCGGCTGGCAAGTTTTACGGGCTGACAAGGCCGGCATGGTTTTTTATCATTTACTAAAGCGACAATAGAAATCTGCCAATGCAATTTCAGGCATAATGCGCGTCTGATTGGGGAACCCTAGGGGAACAAGATGGTTACTGCCGTTTATCCAGGAACGTTTGATCCGCTGACGCGCGGTCATGAAGATTTGGTGCGTCGCGCATCCGGACTATTTGACAAGCTGGTGGTCGGCGTTGCCGACAGCAAAAACAAAAAACCGTTTTTCTCGCTTGAAGAACGCTTGTCGATTGCCAATGAAGTGTTGGGGCATTATCCCAACGTGCAGGTGGAGAGCTTCTCCGGCTTGCTCAAGGATTTTGTGCGCCAGCACGATGCCAACGTCATCGTGCGCGGCTTGCGTGCGGTATCCGACTTTGAATTCGAATTCCAGATGGCGGGTATGAATCGCTACCTGCTGCCGGATGTCGAAACGCTGTTCCTGACGCCGTCGGATCAATACCAGTTTATCTCCGGCACCATCGTGCGCGAGATCGCGACGCTGGGCGGCGATGTCTCCAAGTTCGTTTTTCCATCCGTGGAAAAATGGCTGAAGGCCAAGCTGGACGCGCAACTGGATGCCAAAGCGCCGTAAGCGATATCGGCGTATAAATACCGGTTGTAATGCGGGATTCTCAGATCCTGCAGAAATTCGATTTAAAAGAGTAGTGCCATGGCTTTATTGATTACTGATGACTGCATCAATTGCGACGTATGCGAGCCCGAGTGCCCGAACGGTGCGATTTATATGGGGCCGGAGATTTACGAAATCGACCCGCATAAATGTACCGAATGCGTCGGTCATTTCAACGAGCCGCAATGCCAGCAAGTGTGCCCGGTCAGCTGTATCCCGCTCGACCCGGCATGGCACGAAACCAAAGAGCAGCTGCAAGCCAAGTACGAGCGCTTGCAGGCTGCGGAGAAGGCGCAATAAGCCGTCTTCTCTTCCCGGAGCTTCAATCCGCAGCGGCCCCTGCAGCCAGCCCGACGTCGCTATTGGCGGCGTTGTAAATCTTCAAATCCAGCAAGCCTTCTTCTTTCGCGACCAATACCGGCACCAGCATTTGGCCGGTGACATTGGTCATGGTGCGCATCATGTCCAGGATGCGGTCGATCGCCACCAAATAGCCTATCCCTTCCAGCGGCAGACCGGCTGAACTGAGCACCAGCGTCACCATCACGATGGCGGTGCCGGGTACGCCGGCAGTGCCGAACGAGCCGAGTACCGAAGCCAGCATGATCACAAAATACTGCGACAGGTCGAGCTGCAGACCGAAATATTGGGCCACGAAAATCGACGCAATCGCCGGATAGATGGCGCCGCAGCCGTCCATCTTGATGCTGGCGCCGAGCGGCACCGCGAACGCTGCGTATTCCTGTTTCACGCCGAGGTTTTGCACCACGCTGCGCAAAGCGATCGGCATCGAGGCAAAGCTCGACGAGCTGGTGAATGCCACCTGCATGGCGGGAAACACGCCGCGGAAAAAACGGATCGGATTCAAGCGATGTGCCATCAGCAGGCCGCCGTACACCACGACGATATGCAGCGCGCAGGCCAGATACAGCGTGAATACGAAATTACCGAGCGGCAGTAACCGCTCAAAACCGTACGAGCCGACCAGCGCCGCAATCAGGCCAAAGGTGCCGAGCGGGGTCATCTCCAGCACGAAGCGCGTGATCTGGATCATGGCGCTGCTGGCTTCGCCGACCAGCGTGCGCACCTGGCTGACTTTGTCGCCAAGTTTGACCAGCGCCATGCCGAGCAGGGCGGCGAAGAAAATCACCTGAAGGATTTTGCCTTCGCTCAATGCCTTGAACGGATTGGACGGCACCACATCCAGCAAGACCTGCACCGGGGTCGGCACTTCACGCACGCTGTAATCGGCGGCCATGCTGAGCTTGCCGATGTCCTGTCCTGGGTTGGTGAAATTCGCGACCAGCAACCCAACTCCCACTGCCAGTACCGCCGTGACGGCAAACCATAAAAAAGTTTTACCGCCCAGCGCGGCCACGCTTTTCATGCCATGCAGGCTTGCGATGCTATTGGTGACGGCAAAAAAGACCAGCGGCACGGCGATCATCTTGATCAGCGTGACGTACAGCTTGCCGAGCGGGCCAAACCAGGTCTCGGCCGGCTCGCCCACCAGCCACCCAGCCAGTGCGCCAAGCACGAAGCCGCCCAGCACGCGTTGCCAAAAAGGGATGCGGAACCAGAAATTTGTCATAGTCAGCCCACGGAAAATAAATCGAATAACCGGCAAGTATCACGGCATAGTCAGAAGGGCGTCCAATATCTTTTGACTCTATCGATATGACTAAATTAACTTTGAGGTCATTGACTCTTGTGCTGAACCTCCGCCAAAGCATCGCACAGCGCGATGCCGGCCGGCGTCAGCGCCGCGCGGCCGGTGCCGTCTTCGTTCAAGCTCACAGTCACGATGTCGGCGCTTTCCAACGCCGTCAGCTGGCGGCGCAAAGTGCTCATGCGCAGCGCCACACGTTTGCTGAGTTTGGCCAGCGACAGGCCGTCGTTCGCCTGTTCGGATGCTGCCGCTGCCACATCATGCAGCGCCGCCAGGATCGCCAGTACGGCGTCGTCGATCTCTTCCATGGCCGGTTCAGACGCCGATTTCAGCCGAGCGCTGCAGCAGCACCGGGATCGATTTCGAAGTCGGCGTGCGCGCTTTGTCGGCATAGCTGTTGAGCGGCACCAGCGGGTTGGTTTCCGGGTAGTAGCTGCTGATGCAGCCGCGCGGGATGTCGTACTCGACCAGCAGGAAACGATCGGCGCGGCGTTCGATGCCGTCGTCCCAGACGCCGATCAGGTCGACCCAGTCGCCATCGGCAAAGCCGAGCATTTCGATGTCGAGCCGATTCGCGAACACCACCCGGCGCTGCCCGTATACGCCGCGATAGCGATCGTCCATGCCGTAGATCGTGGTGTTGTATTGATCGTGCGAACGGGTCGTCATCAAGGTCATCAGGCGCGGGCCGTACTTACGGCGCGCCTGATGGATCGGGGTGTCCTTGGGGATCGCCAATACCTTGAACTGGGCGCGGCCGCTGGCGGTTTTCCAGACCCGGTTGCGCGACGCGACGCCCAGGTGGAAACCGCCGGGCTTGGCGATCCGCAGGTTGTAATCCTTGAAGGCGTCGTACACCTGTTCGATTGCATCACGGATGCGGGCGTAGTCCTCGACATAGGCCAGCCACGGGGTACGACTGTTGTTCAGGGTGGCGTGCGCCAGCCGTGCAACGATGTCGACTTCCGACAGGCAGTCGGCCGACACCGGCTTATTGATGCCGTACGAGACATGCACCATGCTCATCGAATCCTCGACCGTTACGCCCTGCGGGCCGCCGGCCTGGAGGTCGATTTCGGTACGGCCCAGGGTCGGCAGAATCAGCGCGTCTTTACCGTGGATCAGATGACTGCGGTTGAGTTTGGTCGTGATGTGCACCGTCAGCGCGCAGGAGCGTAGCGCGTCCCAGGTGCGCGGGGTATCCGGCGTCGCCATCGCGAAATTGCCGCCGAGTCCGATCAATACCTTGACCCGGCCGTCCAGCATCGCCTCAATCGTGCCGACCACGTCGAGGCCGTGTTCTTTGGGCGGCTTGAAGCCGAACACGCGCTCGATGCGCTCAAGAAAAGCCGCCGTCGGTTTTTCGTCGATGCCTACCGTGCGGTCGCCCTGTACGTTCGAATGGCCGCGCACCGGGCACAGGCCGGCGCCCGGACGGCCGATATTGCCGCGCAAGAGCATCAGGTTCGACACCATCTGGATCGTCGCCACGCCATGCTTGTGCTGGGTCAGGCCCATGCCCCAGGTGGCGATCACGTTCTTGCCGCGCACGTAGACCTGGGTCAGCCGTTCGATGTCGTCTCTGGCGACGCCGGATTCGGTCACGATGTCATCCCAGCTTTCGGCGCGGATGTCGGTTGCGAACTCTTCAAAATAAGCGGTGTGCTCGGCGATGAACTGGACGTCGACAACACGCTCGGTATTGTTTTGCTGCGCTTGGTCGTCGAGTTCCAGCACGCGCTTGATGACCCCTTTGACCAAGGCCAGATCGCCGCACAGCGTGGGCCGGATGAACATCGAGCTGATCGTCGTGCCGTGCGACAGCATGTCGGATGGGTGCTGCGGGCTGGCGAATTTTTCCAGTCCGCGTTCGCGCAACGGATTGATGGAGACGATGGTGGCGCCGCGTTTGGCGCATTCGCGCAGCTCGCCCATCATGCGCGGATGGTTGGTGGCCGGATTCTGGCCGAAAATCAGCAGCGTATCGGCCAGGTCGAAATCGTCCAGCGTGACCGTGCCTTTGCCGACCCCGACTGTTTCCGGCAAGCCGACGCTGGTCGGCTCGTGGCACATATTGGAGCAATCCGGGAAATTGTTGGTGCCGTATTCGCGTACGAACAACTGATACAGGAATGCCGCCTCATTGCTGGTGCGGCCGGAAGTGTAGAACGAGGCTTGATTGGGATCGTCGAGCGCATTCAGATGATCTGCCATCAGCGTGAACGCATCCTGCCAGCTGATCGGCTGGTATTTGTCGGTGGCGGCGTGGTACGCCATCGGCTCGGTCAGGCGGCCATGTTCTTCCAGTTCGTAATCGGACTGCTGCATCAGCGCCGAAACGGTGTTTTGCTCGAACAGTGTGCGCGTGACGCGTTTGGCGGTGGCTTCGGCGGCGACTGCCTTGACGCCGTTTTCGCAAAATTCGAAAGTCGATGCATGATCGCGGTCCGGCCATGCGCAGCCGGGGCAGTCGAAGCCATCCGGCTGATTCTGCGCCAGCAAAGTGCGCGCACCTTTGCCCGGGATTTTTTCTTTCAGAAGATGCAAGGCCACATATTTCAGCGCTCCCCAGCCTCCGGCGGGATGGGTGTATTGCTTGATTTTTGGGTCGCTCATTTCTTTACCTTTTTGATTGCGTCATTGCGCCGACAGCTGAGTACTTTATCGCTTTTTGTCCGGAAAACAAAAAAGCCCGGTAATGACCGGGCTTTGAATTGACTGGATACGTTTCGAGTTAGACGTTGAACAGGAAATTCAGCACGTCGCCATCCTTGACCACGTATTCCTTGCCTTCGGCGCGCATTTTTCCGGCTTCCTTGGCGCCTTGTTCACCTTTGCAAGCAATGTAATCGTCGTAAGCGATGGTTTGCGCGCGGATGAAGCCGCGTTCGAAATCGGTGTGAATCACGCCGGCAGCTTGCGGCCCGGTATCGCCGACATGGATGGTCCAGGCGCGTACTTCCTTGACCCCGGCGGTGAAGTAGGTTTGCAGGCCGAGCAGCTTGAAGGCCGCGCGGATCAGGCGATCCAGACCCGGCTCTTCCATTCCCATGTCAGCCAGGAATTCATGTTTGTCGGCTTCGTCCAGATCGGCGATTTCGGATTCAATGGCGGCGCAGATCGCGACGATCGGCGCATTTTGTGAAGCGGCGTAAGCGGTCAGCTGATCCAGCAGCGGATTATTGGTGAAGCCGCTGTCGGACACGTTGGCGACATACATGGCTGGCTTGGCCGTGATCAGGCAGAGCGGCTTGATCAAGGCCATTTCTTCGGCATCCAGTCCGCATGCGCGTACCGGCTTGGCTTGGTCCAACTGCGGCATCAGGCGTTCCAGCAAGGCCACCAGCTTGGCTGCGTCCTTGTCGCCGGAGCGGGCCTTCTTGTTTTCGCGATGGATGGCTTTTTCGACAGTGCCCATGTCGGCCAGCGCCAACTCGGTCTGGATCACTTCGATGTCGTCCAGCGGATTGATCTTGCCGGCGACGTGGATCACGTTGTCGTCTTCAAAACAGCGCACCACATTGACGATGGCGTCGGTTTCGCGGATATGCGCGAGGAACTGATTGCCCAGGCCTTCGCCCTTGGAAGCGCCGGCGACCAGACCTGCGATATCCACAAATTCAACGGTTGCAGGCAGGATCCGTTCCGGCTTGACGATGCCGGCCAGCGCTTTCAGGCGCGGATCAGGTACCTCGACCATGCCGACGTTGGGCTCGATCGTGCAGAACGGATAGTTTTCTGCGGGAATGCCTGCTTTGGTCAGCGCATTGAAGAGGGTGGATTTGCCGACGTTGGGCAAACCGACGATGCCGCATTTGAGACTCATGGTGTGTACTCTGAAAATGTGAATTATGGCCGTGCCTAAAAGCGCGTTGAGCGATTTTAGTGGCGGCCTTATCTGGAATAACCCGCTATTTTACCGGAAGTTGAAGACTGAACCCGGTGTGATCGGATTGCTTGCCTGGATAAAAACTATTTTGCCGTATGCAACTGCATCGTTGCGACGTCGAATTTGCCTTCGCATAGCAAAGGGATGATTTTCAGGCTGTCGGCAATCGCGTCCTCGATCAGTGCTTGCTCTTCCTTGCGCGGCCGGTGCAGCACAAAGTCGGCCACCGCATGTTGCAGGTTAAGCGAGCGCGGATGGCCGATGCCGAGTCGCAAGCGCCAGTAGTCTTGCGTGCCCAGCGCGGCGGTGATGTCCTTCAAGCCATTGTGACCGCCAGAGGAGCCGCCTTTTTTCAGTTTCGCGCTGCCGGGCGGCAGGTCCAGCTCATCGTGCACCACCAGAATTTCGTCAGGCGCAATCTTGTAGAAGCGCGCGATGGCGCCGACCGACTGGCCGGAGCGGTTCATGAAAGTCTGCGGTTCCAGCAGCCAGACTTCTTGCGCGGCGATGCTGGCTTTTGCGGCAAAGGCATTGAAGCGGGATTCTCGCGTCAGATGACGGCCGAGATCATTGGCCAGATTGTCGACCAGCCAGAAGCCGGCGTTGTGGCGGGTTTGTTCGTATTCCGGGCCGGGATTGCCGAGGCCGACGATGAGGCGAATGGACATATTTTTTCATTTCACTATGAAGCGCAGATTATCGCGGATATGACGCTTTGTCGTCCAATCCGGTGTCGGTCTTGCGCGACCAGATATTCAGAGCAGGGCAGGGCGAATGCGCTTGCTCCAATAAAAAACCCGCCACGAAGGGCGGGTTTTTCAGGCCAGAAAACTTCCCGGCTTAAGTATTTATTACTTCTTGTCAGCTTCAGCTGCCGGTGCTGCTGCAGCAGCAGTAGCTTCAGCTTCAACCTTGCCGGCTGGGATCGATGCAGTAGCGATAGTCAGATTCTCTTGCGAGACAGCTGTCACGCCTTTTGGCAGTTTCAGGTCGGACAAGTGGATCGAATGACCGACTTCGATGCTGGTCAGGTCGACTTCAACGAACTCAGGCAGGTCGGCTGGCAAGCAGGAGATATCCAACTCGGAGATAACGTGGCTGATGATCGCGCCCGACAGTTTCACTGCTGGTGCAACGTCGGCATTGATGAAGTGCAGAGGCACTTTGACGTGCAGTGCTTTTTTCGCATCAACGCGTTGGAAGTCAGCGTGCAATACCAGTTGTTTGTATGCGTGAACCTGGAAGTCGCGCAGCAGAACTTTCTGGACGTTGCCGTCGATTTCGAGGTCGAGGATCGACGAGTGGAAAGTTTCTTTTTTCAGCGCGTGGTACAGCGCGTTGTGGTCCAGCGAAATATTGACCGGCGCTTCGGAACCACCATAAACGATACCTGGGGTTTGGCCAGCATTGCGCAGGCGGCGGCTCGCTCCGGTCCCCTGCTCTTTGCGTACAAATGCGATTACTTTCATTTTGAAGCTCCAATGTGTGCAGGACTTTCGTCTTGCGATAAAAATTCCCCGCGACCAGGGAATTCGAAAAATTGCGAAGTAAAAACAATTGCGGGACAGAGTTTAAGAGTCGCCGCAGCGCGACGAATTACTCTGTCCCCAACTGACTAAATAAAAACGTTAAATTACAAAGAACAGCAAACAGCAAACAGCAATTAGTCAGCGAACAGCGACATGACCGAGTCGCCCTTGGTGATGCGCTTGAAGGTCTCTGCCAGCAAACCGGCGCATGACAACTGGCGGATCTTGCCGCATGCCTTGGCTTCTGCCGACAGCGGGATGGTGTCGACTACGACCAGCTCGTCCAGCGGCGAATTGGCGATGCGTTCCAGCGCCGGACCCGACAGTACAGGATGGGTACAGTAAGCGACTACTTTCTTGGCGCCACGCTCTTTCAGCACTTCAGCAGCCTTGGTCAGGGTGCCGGCGGTGTCCACCATGTCATCCATGATCACGCAGTTACGGCCTTCGACTTCGCCGATGATGTTCATGACTTCGGAGACATTCGCCTTGGGCCGGCGCTTGTCGATAATTGCCAAATCACAATTCAAGCGTTTTGCCAGTGCGCGGGCACGGACTACGCCGCCGACGTCCGGCGATACGACCAGCAGGTCGTCGTAATTCTTGCTCACCAGATCGCCCAGCAAAATCGGTGATGCGTAGATGTTGTCGACCGGGATGTCGAAGAAGCCTTGAATTTGATCCGCGTGCAGATCCATGATCAGAACGCGTTCGACGCCGGCTTCCTGCAGCATGTTGGCGACCACCTTGGCGGAAATCGCAACCCGTGCCGAACGTGGGCGGCGGTCCTGACGGGCGTAGCCGTAGTAGGGAATCGCGGCAGTGATACGACCGGCTGAAGCGCGTTTAAGCGCATCGACCATCAACATGATTTCCATCAGGTTGTCATTGGTCGGAGCGCAAGTCGATTGCAGCACAAACACATCTTTGCCGCGCACGTTCTCATTAATTTCAACCGCGACTTCGCCGTCGGAGAATTTGGTGACGTTGGCTTTTCCTAGTGGAATCCCGAGTTGCTTGGCAACTCCAATAGCTAGTTCCGGGTTTGCGTTGCCGGTAAAAACCATCAGGTTTTCGTGTGCCATGGGGATTCCTGAGTACGAACGTTAGAAAGTGAAAAGCCGACAATGCCCGACTGTTGAAGTCTTGCGTTGGCGGCTTATATTTTTGCTGTGTGCTGCTGTATTTTTGATGCGGCTGTGTGCTGCTGCCGCTTAGTTTGTTTGCTGCTTGGGCGCTATTACCCGTATTTAATGGCAGGGGAAGAAGGATTCGAACCTTCGAATGCTGGAATCAAAATCCAGTGCCTTAACCAGCTTGGCGATTCCCCTACGCAACCTTTTATTCAGCGTGACTTCTGCGCATTTACTGCTGCGCTTGAACTTCACGCTGAATCGAATTTTTTCGAATTTAATCGACTACGAATCTAGCAAATCTGCGAGCGGATGTTGCTGCATCGCTTTGGCTTTCCATGCTTTCCAGCGTTGAGGTACCAACTTCAGTACTTCATCAGCTTGATCTTCCTGCGCAAAAGCACAAAAAACACAAGCGCCAGAACCAGTCATCCTTGCATCACCATAAGTCTTGAGCCATTTGATGACATCAGCGACTTCTGGAAACTGCTTGGCAGCCACGACTTCCAGATCGTTTCTTCCGAAGAGTTTTTTAGTACCTATCGAAAAGTCCGTCATCTTGACCGGTTTCGTATCTCTTGTCAACTCCGACGATGAAAAAATTTTTTCAGTTGGAATTGCGACGCCGGGCTCGATTATAACGAACCAGCAGGCGGTCGTGTCAAGTGCTTGTAACGCTTCTCCCACACCTTCTGCGAAGGCATTCCGCCCGAACAGGAAAAATGGTACATCGGCCCCGAGTCGCAAACCCAGCGCCATCAGTTCGGCACGCGACAGTCCGCCTTGCCACAAATGATTGAGAGCCATCAGGGTGGTTGCCGCATCGGAGGAGCCGCCGCCCAGTCCGCCACCCATCGGCAGTTTCTTGTCGATGGCGATATTCGCGCCCGGTATCGGCGAGGCGGCCATCGCCGCTGCGCCGGTCTTGGCCGCGATCGCCGACTGCAATAATTTGGCGGCGCGTACGATCAAGTCGCTCTCTTCCGGTACGCCCGGGATGACGGTGGTACGTCGGATGATGCCGTCATCGCGCACTTCGAAATGCAGTTGGTCGCTGTAATCGATCAGCTGAAATACCGTTTGCAGCAGATGATAGCCATCAGGGCGGCGTCCGGTGACGTGCAAAAAAAGATTCAGCTTGGCCGGCGCAGGGCAATTATTCAGCGTTCGTGTCATTGCAGGGATTTAATGTGGCTGGCGGTTATCGATGACGATGCGGATGGATACCTCGCCGGCCTGTTCAACATAGCGCGCCAGGTCAATCCGTTTGGGATAGCTGTCGGCGTGGTTTTGGTCTTGCCAGTTGGTGTATTGAATGCGCCAGTTGTCGGCGGTGGTGACGCTCGACGTGGCAGCGGCCGCGGTGGCCGTAAAGCGTTGCCCCGTGGCGCTTTTTCCGAAGCCTTGCAACCAGTCGCGCAAGCCGGCAATTGGCAATGGCCAGCCAAGCGCTTTGATCGTCAGCGCATCGACATCGCTTGCAGTCTGCGCAGGTTTGCCTGCCTGCGCCAGGGTTGCCTGGGTTGGCGCGATATTGATGGTGGCAAGCGTTTGTCCGAGCGGCGAGAGCAGCGTGACGACAGTCTCCTGCGTACTTTGCGACCAAGTGAAGCTGCCGTGCACGGCCTGTTCCTTGCCATCTTGCTGGTAACGCAACGATAGGCGGCCGCTGACGTCAATCGCATTATGGTATCGCCGCGGACTTGCTGTCATGGCGGCGACGCTTGCTTGCGAGTCGGGCGGCGATAGTGTCGTACAACCGCTGATGGCGATGGCCGTCAAGGCGATCGCCAACAATCCGGCGCGGCGTACTGCAACCATGTGCAGCCGGCTCATAGCGTGGCGTGCAGCCGTGCCAGCGTGCTTTTCAGTGCATTGTTCTGAGGATCTTTGCTGTGTACTTCACGCCACAATTTTTGCGCATCTTTCTTTTGACCCTTGACCCACAGCACCTCGCCCAAATGCACGGCGATTTCGGGGTCGGGCAGCAAACGGTAAGCGTTGCGCAGCTGCGATTCTGCCTCGGTCAGATTGCCCAGGCGGTATTGGATCCAGCCCATGCTGTCGATAATGAACGGATCTTGCGGCGCCAGCGTAAAAGCTTTTTCGATCAGGGTCAGCGCTTCCGGCAATCGGATATTGCGCTCCGCCAGAGAATAGCCGAGGGCGTTGTAGGCTTGCTGGTTATTGGGAGCCAGGGCGATCAATTTACGCAATGCGGTTTCCATCACGCTCAGGTTATCGAGCTTTTCCGCGACCATCGCGTAGTCGTACAGCAAATCGGTATTGTCGGGGTGCGCCTTGAGAGCTACCTCCAGCACTTTCATTGCATCCCGCGGGCGATTGGCATCGCGCAGCAGTTGCGCTTCCACCTGCGTCACCTGGATTTGTTCGCGCTCGCCGTGGGTTTCAAGATCGGACAGGATGCTGCGGGCGGCATCGATATCTCCGCGCCGGGCAATCAATTGCGCGCGCCGCAGCTGCGCATCAAGGTAGGATTCGCCCGGTTCGACTTGCGCCAGCCAATTCAGTGCGGCGTCGGTGTCATTCCGCTCTGCCGCAATTTGCGCCAGGATCAGCAGGGCCTGGGTGGTGTCGCGCGCCTCATCCGGATGCGCGGTCAATTGTTTGATGTAGTCGCTTAGGTAGCGCTCGGCCGCTTTGTTGTCGCCGATTTGCGCATTCAGCAGGCCTAGTGCGAAGATTGTCGAGATATCCTGCTTGTCCGATTTCAACAGGGTCTCAAATTGGCTGCGCGCCTTTTCATAGGATTTTTGCTCGATCAAAGTGCGCGCATAAGCCATCCGGACTTCACGCGCATTGGGATACGTTTTCAGGAAATCGGTCAGCAGATGCTCGACCTCGGTCTTATCGGTTGCGACTTGCGCCGCGGTCAAAATCGCCAGCTCGGAGTCGGGTTTGAGTTTCAGCGCTATTTGCGCTTCGTCATGCGCACGTGTGTTGTCGCCGGCGGCAGAGGCTTCTTGTGCCAGCGCCAGATGGGCTTCCGCCAGGTTCAAATAGGGCGCGACCAGCTTTTCCAATAACGCAAACGCAGCAGGCTTGTCCTGGGCCCGGACCAACAGTCGCTGGATTTGCAGCAGCATGACGCCGCGGGCTTGTTGCGGCGCGTCTTTCAGGCGCTGTTCAAGAATCGGCTGCGCTTCCGCCAGATTGTTGCTCAGCATGATAAAGCCGAGATAGTACTGGGTCGCTTCTTCCGAGTCGGGAGCCAGCTCGCGCCACAGGCGGATCGCGACCAGGGCTTCGTTGGCTTGCTTGGCGCTGAGCGCCATTTCGGCCGCGCGTCGGGCCAGGCGCGGATCGCGCGTCTGTTGCGCCACGCTTAACAGGGTCACGTAGGCGGCTTGCCAATTGCCGCGCTGGAAGGCGATTTCGGAGCTGAGAACCTTGAACAGAATTTCCTTGCTCAATTCCACCGAAGGCAGGTGCTCTTCCGGAGGCTTGACGGGCATGGTCCTTGCAGCGGATTGGCGTTCCTTGGCGCGATCCGATTTCGCGGCGGCGGGCGGCGGTGTTGCGGCCTTGGGGTCAGCTACGGAATTTTGGGTATCGCTAGTTTGCGCCATGCCTGCACATGCAGACAGCAGGGTCGAGAGCGTTACAATGGCAAGAACTTTTTTCAAGGGGGTTATCCTGGCTTGGCAAGCATTTATTTAGGGCGTTCGATCGGCCGTTGGTAACGGGCCGTCGAAGGTAGTTTCGATTTTACGCCCAACCTGCAAGCAATGTGCAGCCGCAGTCTAGTGATTTGTGACGAAATGGTAGGTAATCCCGGCCTTCTTGTGTCTTCCCGCAGTGAGTGTGTACGGTTTGCGTCGATACATTTCGTAACAACTGCTTATTTAGTCTATTTCGCTGCTTGTCAGGTATGCTTGCTCCCGACAAATTATCTTGGATCACTTTTGAAGCATGCCAGAATTACCAGAAGTTGAAGTGACCCGGCGCGGTGTTGCGCCGTATCTTGAAGGGCGCGTTGTCACGGCAGTCATATTGCGTCATAGCGGCTTGCGCTGGCCGTTTCCGGCCGATTTGCAGGCCTCCCTGAGCGGTCGCACGATACGCAGCACCGGCCGCCGCGGCAAATATCTGTTGCTGCATTTCGCTCATGGAACCTTGATTGTCCATCTCGGGATGTCGGGTCATTTGCGGATTTTGCCGGCCGAGACCGCGCCCCAAAAACACGACCATTTCGATCTGGTGGTCGGTAACCAGTTGATGCGTTTGACCGACCCGCGCCGTTTTGGCGCTGTGCTTTGGCATGCCGTCGAGGACGGGCCGGTGGAGCAGCATAGTCTGCTGGCGGGGCTTGGCCTGGAACCGCTGGAAGAAGTCTTTTCTGCCCAGATCCTGTATCAAAAAACGCGCAACCGCAGCGCGCCGATCAAGCAGGTGCTGCTGGCGGGCGATATTGTGGTCGGCGTCGGCAATATCTATGCGTCGGAAAGCCTGTTTCGGGCCGGGATCAACCCCAAGGCGCCAGCCCAGCGCATCGGCCTTGCGCGTTATGCGCGCTTGGTACAGGCAATTCGGGACATCCTGGCAGCGGCGATTGACAAGGGCGGCAGCACTTTGCGCGACTTTATTGGTGCCGATGGGCAATCTGGATACTTTCAACAGAGTTATTTCGTCTATGATCGTGCCGGGTTGCCGTGTAAAAATTGTGGGTCATTAATTGTGCAGATCAAACAGGGGCAGCGATCCACTTTTTATTGCAAAAAATGTCAGAGAAATTAATGGCCATCGAGCTATGGCTAAGTGTCATTTGATAAATATTAAGCAGTTTTTAGAAACGATTTCAGAAACGGGTGTGGGGGTAGCGTGAGCAATCTAGTTCAAAAATTCCAGGAATACAGCGAGTGGCGTACAGCGGTGGCTGGTGCATTGAGGCGCTATCAGACATGGGCGAGCGCATCGAAATTATCGGATGTGGCCAGCGAACAGCGGATTACCAGGGCACTGGCACGCTTGACCGACGACAAACTGTCGATTGCCTTTGTCGCTGAATTCTCACGCGGCAAATCGGAATTGATCAATGCCATTTTCTTCGCCGATTATGGTCAGCGCATTTTGCCTTCGACAGCCGGCCGCACCACCATGTGCCCGACCGAACTGTTGTATGACGAAACCTTCCCGCCCTGCATTCGTTTGCTGCCGATAGAAACGCGCGCCGAAGCACAATCGACCAGCGACTACAAAAGCGCGCATCACGCCTGGACCGTGTTGCCGCTGGACACCTCGTCTACCGACGGCATGCTGGAAGCCTTCAAGCAGGTCAGCCTGACCAAATGGGTGCCGAAGGAAGAAGCGGCGCGTTACGGCTTGTTCGACGACAGCGACCCCGATGCGGTCGTCACGGTGGATGCCCTGGGACGAGTCGAAATTTCGCAGTGGCGCCACGCCATCGTGAACTTCCCTCATCCATTGCTGAAGGAAGGGCTGGTCATTATCGATACGCCGGGATTGAATGCGATCGGTACCGAGCCGGAACTGACTTTGAACCTGATTCCGAACGCGCATGCGGTGTTGTTTATCCTGGCCGCCGACACCGGCGTCACCAAAAGCGATATCGACGTCTGGCGTCATCACATCGGCAACGGCGCCGGCAGGATGGTGGTGCTGAATAAAATCGACAGCATGTGGGACGAGTTGCGTTCGCCGGCCGAGGTCGAGGAGCAAATCGACAAGCAGATCGCCAATGTGGCGCAGACGCTGGGCTTGTCGGAGACGCAGGTGTATCCGGTGTCGGCCCAGAAGGGCCTGGTCGGCAAGATCAATGGCGAGCCGCTGCTATTGCAAAAAAGCCGGCTGCCGGCGCTTGAAAATGCATTGTCGAAAGAATTGATTCCTGCCAAGCGCGACATTATCCGCGCTCAGTTGATTGCCGATATCCATGACATGACGGTGTCCAAGCAAGCCTTGATGTCGGCGCAGATCCGTAACGTGGTGGAGCAACTGCTGGAACTGAAAAGCCTGCGCGGAAAGAACAAAAGCATCGTCAGCCACATGATGAAGCGCATCGATATTGAGAAGAAGGAGTTTGACGAAAGCCTGTTGAAGCTGCAGGGGACGCGCATGGTGTTTGCGCGCTTGTCGGCAGCCGTGTTCACCACGCTGGGCATGGGCATCCTGAAAGAAGAGATCCGTAAGACGCGGGAAATAATGGAAGGCAGCATGTTCACCGCCGGCTTTCGCAATGCGGTAAAGGAGTTTTTTGACGTGGCGCAGGGCAACCTGACTTTGTCGGGTCAAAAAACGGATGAGATCGCTGAAATGATGACCATCATGTATCGCAAATTCTCGACCGAACACGGACTTGCGCTGTCGACGCCGATGCCGTTTTCGCTCGATAAATACCGTAAGGAAATCAGCGTCATCGAAGCCGCATATCAACGGCAATTCGGCACCATCACGCTGATGAAGACCAGCCAGGTGGTGCTGATGCAGAAATTTTTCGATTCGATCGCATCGAGAGTCAAGCAGAGCTTTCTGCAAGCCAATCGCGATGTCGATGCATGGCTGAAAGTGGTGATGGCGCCGCTGGAAGAACAGATTCGCGCGCACAAATCCCAACTCAAGCAGCGCACCGATTCCATCGAACGGGTGCATGTGGCGGTCGACAGCCTGGAAGAAAAGATCCAGTCGGTCGAGCTGTTGCAAAACGAGTTGACCTCGCAAAGAAATACGCTGACCGAATTGGAAGCGGATTTGAAAAATGCGCTCGGCTCCGAACTGACCTCGCTGAAAGTCGCGGCATAAATGAAACGTGTTGTTGCCAACGATGCCGTCGGCTCGGCAGCGAGCTTGGCGGTCCTCGACGGAGCGGCGCCGGATTTTTCCGATCCGTCGTTTTCCGACACGGTGATTCGCTGGCAAAAGCAGCACGGACGCCATGCCTTGCCGTGGCAACAAACGCGCGATGCGTACCGTGTCTGGTTATCTGAAATCATGCTTCAGCAAACCCAGGTCAGCGCCGTGATTCCCTACTATCAACGCTTCCTGGCGCGCTTTCCCGATGTCGCTGCGTTGGCGGCGGCGCCCAGCGAAGAGGTGATGGCGCACTGGAGCGGACTCGGCTACTACACGCGGGCGCGCAACCTGCACCGATGCGCGCAACGGGTGGTCGCAGAACACGGCGGCGCGTTTCCACGCGATCCGGATTTGCTGCAAGACTTGCCCGGCATCGGGCGTTCGACCGCAGCCGCGGTAGCGGCATTTTCATATGGCGTGCGTGCCGCTATCCTCGACGGCAACGTGAAACGCGTATTCGCCAGGGTTTTCGGGATTGATGGTTATCCCGGCGCCAAGCCGATCGAGGACGCCATGTGGCGACGCGCGGTGGCCTTGCTGCCGGAGCAGGGCGTGGAGTCATACACGCAAGGGCTAATGGATCTGGGGGCGACGCTTTGCACCCGCAGCAAACCTGCTTGTCACACTTGTCCGCTGGCGCAGCGCTGCGTTGCGTTCGCCACCGATCGCGTAGCGCAACTGCCGGTACGCAAACCGAAAAAGGCCATCCCCGAGAAGCATACTGGCATGCTGGTGATTATTGATCGCGATCAAGTGCTGCTGGAGCAGCGTCCCGACAGCGGTATCTGGGGCGGTTTGTTGTCGTTGCCGGAAGTTGACTCCGAGACAGCAATCACGCGCGCTATGGCGCACTTCGGCGACATCGCTTCATGTGAAGCGCTGCCGTCTTTCACGCACGTTTTCACGCATTTCAAATTACAGATCTCACCGTTCCGGATTACGCTTGCACACCGGCTCGATATCGCGGGAGAATCCACGCACGTTTGGTATCCCGCCGAGAAACTTGCCGATGCTCCGTTGCCGGCGCCGGTCAAGAAGCTATTGCTGGAGGTTTTCCAGGACGCCGATCAGCGTTAGATTATCTGATGCTGTTGCAAATACTGATGAACCAAGCCCAGCCGCACTTGTGCATCGTTTAATTCCAGCAATTTCTGACGTGCCTGCAATGGGATAGGCAAAATTTCGCACCAGCGGTTGGCAACCCAGCCGGCATTGTCGAGCTGTATCGGCAGCGAAAAAGGGCTGGCATAGTCGGCGCCATGTTCGGCACGGCCTTTGCGATTGACGTCGTCGATCACCAGTTTCAGGGCCTTGGCGCAATCGAGGTGGCGCTGGTCCGGCGGCGTCGGCAGGTCGGCGTCGATCAAGGCAATCTGCGCTTCCAGCCGCTGGTCCGCCAACACGCGTTGCTGCACAATCCGGAACCGTTGCGTGCCCTCGGTGCGCAACATCAGCACTCCCAAATCCTGCATATCCCATTGCGTAATTTGCGCCAGGCAGCCGACCGCTTCAGGCTCAGCTGCGAGGCCGACTTCCTGCCCGGCCTTGATCAACACGACGCCGAACGGACTATTCTGTTTCATGCACTCGCGCACCATATCGATATAGCGGGTTTCAAATACCTTGAGCGGCAAAATCCCGCCGGGGAACAATACCGTATTGAGCGGGAACAGTGGAATCCAGGAAATATTTTCAGACATGGTAAAGGTGAGGTGTCGACGTAGTGCGGTGCGTTGCACTACGTCGTAGAGAGGGGAAGTTTGCTGCGCTTAGCCGAGTTCGCGATGGCGTCGGACGACGCGTTCGGAGTTTTGGAAATGGTGCGCCAGTTGCTCAACCATATATACCGAGCGATGCTGGCCGCCGGTACAGCCGACCGCCACGGTCAGATAACTGCGATTGTCCGCCTTGAACGCGGGCAGCCATTTGGTGACGAAGTTGCGGATGTCGCCAAGCAGGTCTTGCACTTCCGGCAAGCGGTCCAAAAATGCGATAACCGGCTGATCACGTCCCGTCAGTGGGCGCAGTTTCAGGTCGTAATGCGGATTCGGCAGCATGCGCACGTCGAATACCAGATCGGCATCCAGCGGCACGCCGTGCTTGAATGCGAATGATTCGAACAGCAGGGTCAGCGGCGCTTGTTGGGTATCGACCAGATCGCTGATCCAGGAGCGCAATTTATTGGCGCTCAAATCCGATGTGTCGATCGTGTTGCCCAGCCGCTCGATTTCGACCAGCATCTCGCGCTCGTTCAAAATACATTCGGTCAAGGTCAGGCGGTCGGCGGGATTCTGGCCGGGGCGCAAGCGATGCGACAGCGGGTGACTGCGGCGGGTTTCAGAAAAACGGGCGATCAGCGCTTCGGTTTTGGCCGTCAGGAAGAACACCTTGACGTCGTGTCCTTCGTCTTTCAGTTGCTGGATATCGGACGGCAATCCGGCCAGCGAGTCGGCGCTGCGCGCATCGGTTGCCACCGCCAGCAATTCCGTCCCTTCGTGGAGGCTGGTGGCAACCAGTCCTCGCAGCAGTTTCGGCGGCAAATTGTCGGTGCAAAAATAGCCGGCGTCTTCGAGTACTCGTAGAGCGACTGATTTACCAGAGCCGGAGATCCCGGTGATAAGAATAATGCGCATTCAACAATGATACCGTAAGTACTGTGGTTGGTCGGGGCTGGTGCTACGGCAGTGTCAAAGTACATGCCGCGCAGAAATAGCGAATATATACGGTATTTCTGCTGCGGGAAACATTGGGCACCTCTAAAAACCTACTGCGCGTCCCAATCTCGGGCCTGCGATGCTCGCCGTACTCCATGTACGGCTGCGCTTCTCATCCCGACCTTGGGCCGCTCGCTACGGTTTTTAGAGGTGCCCTACGTTGTGGTGCTTATTTTATGGTTCGTTGTCACTATCCATCGCGATGCGCTGGCGATCGATAAAGTCCTTCAGCGTATCGATTCCGCGCAATTGCAGGATGGTGTTGCGTACCGCAGCTTCCAGCAGCACCGCGATGTTGCGGCCGGCGGCGACCGGGATGATGACCTTGCGGATCGGGAGTCCGAGCACTTCCTGCGTGTGGGCGTCGAGCGGCAGGCGTTCGTAATTTTCTTCCAGCGTGGCGCGCCGCACCAGATGCACGATCAGTTTCAGGCGCATTTTGCGGCGCACTGCGGTTTCGCCGAAGATGGTCTTGATATCCAGCAGGCCCAAGCCGCGTACTTCCAGCAAATTTTGTAATAAATGCGGGCAGCGCCCTTCGATCATGTTGGGTGCGATGCGCGAGAACTCGACCGCATCGTCGGCCACCAGGCCGTGACTGCGTGAAATCAGCTCCAGCCCCAGCTCGCTCTTGCCGAGCCCGGACTCGCCGGTAATCAGCACGCCAACCCCCAGCACGTCCATGAATACGCCGTGCATCGTGATCCGTTGCGCCAATTTTTTCGACAAATACACGCGCAAATAGTCGATCACCTGTGCTGCCGGCAATGGCGTGGAAAACAGCGGGATATTTTTTTCGTCGCAAATTTGCAGGATGTCCGGCGGGGTCGACAGTCCTTGCGCGATGATGAACGCTGGCGGCACCCCGGCCACCAATTCTGCCGTCTGATAGGCGCGCGAAGTGGCCGACAGGCGCTTGTAATATTCGGTTTCCTGATGCCCGAACACCTGGATTCGCCCCGGATGGATCAGGTTCAAGTGGCCGACCTGATCCGCCGCCGAAGCGGCATCGCCGGAAATCAGCCGTTCACCGCCAGGAAAGCCGGCAAACCAGCCCAACTGCAGCGATTCGCGGTTGTCGTCGTAAAGCTGCTGGATTGATAAGGGTGTGGAAGAAGGCATAAGTCCTATTATTTGCGGAAGCCGATTATTTGCGGGGCAGAGTTTAAGAGCCACCGCAGCGTGGCGAATTACTCTGTCCCCAACTGACTAAACAAGAAGTGTCAAACATCTAAAAGCCATCGCAAAACAGCGTTTAAAAACCTTCCAACGCGACGAATCAACTAAGTCGCATTCTCCGCCCCCATCGGCTGCCACGCAACGATCTGTGCATGCACCGAAGCGGGATCGGGATCGCTCGCCAGCAGGGTACGGAACGCATCGCTGGAAAACATCTCGGCAATTTCCGACAGGATCTCCAGGTGTTGCTGGGTAACGTTGTCCGGGATCAGCAAAAATACTAGCAAGCTGACCGGTTGGCCGTCGGGCGATTCAAACGGGATCGGTTCGGCCAGGCGGACAAATGCTGCCAGCGGCGCTTTCAAGCCTTTGACCCGGCCATGCGGCACAGCGACGCCATGGCCGAGACCGGTGGAGCCCAGGCGCTCGCGCGCAAACAGGTTATCGGAAACGGTGGAGCGGGCAATGCCGCAATTGTTTTCGAATAGTAATCCGGCTTGTTCGAATGCTCGTTTTTTACTGGAGACTTCCAGATCCAGCACCACATTTTGTGCGGGTAGGATTTTTGCAAGATTGGTCATAGTACAAATAGGGTTACCGCACAATGTGGGTGTTGTGTCTAAGAGCCTGTTCAAAATTTTACTGTGCCCGTGATCGGGGCTCCTGCGCTGCTCTTCACCCCGCTGACGGGCGCTCGCTACAGATTTTGAACAGGCTCTAAGTAGTTTTACCGAATTATAGGCCGGATTCCAATCGGCAATCCCTTTTGCCTGCGGGTCATGGTCGCCCCGAGGGGATCAAATTACTTCACTTCAAAGCGCGCAAACAGCAACAGCACATCGCCGTTGCCCTTGTTGGATGACAAGCGCGGCACGTAAGAGGCCATCAACTTGGCGCCCTTGACGCCAATCGAAGCCACCGGCAACGCCAGCGGGAACGGGATGCCGCCGAAATAATCGCGGCGGCTGGCCAGCATGACGGTATATCCGGCGCCGACTTCGACCGGGGTCTTGGGGATATTCGCGACCCATTCGTAGGCATAACCAGCCATCAATTGCGGCTTCATATGGGAGTCGCGGATCGCCAGGAAATAGAGCGATTCATCATTGCCGCTTTCATTGCGTATGGTGCGGCCACCGCCGAGCCCCCAGGCTTTCTCGTTCAGCTCCCGAAGGCGTTCCTTGGTATATGTGCTGCGGCCGTGATATGCGTAGCCGGACAGGTAGACTTCCTGGTCGCCGTTGTCCACGATGTTGTCGAGCCGGGCTTTGGTCTGCTGGAACCAGCTGCCGGTATTGGCGCTTTCTTGCGCATGAGCTGGTGAACAGAGCAAGGCAGCGGCCAGCAGGGCCAGGAGTGAAGTGGACCTGGTATGGCTAAGGACAGCGAATTGAGAGAGGCAGCGTGATAGGAATTTCATAACAAAAATGGGGCTTTTACAGGGAGGTCGTAAGGTAGCCGCTGCGCCTGCAAGCGTCAATATTTACGGCTGGTTTTTTACATTTTTGACACAATTGATTTCCGGCGGAACATTTTATTGCCGTGCCTGACGTACATTGGACGGTTGCTGAGATGTAGAAAAATTGCTGCGCCATGGATTGATGTCGAGGCCGCCGCGACGCGTGTAGCGCGCATACACAGCGAGTTTTTGCGGAGTGCAATGTCGCATGATGTCCATAAAAATCCGCTCGACGCATTGCTCATGAAATTCATTGTGATCGCGGAAGCTGATCAGGTATTTGAGCAAACCTTCTTGATCGATCGGTGCGCCGACATACTTGATTTGCACGCTGCCCCAGTCCGGCTGGCCGGTCACCAGGCAATTCGATTTCAGCAAATGCGACACCAGGGTTTCTTCGACGGCCGGCTGGTCCTGGTCGGCTTTCAGCAACAATGCGTTCGGATGATATTCGGTGACTTCGATGTCTAGCCGATCCAGCAGCAAGCCTTGCGGTTCGCCCATTGCCATGCCGGCAAAGGCGTCGGCGGTAGTCAATGCCACATGCACCGGTGCACCGAAGCCGGCCGACAGGTCGGTGCGCAGCAGTTCCAGCAAGTCCGCCGGACCAGCCAGCTTGGTCTGGTTGAATGAATTCAGGTACAGCTTGAATGACTTCGATTCGACGATATTGGGCGAATCGGCCGGCACCGTGAATGTGGCGATCGCGACTTGCGGCTTGCCGCGCAGGTTGAGCCAGGACACCTCATACGCATTCCAGATATCGATCCCGAAAAAAGGCAGCGTGCCGCTGATGCCGATCTCCTCGCGCTTGCCGAGCCGGGCAATCGGGAACAGCAGGGACGGATCGTAGTGCGCTTTATAAGTAGCAGGTTTGCCGAGCGGCGAAGCGTCAGGCGAAGTTGGTATGGTCATGGCGAAGAGCTTTGCGTAAAGACGCTATTTTGACAGATAAGAGGCTGGGCCTTGATGCCTGCAGGGCGCGAGGGTTATGCCAACCGCTCGCGCACCTATTTAAATTAGCCCAGGAACAGCTTATAGACAGGATTGGCGCTCTCGTCCCAATGGCGATAGCCGACGCTGGCAAGAAAGGCGCGGAACGACTTCATTTCCTTTTTCGGGATTTGCAGGCCGACCAGGATGCGGCCGACATCGCCGCCCTGGCTGCGATAGTGGAACAAGCTGATATTCCAGTCGGGATCCATGCAATTGAGGAAACGCATCAGCGCGCCGGGACGCTCCGGAAATTCAAAGCGGTACAACAATTCATTTTTTGCCAGCGGGCTCTTGCCGCCGACCAGATGGCGCACATGGACTTTGGCCAGTTCGTCATGGGTCAGGTCTAGCGTTTTGAAGCCGTGCTTCTCGAAATTCCTGGCGATCTGGCCGGCCTCGTCCAGGCTGCTGGTCTGGACGCCGACGAAGACGTGGGCGGCTTGCTCATCGCTGATGCGGTAGTTGAACTCGGTGACGTTGCGTTGCCCGACCAGTTCGCAGAAACGGCGGAAGCTGCCGCGTTCTTCCGGCATGGTGACGGCAAAAACCGCCTCGCGCGATTGGCCGACATCGGCCATTTCAGCGACAAAGCGCAGCCGGTCGAAGTTCATGTTGGCGCCGGACGCGATGGTGATCAAGGTTTGATTCTTGATCGGCTTGCGGCTGCCCTTGGCGCGCTCGACATAAGCCTTGGCGCCGGCCACCGACAACGCGCCGGACGGTTCCAGAATGCTGCGGGTGTCCTGGAACACATCCTTGATCGCAGTGCAAACGGCCGCGGTATCGACCAAGATCACTTCGTCGACATATAGCCGCGCCAGGCGGAAGGTTTCTTCCCCGACCAATTTGACCGCGGTGCCGTCGGCGAACAAGCCGACATCGTGCAGCGTGACCCGGCGGCCGGCTTGCAAGCTGCGCGCCATGCCGTCGGAGTCGGTGGTCTGGACCCCGATGATCTTGATCTCGGGCCGCACCGTCTTGACGAAAGCGGCGATCCCGGCAATCAGGCCGCCGCCGCCGATCGGGACAAAAATCGCATGAATCGGACCGGCATGCTGACGCAGGATTTCCATGCCGATGGTGCCTTGGCCGGCGATCACATGCGGATCATCGAATGGATGGATAAAGGTCAGTTTTAACTTTTTTTCCAGCGTCAGCGCGTGGTTGTAGGCATCGGTGTACGAGTCGCCGAACAGCACCACCTCGCCGCCGCGCGCCTTGACCGCGTCCACCTTGACCTGTGGCGTAGTGGTCGGCATCACGATCACGGCGCGGCAACCGAGCTTGGCGGCCGACAGCGCCAGACCCTGCGCGTGGTTGCCGGCCGATGCGCAAATCACGCCGCGCTTGAGCTGCGCCGGCGTCAGGCTCGCCATCTTGTTGTAAGCGCCGCGCAATTTGAAGCTGAACACGCTTTGCACATCTTCGCGCTTGAAATAAATCTGGTTGTCGAAGCGCTGCGACAGCGTCGGCGCCAGTTCCAGCGGGGATTCGACGGCGACATCATAGACGCGGGCGGTTAAGATTTTTTGCAAATAGTCTGTGGTCATGGTGGTGTCAAATTAGCGCACCGGACACCCCATCGGCGTCGCCGGCGATGTGTCCAGCACCGGGATCGGGACTAGAGAAACAGCCGGTCATTATAATGGACGGTTTTTTTGCAGCTAGCTGTTGGCCGCAGATCTCACTATTTGCTTTGCCTGATAGTCCCGTCCCACAATTTTTCCTGACGTCTGTCCCATGATCGAATCTGCTGTTTTGTGGTTGTTGAAAGTACTGGCGGTGCCGACGGTTGGATTGACCTCCGTATTTATCATCAGCTTGGTCGCCGCGACCTTGTTGCCGCTCGGTTCCGAGCCTGCGGTGTTTGCGGTGATCAAGGCTAACGGTGCGCTATTCTGGCCGGTGATCCTGGTGGCGACAGCCGGCAACACGCTGGGCGGCGCGGTCGATTACTGGCTGGGTTATGGCGCCAAGCAGGTTTGCGCGCGCGAACGCGACAGCCGCTGGTGCGGCTGGCTGCGGCGATACGGAGCCAAAACCATGCTGCTGGCCTGGATGCCCGGCGTCGGCGACCCGATCTGCACACTGGGCGGCTGGCTCAAATTGCCGTTCTGGCCGTCGGTCGCGTACATGGCGATCGGCAAATTCGTTCGTTATGTGTTGATGATCTGGGTATTGCTGAACGTGCCCGACGGCTTTTGGCGTCAGGTCGCCGCTTGGCTTGCATAAGTAAAGGTTCGTTGATCTACCCTTTGCATTGCCCATATTCCGCCAGCGTGATGGCAATGTTTTCCATGATTTCGCTGATGATTTGGCTGAACATGACGCACTCCTGTTGCTTTGTTTGGGGGAGTGGATTGTAGTCATGTGCTATTGATTAATAAAAATTGATTGTTTTTATTGATTGAATTGGGTTTGGCTATATCGGTGCGAAGATGTCCGGAATTGCTAAAACCTCATGTTGCACCGCAAGATACAGCGCGATAAGCTAGAATGCATCTCCAGCGTTAGCTCCCTTCCTAGACCTAATGAACGCCCCCGTACAAATCCAGGCATTACTGTCAGACGCGCCGCATGGCGCCACTCCTACTCGCTTGCGCGAGATCCCCTACAATTACACTTCGTTTTCAGACCGCGAGATCGTGATACGCCTGCTCGGCGAATCATCCTGGCAGCTGCTCGACGAGTTGCGCGGCAAACGGCAGACCGGCCGTTCCGCGAGGATGTTGTACGAGGTGCTGGGCGACATCTGGGTGGTGCGGCGCAATCCGTATTTGCAAGACGACATGCTGGACAATCCGAAGCGGCGTCAAGCGCTGATCGATGCGTTGAATCACCGCTTGGGCGAAGTCGACAAGCGCCGCATCGTCACCGATCTGGCCGAAGCTGAAAACGGCGACGCCAAAAAACGCAGCGAAGCGGTCGAAGCCTTGTTGAGTGCCGCCAGAAAGGCAATCGCCGCCTTCTCGGAAGAGTTCCGCCTAACCTACGATCTGCGCAAGCGCGCCAATAAAGTATTGGGCCGTTATACCGCCAAGGACAACATCAAGTTCGACGGCTTGTCGCGGGTGTCGCATGTGACCGACGCCACCGACTGGCGCGTCGAATATCCGTTTGTGGTGTTGACGCCGGACAGCGAAGATGAAATGGCCGGGCTGGTGAAGGGCTGCATCGAACTGGGACTGACCATCATCCCGCGCGGCGGCGGCACCGGTTATACCGGCGGCGCGATTCCGCTGACGCCGTTGTCGGCGGTCATCAACACTGAAAAACTGGAGCAACTGGGCGCGGTCGAAATGCGCGTGCTGCCGGGCCTCGACAAGGAATACGCAACGATTTATTCGGGCGCCGGCGTAGTTACCAAGCGGGTATCCGATGCCGCCGAAAAAGCCGGCTTTGTGTTCGCGGTCGACCCGACCTCGGCCGAAGCCTCCTGCATCGGCGGCAATATCGCGATGAACGCCGGCGGCAAGAAAGCCGTGCTGTGGGGCACCGCGCTAGACAACCTGGCGAGCTGGCGCATGGTTGATCCGAACGGCGACTGGCTGGAAGTCACGCGCCTGGACCACAATCTCGGCAAGATTCACGATGCGCCGCTGGCGCGCTTCAAGCTGGAATGGAGCCATCCGGCCGAAAAGGGCCGTCCAAGCGACAAGCCGTTCAAAACCGAAATCCTGGAAATCGCCGGCCGCACCTTCCGCAAGGAAGGCTTGGGCAAGGACGTGACCGACAAATTCCTGGCCGGTTTGCCGGGTATCCAGAAAGAAGGCTGCGACGGCTTGATCACATCGGGACGCTGGATTCTGCACAAGATGCCGAAGCACACGCGTACCGTCTGCCTGGAGTTTTTCGGTCAGGCGCGCGATGCGATTCCGTCGATCGTCGAGATCAAGGATTATCTCGATGCCGAAACCAGAAAAGGCGGCGCGATCCTGGCCGGACTGGAACACCTGGACGAGCGCTATCTGCGCGCGGTCGGCTATGCCACCAAATCAAAACGCGGCGTGCTGCCGAAGATGGCCCTGTTCGGCGACATCGTCGGCGACGATGAAAACGCGGTAGCGCAAGCGGCATCGGAAGTGGTGCGGATGGCAAACAACCGGGTCGGCGAAGGTTTCGTCGCGGTCAGCCCGGAAGCGCGCAAGAAATTCTGGCTCGATCGTTCGCGCACGGCGGCCATCGCCAAACATACCAACGCCTTCAAGATCAACGAAGACGTGGTGATTCCGCTCGATCGCATGGGCGAATACACCGACGGCATCGAGCGCATCAATATCGAGTTGTCGATCAAGAACAAGCTGCAATTGCTGGATCAGTTGCGCGACTTCTTTGGCCGCGGCAATCTGCCTTTGGGCAAGAGCGAAGATGCGGCAGGCGACGATATTCCCGCCGCCGAGTTGCTGGAAGACCGTGTGCATCAGGCCGAGCAATTGATCGACCAGGCGCAAGCGCGCTGGTCGTATCTGTTGACGCATCTGGACACCCCGCTGCGCGAAGCGCAACCGCAATTGCTGGCGCTGGGGCTGGAAAAACTGGCGGCGACTTTTGAGCAGCGGCTGGTGCAGCAACCGGCCGCGACCGTATTCGACGTGGTGCAGGATCGCACCGTGCGGGTGTCGTGGAAGCAGGAAGTGCGGGCCGCGCTGCGCCAGGTATTTAGCGGCGGCGCGTTCAAAGCGATTCTCGACGAATGCACCACGATCCATAAAGAAGTGTTGCGCGGACGCGTGTTCGTCGCCTTGCACATGCATGCCGGTGACGGCAATGTGCACACCAATTTGCCGGTCAATTCCGATCACTACGAAATGCTGCAGGATGCGCATGCCGCCGTGGCCCGCATCATGACTCTGGCGCGTTCGCTGAATGGCGTGATTTCCGGCGAACACGGCATCGGCATCACCAAGCTGGAATTCCTGACCGAAGCTGAAATCAGCGATTTCCGCGATTACAAATTGCGGGTCGATCCAGAAGGCCGTTTCAACAAGGGCAAGCTGCTGAATCTGCCGGGCCTGGATGCCGACCTGCGCAACGCCTACACGCCGTCTTTCGGCTTGATGGGACATGAGTCGCTGATCATGCAGCAAAGCGATATCGGTGCGATCGCCAACAGCGTCAAGGATTGCCTGCGCTGCGGCAAATGCAAGCCGGTGTGCGCGACGCACGTGCCGCGCGCCAATCTGCTGTACTCGCCGCGCAACAAGATCCTGGCGACCTCGCTGCTGGTCGAAGCGTTTTTGTATGAAGAGCAAACCCGCCGCGGCATCTCGGTCAAGCATTGGGAAGAGTTCGAAGACGTGGCCGACCATTGCACCGTCTGTCATAAGTGCGTGACGCCGTGCCCGGTCGATATCGACTTCGGCAACGTCTCGATGAATATGCGCAACCTGCTGCGCAAGATGAACAAGAAGTCGTTCAATCCGGGTACCGCGGCCTCGATGTTTTTCCTGAACGCGACCGACCCGGCCACCGTCAACGCCACCCGCAAAGTCATGATCGGCTGGGGCTACAAGGCGCAGCGCCTGGGTAACGACGTGCTGAAGAAGTTCGCCAAAAAGCAGACCAAGGCGCCGCCGGCGACCGTCGGCAAGCCAGCGGTCAAAGAGCAGGTGATCCACTTCATCAACAAGAAGATGCCGGGCAATCTGCCGAAGAAAACCGCACGCGCCTTGCTGGATATCGAAGACGACAAGATCGTGCCTATCATTCGCGATCCGAAGAAGACCACCGCCGATACCGAGGCCGTGTTTTACTTCCCCGGCTGCGGCTCCGAGCGCTTGTTCTCGCAGGTCGGGCTGGCAACCCAGGCGATGCTGTGGAACGTCGGCGTGCAAACCGTGCTGCCGCCGGGCTATCTGTGCTGCGGTTATCCGCAGCGCGGCTCGGGCAATTTCGACAAGGCCGAGAAGATCATCACCGACAACCGCGTGCTGTTCCATCGCATGGCCAACACCTTGAACTACCTCGACATCAAGACCGTCGTGGTGTCGTGCGGGACCTGCTACGACCAGCTGCAGGGCTACCAGTTCGACAAGATTTTCCCCGGCTGCCGGATCATCGACATCCATGAATTCCTGATGGAAAAGGGGCTCAAGCTGGAAGGGGTTGGCGGCGTCCGCTACATGTATCACGATCCTTGCCACAGCCCGATGAAATTGCAGGACCCGCTGAAGACGGTGAACGCGCTGATCACGACCGACAACGGCGCCAAGATCGAGAAAAACGATCGCTGCTGCGGCGAGTCCGGGACGCTGGCGGTGACCCGTCCAGACGTTTCGACCCAGGTGCGCTTCCGGAAAGAGGAAGAAATGAACAAGGGCGCGGATAAATTGCGCGCCGATGGCTTCGCCGGCGACGTCAAGGTGCTGACTTCCTGCCCATCCTGCCTGCAAGGCTTGTCGCGTTTCAACGATGATTCCGGCACCACCGCCGATTACATCGTGGTCGAAATGGCGCGTCATTTGCTGGGCGAGAACTGGTTGCCGGAGTATGTCGAGCGGGCCAACAACGGCGGCATCGAACGGGTTCTGGTGTAAGCATGGCAGCCCATTCCGAAGCTGGCGAGTTGTGCGAACTGTGCACCCGCGATGGCGGCGAGGTGCTGCATTACGCCGAAAAATACCGCGTGGTGCTGGTCGCCGACGCTCTGTACCCGGGCTTTTGCCGCGTGATCTGGAATGCGCACGTCAAGGAAATGACCGATTTGGCTAGCGCCGATCGCTCCATGTTGATGGAGGCGGTATGGGTGGTTGAGACTGCGGTGCGCAATGTGATGCAGCCGGACAAAATCAACCTGGCCTGCTTCGGCAACATGACGCCGCATCTGCATTGGCATGTGATTCCGCGCTATCTGGACGACGCCCATTTCCCGCATCCGGTATGGGCCGAAGTCCAGCGCACGTCGCCGCAGGCGAGCTTGTCTGCGCGGCAGGCTTTGCTGGCGGCGTTGCGCTCGGCCATTTCGGCGGCCTTGTGATCCGCGACCTTGCTGTCTTACTCGCCACTCACTCTTACTCTCACGGATAAATCCTGATGCTCGGATCCAAACAATCAGCACCGGCACCGACGCCGGTGTCGTTCACCGTACACCAGCAATCGCGCACGCTGGAAGTTGCGTTCGACGATGGCGCGGTTTTTTCATTGCCGTTCGAATTGCTGCGGGTGTATTCGCCATCGGCCGAAGTGCGCGGCCACGGGCAGGGTCAGGAGACGCTGCAAACCGGCAAGCGCAATGTCGGCCTGACGGCACTCGATCCGGTCGGCAATTACGCGGTCAAGCCGACGTTTTCGGACGGCCACAACAGCGGCATTTACACCTGGGCCTACCTGTATCAGCTTGGTCGCGATCAGGTGGCAATGTGGGAAGACTATCTGCGGCGCCTGGACGATGCGGGTCACGGACGTGACGCCGGGCGCGATCTGTCGATGACCGCCAAGACCGCCGGCGGTCATGGTTGCGCCTGATTTATTGAGGAACAGCGTAAGGAAAAACGCCCCATAGCTTGTGCAGCAACCCGCTCCCGCGCTTGTATAATGCAAGTCTGCCAAACAAGGTTGCCAACATGACCAATCCCACCCATTTCGGTTATCAAACCGTCTCCGAAGACGACAAGGTGCACAAAGTCGCCGAAGTCTTCCACTCCGTCGCATCCAAATATGACGTCATGAACGATCTGATGTCGGCCGGCATGCACCGACTCTGGAAAGCATTCACCATTGCCCAGGCCGCGATCCGGCCCGGCTTCAAAGTGCTGGATATCGCCGGCGGCACCGGCGACCTGGCCAAAGCTTTCGCCAAGCGCGCCGGGCCCAGCGGCGAAGTCTGGTTGACCGACATCAATGAATCGATGCTGCGGGTAGGTCGCGACCGCCTATTGAATAAAGGCCTGGCCACCCCCACCTTATTGTGCGATGCGGAAAAACTGCCGTTTCCCGATAATTATTTCGACCGGGTGTCGGTGGCTTTCGGATTGCGCAACATGACGCACAAGGATCTTGCGCTGGCAGAAATGCGACGCGTACTGAAACCGGGCGGCAAGTTGCTGGTGCTGGAATTTTCGAAAGTATGGGAGCCGCTTAAAAAGCCCTACGACGTTTACTCGTTTTCCGTATTGCCGGTGCTCGGCAAGGTAATCGCCAACGATGCCGACAGCTATCGTTATCTGGCCGAGTCGATCCGCATGCATCCCGATCAGGAGACCCTGAAAAAGATGATGCAGGATGCCGGACTGGAACGGGTTGATTACTTCAATTTAACTGCCGGCGTGGCGGCACTGCACACTGGAATCAAACTGTAGGAGTTCGCATGAAAAGATTTTTATTGATGCTGTTGGTGATGGTCAGCGCTTTGTCGCTCACGTTGTCCGATGCCGAGGCACGTCGCCTTGGGGGCGGCGGTTCGTTCGGCCGCCAGTCGTCCGGGGTTTCCCGCCAGGCGCCGGCCCAGCCGACACAGAATTTCGGCAATGCCAACCAAGCACGTCCGGCGGCTCCGGCAGCAACGCCGCAGCCGCTGCCGGCCAAACCCGCCAGCCCATGGAAGGGCATTCTGGGCGGCGCTTTGCTGGGGCTGGGATTGGGGGCGTTGATGTCGCACTTCGGCATGGGCGGCGCCTTCGGTTCGTTCCTGATGATGGCCTTGCTGGCCGCCGCGGTGATTTTCGTGGTGCGCCTGGTGATGCGCAAGAGCGCTGCCGGCAACCCGGCCTCCGCTGCTGCCTATCCAAATGCCTATTCAGCCAATCCCGCCAACAGCTCGTCCAGCTTCACGCCGGAAATCGGCTCGGCGATTGATTCCCGGCCAGCTTTTCAGCCGGCATCGGCGACGCTGGGCAATGGCCAAAATAGCGGTCCGTGGGGTGTTCCTGCCGACTTCGATACGCCCGGCTTCCTGCGTAGCGCCAAGACCTATTTCATTCGTCTGCAAGCAGCCTGGGATAAAGCGGATGTCAACGATATTCGTGAATTCACCACGCCGGAAATGTTTGCCGAACTGAGAATGCAATTGCAGGAGCGCGGCGCTTCGCCGAACAATACCGATGTGGTGCAGCTGAATGCCGAATTGATGGGCATCGAGACGGTCGGCAGCGATTACCTGGCCAGCGTCAAGTTCAGCGGCCTGATCAAGGAAGCGCCTGAAGCATCGGCTGAACCGTTCACCGAGGTTTGGAATCTGTCCAAGCCGCTATCGGGGCAGGGCGGCTGGATTCTGGCCGGGATTCAGCAAGTTGGCAGCAACTGAGCCGCAACTGAACAGCTGATGGCGGGATGGAATAACTGACCGCCGTCGGACCAAACTGATAAACTTAGACCGCCCGTGAATTGTCACGGGCGGTTTTATTTTGTGACCATGACTTCTCCACTCAATTTCACGCCGATCACCGCGACCATCAATCATTTGTTGGCGCAGGAGCCGTGGGCGCAACGGATCCTGGCTGCGCATGCCGGAAAAATCGCCTGCATCGACGGCGGCGCACTGGTGCTGAAATGGCAAGTCAGTAGCGACGGCTTGCTGCAAGTGCCGCCTCCAGATGCGCCCACTAGCGTCACCATCCGCGTCAATCCGGCCGACCTGCCGTTGATCGTGCAAAATCGCGAGCGCGCTTTTTCTTACGTAAAGATCGAAGGCGACGCCGATTTCGCCAACGCGATTTCGCAGGTCAGTCAGTCCTTGCGCTGGGATGCCGAACAGGATCTCAGCAAATTGGTCGGCGACATCGCTGCGGTCCGCATCGTGGCTGGCGCGCGCTCAGCCGTGGCGGGCGTGCAGTCGGTGCACCGCAAGGTGACGGAAAACCTGGCCGAATATTTTCTCGAAGAGCAGCCCTTGCTGGTACGCCCGCAAGCGGTATCCGATTTTACGAATGATGTAACCAAGCTGCGGGATGACCTTGAACGGCTCGCCAAGCGCATCAACAAGCTGAACTGATAACAGGCCCATGATTCTGAAATTTCTGCGCGTTCTTAAGATTGTCCGGGTCGCCGTGCGCTACGGCCTGGATGAAATCGCGATGTCCGGCTTCGATACGCCAAGAGTTGCCAAGGTGATTAATGCGCTGATTTTCTGGCGCGACATTTCAGCGCCGCGCGGCGAGCGCCTGCGCAAGGCGCTGGAAGAACTGGGACCGATTTTCGTCAAATTCGGCCAGGTATTGTCGACCCGGCGCGACCTGCTGCCGGCAGACATGGTGGATGAACTGGCGCGCCTGCAGGATCGGGTTCCGCCGTTCAGCTCCGAGCTGGCGATTGCCCAGATCGAGCGCTCGTTGAAGGCTCATCCCGATCAATTGTTTGCCAGCTTTGAGCGCGAACCGGTGGCCTCGGCTTCGATTGCGCAGGTGCATTTTGCAACGCTGAGGGATGGCCGCGAGGTGGCGGTCAAGGTGCTGCGGCCGGGCATGAAAAAATCGATCGACGAAGACGTCGCGCTGATGCATCTGGCGGCCGACATCGTGGCGACCTTGTGGGCCGAAGGCCGGCGCCTGAAGGCGCGCGAAGTGGTGGGCGAGTTCGACAAATATTTGCACGACGAGCTGGACCTGATGCGCGAAGCCGCCAACGGCAGTCAGCTGCGGCGCAATTTCGCCGATTCCGAATTGCTGCTGGTGCCGGAGATGATTTGGGACTATTGCTCGCCATCGGTGATCGTGATGGAGCGGATGCACGGCATTCCGATCTCCCAGCTCGATCGCTTGCGGGACGCCGGCGTCGATTTGGAAAAATTGTCGCGCGACGGTGTCGAGATCTTCTTTACACAGGTATTCCGCGACGGTTTTTTCCATGCCGACATGCATCCCGGGAATATCCTGGTGTCGACCGCGCCGGCAACTTTCGGCCGTTATATCGCGCTCGATTTCGGCATCGTCGGCACCCTGGATGATTTCGACAAGGATTATCTGTCGCAAAATTTCCTGGCCTTTTTCCAGCGCGATTACAAGCGCGTGGCGGAAGCGCATATCGAGTCCGGCTGGGCGCCGAAAGAAACCCGGGTGGATGAACTGGAGTCGGCGGTGCGCGCTTGTTGCGAACCGATTTTCGACCGGCCGCTGAAGGATATTTCGTTCGGTCAGGTGCTGTTGCGCCTGTTCCAGACCTCGCGCCGCTTCAATGTCGAGGTGCAGCCGCAACTGGTGTTGCTGCAAAAGACCTTGCTCAACGTCGAAGGCTTGGGCCGTCAGCTGGATCCCGAACTCGATTTATGGAAGACCGCCAAGCCGCATCTGGAACGCTGGATGAGCGAGCAACTGGGCTGGCGCGGTCTGGTGCAGCAACTGAAAATCGAAGCGCCGCGCTATAGCAAGTTATTGCCACAGCTGCCGCGCCTGGTGCATCAGGCGCTGAGCCAGGTGGTGGAGCCGCAGCGCGAACAGCAGCAGGAAATGATGTGGCGGCTGATCGCCGAGCAACGGCAGACCAATCATTTTCTCGGCGTGATCGTGTATTTTGGCGGCGGCATCATCGGCGGCGTATTGCTGACGCTGCTTTATTTGCGTTTTGGCCATTTGTCCTGGTAACGAGTTAACCATGTCGATACCCAAACCACCCCCCACATTCAAAACCCGCGATCCATCCGAGCCCGGCTTTTGGGACGAGCGCTTCGAACAAGCTTTTATCCCCTGGGACAAAGGCGGCGTGCCGCAGGCCTTGCAGGATTATCTGGCGCAGGCGACGCCGGTAGCGACCTTGATTCCCGGCTGCGGCACCGGCTATGAAGTTGCCTATATGTCGGAAGCCGGCTGGGATGTGACGGCGATCGATTTTTCTGCAGCTGCGGTTAGCGCGGCGCAGGCGGTGCTGGGGCGATGGGCCGGGCGGGTGTTGCAGGCCGACTTCTTTACTTTCGAACCGGCCACACCGGTTGAGTTGATTTACGAACGCGCCTTCCTGTGCGCATTGCCGCCGGATAAACGGCCGGCCATCGTGCAGCGCTGGGCTGAACTGCTGGCGCCGGGCGCAACCCTGGCCGGTTTCTTCTTTTTCGGCGATGGCCCCAAAGGACCGCCGTTCGGTATAGCGCGGGCCGAACTGGAACGCTTATTGCGTCCTTATTTTGAATTGATCGATGACCAGCCGGTGGCCGATTCGATGGAAGTATTTGTCGGCAAGGAGCGATGGCAGGTGTGGCGCCGCCGCACCACAGGGTGTTGAAAAACTACTGCGCGGGCCGATTTTCGGTCTGCGGTGCTCACCGTACCATCCGTACGGCTGCGCTCCTCAACCAAAACTCGACCCGCTCGCTACGTTTTTCAACACCCTGTTAAAAGCCCCTTAAGCTAAGCCAAGCCAGGTAACGCACGCATAACGCAGAACCTGGCTTTTTTTCGATAAATTTGCGGGCACTTTTGCTACAATTGCCCGTTTTTTCGCCCCCTGGATCTGAAGACATATGGCGCTGCTCGAAATCCGTAATGTCAGTCGTCGTTTTGGCGACTTTGCTGCCGTTGACAACATCAGCCTGTCGATAGAGGCAGGCGAATTCTTTACCTTGCTCGGCCCTTCCGGCTGCGGCAAAACCACTTTGTTGCGCATGATTGCCGGTTTCGATTTGCCGGATTCCGGTCAGATTCTGCTGGACGGCGTCGACTTGGTCGGCAGTCCGCCCGAACAGCGGCCGGTCTGCACCGTGTTTCAAAATTACGCACTGTTTCCACACATGACGGTCGCCGCCAATATCGCTTTCCCGCTCAAGATGGCGAAAGTGCCGCCGCCGCAAATCAAGGAAAGAGTCAAGGAGGCGCTGGAAGACGTGCGGCTGAGCGGTTTTGGCGCACGCTTTCCGCATGAATTGTCAGGCGGTCAACGGCAGCGCGTCGCGGTGGCGCGCGCGCTGGTGTCGCGGCCCAAGCTGCTGCTGCTGGATGAGCCGCTGTCGGCGCTGGATGCCAAACTGCGCGAGCAGATGCAGATCGAGCTGATCAATCTGCAAAAGGAAGTCGACATCACCTTCGTCTACGTGACGCACGATCAGGGCGAAGCGCTGGCCTTGTCGCATCGGATCGCGGTCATGAACCGCGGCAATGTCGAGCAGCTGGACGAGCCGTCGCGCATCTATAGCTATCCGAAAACCCGCTTCGTGGCCGATTTCATCGGCACCTGCAATTTGTTCGACGGCGCGATTGCCAGCGTCGACGGTAATGCGATGCAGCTGGATATACCCGGCCTGGGCCTGGTCAAGAGCACGCAGCCTGACAATGGCGCGGTCGGCCGCAAAGGCACGCTGGCGCTGCGCCCGGAAAAGATCCGCATCAGCGCCGAAATCAGTGCCGACACCAACGAAAACCACTTCAAGGGCTACGTCAAGGAACTGCTGTATCTGGGCGACGTGACCGTCTATATTGTGCAAACCGAAGGCGGCAGCACGATCCAGGCATTGCTGGCGAATTCGGCGGCCGGCCGCGCCAAATTCTTTGAGGTCGGCGATACGGTGGATGTCGCCTGGCAGTTCGACGCAGGACATTTCTTGTATGAATAAGCAAGTCATCCCGCCGCAAATGACATCGGCACCGCGCGGCAGGCTGGCGCGCTGGTTGATCAGCGGCCCGCCGCTGTTTTACCTGCTGCTGTTTTTTGCGATCCCCAGTCTGATCATGGTGTTCGCGTCATTCCGCTTTGCCGGTGATTACGGCGGCCTGGCGCCGATCTTTGACGAGCTGGGCAAGCTGGATCTGACGTTCGATAATTACGTCCGCTTCGGCTCCGACTTTATTTACACCGCGATTTTCCTGAAATCGTTGATGTACGCGATCGTGACCACCTGTTGCTGCCTGTTGATGGCCTATCCGCTGGCGTTGCTGATAGCCCGCAGCCCGAAGAAGTACCGCGACCTGTTGATCTTGTTGGTGATTTTGCCGTTCTGGAGTAATTTCCTGATCCGCGTGTACGCCTGGATGATTATTCTCGGTCCACAATCCGGCTTGACGCAGGCGGTCAATTACTTGCTCGGACTGGTGGGGATAGAGCCGGTGCGGCTGTTATTTACCGGTTTTGCGGTGGTGGTCGGGCTGGTGTACGTACATCTGCCGTTCATGGTGTTGCCGCTGTATGCCAACCTGGAAAAACATGATCCGGCCCTGGTCGATGCGGCGCAGGATCTGGGCGCATCCGCCTGGCAGCGCTTCTGGCGCATCACTTTTCCGCTGTCGTTGCCGGGCGTGTACGCGGGCGCGGCCCTGGTATTCATCCCGGCGCTGGGGATTTTTGCGGTGTCCGATATCCTGGGCGGCACCGGCAGCGACATGATAGGCAACGTAATCAAACAACAATTTCTGGAAACCCGCGACTGGCCGTTCGGCAGCGTGTTGTCGATCGTATTGACGGTTGCCGCGCTGATTGCGGCAGGTGTTGCGGTTTTGGTGGCGCAGCCACGGAGAGACAAGCATGGCTAATAAGGCGAAACGCTCGCTCGGCTTATGGGGGGTGGCGCTGGCGGTATATGCATTCCTGTATGTGCCGTTGATTATCGTCGTGGTGTATTCGTTCAACAATTCGCAGTTGAATGCCGAGTGGGTCGGTTTTACGCTGGACTGGTATCGCAAGCTGTTTCAACACGATGAGATGTTGCACGCGGCCGGTAATTCGCTGCTGATCGCGCTGGTGGCGAGCGCTGTCTCGACCCTGCTGGGGACCATGGCCGGGTTCGCGATGCACCGTTATAAGTTGAAGCTGTTGCCGATGCTGGTGTTGACGCCGATCGCGATTCCGGAAATCCTGATCGGCGTTTCGCTGCTGATTTTCTTTGTGATGCTGAACCTGACCTTGGGGTTGGTATCGATCATGCTGTCGCACATCGCTTTTTGCATCGGCTTCGTCGCGATTGTGGTGCGCTCGCGTTTGTCCGGCATGGATGAAAGTTTGACCGAGGCCGCGCGCGATTGCGGCGCCACTCCGCTGCAGGCTTTCCGGCTGGTGACGCTGCCGCTGATCATGCCCGGCGTGGTGGCGGGAGCCTTGATGGCGTTCACCTTGTCGATTGATGACTTTGTGATTACGTTCTTCACCGCCGGCGCCAATGCATCGACGTTGCCGTTACAGATTTACTCGATGATCAAGATTGCGGTGACGCCGGAGGTCAATGCGGTTTCGACCTTGTTGATGGGACTGACCCTGGTGCTGATCATCATCGCATCCAAGCTGGCCCCCAGCGCCTTCCGTTCCTCTTAATCGTTCAATCGTTCTTCCTGTCCATAAGGATCGCCATGAAAAAGCTGCTTGCCATACTTCTGTCGGGTTTTGCGTTTGCCAGCGTGTCAGCCCAGGCCGCGGACGAATTGCATTTATACAACTGGAACAATTACATCGCGCCCGAAACCGTGCAGCAGTTTGAGGCTTTCTGCAAGTGCAAGGTGGTGCAGACTTACTATGGCGACAACGAAGAAATGCTGGCCAAGCTGGCCGCTGGCGCCAAAGGCTACGACATCATCGTCCCGACCGGCAACGCACTCGATACCTTGATCAAGCAGCAAGCCTTGAAGCCGCTCGACAAAGCGCAATTGCCGAATCTGAAAAACATTAATCCGGCTTATCTGAATACCGATTTCGACAAGGGCAACAAATATTCGGTGCCGTATGCTTACACCGAAACCTTGATCGGTTACAACGATCAGAAGCTCAAGGAATTGGGGATCACGGTGGATAGCTGGGCGGCGATTTTCGACCCCAAGATTTTGGTCAAGATCAAGGGCAAGGTGACGGTGCTGGATTCGGCCAATGAGTTGATGGCGGCGGCGCTGAAGTACCTGGGCCATTCGGTCAACGATACCGATGAAAAACACTGGCAGGAAGCCAAGGATGTGATCCTCAAGGCGAAGCCGTATTGGGCGGCATTCAACGGCACCAGCTATATCAAGGAACTAACGGTCGGCAATATCTGGCTGGCGCAAGGTTATTCCAATGACATCTTCCAGGCCGATGCCGACGCGCAAAAGGCCGGCCGCAAATTTCACATCCGCCACGCGTTGCCGAAAGAGGGTGCCGTGCTGGCGCTCGATAGCATGGTGATCCACAAGGATGCGCCGCGTCCGGACCTGGCGCATAAGTTCATCAATTTCATGCTGGATGGCAAAAATTCTGCCCAATTGAGCAATTTGCTCGGCTCCGGCAATCCGAACGCCGATGCCGCCAAATACATCAAGCCGGAGATCGCCAACAATCCGGCGATTTTTCCTGACAAGGCGCTGTTCGCCAAGCTGGAGATGCTGAAGGACCTCAATAGCAAGCAACGGCGCGCGATCAATCGGATCTGGACCGAGATTCGCGCGCGCTGATGCGCGCTGCGGGTCGAAGCCGCTGTACGCTGCAAAAACCTTTATAATTCAGGGTTTTATACGATTTTTGCGGAGTTTCACCATGCCGATTTATGCATATCGTTGCGAAGCCTGTGGTTTTGCCAAAGATGTACTGCAAAAGATGTCCGATGCGCCGCTGACGGATTGTCCGTCGTGCGAGAAAGACGCGTTCAGGAAACAAGTGACTGCGGCGGGTTTCCAGCTGAAGGGAACCGGCTGGTATGTGACCGATTTTCGCGGCGGCGCGGGGGCAACGGTGCCTCCGGTTTCTCCGGTCGAATCGGCATCCGCACCAGCCGCTGCGGCGACCGCCCCTGCAACGCCGGCCGCTGCCGCGCCAGCTGCTGCGAGCGCAAGCACTCCCGCGGCAACGACTTAACGTAATTCAATCAAGCTGAAGCAGGTACGCGCTGTACATTGCGTGGCACCGACAAAGAAAGCCATGCGTAAATATTTCATCACCGGTCTGCTGGTCCTGGTTCCCCTGGCGATTACGCTGTGGGTGCTAAATCTGATCATCGGCACGATGGATCAGTCCTTGTTGCTATTGCCGGAGCAGTGGCGGCCAAAGGCATTGCTGGGGCATGACATTCCCGGACTCGGCACGATTCTGACCTTGCTGGTGATTTTCCTGACGGGGCTGGCGACGCGTAATTTCATCGGACGCCAAATCGTTTCGTTATGGGAAGCCATGCTGATCCGGATTCCTGTCGTCAGCTCGATCTATTCAAGCGTCAAGCAGGTATCGGACACCTTGTTTTCATCGTCCGGCAATGCCTTCCGCAAAGCGCTGCTGGTGCAATATCCGCGGCAGGGATCGTGGACCATCGCGTTCCTGACCGGCGTGCCGGGCGGCGATGTGGCCAACCACCTGACCGGCGATTATGTCAGCGTGTATGTGCCGACCACGCCTAATCCGACCTCGGGATTTTTCCTGATGGTGCCGCGCGCGGATACGATCGAACTTGATATGAATGTCGACGAAGCACTGAAATACATCGTGTCGATGGGGGTAGTTGCACCAGAACAGCTGCGCGAAAAGAAATTGATCGTCGATCCGGCCCGGACTGGCAGCTAATGGGAAAACGTTAATCCGAATTACAAGAACTGATATCCAACATCATCAACATCTGAAGAACTGCGAAAAACTGAATATGTCCATGCGAACCCAATACTGCGGCCTCACCACTGAGGCACTTCTCGGCCAAACCGTCAGCTTGTGCGGCTGGGTGCATCGTCGTCGCGATCACGGCGGCGTTATTTTCATCGACTTGCGCGACCGCGAAGGCCTGGTGCAGGTAGTCTGCGATCCTGACCGCGCCGACGTATTCAAGAACGCCGAAGCGGTTCGCAATGAATTCTGCCTGCGCATCACAGGTATCGTGCGCAGCCGCCCGGAAGGCACCGGCAACGCCAACCTGAAATCCGGCAAGATCGAAGTGCTGGCGCATGAACTGGAAGTGTTGAACCCATCGGTGACGCCGCCGTTCCAGCTGGACGACGACAACCTGTCGGAAACCACCCGCCTGACGCATCGCGTGCTCGACCTGCGTCGTCCGCAGATGCAAAACAATTTGCGCCTGCGTTACAAGGTAACGATGGAAGTGCGCAAGTTCCTCGATGCCAACGGCTTCATCGACATCGAAACGCCGATGCTGACCAAGTCGACCCCGGAAGGCGCGCGCGACTACCTGGTGCCGTCACGGGTCAATGCCGGTCATTTCTTCGCGCTGCCGCAATCGCCGCAATTGTTCAAGCAGCTGCTGATGGTCGCCAACTTCGACCGTTATTACCAAATCACCAAATGCTTCCGCGACGAAGATCTGCGCGCCGACCGGCAGCCTGAATTTACCCAGATCGACTGCGAAACTTCGTTCATGAGCGAGCAGGAAATCCGCGACATGTTTGAAGGCATGATCCGTCTGGTGTTCAAAAACACGCTCGACATCGACCTGCCGAACCCATTCCCGGTGATGGATTACGCCACCGCGATGGGCATGTACGGCTCCGACAAGCCGGACATGCGCGTCAAGCTCGAATTCACCGACCTGACCGCAGTAATGAAGGATGTCGATTTCAAAGTGTTCAGCGGCGCCGCCAACATGGAAGGCGGCCGCGTGGTCGGCCTGCGCGTACCGGCCGGCGGCGCGATGCCTCGCTCCGAGATCGATGCCTACACCCAATTCGTCGCGATTTACGGCGCCAAGGGTCTGGCTTACATCAAGGTCAATGAAAAAGCCAAGGGCCGCGACGGCTTGCAATCGCCGATCGTGAAAAACCTGCACGATGCCGCGCTGGCGCAAATCATCGAGCAAACCGGCGCGCAAGACGGCGACCTGATTTTCTTCGGTGCCGACAAAGCCAAGGTGGTCAACGATGCGATCGGCGCACTGCGCGTGAAAATCGGTCACAGCGAATTCGGCAAGAAGGCCGGCTTGTTCGACGACGTCTGGAAGCCGTTGTGGGTGGTCGACTTCCCGATGTTCGAATACGACGACGACGCCCAACGCTGGAACGCTTGCCATCACCCGTTCACCGCGCCGAAAGACGGCCACGAAGACTACCTGGAAAGCGATCCGGGCAAGTGCATCGCCAAAGCCTACGACATGGTGTTGAACGGTTGGGAACTCGGTGGCGGCTCGGTCCGTATCCACCGTGCCGAAGTGCAGAGCAAAGTGTTCCGCGCGCTGAAGATTGATGCCGAAGAAGCGCAACTCAAGTTCGGCTTCCTGCTCGACGCATTGCAATACGGTGCGCCACCGCACGGCGGCCTGGCCTTCGGTCTGGATCGAATCGTGACCATGATGACCGGTGCCGAATCGATCCGGGACGTGATCGCGTTCCCGAAAACACAGCGGGCGCAATGTCTGTTGACGCAGGCGCCATCCGTGGTCGATGAAAAGCAATTGAAAGAATTGCATATTCGTCTGCGCATGCCGGAAGCGAAGGTTGTTTAAGTAAACGATTATTGGGCACCGCTACAAACCGTAGCGAGCGCCGCAAGGTCGGAGCGAGAAGCGCAGCCGTACGGAGGTACGGTGAGCATCGCAGCTCCGAGATTGCGCCGCGCAGTAGGTTTTTAGCGGTGTCCTATTTTCTGCATGTAATTTTCAGCAGAACGCATGCAATCAAAAAAGCGCGGGAAACCGCGCTTTTTTTATGCCTGCGCAAATCCGGTTTATAGTTGTGTTCTCTGAAAAGAACGTGTTTTCGACCGATTTTGTCGGACCTCAATGGCAGGTATTTCTACTTAAAAACAGCTGATATCCGATCACTTTTACATGTATAAAATTCCCGAATCCGTGCTGGTGGTTATCTATACAAAAGACCTTCAGGTGTTGCTGATGGAGCGTGCCGACAAGCCCGATTATTGGCAGTCCGTTACCGGTTCAAAAGATGCGCCGGAAGAGCCGTTGAGCGCGACTGCGGTACGCGAAGTGCGGGAAGAGACCGGAATTATGGTGGCGGATGAAAGCGGCGCGGTGCCGCTGTCGCATCTGCGCGATTGGCGGCTTTCCAATGTGTACGAGATCTATCCGGTCTGGCGTCATCGTTATGCGCCAGGCGTGACTAAAAATACCGAGCACGTGTTCGGCTTGCTGGTGCCGGCCGATACCCGGATCGTATTGGCGCCACGCGAGCATCTGCAATATCAATGGTTGCCGTATCGCGCGGCGGCGGATTTATGCTTCTCGCCGTCGAATGCCGAGGCCATATTGCAATTGCCGCGCTATCTTAATGACTCGTAGGAGGGTGATTATTCATGCGCTAGCGCTGCGCATGCATGGTCACCATAGAGAATCATGAAACTACGCATTGCGACCTACAACATCCACAAAGGTGTTTCTTCGTTGGGGAGTCGCCCGCGCGTGCATGCATTGAAGCAGGCTTTGGCGCAGATGGAGGCCGACGTCTTTTTCTTGCAGGAAGTGCAGGGCAGGCATGACCTGCATGCAGCGCGCCACGCGGCGCATTGGCCGGAACAGCCGCAGCATGATTTTCTGGCGGGCGCATCGCATCATGCCGCGTATGGCATGAACGCGGTGTATGACCATGGCCATCACGGCAATGCCTTGTTGAGCCGGTATGTGATTGTCTCGCACAGTAATCAGGATGTCTCCGATCATGCCTATGAAGCGCGCGGCATTCTGCATTGCATATTGCAGACGCCGGCGGCAGAGGTGCATTGTTACGTGGTGCATCTGGGCTTGTTCGGCGCCGGCCGCCGCCGCCAGACCGCGGCCCTGATCGAGGCGGTCCGCAAGTCGTCGCCGCCGGATGCGCCGCTGATCATCGCCGGTGATTTCAACGATTGGGGAAATCGCTTAAGCGAATCGCTGAGAGCGCGATTGAACGTCGCCGAAATATTCGATGAGCGCATTGCCGCCGGCGGCGTCATGCGAGGAGTCGGATCGTATCTGCAGCAGTTGATCGGCCGCACGCCGAAAATCAAACCTGCGCGCACTTTTCCTGCGGCGTTCCCGTGGCTGCGTCTGGATAGAATTTATTTGCGAGGCTTTACGGTAGAATCTGCTGAAGTTTTGCATGGGGCGAGCTGGGCGAAATTGTCGGATCATGCGCCGATCGTGGCCACCCTGAAATTGAAGTAGCTAATTGAAGTAGTTAATGCAGTGTGGTGCCTGCCGTTGTAGGGTTATGTTGACTGCCGACCTTTCCGATTGATCGTCACATGAATATCGAGATATTGCCCCGCCTGTTACCCCTTCCTGAATTCTGTCCCGCATGCGCTCGGTAAGTTTTAGCGCCAATAATCACGTCACGCTGCTGTCTGGCGGCGCCGCATTTTTTCCGGCGCTGATTGCGGCGATCGATTCCGCCCAGGTCGAAATTTATCTGGAAACATATATCTTCGCCGAGGACGAGACCGCGCTGCAGGTGCAGCATGCGCTGACCAAGGCCGCACATCGCGGCGTCGCGGTGCGGCTGATTACCGACTGGCTCGGCACCGGGCGAGTGCGCACTTCGTCGCTGGAGCAGGTGCTGCTTAAAACACCCATCATGCATCGCGTGTTCAATCCCTGGTTCCGTCGCGGCGTGGTGCGCATGCATCGCAAGATGTGCGTGATAGATCGGCAACTGGCATTTGTCGGTGGACTGAACATCAATGACGATATGTATTCCGACGACGGTGAGCGCCTGCGCTTGCCGGCGCCGCGCTGGGACTTTGCGGTGCGTATCAGCGGGCCGCTGGTGGCGATGGTGCATGACGAGCTGGAAGGTCAATGGATGCGCTTGGGCGAGATGAAGTTGCTGGCGCGCTGGCAGCAGTTCAAGCGTGCGCGTTCCACTCTGCGCCGCGCTGGGCGCGGTCCGGTGGTGGCCGGCCTGGTGGTGCGCGACAATCTGCGCAACCGACGCATGATTCAGCGCGCCTACTTGCATGCGCTTGGGCATGCGCGGCACAGCGCATTGCTGACCAGTCCGTATTTTGCCCCGGGCCGCAAGTTGCGGCGGGCGCTGGAAGCGGCAGCGCAACGCGGGGTTAAAGTGACTTTGCTGCTGGGCGTCGGTCACTATCGCTTGCAGGACGCGGTGGCCCATTCCTATTATCCGAAGTTGCTGAAGGCTGGTGTCAACATCGTCGAATATCGCAAGACCGCGCTGCACGCAAAAGTGGCGGTGATCGATGATAAATGGGCCACTGTCGGCTCCAGCAATTACGATGGCTTGAGCCTGCTGGTCAATCAGGAAGCAAACGTCGTCGTCAGAGACGCCGAATTTTCGCACAAGCTACGCCAGCAGATCGAGGCCGGCATCGCCGATGGCGTTGCGATTACGCCAGTCGATTTCATCAATACGCCGTGGCATTTGCGCGCATGGTACGGGACGGCTTTTTTTGTGTACCGGTTTTTGATGCGCATTATTACTATCGGCAACCGCGGATAAGGCGTTCATCAAGTAAAAAGCCCGTCGCAGGAACGGGCTTTTGGACATTGCGAGGAAGGTATTCTTGGGTTTTATTTTTTCAGCGAATCGCGAATTTCACGCAGCAGCACAGTGTTTTCCGGATCCGCGGCGGGCGGGGTTTCGCCTCTGAGTTTATTCATCAGCCGGATCATCTGGAAAATGATGAAAGCGAGAATCAGGAAATTAAGGGAAATGGTCAGGAAATTGCCGTAAGCCAGTACCGCGCCGGCTTTCTTTGCCTCCGCCAACGTCAACCCGGTGCTTTGTCCGTGCAGCGGGAAATAATAATTCGAAAAATCAAGGCCGCCGACGATCTTGCCGATCACCGGCATGATGATGTCCTGCACCAGGGAATCGACGATTTTGCCGAAAGCGCCGCCGATAATCACGCCGACAGCCAGGTCCATTACGTTGCCCTTGACTGCAAAAGTCTTGAATTCTCCCAGCATGCTCATGTTGTTCTTCTCCGGATGAGTGTTGATCAGGTCTTGGATTAAAAGTAAATATTGCCAATGCTGCTTGCCGGCTTATTCATGGCAAATAAGCTGTAATCAAGAGGTAAAACGATACGGCTAGGAATTGTGCCAGATTTACTGCGGGATTCATCTACAATGCCTGAATTTATGCAAGCCAACATCTAATTTCTTTAAAACGGTCGTTAGCTTCGATATAATCTAGGGTTGCTAGAAGTTCCTTGCAATTTTTCCATGCAGTTTTTCGTATTTTGACTATCGTATTTTGACTAATTGAGGTTGGTATGAGTGACAGTATCGAAAAGCAGGTCGATTCCGGTCGGCGTGGTTTGCTCGTCGCTACGTGCGCGGCGGGTGGCGTGGCTGGTTTGGCCACGGCGGGGGCCTTTGTGTCCACCTTCCAGCCGTCCGAGCGCGCGAAAGCTGCGGGAGCACCGGTGGAAGTGGATATTTCTGGCATCAAACCCGGAGAGATGCAAGTGTTCGAATGGCGCGGTAAGCCAGTCTGGATCATGAAGCGGACGCCGGAGCAACTGAAAAGTCTGGAGCATGCAACCCCTGAATTGGCTGACCCGGAGTCGCTCAAACCATACACCATGGAATTGCCGGACTATTGCAAGAACAAGTCAAATAATCGCGGCCATGCCGGCCACGAGGAAACCCTGGTGCTGGTCGGGATTTGCCCGCACCTGGGATGCTCGCCATCAAACAAGTTCACGCCTGGCCCGCAACCTTCGTTGCCGGATGACTGGCAAGGCGGTTTCTTATGCCCTTGCCATGGCTCGACTTTCGATCTGGCCGGTCGTGTTTTCAAGAACAAGCCAGCCCCAAACAATCTCGATGTGCCGCGCTACATGTATCTGTCGGACACCAAGATCCTGATCGGTAAAGATGAGAAAGGTGAGGCGTAATCATGGCATTCCAAGAAAAAAAGTTGCCGGCCGATGCTGCTATTGCCGACAAGGCGCTGAACTGGGTTGATGCCCGCTTCCCGCTGACCTCCACCTGGAAGGCGCATCTCTCCGAGTACTACGCGCCAAAAAATTTCAATTTCTGGTACGCATTCGGGTCGCTGGCGCTGCTGGTGCTGGTGATCCAGATCGTTACCGGGATTTTCCTGGTGATGCATTACAAACCGGATGCCACGCTGGCGTTCGCTTCGGTCGAATACATCATGCGCGATGTGCCTTGGGGCTGGCTGGTGCGTTATATGCACTCGACCGGCGCCTCGGCATTCTTCATCGTGGTCTATCTGCACATGGTGCGCGGCCTGCTCTACGGTTCTTATCGCAAGCCGCGCGAACTGGTCTGGCTGTTCGGCGTCGGCATCTTCTTGTGCCTGATGGGTGAAGCGTTCATGGGCTATCTGCTGCCATGGGGCCAGATGTCGTATTGGGGCGCGCAGGTTATCGTCAACCTGTTCGGTGCAATTCCTTTCATCGGTCCCGATCTGTCGCTGTGGATTCGCGGCGACTATGTGGTGTCGGATGCAACCTTGAACCGCTTCTTCTCGTTCCACGTGATTGCGATTCCGCTGGTCTTGATCGGCTTGGTGGTGGCGCACATCATCGCGTTGCATGAAGTGGGTTCGAACAATCCGGACGGTATTGAAATCAAGGAAAAGCTGGACGCCAAGGGCGTGCCGCTGGACGGAGTGCCTTTCCATCCTTATTACTCGGTGCATGACGTGATGGCGGTTGCGGTGTTCCTGATCGTTTTCAGCACCGTGATTTTCTTCGGCCCTGAAATGGGTGGCTACTTCCTGGAATACAACAACTTCGTTCCTGCCGATTCGCTGAAGACGCCTCCGCATATCGCGCCGGTATGGTATTTCACGCCGTACTACTCGATTCTGCGTGCGACTACATCGGATTTCATCATCTGGCTGATTGGCGGTGTGATTGCGTATGTCGGCTTGATCGTGCTTAAAACCAAGCTGAGCGGCCTGATCAAGGCGATCGCCGTGGGCGCTGGCGTGGTGATTGTTGGCAGCATGCTTATTTTTGATGCCAAATTCTTTGGCGTGGTTTTGATGGGTGTCTCAGTCATGATTCTGGCTGGTCTACCATGGCTCGATCATTCTCTGGTCAAATCGATCCGCTATCGTCCAAGCTGGCATAAATACATTTACATCCTGTTTGGAATCGTCTTTTTGGTTCTTGGCTACCTCGGCGTGCAACCGCCGACGGCAGTTGGGACCAAGATCGCGCAAGTTTGCACATTTATCTATTTCGGTTTCTTCCTGCTGATGCCATGGTGGAGTGCGATGGGTAAATTCAAGCCGGTGCCGGACCGTGTTACTTATCAGCCGCACTAAGCCGAGGACATAACATGACATTGCTAAAAAGATTGATGGCGACTCTTGTGCTGCTGCCGGCGCTGGCTTTTGCCAATGAGGGCGGTTACCCGCTGGATCGCGCTCCGGAGCAAGTGACCAACCTCTCCGCGTTGCAAAGCGGCGCCAAGCTGTTTGTGAATTACTGCTTGAATTGCCATGCTGCGGCGTCGATGCGTTACAACCGTCTGCGCGATATCGGCCTGACCGAAGATCAGATCAAGAGTAATTTGTTGTTCACCAGCGATAAGGTCGGCGGTCTGATGACCATCGCGTTGTCGCCGAAGGATGCGAAGGAATGGTTCGGCGCGGTTCCGCCGGACTTGTCGGTGATCGCACGTGCCAAGAGTTCTGGTGCGGGAACCGGCGCCGACTGGTTGTATACCTATTTGCGCACTTTCTATAAAGACGACAGTCGTCCAACCGGCTGGAACAATATGGTGTTCCCTAACGTCGGCATGCCGCACGTTCTGTGGGAACTGCAAGGGATTCGTACTGCAAAGTACGAAGATGAGAAGGATCCGCACGAGGAAGGCAAAATGGAACACAAGTTTGTCGGCTTCGAGCAGGTCAAGCCAGGCAAGCTAAGCAAAGTCGAATACGACGTTGCGGTCGCCAATCTGGTTTCTTATCTGGAGTGGATGGGCGAACCGGCTCAAAATACCCGTAAGCGTCTGGGTGTCTGGGTTCTGTTGTTCCTCGGCTGCTTCTTCATTCTGGCATGGCGCTTGAACGCGGCATACTGGAAAGACGTTAAGTAAGATTTCATGTCCGCGATTTTGCGGGCATGCGTTTTGGGGTGAGCCGAATCGTGTCTCACCCTTTTGTTTCTAAGGAACTATAAAATGATGGTTCTCTATTCGGGCACTACCTGCCCATTTTCACAACGCTGCCGTCTCGTTCTGTTCGAGAAGGGCATGGACTTTGAAATTCGTGATGTCGACCTGTTCAACAAGCCGGAAGATATCTCGACGATGAACCCGTATGGCCAAGTGCCGATTCTGGTCGAACGCGACCTGATTCTGTATGAATCCAACATCATCAACGAATACATCGACGAACGTTTCCCGCATCCGCAATTGATGCCGGCCGATCCGCTGATGCGCGCACGTGCACGCTTGATGCTGTTTAACTTTGAGAAAGAATTGTTCATCCACGTGCACACACTGGAGAACGAGAAAACCAAAGCGGCAGAAAAGAGCCACGAAAAGGCACGTTCGGAAATCCGTGATCGTCTGACGACGCTGGCGCCTTTGTTCTTGAAGAACAAATACATGCTGGGCGACGAGTTCTCGATGCTGGACGTGGCGATTGCGCCATTGTTGTGGCGTCTGGATCACTACGGTATCGAGTTATCGAAAACCGCTGCGCCGTTGATGAAATATGCCGAGCGCATTTTCTCGCGTCCTGCCTATATCGAAGCGCTGACGCCTTCCGAAAAGGTCATGCGTCGTTAATTTTCGATGCAGGAAACCGGTGCGTATCGGTGTTGGCATGGCTGATGCCGTGTTCGATACGTGCCGGAACCGCTTAACCATTTGTACCACTTCAGTTCCCGATAATGTCCGAGATTTCTACCAAACCTTATTTGCTGCGCGCTATTTACGAGTGGTGTACCGATAACGGCTTCACTCCCTATATGGCGGCCAAAGTGGATGCGCATACGCGGGTGCCAATGCAATTCGTCAAAAATGGCGAGATCGTGTTGAACATCAGTTTTGAAGCGACCAGCGGTTTGAAGATGGACAATGAGCTGGTCCATTTCAATGCGCGTTTCGGTGGCGTGTCGCGTGAAATTTCGGTGCCGGTGACAAACGTCATCGCGATTTATGCGCGTGAAAATGGCCAGGGCATGGCATTTGAAGCATCGATGTCGTCGGAAGCGAATGCCGATGCAGCCGATCAGCAAGACGTAAATGTTGAGCCACCGGTCGCAACTGCGCCGATTTTGACCTCGGTACCGTCGTCAAGCGCCGAGTCAAAAGTCAAATCATCCGACAGCAATCCAGAAAAAGATCCGGAACCACCAAAAAATGGTGGAAGACCTACCCTAACTCGAATTAAATAACGTATAATTGCGGTCTTCGAAGTTATGCTGGCTTAGCTCATCTGGTAGAGCACCTGACTTGTAATCAGGGGGTGGCGGGTTCAAGTCCTGCAGCCAGCACCAAGTTTCATGAAAGGCCCTCAGCAATGAGGGCCTTTTTCTTTTGCGGATCGGAAAATACAGTTTCGATATGCGTGCATAGCAATACGATTGCATTTGCACCGATTCCGGTGAATGCAGGCTTTCGCTGCAACGCGACACGACCAAGGGACGTTGTGCAAATCCGATTGCCACGCGGGCGGAGGAAAGGGGCAAACCTTGGATAAGGTAGGTGGCGAGGATTCACCAGTTTGATGGGGATAAGCAAGTGCATCGACACGGAATTCAAAGGCTCTCTGATTCCGGCCTATTAAACAGCATCAGCTCAGCCGATGCTGTCGTAACCAACGGCGATTAGCTATTAAAAAGGCGATCCAACTCCACCCCAGGCTGTTCCGCGCGCATGAATGTTTCGCCCACCAGGAAAGTGTGGACGCCGGCATCGCGCATGCACTTGACGTCGTCTCGGGTGACAATGCCGGATTCGGTCACCACCAGTTTTTCCGGTGGAATGCGCGGTAATAAACCCAGTGTGGTTTGCAGCGAGGTTTCGAAGGTGCGCAGATTACGGTTGTTAATGCCGAGCAAAGGGGTCTTCAGTTTCAACGCGGCAGTGAGTTCCTCCGCGTTATGCACCTCGACCAATACGCTCATGCCCAGTTCAAGCGCCAGCGCTTCCATTTCCGCCATCAAGCCGTGATCAAGCGCGGCGACGATCAGCAGGACGGCATCCGCGCCCCACGAGCGAGCCTGATAGATTTGATACGGATCGATCATGAAGTCCTTGCGCAAAACCGGCAGCGCGCATGCCGCACGTGCTTGTTGCAAATACTCCGGCGCACCTTGAAAGAAGTGAACGTCGGTCAGTACTGACAAACAGGCGGCGCCATGCGTGGAGTAGCTAAGCGCGATGTCGGCCGGATGAAAGTCGGCGCGAATCACGCCTTTGGACGGGGACGCCTTTTTGATTTCAGCGATCACGCCAGCCTGACCGGCTGCAATCTTGGCGCGTAGAGCGGCTTCATATCCGCGCAGATTGCTGCGTGCGTCCGCGTCGGATTCGACGTCGCGTCGCAGGCTGGCCAAGTCGCGGTGCTTTTTTGCAGCGGAAACTTCATCGGCTTTGACATCGAGAATTTTATTCAAAATATCCGACATGATTATTTCCTTCGTTATTTTTTAGTCAGGCGCTTGCGCCAATTGCCTGGGTGGCTGCGACAAATTGTTCCAGCTTGGCCAGCGCTGCGCCGGAGGCCATCACGGCTAGCGCTTTGCTCAAACCTTCCGGAATCGAACTGGCGACCCCGGCCGCATACAAGGCGGTACCGGCGTTGAGCGCAACGATGTCGCGCGCCGGACCAGGCTGATCGTTCAAGGCTTCAAGAATTCTTTGTTTCGACTCGACTGAGTTCGCCACTTTCAGGTTGCGGCTGGCGATCATTTGCAGGCCGAAATCTTCGGGATGAATGTCGTACTCGCGGATCTCGCCGTCGATCAATTCGCCTACCATGGTGCCGGCGCCGAGCGACACTTCATCCATGTTGTCCCGTCCCCACACCACGATGGCATGTTGTGCGCCGAGTCGTTGCAACACCCGCACCTGGATCCCGACCAGATCCGCATGAAACACGCCCATCAGGATATTCGGGGCGCCGGCCGGATTGGTCAGCGGTCCGAGAATATTGAAAATGGTGCGTACTCCCAGTTCTTTGCGAACCGGTGCGGCGTGCTTCATCGCTGCGTGATGATTCGGTGCGAACATGAAGCCGATGCCGGTCTGTTCGATCGATTGTGCGACTTGTGCCGGCGTCAGATTGATATTGGCGCCGAACGATTCGAGCACATCGGCGCTGCCGGACGATGACGACACGCTGCGGCCGCCGTGTTTGGCGACACGTGCGCCGGCTGCCGCTGCGACAAACATGGATGCGGTCGAGATATTGAAGGTTTGTGCACCATCGCCGCCGGTACCGACAATATCCACCAGTTTGCTGGTGTCGGCGCACGGGACTCGGGTGGCGAACTCGCGCATGACCTGGGCGGCGGCGGCGATTTCGCCTACGGTTTCTTTCTTTACTCGCAAGCCCATCGTCAATGCCGCGATCATCAGCGGCGACATTTCGCCCTTCATGATCCTGCGGAACAGCGACAGCATTTCGTCGTGGAAGATTTCGCGATGCTCAATGCAGCGCAACAGGGCTTCTTGTTCGGTGATTGGCATGATTTCCTCGGAGCGAATTGGAGCTACGGCTTACGGACGCTGAAGTTGATCACGCCGTTCTTTGAATAAAATTACGCAGCAGCGCATGGCCGTGTTCCGACAGGATCGACTCCGGGTGAAATTGCACCCCTTCGATATCGAAGTCTTTGTGTCGCACGCCCATGATTTCGCCGTCATCGGTCCATGCGGTGATTTCCAGGCAATCGGGGATGGAGGCGCGTTCGATCGCCAGCGAGTGGTAGCGAATCACGGTAAATGGGTTGGGCAGATCTTTGAATACGCCGACGCCGGTGTGTGTAATCGGCGAGGTTTTGCCATGCATTACCTGCTGCGCACGGATCACTTTGCCGCCGAACGCTTCACCGATTGCCTGATGGCCGAGACAGACGCCAAGAATCGGCAGCTTGCCGGCAAAGTGTTGCAGCAGTTCGACGCAGACGCCGGCTTCTTTCGGGCTGCAAGGTCCGGGCGACAGGCAGATGCGATCCGGCTTCAGCGCGTTGATTTCGTCTAGCGTGATTTCATCGTTGCGGTAGGTCCGCACATCTTCACCAAGTTCACCAAAGTACTGCACCAGGTTGTAGGTGAAGGAGTCATAGTTATCGATCATCAGCAGCATTAGATTTCTCCATCCAGACCGTCTTGCACCTGTTCCGCTGCGCGCAATACTGCGCGTGCCTTGTTTTCAGTTTCTTCCCATTCCATCTCGGGGACCGAATCTGCGACGATGCCTGCAGCCGCTTGCACATACAGCATGCCGTTCTTGATGACGCCGGTGCGAATCGCGATGGCGACATCCATTTCGCCGCCGAACGACAGATAGCCGCAGGCGCCGCCGTAAATGCCGCGTTTGGTCAGTTCCAGTTCATCAATGATTTCCATCGCCCGTACTTTCGGCGCGCCGGACAAGGTGCCTGCAGGGAAAGTGGCCTTGAGCACATCCAGATTCGACAGGCCGGATTTGAGTTGGCCTTCGACGTTGGAGACGATGTGCTGCACGTGCGAATACTTTTCGATCACCATTTGTTCGGTGACCTTGACGCTGCCGGTCTCGACAATACGGCCGAGGTCATTGCGGGCGAGGTCGATCAACATCACGTGTTCGGCGATCTCTTTCGGATCGGCGAGCAATTCGGTCGCCAGCTGGGCATCGCGTTCCGGCGTCGCCCCACGCGGCCGGGTTCCGGCCAACGGGCGAATGGTGACTTTGCGCTTTTCTTCGCCGTCCACCGAGGAGGCCGCGGTCTGCTCGTTGCGCACCAATATTTCCGGTGACGCGCCGACAATCTGCATGTCGCCGAAATTGTAGAAATACATGTACGGCGATGGATTCAACGAGCGCAGCGAGCGGTACAGCATCAGCGGCGAATCGACGTAGGGTTTCTTGATCCGCTGGCCAATCTGTACCTGCATCAGATCGCCGGCCATTACGTATTCCTTGGCCTTGGCGACCGCTTTCAGATAGTCGTCCTTTTTGAATTCCCGAATCGTCTCGGTTCGCACTGAAGCCGAGGTCACCGGCGCATCGGCCGGGCGGCGCAGCATCGCGCGCAGGTCTTTCAAGCGCTGGCGACTTTTCGAAAAAGCTTCCGGTTGGGTGGGGTCGGCATAGACGATCAAATATAGTTTGCCGGACAGGTTGTCGATCACTGCCAGTTCTTCCGTCAGCAGCAATTGAATGTCCGGCAAGCCGAGATCGTCCTTCGGCGTCGAATTTGCAAGGCGCTTTTCGATATGGCGCACGGTGTCATAGCCGAAATAGCCGGCCAGGCCGCCGCAGAAGCGCGGTAAACCGGGGCGCAGCGCCACCTTGTAGCGCGATTGGAATTCTGTAATGAAATCGAGCGGATTACCTTCGCGAGTCTCGATGATCTTGTCGTTCTTGACGACTTCGATCCGCGTGCCGAAGCTGCGCAATAGCGTTGATGCCGGCAAGCCGATGAATGAGTAGCGGCCGAAGCGCTCGCCGCCGACGACCGATTCGAGCAGGAAAGTATTTTTCCCTGCTTGCTGGGTTTGCGCCAGTTTCAGGTAGAGCGTCAGCGGAGTTTCGAGATCGGCAAGTGCTTCAGCGATCAGTGGAATGCGGTTATAGCCTTGTGCGGCCAGCGATTTGAATTCGAGTTCGGTCATGTTTCTCTCCAGGCCGTTAATGTAAAACAGCGGGTCGACTACAAAAAAACGTTGCCTGCATTTTTCACTACTTGTGGGAGAGAGTTCAAGAGCCACCGTATGTGGCGAATTACTCTGTCCCCAACTAATCAGTAGCGGGCAACGGCGATCAATGGGTTCAGTTAGCCCAGGATAGCCAGCGTCGCCAAAGCCAGGCCTCAGGGGCGGCTAGTGGGACATTACGTTTTTTGTCGAGAAACATGAATGGTCGAGAGGTATAAAGTTGCTTAAGTCAGTTTGAAATATGTCGGGCTGCAACCAGCAGCGTTGCGACTATACCATCCGATTCAACGTCTTGTATAGGCTCGCCGTGATTGTAGCCATACGGCACATTGAACACCCGGCAGCCCGCTGCGCGTGCCGCTTGCGCATCGTTCGAAGAGTCGCCGATGGCGACGATTTGGGCTGGTTCCAAATCGAATTCGCTGCAAACCGCCAATAGCGGCATTGGATCAGGTTTCTTTTTGGGAAACGAGTCGCCGCCATAAACCAGTTCGAAATATTGGCGCAGCCCGGCTTTTTCCAACAATGCCAGGGCGAAGACAATCGGTTTGTTGGTCACGCAGGCCAGGCGCAAGCCTTTGTCCCGCATGGCTTGCAAGCCGTCGATTACCTCTGGATAGAGCGTCGCATGAGTGCCATTGATCGCCTGATAATGGCGCTGATAGGAATCCAGCGCCGCCGCAAAGTGGTGTTCGACTTCGGGCGGGGTGTAATCCAGGCTGAGCACTCGCCGTATCAGGTTTTCGCTGCCTTTGCCGACAAAATCGACTATCGTCTGCTGGTCGAGCGGAGCCAAATCCAGGTCGGCACGGGTGCGATTGACCGCGACATGGAAATCCGGCGCGGTGTCGAGCATGGTGCCGTCCAGATCGATGATGGCGGCGGCGATGCCGCTCAGAGCGACGGTCTTGGTGCTAGCGGCTGCTACAGTCATACCTTTGCCAACTCGGCGCGCATGCTGTCGATGACGGCTTTGTAGTCGGGCTTGCCGAAAATTGCGGAGCCGGCGACAAAGGTATCCGCGCCGGCTTGCGCCGCCGCCGCGATATTTTCGATTTTGATGCCGCCATCGACTTCCAGCAGGATGTCGCGACCCGAGGCGTCGATTCGTTGCCGTACTTCGGCAATCTTTTTCAGCGCCCCCGGGATAAACGATTGGCCGCCAAAACCCGGATTGACCGACATGATCAGGATCAAGTCCAGTTTATCCATCACGTGATCGAGGAAGTGAAGCGGTGTCGCAGGGTTAAATACCAGGCCGGCCTGGCAGCCGTTGTCGCGAATCAGTTGTAGCGTGCGGTCGAGATGATCGGATGCTTCCGGATGGAAGCTGATGATATTGGCGCCGGCTTTGGCAAAGTCAGGAATGATACGATCCACCGGTTTCACCATCAGGTGGACGTCGATTGGCACTTGCACGTGTGGCCGAATCGCCTCGCATACCAACGGCCCGATGGTCAGGTTGGGAACATAATGATTGTCCATTACATCGAAATGGATAATGTCGGCACCGGCGCTGACGACGTTGCGTACCTCTTCGCCAAGGCGGGCGAAGTCGGCGGAAAGGATGCTGGGAGCGATGCGGTAGGTTGGCATGGTGGTCACTTAAAGGGGGAATGCGCTAAAAAAGATGCGCTATTTTACTCTTTAGGTTTTCGTCAGGCTTACCCTTCCGCTTGCGCCCCACATCAATTTCGTGTGCAATGATCCGTTACATACAATGACATAACGACGAAGTAATCAACTTCTCGCATAAAGGGAGTCTGCATGGCCGCCTACGAATTTACTGTTTCCGTCAGAACGCAATACCTTGAAGAGCAATCCGAACCTGACAGTTCTCATTATGTATTTGCCTACGCGATTACAATCCAAAATACCGGGCAAGTTGCGGCGCAATTAATCTCGCGCCATTGGGTAATCACCGATGCCAACAATCACGTCGAAGAAGTGCGCGGACTGGGTGTCGTCGGCCACCAGCCGCTGCTGCAGCCGGGCGAGCAGTTTGAATATACCAGCGGCACTTCGCTGGCAACGCCGCAGGGTTCGATGTTTGGCGAATATTTCTGCGTCGCCGAGGATGGCGAACAATTCGAGGCGCGTATTCCGGAGTTCATTTTGTCGCTGCCGCGCACCCTGCATTGAGCTTATTGCTCTTTATTGTCGTCTTTAGGCGGTAACGATTTGCTTGGTGGCTTTTGATCTGGTTTGCGGCCGGAAAACATCGTCCACCAGACAATGAAGGCGAACACAAAGAAGGCGAAGCACGCTTCAAGGGCTACTAACCACATAAAGAATCCTAAATGCTATTTAAACGTTTCAGTTTACCCGTTTCTCTCCTGATCATTGCTTTCAGCTTGGCCGCTTGTACCTCCACCCCGATCACGACTGCTCCGCCGCACGAAGCGCAGTTGCCGACCGCCACGCCGCAACCTTCCGTGTCGACCGCACCTGGCGCAACTCTGCGGGCTAGCACCTTTGCTGCGTTGCCCGGTTGGGACAGTGATGATTTGCGGCTAGCATTGCCGGCCTTTTTGAGCTCATGTACGACCTTGGTGCGGAAAAGCGACTGGAAAGAGCCTTGTGTCATCGCGCGAGACCTCGATGCTAATAACGAGAAGGCCATCCGTACATTTTTCCAGGCGTTTTTCACGCCTTATCAAGTTATTAATGCGGATGGCTCCGATAGCGGTCTCGTTACGGGCTATTACGAGCCTTTGTTACGCGGCGCACGCAAGCGCGGCGGCGCGTATCAAACGCCTATTTATCGGGCGCCGGATGATTTGCTGACAGTTGACTTGGCAAGTATTTATCCCGAACTGAAGGGGCTGCGTTTGCGTGGACGGCTGGTGGGTAACAAAGTGGTGCCATATCCAAACCGCGCCGAGCTGGACAAATCTGCGGCTTTGAACGGCAAAGAATTGTTGTGGGTGGATGACCCAATTGATGCTTTTTTCCTGCAAGTGCAGGGCTCGGGAAGAGTGCAGCTGAACGATGCCGGCGGGATGGTGCGCGTCGCTTACGCAGATCAAAACGGTTATCCCTATAAATCGATTGGCCGTTATCTGGTCGATAAGGGGGAGTTGACGCTGGCGCAAGCCTCGGCGCAAGGAATCAAGGCGTGGCTTGCCGCAAATCCGTCGCGACAACTGGAATTACTGAATGCCAATCCTAGTTATGTCTTCTTTAAGGAAGAAAAAGTGACCGATCCGAGCAAAGGACCCAAAGGTGCCCAAGGCGTGCCGTTGACGCCACAGCGCTCGATTGCGGTCGATCCCCAATTTGTGCCGCTGGGAACGCCAGTGTTCCTGGCAACCACCCAGCCTAATAGTAGTGGTGTGTTGCAGCAATTGATGATGGCGCAGGATACCGGCGGTGCGATCAAAGGCGCGGTAAGAGCCGACTTTTTCTGGGGATTTGGCAATGAAGCTGGCGACAAGGCCGGCAAAATGAAGCAGCGCGGCATGATGTGGCTGCTGCTGCCAAAGTCGGCCTCAAGCCGATAAATTTCCTGGATGGTAATTAATGCTCGACATCTGCCGGTGTCGAGCAAGCGTTCAGCCGAGCTTTGAAATAGTTGCGCGTCATTTCAGCGCAGCACCAGCACCGGAATGGTCGAGTGCGCCAGCACTCTCTGGGTCTTGCTCCCCAAAAACAATCTGCTTAGGCCGCTGCGTCCATGAGACGCCATGAAAATCACGTCGCAATGATATTTTTCGGCGGCATTGATGATTTCTTCATCGGGATTAAAGGCTTGTGCGGTGAGGGTTTCACATTGGACGCCGGCTGTTTTGGCGGCATCGGCGACTTTTTGTACATTTTGCTGTGCCAGCGCCAGCATGTTTTCTTCGTAGGTTCCCGGGTCGGTCGCCATAGTGCTCTCTGCCATCGGCGAGAATGGATAGGGTTCCGCCACTGATAGCGCGACTATTTTGCTGCTATTGTATTTGGCGAATTCAATCGCCTTGTCGATTGCCTTGTCCGATAAACGCGAGCCATCGGTTGGTACCAGAATGGTCTTGAACATGACTTACCCCTTTATAGTGGATGAAAGGTGCGTCAGCTAATGCCCTGGTGATCTTGTAGTGGAAGCGAGTTTCTTATATGGCGATAGACCGTTCAAAAGCCGATAAATTCCTAGTGAGGCTTCTCAGTTGCGTGATCTGCTTATCGTATCCTTTATCCGGCAGCGCTACAATTAACGCTTATTGACCTTAACTTAATGAGGGATGCAATGACATACGAAAATATTCTGGTTGAAACGCAAGGGAAAGTCGGGCTGATTCGCTTGAATCGCCCTAAGGCGTTAAATGCCTTGAATGACCAATTAATGGACGAGCTCGGCGATGCGTTAGTGAAGTTCGACGCCGATGCGGATATTGGTTGCATCGTTTTGACTGGCAGTGAGAAAGCATTCGCTGCCGGTGCCGATATCGGCGGCATGGCCAAATTTACTTATATGGATGTATTCAAGGGCGAATACATCACCCGTAACTGGGAGCAGATCCGTAATGTCCGCAAACCGGTGATTGCAGCTGTGGCTGGGTTCGCGTTGGGCGGCGGATGCGAATTGGCGATGATGTGTGATTTCATCATCGCAGCCGACAATGCCAAATTTGGTCAGCCAGAAATCAAACTGGGCATCATTCCAGGTGCAGGCGGTACGCAACGCCTGCCGCGAGCGGTGTCTAAATCCAAGGCGATGGACATGTGCCTGACCGCGCGCATGATGGATGCGGGCGAAGCCGAGCGCGCGGGGTTGGTTTCGCGTGTGGTGCCGATGGACAGATTGCTGGCGGAGGCGATGGAGGCTGCGACGGTTATTGCCAGCATGTCGCTCCCCTCAGTAATGATGATCAAGGAATCGGTTAATCGGGCATATGAATCGACCTTGGCGGAAGGCATTCAATATGAGCGCAGAATGTTCTACAGCACCTTCGCTACAGAGGATCAAAAAGAAGGAATGCAGGCATTTATGGAGAAGCGATTGCCGGTATTTAAAAATCTTTAAGAATCTTTGAAAAATCCCTTGCCATGGTTTGAAAGGGTTTGCTATAGTTCGCCTCCCGTTGAGAACGACGCGAAATAAAGAGGCAGCGAAGGCTGTTTTTGAGCGCGAACTTCACGATGGGAAGCAGGTGAAGAAGTGGTGGTTGAGTAAAGAAGTTTTTCGGAAGAGTAACAAAAAGTAGTTGACGAAAAACTGGAAACGCCACATAATCTCATCTCTCTGCTGCTGACAAACAAAACGCTTTGTTGGTGACGCGAACGACGCAAGTTGACGCGACAGCAGGCCAGGTTCTTTAACAATTAACAGTCGATAAGTGTGGGCGTTTGATGGAAGTGCAGCGCTGCTCGTGTAAATGAGTGGCGTATGACTTAAAACATTAAATGTTCACAAAGAAGAAAATAGGCGCTTCGCAAAGCGATTTGAGAAGCGGCCTGTCAGTATTTTGAGTGAGCGATGCCCGCGAGGGCAGGCAGCAATGCCACAAAACAGAGATTAAACTGAAGAGTTTGATCCTGGC